>VGVR01000008.1 GCA_016873995.1 Gemmatimonadota bacterium
CGCGATGTTCGCCGGCGTCATCCCCGCGGCTTCCATCCTCGAGTCCAACTGCGCGATGAGCGCGTCGCCGCCTCGGTAGACCGGTACGTCGATCGCGTTCTTGGCCTTGTACTTCGTCTCGGTGTCGAGGCGGCTGAAGAGCATCTCGCGCCCGGGGCGGATGAACGAGTACTCGCCGACGCGGCGCGTGATCATCACGGCGACGAGCACGGGGAACGTGTAGAGCGCCGCGAGCAGCAGGAACCCGCCGACGAGCAGCAGGGGCACGAACATGAGCAACGAGCCGATCCCCCACTTCGACGCGATCCGCCCCGTGAAGAGCAGCTGCATGATGATGGTCAACGTCTGCACGGTGTAGTCGATTCTGCTGAACACCTGCGTGCGCACCTCGGGGTCGGAGAACGTCTCCGACACCACGCGCAGCTGCGCGAAGTACAGGAAGGTGTTGGCCGACGCCGCGAGCACCACGAACGCCGCGATGCCGATGAGGTAGGGAGATTTCAGGATGAGCGTGAAGCCTGCGAAGGGATTTCCGCCCATCGGCCGATCACCGACCGCGGCGGCCGCCCCGCTCCAACCGGTCTTCTTCCAGATGCCGAGCAGGACGCGCTGGCAGACGATCGCGCCCACGAAAAGGCCCGCCCCCATGAAGAGCACGCCGTCGTTGCCGATGAAGCGCACGGTGAGGTCGGTGAGCATGGGGCCGGCGAGCGCACCGGCCGTTCCGCCCGCAGCCACGATGCCGAAGAGTCGCTTCACCTGTCCGGAATCGAAGAGCTCGAGGAGGAAGCTCCAGAGCACCGAGATGGCGAACAGGTTCAACACGCTGATGAATACGTAGAAGAACTGCGCGGCGGCGACCGACTCCGAGGCGCCGAGTACGATACCGATGAGCGCCAGCGAGAGCGCCACGAAGCCGTAGATCCAGGGGAGGAAGGCGCTCCGCTTGAAGCGCGCGCACAGGATCCCGTAGATCGGCACGATGGCGAGCGAGGCGATCCAGGTGACCACGAAGAGGTCGGCGGTGCGCTCGGGCCCGAGAATCGTACCGACCGTCTCCCGCACCGGGCGCACGGAGAAGTAACCGCTCATCACGCAGAAGTAGAGCAGGAACGCCGTGATGACCGCGGGGCTCTCGCCCGGCTCTACTTTGGCGGTTCGCTGCCACAGCCCTGCCAGTCCTGACGGGTACTCGTTCGACAAGGCTGCCTCCGGAGACGGTGTTCGGGGCGCTACTCGGACGGGCGCAATGATAGGGCCTCACTCAGGACGCGCCAGGTGACCAGGGCGCGGCATCTGGGCCGAGAGCCCGACGCACCACCATCGAAGCGGTGAGGTCTTGGTGGAAAGGAGCCGGTCTTACCCGAGGACGGTCCCGGTCTTCTTGGTCGCGGGATAGTCGCTCTTGGGAGTCATCGTCGCCGGTCCGAGTCGATGCGCCCGTCCACCATGTGCACGATCCGGTGACACCTCTCGGCTACCGACGCCTCGTGCGTCACGATCAAGAACGCGGTGCCGCGGCGCGCGTTGATCCGTTCGAGCAGTTCCACCACCTGGGCACTCGTTTCCGTGTCGAGGTTCCCCGTCGGCTCATCGGCCAGCACCAGCGCGGGTTCCGCCACCAACGCGCGAGCGATGGCGACGCGCTGAGCCTGACCTCCCGAGAGATCGGTGGCTCGGTACCGCGCGCGCTCGGCGAGGCCCACCTCGTCGAGGAGTGCGAGGGCTCGCTCGCGGATCCACGGGGCCGGGCGACCGTGTCGCGCCAGCAAGGGCATCGCCACGTTCTCGAGCGCAGTGAAGGCAGGCATGAGGTGGTGGAACTGGAACACGAAGCCGAGCTTCGCCGCCCGGAGTCCCGTTCGATCCCCGTCGTCGAGCCCGCCGACGTCGGTTCCCTCGATTTCGACCGTCCCAGAGGTCGGGCGATCGAGCAGGCCGACCAGGTTGAGGAGCGTCGTCTTCCCCGACCCCGATGGCCCGGTCAGCGCGCTGAGGTCCCGAGGGCCGATCTGCAGGTCGATCCCCTTGAGCACCTCGGTGACCACTCGTTCGCCGTACGTCTTACGCACGCCCCGGAGCTGCACCACAGGGGTTTCCCCGGCCGGCACCGACTCACCCATTACGAATCACGGTGGCCGGATCCATGCGGCTGGCGTCCCGAGCCGGGAGAACCGCCGCGAGCACTCCGACGCCCATCGCGATGATGACGGAGCGGCCATAGAGCCATCCGGTGAGCGCCACCGGGAACGTCGCTGAGCCGTCGGGATTTCGTGCGACCGACGCGAAGAACATGGCCAGCGCGGTGCCGAGCGCGATTCCAGCGATGGACCCAACAGCCCCGAGGAGCGCACCCTGTACGAGGAAGATCTGCGTGATGGAGCCCGCACGGGTACCAGTCGCCCTCAGGATCCCCACCTCGCGGGCCTTCTGTACGACTGACACCGCGAGCACACTGGCAATGCCCAGGGCGACGGCCAAGATGACGAAGACCTGGATCATGATGCTCGACATGCTCTGAGAGCGCAGGCCGACGAGAAGGTCTCCGTTCTGCTCCATCCAGCTGCGGGCATCGAGGCCCGTCCGGTCCCGGATGCGGGCAGCGAGCGCTTCCGCCGCGAAGATGTCCTCGGTCACGAGCTCGAGCGCAGAAACGCCTCCCTCGATGCCGAAAAGAGTCTGTGCCGTCCTCAAGGAGACGAAGACGAGAGACTCGTTCAGGGACACGGAGTTGAAGTCGAAAATCGCCGCGACGGTGTATACGCCTCCCCTTTCCCCTGTGGTCTGGATGCGGATGCGTCCGCCCACCCCGATCCCCAACTTGCGAGCGAGCTCGGTTCCGACCGCAGCCTGAAGGCCCGTGAGCTCGAGCTCTCCGTCGACGAGGCGGCTCTCGAGGTCGACGATAGCGAGGTAACTCGCAGGCTCGATCCCGCGGACCGCGAGCGCGACCGAGCCTCCACCGCGCGCCGCGATGGCCGGGCCGTTGATGGTGGGGGCCACGCCGCTCACACCAGGCAGGCGCGCCAACTCGTCGCGCAGGTCGGGCCACCCGTCGATCGGACGCACACGCTGGGGCGGCTGCTCGACCGAGGGACTTACGAGGGCCCCGCCCGCGTCCGGATGCACGCGGGGGCTCTCCTCCTGTGGACGCACCACGACGTGCGCCTGGCTACCGAGCGTGCGTTCGATGATGCTCTGCTGGAGTCCGGTAATGAGCGCGGAGAGGAAGATGATGACTGCGACCCCCACGCCGATCCCAGAGAGGATCAGTCCGGTCTGCAGCGGCTGGTCCCTGAGGTAGCGCAGCGCGACAAAGAGCGGGAAGGGCATGCTACCGCCGTGACACCGCCGGGTCTCGAGCGCGCTCACCAGGGGCGATGTCATCGGGCGCCGTGACGACCCTCGCCTCGGGGGGAAGCCCCGAGCGCAGCTCCACGAGGCCATCCGCCACGAGCCCGACCTCGACCTCGTGCCGTGCTACGCGGCCATCCTCGACGACTGCGATCCACGGCGCGGACGTGCCGAGCCCCCGCACCGCCTCGACCGGCACCACCCAGGCATCGGTCCGTCGACCGGTCTCGAGATTCACCGAGATCGTCATGTCCGGACGCAAGAAGGCCGGCGGCCTGTCGACTGCGAGCCGAACCTCGACCGTGCCTTGGCTCGGATCGACGGCAGGGGCCACCCGGACGATGGTGGCGTCGAAGATGCTGTCCGGGTAGGCATCTGCGGACACGGTCGCGCGCCCACCGAGCACGAGCTGGCCGAGGTTCTCTTCAGCCGGGTAGACGATGAGCTCGGTCGGGCCCGCGAAGGCGATGTCGACGAGGGCGCGCCCCGGTGAGACCGCGTCTCCCGGCTCGACGGCGCGGCGCAGGATCACGCCCGGCCCGGGCGCGCGTATCTGCGTGAGAGAAAGCCGCGCCGCCGCCGCGTCCCGAGCCGCCCGGTAGCGCGCCACCGAAGCCGGCTCCTCGCCCACGGTCGCCAGGAGCACGCGAAGCCGGGTCGCCGCGTCAGCAGCCCGTTGTTCCTCCTGCTCGAGACGTTGCCGCGTGACCGCGCCTTCGCGGAACACCGAGCGCATGCGGTCGGCGTCGCGCGCAGACTGGGCAGAGTCGCGCCTAGCCTGTTCGATTTCTCCGGCGGACGAAGAGATCTGAGCAGCCAGGGCTGCCTCCGCCTCAGCGACCGCGGCACGGGTTTCCGTGTCGTCGAGGACGACCAGAAGCTCTTCGCGGGAGACCGAGTCGCCGACATCGACCCGCACCTCGGCCACCGTGCCCGAGATCGACACACCGAGGCCCGCTCGCGACGGTGCGCGCACGCGCCCGACGATGGCAATCGTGCTGACGATCTCCCGTCGCTCGGGCGCGACAGTGGCGACTTGCGTCGGGGCGGTCGCCGTCCACCAGGCGTAGGCTGAGAGGCCCAAGGCTCCGAGACCGAGCGTGGCCAGGGCGAGATGCTTTCGACGACCGGAGTCCATGGCGAAAGCTACGCGAAGAGGGTTGGGTCGGCGGGCGCGTCGGCGCCAGCCGACCGTACCGCGGCCGGCTGGCGCCCCGAAGTCGGTCGCGCAGAGTCTAGAAGCGGAATCGCAGCCCCGCGCCGAAAGGCCAGACCCAGGCGTTCGTAGTACCCAACTCGGCTTCCTTCGTGAACGCGATGTCGCCCTGCGGGCTGATCAGCAGGTCAACGGCGTCCGACAGCGCGACGGCGATCTTGGCTCCCGCGTTGATCGCGAAGTAGCTCTTGGTCTCGGGAAGGTCGCCGCCGAACTGAACGACGCCCGCACCGAGATTCGCCGTGACCGTGACCCGTTCGCCCACGAACACGTCGTATCCGACCTTGGCCATGTAGTGGAGCGTGTTGATGTCGAAATTGGGAGTGGGGGTGGGGTGGATACCCATGTCGAAGTCCGCCATCAGACTGACCTTCTCCGCTACACGGTAGCCCAGCCCGGCGCCGAAGCCAGGCCCGATGTCGGCCGCGTCCGCGATGTCGAACGTCGGGACGACCGCCACGCCGCGCACTTCCAGCGCGAGCTTCGCTGTGGTCTGGGATTGGGCTGCGGCGCCCTGGACGAATGCAGCCGCGACGAGCCCGAATACTCCCGCAGTGTAGAGCGTTCTCATCTTCTTCACTTCCTTCGAGGGTTGTGCGGAGAGCCGTGGCCCGCCGCGTCGTTTTGGGACTGATCCGCAGGCCGCCTTCCGTGCGCCCAGCGAGTGTCGGGCGACAAGCCGTCCCCGATAACGATGTCAATGTAATGTATACGATTTACTTATACAATAGCTAGACATCAACGCCGCTCTTGGCGTCGCCAGCGACGGCGCTATTTGCGATCCCACGCAGCATGCCGCCGAAAACGATCTGATGGAGCGGGTACACGGCATACCAATAGGCTCGGCCGAGCACCCCCACCGGATCGAAGACGGCCGTTTGCCGAATGGTCGATCCTCCCCCGGCCGAGGGCGCGACCTCGAACTCGAGCCATGCGCGCCCGGGCAGCTTCATCTCGGCCGCCAAGCGGAGCCGTCGCCCCGGTTCGATGGACTCCACACGCCAGCAGTCCAGGACATCGCCCGTCTGGAGTCGATGAGGGTCTCGCCTCCCCCGGCGCATGCCCGCCCCACCCACGAGTAGGTCGAGGAATCCGCGGAGCGTCCACAGCCAATCCGCCGCATACCATCCCGTCCGTCCCCCGATACGCTCGATCGGTCGGAACGCGCGGTCCGGCGGTACCGGCACTTCGGTTACCCGCGAGTCGACGAGTCTTTGGCCGAACCGAACGCCGAACCAGGATCGGGCTACGCCTGCGGACGACAGAGCGTCGGACCACCGCGTCGACGCGAGCTCCGCGTCCTCGTTCCTCAACGCGCGAGCGATGGCTTCCTGATAGCCGCAGGGTCTAAGGGCGAAGGCCTGGAGGGCGCGGCTGTCGGTGACTACGGTCGGGTGTCGCATGCTGTCGATGAGCTGGCGTCCGACACGCGCATAGATCGGCGTCACGAGGCCGAGCCATAAGCTCGACAAGCGAGGTGTGAGCACGGGGACCGGCAAAATCCAACGGCGCAGTCCTCGCTGGCGGGCATACTCCCTCATCAGCCCGCCGTAGGTGGTCACGTCGGCACCGCCGATCTCGAAGGTGTGGCTGCCCTCGAGCGGCAGCTGGGCGGCCGCGCGGAGGTACTCGAGCAAATCGCTGATGCCGATCGGCTGAGCCGGCGTGGAGACCCAGCGTGGCGCGATCATGACCGGCAGTCGCTCCACGAGAGCACGGATGAGCTCGAACGAAAGACTCCCCGATCCGATGACGATGGATCCGCGGAGCTCGATGACCGGGACGCCGCTCGCGCGCAGGATCTCGCCCACTTCATGCCGGCTGCGAAGGTGCGGCGAGAGTCGATCGGTCTCGTCGCCGAGGCCGCCCACATAGATGATGCGTCGCACCCCCGCGGCTCCGGCGGTTTCTCCGAAAGCTTGCGCCGCGCGGCGATCCTCCGCCTCGAACCCGCGCGCCGAGGCCATGGAGTGGACGAGGTAGTACGCCGTGTCGACTCCCTTCATGGCGGGCGCCAGGGACGACGGGTCGAGGACGTCCCCACCCACGACCTCGGTGTTCGGCCCGGTGCGGCTGCGAAGGAAGTCCGGGTGGCGAGCCAGGCAACGCACTCGATGTCCGTCGCCCTCGAGCGAGCGAAGTAGCCGCCCGCCGATGTAGCCTGTCGCCCCCGTGAGGAGAATTGGTTGCCCGCTCATGACCCTGAGCCGTTGGCGGTTGAAGACCTCTGATTCACCTGGCCCCCGCGCGCGACGGTGGCGGCGGCAGCCGAAAACGCTCTAGTCGTTCCTGACCAGGTACGCTCGCAGGTCCTCCAGCTCGCGGATCCTCGTCACCCCGGGGAGCGTGGTGACATCGAGCGACTCCGAGGCTCTGCCACCGACCAGGAGTCCCACCCTCGGGTCCAACTCGGAGAGGAGTGTCCGCAGCTCATGCCGGCTGGATTCCAGAGTGTCGCTGTCCACGAGGCTGATCGCCACCGCGTCAGCGCCGAGCGCAGCGGCGGCGGCTGCGATTTCTCCAGGCGGCAGGTCGGCGCCGAGGTAGCTTACCCGCCAACCGTACAGCGACGCGGAGGCTGCGACGAGGCGGGCGCCGAGGGCGTGGCGTTCGCCCGGGAGTGTAGCCACGACGAGCCGGCGAGCACCTTCGCTCACCGCAGCCTCGTCTGCGATGTCGGCGAGCACCCGATCCACGACCGCCGATGCCAGATGCTCTTGTGCCAGGGTGACCTCCTTGGACATCCACCCGGTCCCGACGCGATGGAGGAGCGGAACGGCGACACCCGTGAGGAAGCTGTGCACTCCCAAGGTGGCAAGCGAACGGCGGAGAGTGCGCTCGAGGCCTGTGTCGTCTAATCTGCGGAGTCGGGCGTAAGCCTGGTCCGTCCAAGTGCTCGTGGGGGCCTCGATCGTCAACCGTCCGTCGGGGGGCGTCGCAACGCGGTCCTCCGCGAGGAGCGCCGCGGCATCGTCGAGCGAGAGTGACGCCACCGCGCCGATCGAGCGCCCGGCCTCGGTCAGCCGGCGGAGGGTATCCAGTCTCGACAGGTCACGGTCGGTATAGAGGCGCTGCCCCCCTTCCGACCGTACCGGGACGACCGCCCCGTAGCGACGCTCCCAAGCGCGGATGGTCGCTGGCGTCAGGCCGGTGCGGCGGGCCACCACCCGAATCGGGTGTCTCGGAACCAGGTCGGCGTCCATACGATCAGGATAGCGCGAAGTCCAATCGATGTCAAAAGATTGTCTATATAATAGTGCATAATCTCTTGACATGAGTGTTCGGCACAGATCTGTTCTTGGACATCATTTGTACATGACCTGGACCCCCCGAGGGTGAAGGTGCCGAATTCCCACCGAGTTCCGAGGCACATGGGCCGCATCGCGAGCGTCGGGGGAGCAGTTCCACGACCGGCCACGGCCCAACCTCTCACGGCCGTCGCGTGAGCTCCATGCGATCCGCCGCCGACGAGCTGCGTCGCCGCCAGGTGGTGCCAGGCACGCTCGACGACGTGTTCGCGTTCTTCGAGAGTCCGTGGAACCTGGAGCACATCACGCCGCCCTGGCTCCGGTTCCACATCGTGGACGCGACCGACGAGCGGATGCGCGTCGGCACCGAGATCACCTACCGGCTCCACTGGCAAGGAATACCGATGGGGTGGCGTACGCGCATCGCCGAGTGCGAGCCGAACGTGATGTTCGCCGACGAGATGACGCGCGGCCCCTACAGACGGTGGTACCACCGCCACTTCTTCGCCGAGGTGCCTGGGGGTGTCGAGGTGGTCGACGTGGTGGAGTACGAGCTGCCGCTCGGTCCCCTTGGCCTTCTCGCGCACTCGTTCGTCCGCCCTCAGCTCGACGCCATCTTCGACTTTCGTCGCGACGCGGTGGCGGCCCGCTTCGCTGGTGGAGCACAAGAGGGAGCACATACGTCATGAAGCTGTTCGCGCTCTACGGTCTCACGGCCGCCGTCTTTTTCGCCATCGACTTGACCTGGCTGGGCCTGGTCGCGCGGGGGTTCTACCGCGACCAGCTCGGGCACTTCCTGCGGACGGACGTGCTGTGGCCGGCGGCTCTCGCATTCTACGCGGTCTTTCTGGTGGGCATCCTGGTCTTCGCCGTGTTGCCGGCCCTCCAGGCGAACTCGGTGCTCAGGGCGCTGGCCTTGGGCGCCCTGCTCGGCTTCGTCGCCTACGCGACGTTCGACCTCACCGCGTTCGCGCTCTTCCGCGACTTCCCCGGCATCGTGGTCGTCGTGGACCTGGCGTGGGGCACGGTTCTGACCTCTGCCGTGGCCGTTAGCGGATATGCCATCGGCCGCTGGCTAGGGTTGGCTTGACGCCCCCGGAGCGCGTCAGGGCGCTGAACTCAGGTCCCGTCCGAACGGACGGTGAGTACGTCCTCCACTGGATGGTCGCGGCCCGGCGGCTTGCGTGGAGTCACGCCCTCGACCATGCGCTCGAGCACGCCGACCGGCTCGGCAAGCCGCTCCTGATCTTCGAGCCGCTGAACGTCGGGTACCGCTGGGCGTCCGACCGGCTGCATCGGGCGATCCTCGACGGCATGCTCGAGCATGCCGCAGCCCTCGCCGGGACGGGGATCGGGTATTTCCCTTATCTGGAGCCGAAGCCGGAGGCCTGCAGAGGGCTCCTGCACGCTCTGGCGGTGCGCGCGTGCGTGCTGGTGACCGACGACGCACCGGTCTTCTTCACGCCGCGGCTGCTCACGGCCGCGGCCCGCATCGAGACTTGCCGCGTCGAGGCTGTCGACGGCAACGGGATCCTGCCGCTCGCGCGCGTCGATCGCACGTTCGTGAGCGCGCATCAGTTCCGCCGCGTGCTGCAACGCGTGCTCCCGGAAGTCCTCGGGGATCGACCTGCCGCGAAGCCGCCCGGATCGTCGCGCGTCGCTCCATTCCGGGGCGTCGCGAGCGAGATCATGGAGCGGTGGCCCCCGGCGTCACCGGAACAGCTCGGCGACGCGTCCACGCTGGCTGACCTGCCGATCGACCACTCGGTGGTACCGAACGGATGGCGCGGCGGCCACACCGCGGCCCGCCGTGCGCTCGATCGCTTCATCGAGCATGGGCTCCCCCGGTACGCCGACGAGCGCAACCATCCCGACGCCGACGTTGCCAGCGGCCTCTCGCCCTGGCTGCACTTCGGTCACGTGTCGGCCCACGAGGTGTTCGACGCCGTCGCCGGCGCCGAGGGGTGGACGCCGCTCCGCCTGTCGACCAAGACGGACGGTTCGCGGCGGGGGTGGTGGGGGATGGGCGACGCTGCCGAAGCGTTCCTGGACCAGCTGGTGACCTGGCGCGAGCTCGGCTTCGCCTTCACGACGCGCGTACCCGACTTCGATCGCTACGAGACGCTCCCGGCTTGGGCGCGGACGACGCTGGAGGACCACGCGAGCGACGCGCGCCCGCACGTCTACACGCTGGACCAGTTCGCTGCCGCCGAGACGCACGATGAGCTCTGGAACGCCGCGCAGCGCCAGCTGGTGCGCGACGGCACCATCCACAACTATCTGCGCATGCTGTGGGGGAAGAAGATCCTCGAGTGGACGGAGCACCCGCGTGAGGCGCTCGACATCATGGTCGAGCTCAACAACCGCTACGCGCTCGACGGGCGGGACCCTAACTCGTACTCGGGGATCTTCTGGACGCTGGGACGCTTCGACCGGGGCTGGCCCGAGCGCGCGATCTACGGCAAGGTGCGCTCGATGAGCTCGAGCGCCACGCGGCGGAAGGTGGAGCTGGACGAGTACCTGGGGCGCTACCGGGCTTAGAACGCCGCCTGTCAGCCCGCGCCGTCGCCCGCGGCGTTGTCGGTGCCGCCCTCGAACAAGGCAGTGCTCAAATACCGCGACGCCGAGTCGGGCGCGATGCACGCGACGCGGCGGCCGGGCCCGAGCTCCTTGGCGACCTGCATGGCCGCCCACACGATCGCGCCGCTGCTCATCCCCAGAAACAGTCCTTCCTCGCGCGCCAGCCTGCGCGCGATGGGGAACGCGTCCTCCTCCCACGCCTTCATGAGGCGGTCGACCACGGTGAGGTCGAGGTTCTTCGGGATGAAGCCCGGCCCCATCCCCTGGAACTGGTGCTGTCCGCGCGGCTCGCCGTGCAGGACGGCGCTGCGGCCCGGCTCGACCGCGACCACGAGCACGTTCGGCAGGCGCTCCTTCAAGTAGCGCCCGACGCCCGAGATCGTCCCGCCCGTACCGCTCCCGTACACGAAGGCGTCGATGCGCCCCTCCAGCGCCTCCCACAGCTCCGGCGCGGTCGTCTCGTAGTGCATGCGCGGGTTGGCGGGGTTCGTGAACTGGTTCGGCATGAACGCGCCCGTCTCGTCCCGGATCTTCTCGGCCTCCGCGATGGCCGCGATCATGCGCATCTCCGGGTCGGTGAGCACCAGCTTGGCGCCGTACCCCGTGAGCGTGCGCTTCCGCTCCAGGCTCATCTGCGCCGGGAGCGTGAGAATGAGCTTGTAGCCTCGCGCGGACGCCACCTGCGCCAGCCCGATGCCAGTGTTGCCCGACGTCGGCTCCACGATGGTGTCGCCGGGACGGATGAGGCCGCGTTTTTCCGCGTCGACGATCATGGCGAGCGCCGGGCGGTCCTTGATGGAGCCCCCGGGGTTCATCGCCTCGATCTTCACCCATACCTCGGCAGTGCCCGGCTCGACGATGCGCTCGAGGCGCACGACGGGTGTCTTGCCGATGAACGCGTCGATCATGAGACGGAGAGTGTCGAGTCCGCGCGGGAAGGCAAGGGGCTCGAAGAGTGGGGGGGTTACTTGCGGCCCACGCCTGTTCCATACAGGATATTCGGCGTCACTGTCATTGGGGCAGATCGCCGACCTCGTCGAGGTGCCGACTGCCCGCCCCGCGCGGGGGGGTCCGCGCATACGATGTGGTCGGAACGTTCGGATCATCCGCGCTCCGACAGTCGCAACACCATAGGGAGCGCGCATGCGTACCAGAGGAACCGTGAAGTGGTTCAACGACCAGAAGGGCTTCGGCTTCATCACCCCGGAGGACGGCAGCAAGGATTGCTTCGTCCACCACAGCGCCATTCAGGCGGACGGCTTCCGTAGCCTCGCCGAGGGTGCGAAGGTCGAGTTCGATCTGGTTCAGGGGACGAAGGGCCCCGCAGCGGAGAACGTGGTCCAGGTCTCCTGAGATCCGGTTCCGTGATTCCACAGGCGGGCCGTCCCGAGCAATCGGGGCGGCCCGCTTGGCTTTCCAGGGTCGAGCTGAAGCATCGCGCAAGGCGATACCGTCGCCGCGTCGACCCCGCCGAGATCCGCTGGATGCTCGGCGTGCTCAGTCCGGGTGACGTTGCGATCGACGTCGGCGCGTTCAAGGGCGGCTACACGTACTGGATGCGGCGCGCGGTCGGCGCCGAAGGCGCCGTGGTCGCGTTCGAACCGCAGCCGCTCGCAGCGGCGATGCTCCGCCGCTACGCATCGGCCTTCCGGTGGTCGAACGTGACGATCGAAGAGTGTGCGCTCTCGTCCGCTTCCGGCACGCTGGCGCTCTTGGTGCCCGGCGAGGGAGTGACGCCGGCGGCGTCGCTCGTCGGGGCCTCGCTCCCGCCGGGGCCGGGCCGCTACGACGTCACGGTCGACACTCTGGACCGTTACCTCGCGGCGCACCCGGTCCCCGCACCGATCCGCCTCATGAAGGTCGACGTGGAGGGCCACGAGCTCGAAGTGTTCCGCGGTGCGCAGAGAACGCTCTCGGAGCAGCGGCCGGCGATCCTCTTCGAGTGCGAGGCTCGACACCTCTGGGGCGTCACCATGCACCAGGTCTTCGGCCATCTGCGGGGACTGGGGTACCACGGGTCGTTCTTCGACGGTGGAGATCTCGTCGACGTGGCGCGGTTCGATGCCGACGCCCGCCAGGTCGAAGGGCGTCGCCCGTACGTGAACAACTTTGTCTTCGTACCGGATCGATGAAGCCGAACCCGCTCGCACGTCACCTCGAGTCCCAGGGCGTGGTCATCCTCGACGGTGGCTTGGCCACCGCACTGGAGGCCGCGGGGCACATGCTCGACTCGGCGCTCTGGTCGGCGCGCCTGCTGCTCGACGCACCGGAAGCGGTGCGCGCGGCGCATCTGGCCTATCTCGAGGCGGGCGCCGACGTGATCACCACCGCGAGCTACCAAGCGAGCTTCGAGGGCTTCGCGGCAGCTGGCCTCGGAGCCCTCGCGGCCGAGTCCCTGCTGCGCCGGTCCGTCGACCTCGCGGTAGAGGCGAGGCGCGCGTTCTGGTCGGACGAACGCAACCGCGCGAATCGACTCGAGCCGATCGTCGCCGCGAGCATCGGCCCCTACGGTGCCTTCCTCGCGGACGGCTCGGAGTACCGCGGCCGCTACCTGGTGGGCCGGCAGGCGCTCGCGGAGTTCCATCGGCGACGCCTGCACGTGCTCGCCGACACGCAGGCCGACGTGCTCGCCATCGAGAAGGTGCCGTCGGTCGAGGAGGCCGAAGTACTGGCGGAGCTGCTCGCAGAGGTGCCGCACGCGTGGGCGTGGATGACGTTTTCGTGCCGAGACGGCAAGCGCCTCTGGGACAAGACGCGGATCGCCGACGCCGTTCGCCGCGTCGAGGGCGTGGCCAATATGGTCGGGGTCGGCGTCAACTGCACCGCGCCCCGTCACGTCGCGAGTCTCGTCGCGGAAGTCCGATCTGCCACGTCGAAGACCATCGTCTTGTATCCCAACTCGGGCGAGACGTACGATGCAGCCTCGCACCGGTGGGTCGGGCGGCCGGCGGGGAGCGAGTGGGTCGAAGGAGCGCGCGCCTGGGCCGAGCAGGGCGCGCGCGTGATCGGTGGGTGCTGCCGGGTCGGCCCCCGCGCCATTCGGGATCTGCGTGACGAGCTGATGCCTCGAGCTCAATGGAGGTAGCGAGATGCGATCCGAAGCCAAGACCGTCAGTGGGTATCTGAAGGTGCTCCCCGACGAACGCCGAGACGCGATACGCACGGTTCGCGACGTGATCCTGGCGAACCTCCCGGAGGGCTACGTCGAAGCGATGGACTGGGGGATGATCAGCTACCAGGTGCCGCTCGCGACGTATCCTGACACGTACAACGAGAAGCCGCTCATGTACGCGGCGTTGGCGTCGCAGAAGGGGTACATGGTGGTGTATCTGTCTGCCATCTACGCTGACAAGGCTGCGCGTGAGCGCTTCGAACGCGCGTACAAGGCTGCTGGAAAGCGCTACGACGTCGGCCAATCGTGCGTGCGCTTCAAGCGGCTCGACGACTTGCCCCTCGACGTGATCGCTGCGGCCATCGCCAGCACGCCGGTGGATGAGTTCATCGACCGATACCAGAAGGGTCGAGGCTCGGCGCGCCCCGCGGCCAAGTCGCGCGCCAAGAAGGGTGACCGCGCAGGGAAGGTGGCCGGCGGGGCATCCGCGAAGAAGGGCGGAGCGAAGAAGGGGGGAGCGAAGAAGGGTCCTGTGAAGAAGCGCGCCTGAGCGCGCTTGTGGGTCCGTGCGGATGAGTCTAGGCTACGGACCCTTCCCATGATCGACCTCCGCAGCGACACCGTCACGAAGCCGACCCCGGCCATGCGCGCCGCCATGGCGGCGGCGGAAGTCGGCGACGACGTCTACGGCGAGGATCCCTCCGTCAACGAGCTGGAGGCCAGGACCGCTTCGCTGCTCGGGAAGGAAGCCGCGGTCTTCGTCCCGACCGGCACGATGTCCAACCAGCTCGCCGTGCGCGTCCAGACGGAGCAGGGGGATGCGGCGCTGATCGAGGGTACCGCGCACCTCGTCATGAACGAGGGAGGGGGGGCGGCCGCGCTGAGCGGTGTCTCCATCCACCCCCTGCGTGGCGTGCGCGGCGTCTTCACCGCCGCCGACGTCGACGCGGCCGTGGGGGTGCCCCACCGATTCAAGCCGAGCACGCTGAGCTCGCCGGTGCGCCTCCTCTGCGTCGAGAACACGCACAACGCCGGTGGTGGGACAGTTTGGCCCATCGACGCGATTCGCTCCGTGTGCGCGGCGGGGCGACGACATGGGCTCGCGCTCCACCTCGATGGTGCGCGGCTCTGGCACGCTTCGGCCGCGTCGGGCGTCTCGGAGCGCGACTACGCTGCCCCGTTCGACACGGTGAACGTCTGCTTCAGCAAGGGCCTCGGAGCACCCGTGGGCTCGGCGCTCGCGGGCACCCGTGAATTGGTCGCTCGGGCACGACGCTTCAAGCAGCAGCTCGGGGGTGGCATGCGCCAGGCGGGAATCCTGGCGGCGGCCGCGCTGTACGCGCTCGAACACCACCGGCCGCGGCTCGGCGACGACCTCCGGCGAGCCAAGGCGTTCGCCAAGGGGATCGCTGGGGTGCCGGGCATCGAGTTCGATCCCGCCGACGTGCACTCCAACATCGTTCGCTTCAGCGTCACCACCGGAACCGCCGCCGACTTCGCCGAGCGCTGCCACGCCTCGGGCGTCCACATGATCCCTGGGGGCGCGCGGGGCATCCGGGCCGTCATTCACCGGGACATCGACGACGACGCGGTCGCCCGAGCCGTCGATACGATCGCCACCGTGCTGGCTCCCAGAGAGGCTGCCCGTGCACGTGTCCGAGCCGAAGACGTGCTCGGATGAGCGCCAGCGAGCTCGCGACGCTGGGTGGTGGGTGCTTCTGGTGCCTGGAGGCGGTCTTCCAGCAGGTCAACGGCGTGACGGCCGTGAAGTCAGGCTACGCCGGGGGAGCGACCCGTAATCCCACGTATGAGCAGGTCTGTTCCGGGCGCACGGGGCACGCGGAGGTCGTGCAGGTGACGTTCGACCCCTCGGTCATCTCGTACCGCGACCTACTCGAGATCTTCTTCACCATCCACGATCCCACCACGCTGAATCGGCAAGGGGCGGATGTGGGCACGCAGTATCGGTCGGCGATCTTCACTCACTCGGAGGAACAGGCTGAAACTGCGCGCAAGCTCATGCAGGAGTTGAATGAAGGCGGAGAGTGGCGCGGGCCTTTCGTAACTGCGATCGTTCCGTACACCGAGTTCTATCCTGCGGAGGTTTACCACGACGACTACTACCGACAGAACCCTGCTCAACCGTACTGCCGGATCGTCATCGGGCCGAAATTGACGAAGCTTAAACAGCATTTCGCCCACCGACTCGCTTCGCGCAACTGACGGCTCCGGACGTTATTTCCGTCGGGAACTCTGACTCATTCGCAGGGTTTACGCTGACGCAACCAAACGAATCACCCCCCTCGCAACAAACCAGGAGAATTCCACTATGGCAAAGCCAGCCGGCGACCTCGTCGTCAAATGGCGCAAGTTGGCCGAGGAAGGGTACCTGTACGCGGAGATCGCGCGTATGTACCCGCAGTTCTCGGTGGACCAGGTACGCCACTACTGCTTGGGCCACACCGGCCGAGGCGTAGCCGGCCCGCTCCAGACCGTCGACCGGTGGTACGGGTCGAACGTTTGGCTGCGCGGCGAGAACTCCCCGCATGCCGAGCTCACGGCCGATCAGGCCAAGAAGGTCCTGAACGACTGGGACGAGAAGAAGGACCGCTGGCGTGCGTCCGGTGCCGAATGGGCTCGTAAGCTGGGCGTGTCCGCCAGCACGATCTACATGCTGCGCCGCGGCGAGACCTGGCAGCACCTGGAGCATCCGAACCAGGGCCGCAAGCCGAAGAAGAAGGCGAAGGGCAAGCGCTAGTCCGTCTGGGGGCGAGGCTCGCCCGGCCGTGCGTCGGCCGCGGCTAGCCCCGACCCCTGGATGCGTGAAGGCGCAGGCGACAACGGTAGCGCACCGTCCAACAGGCGCTCGGTGAAGTCGAGTCGCGCGTCCATGTTGTGCACGTGGCGCCCGAGCTCCGCGACCTCGGAGCGGAGCAGATCCAGTTCGGACCCGCGGAGCCTCTCGCTCGGCATCGGCGGTGGATCGAGCCTCTTCAGCAACCACTGCGTCAGCAGGGTCCCCACCGTGCCCACCGCTCCCCCGCTCACGAAGACGGCGAGTAGGGCAATCCACATCTCTGGACCCATGACGGTATCCTCGCTCGACCGGTCGAACCGCCGCTCCCGCGACGTCTTTCGGGACGCCTAGGAGCGAGCCGAAGTTTCACGGCCCGTTGCTACGGAGCCAGTGGGGAGACCCTTCAGCGCGAGCGCCTGTGGATCTCTACGTCGGGACCAGCGGCTACAGCTACGACGAGTGGAAGGGGAGCTTCTATCCGGAAGACCTCCCGGCGAAGCGCATGCTCGCGTACTACGCCGAGCGCCTGAGCTCGGTGGAGATCAACAACACCTTCTACCGGCTTCCGAGCGCCTCGGTGCTCGAGGGATGGGCCGAGCAGGTCCCTGCCGAGTTCCGGTTCTCGATCAAGGCCTCCCGCCGCATCACGCACTTCGCCCGCCTCAAACCCGAAGCCCGGGAGCCCACTGAGTACATGATGTCCACGGTGGCCTCGCTGGGGGCCCGGCTCGGCGTCGTGCTCTTCCAGCTGCCCCCGAACATGAAGGCGGAGGTGGAGCGTCTGGCCGCATTCCTGGAGATACTCCCGCCTGCCGCGCCGACGGCCTTCGAGTTCCGGCACGAGTCGTGGCGCGACCCGGTCGTGGGCGAGCTCCTTCGCGCCCGGGGCGTGGCGCTGGTCTGCGCGGACACCGAGGAGTCCCCGGACGACGAGGTCATCGTGCCTACGGCCTCATGGGGGTACCTCCGGCTCAGGCGTCCCGACTACACAGACGCCGACTTGTCCCGCTGGGTGGGTCGGATTGCGGATACCGGCTGGGAGCGGGCCTACGTGTTCTTCAAGCACGAGGACGAAGGGGCAGGCCCCCGGCTGGCCGGGCGGTTCCGCGAGCTGGCGGAAGGATAGGCCCAACAGGGGTGGCAACCCCCGCCGAACCACCCGCGTCAGAGCCTGTGGACAAGGCCTGCCAAGGCTCATAAGATCGGGCCCGTTTCCTTGGAGACCTTGGGGTCCGGGCGGAGTCGAAAGTACCGGTCCCGTCCCCCTCGGACGGTCCACGATGGATGGACCACTCGCGCACTAGCCACGTCGAGCTGAGGCCGGCGAGGCTCTTTTTCGCTTTCGGGAGCCGTAGAGGAGTCGAGATGATTTCGGTCGATGCAGTGAGCAAGCGCTACGGTGGTGTGACCGCCGTGGATCACCTCACCTTCACCGTCGAGCGCGGTGAGGTGGTTGGCTTCCTCGGGCCCAACGGCGCGGGCAAGACCACGACGATGCGCATGATCACGGGCACCTTGCAGCCGGACGAGGGCGCGGTGCGCCTCGACGGAGTGCCGGTGACCGACGATCCGCTGGCGGCCAAGCGGCGCATCGGGTATCTGCCCGAGGCGAACCCGCTCTACGACGAGCTGCTCGTCGCTGAGTATCTCGACTACGTCGCAGACCTGCGTGGACTCTCCGCAGCTTACGCTCGCTCCGGCATCAGAGCGGCGGTGGACGAGACCGACATCGGCGCGGTGTTCTACCGCCCCATCGGGGAGTGCTCGAAGGGATATCGGCAGAGGATCGGGCTCGCGGGCGCGATCCTGCACCGCCCCGAGGTGCTCATCCTCGACGAGCCCACCGAGGGTCTCGACCCCAACCAGCGCGTCGAGATTCGTCGCCTGGTGAGCACGCTCGGCCGGGAGCGCACCGTGCTCCTCAGCACCCACGTCATGCAGGAGGTGGAAGCGACTTGCTCGCGGTTGGTGATTCTGAGCCAGGGCAAGCTGGCCGCCGAGGGAGGCGTTCAGGAGCTGCTCTCGAAGCGGACGGGCGGCGCCCGCTACGTCGTGGAGGCGGAGGGGAGCGGAGTCGCCGAGTCGCTGGCGGCGCTCGCAGGAGTCACCGGGCACGCCTCGGAGCCCGCCAACGGTCGTGTGCGCGTGACCTTGGATGCGGGCGACGATGTCGAGCTCAGGCCGGCCATCTTCGGGATGGCGCGCGACCGAGGTTGGACGCTCTGGGAGCTACACCGGGAGCGCGCGAGCCTCGAGCAGCTCTTCCGCTCGCTGACTGCGGACAGCTCGGCGAACGAGGCGCCCCCGACGTCCGGCGGAGCGGAACCGCAGTCGAGCGGTGGCGAGAGTGAGGTGGGCGCATGATCAGGAACGTGTGGGCGGTGGCCCGCCGCGAAGTGCGCGGCTACTTCGACCAAGCGACGGCGTACGTGCTCGTGGTGGCCTTCCTCGGCCTCACGCTCTTCCTCGCTTACCGCTCCATGTACGGGATGGGCGTGGCGTCCCTACGGCCCATCTTCGATCTGCTGCCGATGCTGTTCGCGGTGTTCGTGCCCGCGGCCACCATGCGGACTCTGGCCGAAGAGCGGCGGAGCCGCACGCTCGAGTGGCTGCTAGCGCAACCGGTGAGCGAGCTGGAGGTGGTGGTCGGCAAGCTGCTCGGCGACTGGCTCTTCGTGCTGATCGCGCTTGCGGGCACTGTGCCTACGGCGCTCGCGGTCCTGCTGGTGTCGGATGCCGACGCGGGCATCATGGTCGCGCAGTACCTGGGGGCCGCGCTGCTCGCGCTGCAGTTCGTGGCGTTGGGCCTGTGGGCGTCCAGCTTCACGCGCAACCAGATCACGGCCTTCATCGTTGCCGCGATCGCGGCCTTCACGCTCTTCCTGATCGGACTTCCGGTCGTCCAGATCGGGGTGCCGCCGGTGGTCGCCGGCGGCCTCGCGAAGCTGTCGGTGCTCAGTCACTTCCAGAACGTGGCGCGCGGCGTCGTCGATCTCCGGGACGTGCTCTACTTCGTCTCGACCACGGCTCTGTTCGTGGTGCTGGCGTTGGGCGCGGTGATGCGCGAGCGGCTGAGTCACTCGCGGGCCGAGTGGCGGCGCATGCGCCTGGGCGCTGCGGTGTTCGCCCTGTTGGTCCTCGTGGTCAATCTGCTCGGGAGCTACGTGCGCGGGCGTATCGATCTGACCTCGGGGAACCTCTACACGCTGGAGGACGGCACGCGCGACCTGCTGGGCGAGCTCGACGACATGGTGGAGGTGACGCTGTACGCGTCTGCCAACTTGCCCGCCGAGATGCAGCTGAGCCTGCGCGATGTGCGCGACGTGCTCGCCGACATGGAGGGGTCCGCCAACGGCAACCTGCGCGTCACCGAGGTGAACCCCGACGAGGACGACGCGCTGGTCTCGCAGGCGGAGGCTCTCGGGATCTACCCGGTCGAGTTCAACGTGCTCACCGAAGATCAGTTCTCCATCCAGCGCGGGTACTACGGGCTGGTCATCCGCTATGCCGAGCGCACGGAGGTCACCCCGGTCATCAACCGGACCGATGATCTCGAGTTCCGGCTGACCTCGGCGATCTACGACATGACGACGACCGATCGTGTCGGTCTCGGCTACGCCACCGGGTTTGGCGCCCAGCCGATCGGAGACGTGCCCGGCCTGATGGAGAGCCTCGGCCAGCGCTACGACATCCGCGCGGTGGACTTGAACGGGGATAGCGTGCCGCCCATCGCCTTCCAGGACATCGAGGTGCTGGTGATCCGGGGCCCGAAGGAGCCGCTCAGCCCGGCCGCAGCCGAGCGGGTGCGCGAGTTCGTGGACGCGGGCGGAGCCGCCTTCCTGATGCTCGAGTCGGTGGCCCTCGATCAGGAGTCGCCCACGGCGTTTCCGGTCTCGAGCGGACTCGAGAGTTTCCTGGCGAGCCGTGGCGTGGCCCTGTCCTCCAGCATGGTGGCCGACCTGGCGTCCAGCGAACGGGTGAACGCGGGTAGCCAGGGGATTTTCCAGGTGGTGGTGCCGTACCCGCTCTGGCCGATCGCCAATCCGGCGGGAGACCATGCCATCACGAGTGGGCTGAACGCGCTCACGATGGGATGGGCTGCCGCGCTCGAGGTGTCGGACAGCGCCAACGTGACGCCGCTCTGGCGGACCAGCGAGGCCGCGGCGCTGCGTGACACTTCGCTGCCCATTCTGCCCAACCAGGACTGGAACGTCCCCGAGGAGGAGCTGGGGGTCCGCATACTCGCTGCAGCGGTGACTCCCGCTGAAGGGGACACGCGCGGCCGCATGGTGGTCGTGGGTGACGCCACCTTCGCCGAGGGCCAGTTCGTGCAGTACAACCCGAACAACCTGGCCTTCGTCGCCAACTCCATCGACTGGCTGGCGCAGGACGAGGCGCTCATCCGCATCCGCTCCAAGGACCGCAGGCCGCCCAACTTGGTGTTCTCTTCCGACCTGACGCGGAACGTCATCAAGTGGGGGAACCTGGTGGGCGTGCCGCTCTTGTTCGTTCTGCTCGGGCTGGCACGCGTGACGGGTCGCCGCCGTCGCGCCGAGGCACGCCGGCGGGAGGTGGTCCAGTGAGCGAACGGACCCTGAAGCGGCTCCTGGGCGCGCTCGGAGCCGCCGCGGCACTCTGGCTCGTGATCTTCCTCGTCTCCAATCGGGCTGCCGACTCGGAGCCCGAGATCGAAAGCGCGATTGCGACCTTCTTCGACGGCGCCAGCGATACGACCTTGAGCGCGGTCCGCCTCAGCAGCCAGGCCGGTGCGGTCGAGCTGCGCCGGGTCGCGGGCAGCTGGATGGTCAACGGATTCAGGAGCGATTCGGGCTCGATCGCGCGGTTCTTCCAGACGCTCGGCAACTCGCGCGTCGCGAGTCTGGCGGCCTCGAATCCCACGAACCACGCACGCATGGGAGTCGCGGCGGACACCGCCGCGAGGGTGGAGCTCGAGGGCCAGGGGGCGTCGCGTACGCTGCTCATAGGCGTCGACGGCCCGAGGTCGGCCACCGTGTATGCGCGTCTCCCCGACGAGGACGCGGTGTATCTCCTCGATTCGGGCATCCGCTCGTTCGTGTTCCGCCAGCTGGACGATTGGCGTAACCGCCGCATGGTCCGGATCGACACCGCTCAGGTGCGTCGGATCGCCGTGACTCGTGACCGAGACTCCTTCGAGCTCGTCCGCGGCGACTCGGCGTGGACGTTCGCGAACGGCACGCCCGCCGACGCGAACCAGGTACGGGGGCTCATGAACGAGCTGGCCCAAGGAGTGGTCGCGTCCAGGTTCGTGGCGGATACGGACTCGATCGGCATGCTTCCTCAGGCCGGACGGACCGTGGTGTACGACGCCACCGGCCAGGAGCTCACAGCCGTGACCGTGGGGGGTGGAACCGGCGACCGCTGGGGCATGGTGGCCGGCGACAGCGTGCGCTATCGACTGCCGCCCTTCCGCGTGGATCTGGTGGTGCCGACGCTGGAGTCCGTGCGGCCGTAGTAGGTCGAGTACGGACGGCGGCTGCGCAAGGCATAGTGTCGTATCATTTCGTAAGCTCGCCCGGTTGCGCGGAGCGGGTCGGGCCGGGGTCGGTGCCGCCAGCCATGGGGCGGGAGGCCGCCCGCTCTCGAGCGTGCCGCCGCTGCATGAGCGGGTGCACGAACCGCCGTGGAACGGGGTGGTGGAGCACCAGCCCGACCAGGTAGGCGATGCCCGCAACCAGGTGCGTCCACGCCAGCGCTTCCAGCCAGCCCACCTGGGTGACGACCTGGATCAGGTAGCCGGTGGCGATCATCGGGCCGAGCGTCCACATGGACAGGAGTCCGGAACGTCGGCCGGCCCGACTGCGCAACGTGTACTG
The DNA here is from genome assembly GCA_016873995.1 of Gemmatimonadota bacterium. GTDB lineage: Bacteria > Gemmatimonadota > Gemmatimonadetes > Longimicrobiales > Gaopeijiaceae > UBA2982. Next base: position 22,163 of record VGVR01000008.1, read on the forward strand.
CCGCCAGATGTGCTCGACGGCCACCAGGCCGACCGCGAACACGAACAGCGGCGCCATCAGCACATGGGCTTTGAGCACCCACGGCTGCAGTGGATGGTTGATCACTGCGAACTCGTCCAGCGGCTGCAGCCAGTCCGCCATCCACCAGTAGACGAGGCCGGTGAGGCCGGTTCCACCGGAGGTGATCCACACCGCCCACTTCTCGAATGGGCTCACCGCGACGCACTCTGGAACGGCGCGATCACCTGGTGCAGCGCGAGCACGCGCCGCGCCGCGCCCGTGACGGCCCTCGTGGTCAGCGTCGCTCCGGTGATGCCGTCCACGCCACGCCGCTCCGACAGCTCGGCGTCGAGCATCCGGCCGGTGAAGCGTGCGAGCCACCCGTCGGCGGGTCGGTACTCGGGGGGCTCGGAGAAGCGCAGCACCTGTATGCGGCGGATGCGCTGGTCGGCGCCCACGACGATCATGAGCACCTCGGGGAGCGTCCTCACACGGTGCGCGTCGAAGTAGGCGACTCCCACCGTGTCGCCTCCTCTGACTCCGACGTAGTACGTCACCAGCTCGGCCTCGACGTCGACGCCGCGTCCGGCGAGCTGGCGCGCTTCCGCGAGCTGCGCGGCGGTGAGGTAGGCTGTTCGCCGCTCGACGGTGTCCGCGTCGGCAAACGCCTGGCGCAACGCCTCATCCTGCGAGACGGCTTGGGCGGCGGCGGGAAGCGCGCGAGCGGCCGTGAGCCCGAGGGTGACGGCCGCAAGCGCGGCGACGCGACGGAGCGTCAGAAGAGCCACCCCAGCTGCACGTTCCACTGGCTGAGACCCGTGCGCGCTCCGTTCTCGTGGATCTGACGCGCGAGTTTCAGCACGACTTGGGGGATCGGCTTCCAGGCAGCCCCGAGCGACAGGACCGTCACGTCTTGAGCCGCATCCTCCGAAACGCCGGGAACGGTCGAGCGGTGCGTGTCGACCTGCTCGTACCGAACGAAGGGCAGCAGCTGATGGGCCAGCCCGGTCGTGCGCAGCACGTCGTAGCCTGCCTCGACGTACCATCCTTGCATCTCGTCGCCGACACCGGCGGCACCGCTCAGCGCGTTGAGCTGGTTGAGCTCGCGGGCGTCGTTCAAGGATGCACGCGCCAACACGGCGCGCACGTCGAAGCCGTTCCCCTCGTAGTCCGCGTGTACGTCCCAGAGGAACAGGTTGGCCACCACCTCTTCACCCGCGAGCCGACGTCCTTGCCCGGTTCCGCCGTAGAACGCCGAGGCGCCCACGAGCAGTCCCGGGACACCGACGTAGTCCGCACGGCCGACCAGCGCGAGGCTCTCGGAGAGCGCACGCGTGCCGCGTTGCCGGCCGCCGCGCAGCCCGCCCGCCGTGAAGCCCGCTCCGTTCAGCGAGTTCATCACGTACGCGCGCCACGCAACGGGACCCGACGTCCCGAAGAGTCCGATTCCGTTCTCGCGCCACGTCGTGGGAATCACGCGCTGCTCGGTGACCGAGCGCTTCGTCTCCAGGAAGATCGGCGGCTCATGCAGTTCGTTCACCAAGCCGAGCGGGGCCAGCAGGAGGCCGGCGCGCAGGCCCACGTTGTCCGTGAGCATGTAATCGACGTACGCGAACTCGAGGTACGCCTCGTTCGCGTGCTCGATCTCGATCTCGGAGTTGATGAGGAGCCGGTCGTCGAACTTGTATCCGAAGTAGACGATCGCGCGGAGCGCATCGGTCACGTCGCGCGCGGTGGAGGCCACACCGTCCTCGCGCTCGCCGGCGAAGTTCTCGTAGAGGATCTCGCCGTAGCCGCCGATCGATACGCCCTGAGTGACCTGGTACACCTTCGAAGCGGCAGGGCCGAGGCCGAGGATGGAGCTGTCGGCCTGGACCACGTCGGCGCCGAGGCTGAGCCGCTCGATCTCGCGGGTGACGCTTTCGAGGCGACGCTCGAGCTCGGCGATGCGTGCCGAGTCGGATTGCTGGGCTGAAAGTGAGAGGTTCGGAGCAAGTGCCGTCACGGCGAGGACCGTGACGACCTTCGCAAGGAATCGAGGGGCGGGGGCTCGAAGTGAGAGCGGGCGCATGGTTCGGAGTGGTGGTGGCAGAGCCCAGCGAGCACAGACTTGAGAACGAGTCTCAACTTCAGGGGCATAGAGATACAGGCGCCCACTCATGGCGTCAATCCGGGCCCCTGCTCAGGTCGGAAACGGCCTGCGCCGGGTGGCTCCGAGCCCCGGGTGCGCTACAATCCTCTCCTTCCCGGGCTGGAGGCCCGTGCATGAGCTCACCGACAGAGACGGACAACCCCGGCCCGCCGTGGCCGCGCGCGCGCCCGCGCCGACTGCGGCGGACGGCTCCCCTGCGTGCCCTGGTGCGTGAGCACGCGATCACCCCCGACCGGCTGGTGCTGCCCCTCTTCGTGAGCGAGGTCGATGTGACGCTCGCCGAAGTGCCGTCGATGCCTGGCGTCCACCGCTGGCCGCTCGAGCGTCTGCCGGAGGCGGCCGCCGCCGCGCGGGACGCAGGCCTCGCAGCCATCCTCCTCTTCGGGATTCCGGCTCACAAGGATGCGCGCGGGTCGGAGGCCTCGGCCGACGACGGCATCATTCAGCGCGCGCTACGGAAGCTCCGAGAGTCGGGACACGACGGTCTGATCATCGCGGATGTCTGCCTCTGCGAGTACACGGATCATGGACACTGTGGCTTACTCGCAGACGACGGCACCATCCTCAACGACGCATCGCTCGAGCGGTTGGCCGATACGGCCGTGTCGCAGGTTCGAGCGGGTGCGGACATCGTCGCGCCGTCGGCGATGATGGACGGTCAGGTCGCGGCGATCCGTGGAGCCCTCGACGCGGCGGGGTTCGAGGAGACTGCGATCCTGTCGTACTCGGCCAAGTTCGCGTCGGCGTACTACTGGCCTTTCCGCGATGCCGCCGGGGGTGCACCGAAGTTCGGCGACAGACGCAGCCACCAAGTCGACCCCGGAAACGCGCGGGAAGCGCTGCGTGAGCACGCCGCCGACGTCGCCGAGGGCGCCGACATCCTCATGGTGAAGCCCGGGCTCGCCTACCTCGACATCGTCAGGCGCACCCGTGAGGCGTTTCCCGACCACCCGCTCGCCGTCTACAACGTGAGCGGCGAGTACTCGATGGTGAAGGCTGCCGCAGAGCGCGGCTGGCTGGACGAGCGGGCGACCGTCCTGGAGACGCTGCTCGGGTTCCGGAGGGCCGGCGCCGACTTCGTCATCACCTACCACGCGCTCGACGCCGCCCGCTGGCTCGCCGAGAGCACCGACTGAGCGCAGCCTGCCAGCCTACTCGACGTCGAAGGAGAGGCCCTGCGCAAGCGGGAGCTCGGTGCTCCAGTTGACCGTGTTGGTCTGCCTGCGCATATAGGCCTTCCAAGAGTCCGAGCCGGATTCGCGTCCGCCGCCCGTCTCCTTCTCGCCGCCGAACGCGCCACCGATCTCTGCGCCGGAGGTGCCGATGTTCACGTTGGCGATGCCGCAGTCGCTTCCCCGGTGTGACAGGAAGTACTCCGCCTCGCGCACGTTGTCCGTGAAGATCGAGGAGGAGAGGCCCTGTGGGACGTCGTTGTGCAGGCGAATCGCTTCCTCGAGCTCGTCGATCGCCTCGAAGGGTGAGCTCGCCGCGTCGCCGTACTCGATGATGTAGAGGATGGGCGCGAACGTCTCCTTCTGCACGATGGCGAAGTGGTTCTCGGCAGCAGCGATGCACGGGGTCACGTAGAGCCCACCCGGGTACCCGGGGCCCTCGAGTCGCTCTCCGCCGTAGAGGATGCGACCGCCCTCCTCCTGCACGCGCCGGCGCGCCTCGAGCAGCGCGTCCACGGCGTTGCGGTTCACGAGCGGGCCCATGAGCGTGCCGTCCTCCATCGGGTCCCCGATGCGCACGCCTCGGTACGCGTGCACCAGGCGGTCCACGAGAGCATCGCGCACCGAGCGATGCACGATGATGCGGCGCGTGCTCGTGCAGCGCTGACCTGCGGTGCCCACCGAGCCAAACACGATGGCGGGCACGGCGAGGCCGAGGTTCGCGTACGGCGTCACCAGGATGGCGTTGTTGCCGCCGAGCTCGAGGATCGTGCGACCGAGTCGGAGGCCGACGACCTCGGCCACGCGCTTGCCGACCCCGCACGAACCCGTGGCGGAGACGAGCGGAACGCGCTTGTCGTGCAGGAGCCGGTCGCCGACCGTCGAGCCTCGCCCGATCACGAGCGAGAAGATCGCGGGGTCAGCGCCGCAGTCGCGGCACACTTCTGCGGCCAGCTTCGTCACCGCGATGGCCGTGAGCGGCGTCGACGAGGCGGGCTTCCAGAGCGTCGCGTCGCCGCACACGGCGGCGATCGCCGCGTTCCAGCTCCAGACGGCCACGGGGAAGTTGAACGCCGTGACGACGCCGACCACGCCCAGCGGGTGCCACTGCTCCCGCATGTGGTGGTCGGGTCGCTCGCTCTGCATGGTGAGGCCGTAGAGCTGGCGCGAGAGCCCGTTGGCGAAGTCGCAGACGTCGATCATCTCCTGCACTTCGCCCTCGCCTTCCGCGCGGATCTTCCCCATCTCCAGCGTGACCAGCGCGCCCAGCGCGCTCTTGTGCTCGCGCAGCTTTTCGCCGAGACGGCGAATCAGCTCGCCGCGCTTCGGCGCCGGGACTTTCCGCCACTCGAGAAACGCGGTGTGCGCGCGGTCGACGACGCGGTCGTACTCGGCCTCGGTGACCTGCTTGACCGTGGCGAGCCGCGACCCGTCGATCGGGGAGCGGACCTCGAGCTCCGGACCGGAGCCCAGCCAGTTCCCGTCGAACCCGCCCGTGTTCACATCCTCGAGAGCGAGTGCGCGGAAGACGTCGGAGCGCTTCATCACGACTCCCAAGGGTTGGGGGCGTCGCGGCGACGCCACCGCGGCTCGGGCGGTTCGGAGTCGTCCTGCTGCACGGTCCTCACCAGCCGGACGTTGCCACGCCCGAACAGTTTCTGCAGCTCACCGAGCGCGGCTTCGTCTGGACTCATGCGCAGCGAGCGCGACTTGAGCCGCGGTGCGCGCTCGCCGTTGTCGGGGCGGACCTGCATCCAAACCGCGGACGCGCCCGGATGCTGCGCGATCACGCGCTTCGCGGCGGCGAACGCGTCCTCGACGACGTCCGAGCCCAGCTCGAGCTCGATCTGGACGGCGAGCTCAGGCGCCACGGCATCGAGGGGGCGCGCGCCCTCGAGGAAGATGGGTGGGTTCTCCTCGTCTCGCTCGCGGCCGCTCACGCGGCCCACGATCTCGACGACCGCATCCTGCCTGAGCACCTCCTTGTACTTCTGCCACGCTTCCCCGAACGCGAGCACCGTGGCGGTGCCGCGGAAGTCCTCGACGGTGATCTTTCCCCACTCGGTGCTGTCGCGCCGCGAGATCTGCCGCGAGATCGCGGTGACCACGCAAGGGAGTGCGACCATGCGGCCCGGTCGCTCCACCAGCGTGTCGGATGCGATGGGCTCGTAGGCACGCACCACCTCGCGGTAGCGGTCGAGCGGGTGACCGGAGATGAAGAAGCCGAGCGCTTCCTTCTCGCGCGCCAGCCGCTCGGGCTCGGGCCAGATGGGCACGTTCGGGAGGGGAGGGGGGCGCTTCACGATGTCGGACGTATCGCCGAAGAGCGACGCCTGTCCCGACTCGATGTCGGCCTGTCGAGCCTGCACCTCGTTGTAGGCGGAGTCGAGGCCGGCGAGCAGCTGCGAGCGGTGCCCGAACGCGTCCAGCGCGCCCGCCGCGATGAGCGCCTCGCACGCGCGTTTGTTCAAAGCGCGGATGTCGATGCGTTCGAGGAAGTCGAAGAGCGACGTGAAGCGCTGGGTCTTCCTCGCCTCGAGCACCGAGCTCGCGGCGGCGTGACCAACGCCGCGCACGGCGCCGAGTCCGAAGCGGATCTTGCCCGCGTCCGTGACGGTGAACTTCCACCCGGACTCGTTCACGTCCGGCGGGAGCACGTCGAGCGGCTCCTCGAGCTTGGTCACGTGCCGCGGCAAGTCACGGCAAGCACCGATGTACTTCACGACGCTGTCCGTATTGTCGAGCACGGACGACAGCAGCGCGGCCATGAACTCGGCCGGGTAGTGCGCCTTCAGCCAGGCGGTGTGATACGAGACGAGGGAGTAGGCTGCGGCATGGCTGCGATTGAAGCCGTACGGTCCGAACGTCTCGATCTGCGTCGACAGCTCGAGCGCGACGTGCCGGTCGACGCCGCGCGCGACGGCCTTGTCGACGAACTTGCCCAGGTCCTCGCGGATGAGCTCGGCGTTCTTCTTGCCGACTGCCTTTCGTAGCACGTCGGCTTCCCCAAGCGTGTAGCCCGCGAGCTCCGCCGCGATGCGCATCACCTGCTCTTGATAGACGATGACGCCGTACGTCGGCTCGAGCGCCTTCTCGAGCGACGGGTGTGGGTACGTGACGGCCTTCCTTCCCAGCTTCCGGTCGATGTAGACGTCCGTCATGCCGGAGTCGAGCGGGCCCGGCCGGATGAGCGCGTTGGTGGCAACCAGGTCCTCGAAGCGGTCGCAGCGCATGGCGCGCAGCTTGTCGTTTGCCAGGTTCGACTCGAACTGGAACACGCCGGGGGTGCCGCCGCGCGCGAGCATCTTGTAGACGGACGCGTCGTCGAGGGGGACGTCGTCCATGCTGGCGAATGCTTCGCCGGTGTCCGGGTGGGCGAGCTGCCCGTACCTCGACTTCACCATCTCCACCGCGTCGTGGATGACGGTGAGGGTCTTGAGGCCCAGGAAGTCCATCTTGAGCATGCCCACCTCGTCGAGGCAGTTCATGTCGTACTGGGTCACGGCCATGGCGTCGCCGCCCGACCCGGCGCCGTTCTTCCCGGTCTGCACGCTCACGGGCACGTAGTCGTCGAGCGGTCCGGGCGCGATCACGACGCCCGCAGCGTGCACCGACGCGTGGCGGGAGAGCCCCTCGAGCGTCATCGAGTAGTCGAAGAGCTGCTTGTGCCGCTCGTCGAGCTTGTAGAGGTCCTTTACCTCCTTGAGCTTGTCGAGCGCCTCCTGGACCGTGAACGCCTGGCCAGGCTGGTTCGGAATCAGCTTGGCGATGCGGTCCGTCTCCGACGGCTCGAACCCGAGCACGCGGCCCACGTCGCGGATGACCGCGCGGCTCTTCATGGTTCCGAAGGTGACAATCTGGCCCACGGCTTCCTTGCCGTATTTCTGCCGCACGTAGTCGATCACCTCGCCGCGCCGCTCGAAGCAGAAGTCGATGTCGATATCCGGCATCGAGATGCGCTCGGGGTTCAGGAAGCGCTCGAAGAGGAGATCGAACTCGATGGGGTCGAGGTTGGTGATGCCCAGCGAGTAGGCGACGAGCGAGCCCGCAGCGGATCCGCGACCCGGGCCGACCGGAATGTCGCGCTCTCGCGCCCAGCGGATGAAGTCCGCCGTGATGAGGAAGTACCCCGCGTAGCCTGTCCCGCGGATGACTCCCATCTCGTAGTCGAAGCGCTCCTTCGCATGCGGCGGAAGCGGATCGCCGTATCTCTGCTTGGCGCCCTCGAGCGCGAGGTGCTCGAGGTACTCGTTCTCGGAGGAGTGCGTCGAGGGCAGCGGGAACGCGGGCAGGTGGTACGTCTTGTCGAAGACGAGGTCGACCTCGTCCGCGATGCGGAGCGTGTTCTCGACCACGTCCTGCCGCCTGGGGAAGCGCGCCGCCATCTCCTCGGGGCTCTTGAAGTAGAGGCCCTTGTCGTAGCGCATGCGCCGCGGATCGCCGCGGTCCTTGCCGAGCCCGATGCAGAGCAGGATGTCGTGCGCCTCGTGGTCGGACGGCGTAAGAAAGTGCGCATCGTTCGTCGCCACCACGGGAAGCCCGAGCTCCTCGGCCAGCGCGAAGATCTGCGCGTTCAGCTCGGCCTGCCCGGGCGTCTCGTGCGCCTGCACCTCCAGGTAGTAACGGCCGTCGAAGAGGTTGGCGTACCACTCGGCCGCGCGCCGCGCGCCGGCGGCGTCGCCCGCCTGGAGGTGGCGCGCGACCTCGCCCGCCATGCACGCCGACGTGACGATGAGCCCCTCGTGGTGCTTCGCCAGCACCTCGCGGTCGATGCGCGGGCGGTGGTAGAAGCCCTCCGTGTATCCGATGGAGGAGAGCTTCACCAGGTTGTGGTAGCCGACCCGGTCGCGCGCGAGCAGCACCAGGTGGTAGTAGGCGCGCTCTCCCTCACCCGAGGTCGAGCGGTCGCGTCGATCGCCCGGAGCCACGTAGGCCTCCATGCCCACGATCGGCTTCACGCCCTCGCGCTTGGCCGCCTTGTAGAAGCTCCAGGCGCCGAAGAGGCAGCCGTGGTCGGTGAGCGCGAGCGCCGGCATCGATAGCTCTTTGGCCTTGCCGACCAGGTCGTCGATGCGGTTGGCCCCGTCGAGGAGCGAGAACTCCGAATGCGTGTGGAGGTGGACGAAGCTCACGGGGACGGCGTCGCGCCGGCGGGGCGAAGGGTCGCGGGGACGACATTGTAGCGGGCAGGTCCGACCGGGCCAATCGAGCGTCGCCTGGACGACGCCTCGTGTGGCGCCGAGCCGAGGTGTTGGGCACGCGCGGACCGGAGATCGCCGTCAGGGGATTCGCTCTGCCATGGACGGCCGCTACCGCACGAGCGGCAGCGGGCGAGCGCTCAACCGCAGCGGAACGTGTCTAGAATCGTCTCGAGTTGGATGATGTACTCGTACTTCTCGAGCCCTGGCGCGTACAGCCAGGCGTCGATCAGGTACGCCCGGTCCTGCCCTTCGCACACCGCGGCCCGCGTGATGAAGGGGCCGCCTGCCGGCCAGCCGCGCTCAGGCGGGTTCGTCCACTGCCCGCGGATCTCGAGTGCGATGTAGTTCGCGAACGCGAGCCGCTCGAAAGTCATGGCGTCCGGGACGACCGCCTGCGGCTCGCTGTAGTACGCCTCCACGGTCCGCGCGCGCCACGCGAGCACGGAGTCCGGAGACAGCTCGGGCGGGATGGGGCTGATCCAGCTCACCGAGACCTCACGGATGAGCTCGGCAGGGTCCGGGTTGTCGTTGCGGAAGACGAACGTCGAGTCCGCACGGCTCCAGCGGTACACCACGGGAACGATGACGCCGAACCCGGCTTGGGTCAGCAGTGTGTCCGCGAGCGCGGTGTCGACGCCCGTCTGGTACATGCGGCTGCGCGCGAAGACCCTGAAGTCCTGGTCGAGCTGCGCGTAGACCATGGGGAGCTGCTCGACGATCTCTTCGGCCGGATTGGCCCCGAGCACCATCACCGTGAGCATCTGCCCGCGCGACCACACGTCCTGCGACCGATAGAGCCCGGGCTCGCTGACCGGAGGCTCGACGTCTGCGAGCGCCTCCTGGATCCAGGCGTCACCCAGGCTGCCCACCAGCAGCAGCTGGCGAAACCGGCTCAGCTCGTGCCACCGGTCGCCGTACGGCTCCTGATACGTGACCGTGAACGTCTTCTCGTCGCGGACGGTGACGATGGTCTGCTCGAGCGCGGCGTAGATCTCATCCGAGAACTCGTCCCACTGGTCCGGGGCCATCACGGCGATGACGCTGTTGGCGTCGCCGTACGCGATACCGAGGGAGTCGCAGGCGGCCGCCGCGAGGAGCACGGAGGCGCCGACGGCGGCGGAGAAGCGGCGAAGGCTCACGTCTCGACGAGCGGCCCCAGATTGCGCTCCAGCAGCGCACTCGGGTCCGGTGCCCGCCCCATGAACTCCAGGAAGAGCTCGTCAGGGTCCGCGGAGTCGCCACGCGAGAGGATGGTGTCGACGTAGCACCGGCCGGTCGCGCGATTGAAGATGCCCTCGCGCTTGAAGCGGGTGAACGCGTCGGCGTCCAGGACTTCGGACCACAGGTAGCTGTAGTACGCCGCGGCGTATCCGCCTGCGAACAGGTGGGAGAACGACGTCAACGCGTGGTACTGGGCGAAGGTCTTGGTAGGCGCGAAGGCCGCGAATCGTCCCTCACCGAACGCCATGACCTCTTCGCCTTGCCTCGCGTCCAGCGTATCGCCGGTCGTCCCCGCTGCTGCGGCCCGCAGTTTGGCCGCCAGCTCGGTGTGCAGCGCCGAGTCCACCGTACCCAGCGAGAGCTGCCGCATTTGAGCCCAGCCCCCCATGTAACGCCGAGCGGCGAACATGCGCTCGAAGATCTCGTCGGGGAGCTTGGCCCCCGTTTCGTGGTGCCCGGAGAACGCGTCGAGGGCTTCGCGCTCCCACGTCCAGTTCTCCATGATCTGGCTCGGCAGCTCGACCCAGTCCCAGGCCACGTTGATGCCCGCCCGCGAACGAATCTCGACGCGCGAAGTGCAGTGGTGCAGCAGGTGCCCGAACTCGTGGAACGTGGTCTCGACCTCGCGGTGGGTCAGCAGCGCGGGCCGGTCGCCCTCCGGCGGCGTGAAGTTGCCGCAGATCACCCCGAGATGAGGTGCGAAGCGACCGCCTGGGCGTGGGCCTCCGGTGACGAAGTGGTTCATCCACGCGCCTGGTCGCTTCTCGGTACGCGGGAACCAGTCCGAGTAGAACCCGCCGACGAGCGTTCCGTCCGATTCGTCGTAAAGCTCGAAGTAACGTACGTCGTCGTGCCACACTTCCTCGATCTTCCGCTCTTCGACGCGGAAGCCGAAGGTGCGGCGAACGATCTCGAAGAGACCGTCGAGCACGCGCGGCAGAGGGAAGTAGGGGCGCAGGGTCTCGTCGTCGATGTCGTAGCGCTTCCTGCGCAGGTCCTCCATGACGAACGCGGAGTCCCAGGGCTCCATCGGCGCGAGGCCGAGGGTGGAGGCGTGGCCCTGCAGCTCTGCAACGTCGCGCTGCCAGTACGGGCGGGTCCGCTCGACCAGGTCAGCCTCGAAGTCGATGGCCCGCTTCCCCGTCCCCGCCATGCGGTCCTCGAGCGTATAGTCCGGGAAGCCACAGTATCCGAGGACCTCGGCCAGCTCGTCCCTAAGCCGCAGGATGCGCGCGATGAGCGGGCGATTGTCGAACTCGCCGTACCGGCATCGGGTCGAGTACGCCACGAAGATCTCGCGACGGAGCTCGCGGTCCTCGCAGTACTTGAGGATCGGCTCCACGGACGGGTAGTCGAGCGTGAGCAGCCAGCCGCTCTTGCCCTTCTCCTTGGCCTTCTCACGAGCACGCCGCTTGGCGGCGTCAGGCATGCCGTCGAGCCGAGACTCGTCCGTGACGACGAGCTCGTAGGCCGCCGTCGCATCGAGGACGTGCTCGCTGAACGACTGCTCGAGTTGGGCCAGCTCGATGCGGATCGCCTCGAGTCGCCTCTTGGACGGCGCCGGGAGCTCTGCGCCCGCGCGCTGGAACTCGCGCACCGTCTTGTCCAGATGCCGGCGCTCGATCCCTGTCAGCTCGAGTGCCTCGGGGGTGGCCGCATACGCTTTCACGCGCGCCCACAGTCCTTCATTGAGCGGAAGGCGCGACCATAACGCCGTGATCTTGGGGAGCACCGCGTTGTAGGCTTCGCGGAGCTCGGGCGTCTCCGCCACGCTCACCAGGTGCGTGACGGGCGCGATGCGCTCCGCGAGCCGCTCGACGGTGTCGTCGAGCGCTTGCATGGTGTTCGCCCAGGTGGGCGGGGTGCGATCGCCCGCGACCTGGTCCACGGAGGCCTGCGCCTCTTCGAGAGCCTGCATGATGCCCGGCTCCACGTGCGCGGCCCGGATCCGGTGGAACGGGATGCGGAGGCCGCCCGTGAGCAGCGGGTTGGGATCTTTGGTCACGACGGCTGGTGTGGGAGGTCCCAGGGGGAGCACAAGATGAGGCGGAGGCCGCGGCCCGCCTAGGGCGGGGCGGGGGGCGGGCCTGGTTCGTCGCGAGGTTCCGCACGCTGGCTGTCGGCGCGCGCCCAGGGCATCTTGGGCGGAGCTGACGCGCCAGTTCTGGAGCTTCCCCTGTCCCTCACGATCGACCGTCTCCGCCTAGCCCTGGAGGGCCGGTACCGCATCGAGCGCGAGCTCGGCGAGGGGGGCATGGCCACGGTCTATCTGGCGGAAGACCTGAGGCACGGGCGCAAGGTCGCGCTCAAGGTCCTGAAGCCGGAGCTGGCGGCGGTCGTCGGCGCGGAGCGCTTCCTCGCCGAGATCAAGACCACCGCGGGCCTGCAGCACCCTCACATCCTCCCGCTCTTCGATTCCGGGGAGACCGGCTCGTTCCTCTTCTACGTGATGCCGTTCGTGAAGGGGGATAGCCTGCGCGAGAGGCTCGACCGGGAGCGACAGCTGCCGATCGACGAGGCCGTGCGCATCGCGGTGGCGGTTGCGGGCGCGCTCGAGAACGCGCACAAGAGCGCGATCGTCCACAGGGACATCAAGCCGGCGAACATCCTCCTGCACGACGGCGAGCCGGTGATCTCGGACTTCGGCATCGCGCTTGCGCTCGGTGCGGGAGCGGGGAGCCGCCTCACGGAGACTGGCCTCAGCCTCGGCACCCCGCACTACATGAGCCCCGAGCAGGCGACCGGCGATCGGAACGTCGGCCCGGCCACGGACGTGTACGCGCTCGGGTGCGTGCTCTACGAGATGCTCGTGGGCGAGCCGCCGTTTACGGGGAGCACGCCGCAGGCGATCCTCGGCAGGATCGTCCTCGGGCAGATGGTTCCGGTGACGGAGCAGCGCCCCGCGGTGCCGGCGCACGTCGCCGCGGCCGTCGCGAAGGCGCTCGAGAAGGTGCCCGCGGATCGCTTCCAGGGCGGAGGCGACTTTGCGCGCGCTCTCGGGGACCGTTCATTCCGGTGGGCGACCGGTGGCCAGCCTATTCGCGGGAGTGCGTGGAAGGTCGGGCTCGTCGCCGCGGGCGCCGCAGCCGCCGTCACCGCGACGCTGTTCGTGGTGGGGGCGGCGCTTCGGCCGGACTCGATCGCAACGTCCGCGCCGCCCACGGCGCTGACGTTCGTACTGCCTGAAGAGCAGTTGCTCTCGCCTGGCAATCCGTCGACGCTGGAGATCTCGCCTGACGGAAGGCGCGTCGCGTACATCGCCGAACAGGGCGGCACCCGACGCATCTACGTGCGTGAGATGGACGGGTTCGACGCGCGCCCCGTCGCAGGCACCGAAGGAGCGAGCTCGCTCTTCTTCTCGCCGGACGGAGCGTCGGTGGGGTTCCACTCGGAGGGTGCGCTCCGCCGGGTCGCGGTCGACGGTGGCATTCCGGCGCGCATCGTCGATGAGCCCGGGGCGCCGACGTGCGTGAGCTGGGGCGACGATGACACCATCGTGTACGCGCTGTACTTGTCTTCTAGATCGACGAGCTTGTTTCGCGTGAACGCCGCGGGCGGCACACCGACCGAGATCGTCCTCGGCGATTCGGCCGCGCTGGCCGCCGTCCAGCCGGGGCGGCTCGCCGTCCGCTGGCCCCAACACCTCCCCGGCGAGAATCTCGCGCTCGTGGCCCCTGGGTTCGGGGACGACGGAGCCAGCTTCGGGGTCGTCGACCTCGCCACCGGTGCGTTTCGCGCGTTGGTGCCCGGCGATCGCCCGTACTATGTGGAAACGGGCCACATCGTCTTCTATTCGGGGCCGGAGACAGTGAGCATCGTCCCCTTCGACCTCGAGCGCCTGGAGGTCACCGGGCCGGTGGTACCGGTGGCGGGGGACGTGCTGAGGCCCTCAGGTAGCCAGGGGCGGTTCAGCGTGTCGCGGGATGGCACGATGGTCTACGCTCGCGGCGGCTTCGAGCGCCGGCTGGTCCTGGTCGACCGCAACGGTCGGGAGTCGCCGGTCGACGTCGAGCCGCGGGGGTATCGGTTCCCCGAAGTGTCTCCTGATGGCCGCTACGTTGCGGTGACGGTCGACCCCCAGCCCCCGGAGATCTGGGTCGTGGACCTCGAACTCCAACGCGCCCAGCCGGTCTCGACGGGTGGGTATCACCTAGATGCTGTGTGGTCGCCCGACGGAAGCCGGATCGCGTTCGCTACCAATCCAGGGATCGCGTGGGTTCCCTGGCCTGGAGGTGGCGACCTGACTCAAGTGACCACGCTCGGGTTCCCGGCCGATTGGCCGAGGGAGGGCCGCATGTTGGCCGAACGCGACGAAGACCTCGTCTCGCTCGACGTTCGTACCGGCACGCTGACGGATTGGCTGGTCACCCCGGATTGGGAACTGTGGGCCATCGCCTCGCCCGACGGACGCTGGGTCGCCTACGCCTCTGACGTGAGCGGGGCGCTCGAGGTCTACGTCCGCGAAATCGGGGGCGCGCCCCCCGCGACCCTCGTGTCGCGCGGCGGCGGCCTGGAGCCCCGGTGGTCTGCCGACGGATCGGAGATCTACTACCGGAGCGGCGGTTCGATCATGGCGGTGCCCGTCCGAGGAGGGACCCGCTTCGAGGTGACGGGATCTGCCACGGCGCTCTTCACAGGCGACTTCGACTTCTCCAACGAACGGAACTGGGACGTGCTCCCCGACGGCCGCTTCGTGATGATCCGGAGCAGCCCGAGCGTGCGGCGCGAGATCCGCGTCATGACGAACTGGATCCAGAACGTCGACTTCGGCGCTTCGACAGCCTCTCGATGATTCGCACCGTCGCGCCATGACGCCCCACGCAGCCCCCGCGGACGACCACGCGCTTGCCGGCGGTCACACCCACGGTCACGGCCCCGGCCGCCACCATCACGGCCCCACCCACGGTCCCGAGACGGTCCGACGCGGAGCCTTGAGCACCCGCCTCACCTGGGTGCTCGCGATCACCGCGGTCTTCATGGTCGCCGAGGCGGTCGGCGGCATCTTGTCGGGTTCTCTCGCGCTGCTCGCGGACGCCGGCCACATGTTCACGGACGTGGCCGCGCTCGCGCTGTCGGTGTTCGCGATGCGGCTCGCCAAGCGGCCACCGAGCACCAAGCGCACCTTCGGGTACGTACGCCTCGAGATCCTGGCGGCCCTGGTGAATGGGGCCACGCTGCTCGTGATCGCCGGGCTGATCCTGCTGGAAGCCTGGGAGCGACTGGCATCGCCCGTGGAGGTGAACGGTGCGCTCATGCTCGGCGTCGCCGCAGTCGGTCTCGGCGTCAACGTCGTGGGTGCGCTTCTCCTGCACAGCCACGCCCACGACAACCTCAACGTGCGCGGTGCCTATCTGCACGTGCTCGGCGACCTCTTCGGCTCCGTCGGCGCGATTACCGCCGGCGTCATCATTCTCGCGACCGGGTGGACGACGGCCGATCCGATCGCTTCGATCCTCATCGCACTCCTGATCCTGTGGGGAGCGTGGGGGCTCGTGCGCGAGGCGACCGACATCTTGCTCGAGTCCGCGCCCGCGCACGTCGACATGAAGGGCATCCTGGCGGACCTGGCTGGCGTCGAAGGCCTCGACGAAGTGCACGACGTGCACGTATGGACGCTGACGAGCGGGTTCGTCGCGCTTGCGGCCCACGGCGTCATCGATGATCCGCGTGAGCACACCCGCATCCTCGAGAACATCCGCACCCGCATGAGGGCGCACGGCATCGAGCATGTCACGTTCCAGATCGAGCACCGGACCCTGTACCAGCTGCCGTCGGCAGGGGCCCCCTGAGGGGCCCTACTTTCGTCCCGTTTCGGCGTTGACAACCCGAGGGCCAGGTATACTTTCGCGGCAATGAGCGAGCGGTCGGCCATGCTCCGACGCTCCGCGAGACGTCCTGCCAGGGAGGCTCCGAGATGAACTCTTCGGTCTTGTTCGAGGAGGAAGAGGTTCTGGGTCCCGTTGCCCTCGCCTACGATGAGGACGAGGAGGAGGATGATGAGGACTGGGACGAGAGCGAGGACGACGAGGATTGGGACGAAGACTCGGACGACGAAGACTCGGACGACGAGGACGAGGACGACGAGGACTCCGAGGATGACGAGGAAGAAGAGGAGGAGTGGTACGCAGAGGAAGACGAGGAGCTCTGGTAGGTCGCCGTCGGACGGCCACCCGAGTCCGGACCGCCTCGGCCGTGACGGCCGGGGCGGTTTTCGTCTATAGGGCCATCCCGTGTTCCTGACGAAGTGGGTCGGATGGCTCACCGGCGCGAACGTCGCCATCTACTTGCTGACGTCGGTGAGCCGGGACCTCGCAGTGCTGCTCGCCCTCTTCCCGCCGGCGGCTCTGGCGCGGCCCTGGAGCGTGGTCACCTACATGTTCGTGCATGCGAACTTCATGCACTTGTTCTTCAACATGGTCGGGCTGGCATTCTTCGGCCCCCGACTGGAGTCGCGGCTCGGGAGCAGGGGCTTCCTCACGCTCTACTTCCTGGCAGGGCTCGGCGGCGCGGTGCTGAGCTTCGTCTTCGCCCGCGACGCGGCTGTGGTCGGCGCCTCGGGGGCCGTGTACGGCGTGTTGATGGGCTTCGCGATGTTCTGGCCGCACGAGCGCATGATCGTCTTCCCCATCCCCGTTCCCCTGGAGGCACGGGTCGTCATTGGCGCGTATCTCGTGCTGTCGCTCGTCCAGGGATTCGGCGGGTTGAGCAACGGCATCGCGCATTTCGCGCACCTCGGGGGTGCGGTGTTCGCGTTCGCCTACCTGAAGTGGGCAGCCTGGCATCAGGGCCAGGCGAAGCGCGAGTTCCAGCAGAAGATGCGCCCGGACTCGGCGCCTCGCGGCGCCGTCGGCGACCAAGTGGCGCTGGCGCGTTGGCGCGGGATCTCCGTGGCGTCCATGCACGAGCTCAACCGCGGTGAGGTGGAGCGGCTGCTCGACAAGGCCGAGCGCGACGGTCCGACGAGCCTCACCCAGTCCGAGCGCGACTTCATGGACCGCATGTCGGTGCGGTGAAGGCGATGGAACGCCTTCGCCTCATGTGCGTCGCCGCGCACCCGAACGACGAGTCGCTCGGCTTCGGCGGCACGCTCGCGCGGGCCGCGGCGGAAGGAGTCGAGGTGTCCCTCGTGGTGGCTACGCGCGGCGAGCGAGGTCGTCACGGAGACGGATCGGAGCCGCACCCGGGTCTCGAGGCACTCGGGCGCATCCGTGAAGGAGAGGTCCGGGCTGCCGTCGACGTGCTCGGCGTCCGCCATCTCCACTTCCTCGATTACATGGATGGAGCGCTCGACCAGGCGAGCCCGTCGGAGGCGTCGGCCCGGATCGCGCTGCATGTGCGCGAGCTGCGTCCCCAGGTGGTGATCACCTTCGATCCGTTCGGCGCCTATGGGCACCCCGACCACATCGCGATCAGCCAGCTGACGCTGGCTGCCGTGATCCGAGCCATGTCGGGCGAGGCGCTCGCCGGAGACGAACAGGGCCCCCACCGCGTGCTCAAGTTCTACTACATGGTGAACAGCGAGCGCCGGTGGGCCACCTATCAGCGGGCATTCAAGTCGCTGCAGATGACCGTCGACGGGGGCGTTCGCGCTTCTGTGGGGTGGCCGGAGTGGTCGGTGACCGCGGCCGTCGACGCATCCGATCATTGGGAGACCGTGTGGCGCGCCGTGCAGTGTCACCGCACGCAGATGGCCGAGTACGGAGCGCTCGCGCGCCTGACCCCTGAGGACCATCGCGCGATTTGGGGCACGCAGGAGTACTACCGCGCGCTCAGCCTGGTGAACGGCGGGCGCGCGCGCGAAACGGATCTCTTCGAGGGGATCCGCTGAAGGGCTGCAAGCGCGCCGGGCCGGGCGGGCGGTGGTGGATACGGGCGAAGCCTCGTAGGATGATTCGATCGGCGCCGAGGTGAGGAAGCGCCCCCTGGGTGGGGTGCCACGGTCGACGCCCCACGGAGAGAACGATGCGAACCCGAGCCCTGCACACCAGCCACTTCTTCGTCCTGCTGACCCTCTGTGGGGCCGCGGCTTTTCACGCGCTCCCGGCAGGCGCGCAATTGCCGCCTGACGAGCCAGGGTCGCCCGCGCGGCTCAACTCCTCGCCGCGACACGGGGAGTGGGTGGACGTGCCGCTTCCCGGGAGTCCGACGCCCATCCGGTCGTTCGTGGTCTACCCGGAGCGCCGGGACAACGCTCCGGTCGTCATCGTCATCATGGAGATCTACGGACTGACCGACTGGATCCGCGGGGTGGCCGACCAACTGGCCGCCGACGGCTTCATCGCGATCGCGCCCGACCTGCTCTCGGGGATGGGTCCGGGGGGTGGCGGCACCGCGGCCTATGCCAGCCGCGACGACGTGGTGGCTGGTGTTCGGGGCCTCACCTCCGACGAGTCCATGCGGCGTCTGGATGCCGTTTACGCCTACGCGCGCACGATCCCCGCTGCTTCGGGTCGCATCGGAGTGGTCGGCTACTGCTGGGGCGGTGCAACGAGCTTCGCCTACGCCGTGCACAAGCCCGAGCTCGGGGCCGCGGTCGTGTACTACGGAACGTCGCCTGCGGATGCCGCTGCTTACGCGCGCATCAACGCTCCCGTTCTCGGGCTCTACGGTGCGGACGATCAACGCGTGAACGCGACCATTCCGACTGCGCAGAACGCGATGGGCCCGCTCCGCAAGACGTACGAGGTAGCGATCTACGACCGGGCGGGCCACGGCTTCCTGCGCGCGCAGGCGGACAGGGAAGGCGCCAACATGCGCGCGACGCAACAGGCGTGGCCGCGCACGGTCGCGTTCTTCCGCGAACACTTGGGACGCTGAACAGGCGGCGGAGACGTCGCAAGGAGGACGAAGATGACCGCGCGTCAGGCATGGATGTCGATTCTGGTCGTCGCTGTCGGGTGCGGCGGTGATGCTGCCACCCCGGGCTCGACCGGCGCGGACGACGCCCGTGCGCGGCTGTTCGCGCGCGCGGACTCCTTCGAGCTGGACACGCCCTACGAGCTTCCCCCCGGCGAGACGCTGCACCACCAGACCGCGGGGTTCGCGAGCACGATGTGCTCTGCGGTGTTCCTCACGGGGCTCGATCCCGCGGACGCGGCCGCGAACGTCGGGGGCTTCACCAGCCCGTTCGAGGAGCGGCACCACGTGGTGGACACGCTCGTGGACTACGAGCGCCAGCTCGTCAGCCTGACGCTCCCGGACGGCGTGGTGCGCACCGCGAAGAGGTACAAGAACCAGGGGTGCGTGCCCCTCGCGATCGGCGAGGACTCGGTGCACTTCACGCCGAGCGACGTGCCGCGGAACCTGCCGCCCGCCGAGTCGACGCCATGGCCGATGGGTGACCTGCTCCCCGCCGAGCCTTGGCCCGCGGAAGTCGACATGGCCCGGGTGACCCAGGCGCTCGACGAGGGTTTCGGTCCTCCCGAGGCGCGGACGCTCGCCCTGCTCGTGACGTACAAGGGACGCATTCTCGGCGAGCGCTACGATCCCGAGGTCGACATCCATACGCCGCTCGAGAGCTGGTCGATGACGAAGAGTCTGACCGGCACCCTCATGGGCGTGCTCATCCAGCAGGGCGAATACGAGCTCTGGCAGTCTGCACCGGTGCCCGAGTGGCAGACGCCGGGCGACCCGCGGCAGCAGATCCGCATCGGCGACATCCTGCGCATGTCGAGCGGGCTCCGCATCCGCGCGCCTGGGGATCCCGACTACGACGAGTCGATCGGCTACCCGGACCATCTCTGGCTCTATACGGGGAGCGCGAACTCGTACGCGTGGGCGGCCACCCGGCCGCAGCAGTGGCCGCCGAACACGGTGGGACGGTACCGGAACACCGACCCGGTCCTGGCCAGCTACCTCATCCGGCTCGCCGTCGAGGGGCGCGGCGAGAACTATCACGCGTTTCCGCAGCGTGCGCTGTTCGACAAGATCGGCATCCGAGACGCGGTCATCGAGACGGATCCGTACGGCAACTTCCTGGGTCAGGGACGCGCGCTCATGCCGGCGCGCGACTGGGCGAGACTCGCCAACCTCTACCTCCAGGACGGCGTGTGGAACGGAGAGCGCCTGCTACCCGAGGGGTGGGTGGAGTACGCCTCCGAGACCGCGCCTGCGTGGGTCGCGGATGGGCGCCTCCAATACGGCGGATCTCACTTCTGGGTCAACACCGACGGTCGGATGCCCATTCCCGAGAGTGCCTACCAGATGAACGGCGCGGGGGGTCAGAGCGCGACGATCATCCCCACTCACGACCTCGTCGTGGTGCGCATCGGCCGGTACACCGGCGCGTCGGAGGGGGGACGCGCCCTGAGACGCGCCTTCGAGCTCCTCATGCAGGCGGTGCCGCCGGTCGCCGGCGGATAGGGGGCCGTTCGAAAGACGTCGTTCAGAAGGGCTTGGTGATCGCAGTCGCGTTCAGCCTGGCGCTCGCATTCTCCGCCCCACTCTCCGCCGCGCCGCAGGCGACCGCCCCCACCAGCATCGGCCTCGCGCTCTCCGGCGGAAGCGCCAAGGGCATCGCGCACATCGGGGTCCTGCGTACGCTCGAGCGTTTGGGCGTGCGCGTGGACGTGGTGACGGGCACGAGCATCGGTGCGGTGGTCGGCGGCATGTACGCACTCGGACTGTCCGTCGACTCCATCGAGGGCGTGATTCGCGCCGCCGACTGGCCGGGGCTCCTCAGCGACGCGATGCCGAGGGAGCGGCGCTCGCTCGACCAGAAGCGCCACGACGAGCGGGCGATCCTCTCGGTGCCCCTGGAAGGCGTGCGGGTGGAGTTGCCGTCGGGGGCCATCATCGGTTCGAACGCGCTGCGCCTGCTCGAGCAGGTGACGTGGCGCGCATCCACGACCCGGCGCTTCGCCGACTTGCCGCGGCCGTTCGGGGCGGTGGCGACCGACCTCGAGACTGGCGAGGCCGTTCCCCTGCGCGCGGGTGTGCTCGCCGAGGCGCTGCGCGCGAGCGCCGGACTTCCTGGAGCGGTGGAGCCGATCGTGCTCGACGGACGCCTGCTCGTGGACGGAGGGCTGAGCCGCAACCTGCCCGCCGTCGATGCACGAGACCTCGGCGCAGACTTCGTCATCTGCAGCGACGTGTCCGAGCCGATCGACTCCGCGGAGGAGCTGCTGTCGTTCGTCGACGTGCTGTCTCAACTCGCATCCCTCAGCATGCTCGAGTCGACGCTGGCGCAGCGCGAGATCTGCGACGTCCTCATCGTGCCCACGGTCGACGACCTCTCGAGCTTCGACTTCGACAGGGTGGACGAGTGGATCGCGCGCGGTGAGGAAGCGACGCTCGCGCACGAGCGGTCTCTGCGCGCCGCCACGGCGCGGCCCCCCGCACGGTCGCGGGTGGGCGTGCCTGCCGATTTCCTGGGCGACTCCGTGCTCATCACGGGCATCTCTATCGAGGGTACCACGGATCCCCGCATGACCGAGCTCATCCGCCGGGAGCTCGAGATCGGGGAAGGCGACTACGTGGGACACGAGGACGTGGATGCCGGACTCTCGGAGCTCGAGAGCTCGGGCCTGTTCGGGCTGGTCCGGTTCCGTCTGGAAGGGCAGGGTGATGGTGCCGCGCTCGTGGTGAGTGTGGAGGAGCGGCCCCGCGACCGACTGGCGGTGGGCTTCCGCTACGACGACGAACGACGTGCGGCGCTGCTCTTCACCGCGACTGTGCACAATGTGGGGAGCCTGGGCGCCGTATCACGGCTCGACCTCCGAGTCGGTGAGGAGACTCTGGTCTCGGTTTCGACACGGCGGCGCCTGTGGATTACGGGCCGCGTCGACTTCGGTGCGAGCGTGGGTTGGGCGCAGGCGTCCCTCGGTGTCACCACGTTCGACATCACCAGCGTCGCAGGCTCGATCGGATTTTCGCCGACCCGCTCCGCCTACCTGGGTGCCGAGCTAGCGTACGAAGGAGCGAGCGTGCAAGCCGGGACTTCGGTGGAGTCCTGGTTGGCTGCGACCGTTTTCGACCACGAGACGCTCGATCGCATCGACTTCCCTCGCAGCGGGATCGACGCGTCGGGGCGACTCGAGTGGGGAAGCGTTCGGGGTGTGCGCGGCCGATTCGCGAACTCGACGTTGGACGCACTCGCCTACCTACCCGTGGCGACCGGAGTGACCGTGGATGTGGGAACCTTCATCGGCCATGCTCGGGTGAGCGGGTTGCCGAGCCATCGGAGCTACTCGCTCGGTGGCGCGCACCGATCCACGGTGTTTCGGACGACCCACGCGACGTTCCAGGGACTCGGCAGCCAAGAGCTCTCCGGAGGCGTGGTCCAGGTCGCCCGTGTGGGCGTTCGCTGGGAACCCGCCAGGGATTGGTTCTTGCGCGGCGGAGTCGACGTCGGTGCGGCGAGGGATGAATGGCGTTTCCCACTTTCTCGGCCCATGACGGGGTGGGCGCTCTCCGGTGGCATCCGCTCCCGCATTGGACCGGTCGTGGGTTCGGTGAGCAAAGTGTGGGGAGCCCGTCACGATCCACGTCTGTCCATTAGCGTGGGGAGGAGCTTCTGATGCGACGAGTCGCGAGAGTACTCGGCTGGACCGTGGGAGGAATCGTCGCCCTCGGCCTCGTGGCCCTGGGCATCGGGTACCTCTTGCCGGTAGGCCACTCCGCGACGGTGTCGAACGTCGTGCTCGGCACGCCTCAAGAAGTCTGGGACGTGATCACCGGCGTGGAGGAATTCGACAGCTGGCGGACGGACATCGACCGAGCGGTGCGCCTGGATGCCATCGACGGGTGGCCGGCGTGGCGCGAGGAAGGACCCTCTGGCGCAATGACCTTCGCCATGGCGGGCGTGGAGCCGCCGACACGGCTCGTGACGCGCATCGTCGACGAGGGTCTGGGGTTCGGCGGCACGTGGACGTACGAGCTCGCACCGGAACCGGGTGGGACCCAGGTCACGATCACGGAGAACGGCTTGATCTACAACCCCGTGTTCAGGCTGGTCGCGCGCTTCTTCATCGGCTACGAGAGCACGTTGAACACCTACCTGGACGCGCTCGAAGCCCGCATGCAGCGGTAGCGCCAGGCCGGTCACGGAGGTGGCGTCCGGCCTACCGTGAGGGCGGCGCCCTGGGCGGGCGGTCGATCGAGCGCTCGGTTGAACGGGTCTGGGTCCGAGGGTACCTTTCCGGCCCGTTTGCCCCAGGCTGGCCGGCAAACACGGAACCCGGGCCTGTAGCTCAGGTGGTTAGAGCGTGCGCCTGATAAGCGCAAGGTCGGTAGTTCGAGTCTACCCAGGCCCACTCGAGTCCGAGGGGATTGCGAGCCCGCACGGTCGAAGACCGGGCGGGCTCTGCCGCATGTGGGCGCCGGACTTGTGTGCCCGCTAGTGATCATCCGCGGGCCCGGTCGGCGCGGGGCTTGCCCGAAGCGCGGCGATCGCTTCCAATGCCCATCGACGTCCCGCCAAGCGTCGAGGGATATGAGCTCGTCGAACGCGAACATAGCCGAGACCCGCAGGCTCGCAGCCGTGATGTTCACGGACATGGTGGGCTTCTCGCGACTCATGCACGTCGACGAGGACCGGGCGCTGCGGTTGCTCGACGAGTGTGATGACGTGCTCGCCGCCAACGTTGCCGTGCACGGCGGCAGGGTCCTGAAGAAGATGGGGGACGCCATGCTGGCGGAGTTCACTTCCGCCGCGACTGCGGTCACCTGCGCCATCGACGTGCAGACGCGGATTCGTGACCGCAACGAGGACAAGGCGCCCGGCGAGCGGATCGTGCTCCGCATCGGCATCCACCTCGGGGGCATGATCGTGCGGGGCGACGATCTGTTCGGTGACGGGGTGAACGTGGCTGCCAGACTCGAGTCGCTGTGCGAGCCCGGGGGCATCTGCCTGTCGGAAGCGGTATACCACGCGATCGGGGCCAACGCGGCGGTGCAGCCGATCCGGGTGGGCGAGGTCGAGTTGAAGAACATCCTGCAGAAGCAGGTGATCTACAGGATTCCGTCGCTGTACGCCGGCGGAGCGATCGAGGAGCCATCGGCGGATAGCACGCCTGCGCGCCGTCGCCTAGGCGCGGTAGAGCGCATCGACGTGCTGCCGCCGCCGACGCGGGGGCTGGGCGAAGCTTTGGTACTTACGTCAGTCATCGTCCCCTTCTCTGCAGCGCTCTGTTTTTGGGTGGGTGTGGATGCCGCCAACCGGCCGTATCGGCTCTTCGAGCGGGATGTCGCTGAGCCCAATGTCATCGTCGAGGCGCTGCAGGTGCACGTCACGCCGGCCCACCAGCAGGTCTGGGAGGCCCTGGATCGGCCCACTCGTGAAGCTGTCGTTGCTTGGGACACCGTCACGGCGGATACGAGCGCTCACAATGCGACGCACCGCAGCAAACGCCGTGCCTTCAACGAGTTGATCTGGGCAGAGCGACCTCTCCTGGAGGGACGCGCCCTATCTGGGCTCGAACCATCCGTCGCCTCGGAGGTCGACACGCGACGCCGAAATCGCTTGATGCTGGAGGCGGCGTTTCCGGGGAGTATTCGCCGGCATGTAAGTGACCCCTCGACTACCGAGCGGGCCGTCGCACAGGTGAGGCACCTATGGTCGGCCCATCGTTCGCTTGCATTCGGATCGACCGGTTTGGCCGTGCTGTGGGTCGTCATGGGGACGTACAGCTTCATGCTCACGACACTCCGGATTTCTTTCCCGGATCTACGCGACGTGGACACACTCCTCGACTACCACATTCCCGATCTCGGATTCCGTCCCCCTCACCGGCAGGGCGACGACCTCGTCTTTCGCGCGACGCTCTGGACGACCCTGAACTTCCACATCCTCCGACTCCGCGCCCGGGTGGCGGGGAACACAGTGCTCCTCACGGGTCCGGCGCCCATAATGCGACGGCTCAGGAAACGGATTCTGCTACTCGGGGACCCGGACGTCGGAACGCCCGTCTAGACTGGCGTCCCGCGCTTCCGGACTGGCGCGCACTCCGCCTCGGCCGCATCCTCCTGCCCGCGTTTTGTCGCCCCCATGGGCGAAGCTCAGGACGGCACCCCTGTTTGCGACATGAAACCCGAAGGATGACCCGATGAAGAGATTGATTCTCGCTGCCGTGCTCGCCGCAGGATGCACGTCCGCCGAGCCCCCGACTCCATCCACGACGCCGTTCAAGCTGGGCACGTTCGAGCTGGGGGGAACGCACTTCGTGGGCGTCGTGCTCGACGACTCGGTCGTCATCGACCTGGCGGCCGCCGACCTCGTCGTGGGCACGTCCGGCGAGCGTGTGGCCGCGCCGGCGGATATGAAGGACTTGATCGTGCGGTACGACCAAGGGGTTCGCACGCGCATCCAAGAGATCGTGGGCTCGGTCGAATCGACCGAGTCCCGTCCGGGATACGTGCACAGCCTGACCGCTTTGAAGACGCTGCCGCCCATCATGTATCCCACGAACATGGTGAACACCGCGCTCAACTACCGCGAGCACGCGCTCGAGATGGCTGGGCTCGAGAGCGGTCCGCCCGCTCTCGTCGCCGGCGCGCCGCCTCCGGGGTTCGCGACGCCCACCACGACCAGCTCGCCGGGCATCTGGGAACGTGCCGCCGACGACAACCGCTGGAACCCGTACATGTTCCTGAAGGCCTCCTCGAGCGTCATCGCCGACGGCGAGGCCGTGCTCCTCCCCGTGGGCCGCGACCGCATCGACTCGGAGTGCGAGCTCGGCGCGGTGATCGGACGCGCTGCCTCGCGCGTCCCGCTCGCGGAGGCCAACGACTACATCTTCGGCTACACAATCGAGCTGGACGTATCCGACCGGGGGGGGCGTGGCGACGAGCGCTACGGCTCTGACTGGCTGATCACCAAGTCGCACGACACGTTCGGCCCACTCGGGCCCTTCATCGTGCCCAAGGAGTTCGTCGGCGACCCGCGCAACCTCGCCGTCCAGTACGTCATCAACGGCGCGCTCTTCCAGGAAGCGAATACGGCGCTGATGATCCACGACGTGTTCGACCAGGTGGTCTACGCGTCGAATATCCTGACGCTACGGCCGGGAGACGTGATCGCGACGGGCAGTCCTGCGGGGGTCGGCTCCGCGCGGAACCCACCGATCTTCCTGAAGCCGGGCGATATCTCGGTCTGCACGTACGAGGGGGTGGGGACCCTGACGAACCCCATCGAGACGGCATCCGGACGTTGAAGGGGCCCTGAAACGAAGATCCCCCGAGGACCCGAAGGTCCCCGGGGGCGGCCATCGAGAAGCTCCCGGTTAGCGCGTCGAGAGCGTGTCGTGCGGAATGCCCGTCGTCCGCACGGGCCCCACGCCCATGATCTGCACGACCACGCGCTCGTCCTTGGACAGGTCGTAGTGGATGCCATCGGCGGGCTCGTAGATGAACGTGCCGGCCGTCACCGGAATCGTGTTGGCGGGATCGTAGTGACGGGCCGCCTCACCCGTCGACACGTACCAGGTGCCCTCGAGCACGTTGATCAGCCGCGCCTCGTTGTGCGTGTGAGGCGTGCTTCCCGACCCCGGCTCCCAAACGAGCTGGATGACGTAGAGGCCGGGCTGGCTGGGGTTGCCGTAGAGAAGCCTCTGTCGCCCGGTGCCCGTCCTGAACGAAGCCGCGAGTGCTTCCGGCGTGACGATGATGAATCCTTCCGCGTCGGCTGGAGTGACGAGCTGCGGCGGCGCCTGCTGTCCGCGCCCCTGTGCCGAGAGGGAAGGGGCGGCCGCGAGCAGAATGCCGAGGGTGCAGCCGAGCAGGGATGCGGGGGTCAAACGCATTGAGCCTCCAGGTTGGTAAGCCTGAGATGATGAGACACAGGTAAGGCGAAACGCCGATCGGGGCAACCGCCCCCTCGTCTTCGCCGCGACATGCTCAGGTCATTACCGCGGCGCGGCGAAGAGGTTCACCGCGACCCGACGGCCACAACCGCCTCCTCCAACACGAGCCGCCACTCCACCCCGTCGGACTCGACTTCCAGGTAGGACACGCGAGGCTCGTCGGCGAAGGGCACGGTGTCCGTGCCCACTCCGACCGTGTCGACGATGGTCTGCAGGGGCCGCCCGCTGATGGCGCTATACAGCGACACGCGCAGGGGGCCGGCTCCTGTCGTCGCCTCGCCCGTGGTGACCCACACGAGACGCAGCGCGCCGGTGGTGACGTCGAACGACTCGGTCTGCAGGTCGCCTCGGCCGGACCAGGTGCCGAGTGGGCGCCACGCCGTCGTCGTTTCGGGGGGGCGCGGGCGAGGCTCGGGGGGCGCCTCACACCCTGCGTGCGCCAGCATGAGCACGACAGGGAGGCACCTGCCGACACGCCTTGGTTCGAGGGCTCGACCGACGGGAAGACGACGGCCGTCGTCGCGAGACCTCACCGAGTGCGCCGCGCGACTATGCCGTCGTCGGCGGGGGCGGTAGCGCCGGCGTGCCGAATACGATCTCCGTGATGGCTTTGATGCTTCGCCGGCCGTACCGGAACGGAATGATGAGCCGGAGCGGCGCGCCGTGGTCGGCGGGAATCGGCTGGTCGTTCATCATCCACGCCAGCATCACCTGCCGATGCCGGAGCGTCTCGACGTCTTCGTCCACGTAGGCGCCATCGCGTGCAAGAAAGCGGGCATACTGCGCACCAGGCACCAAACCGATCATGTCGGCGAAGTCGCTGAAGCGAACCCCGGTCCATTTGACGATACCGCGAGGCGTAGGCGCTCCGCACTGGAGGAGGTACGTACCCGAAACGCGAGGGAGGCGCTCGAGGTCGGAGAACCGCAGGGTACCGCGCATCCGCGCGAGGCCCCGGGGGTCGACGCGGATCGCCATGTTGCGGTAGTCGGGGTCTCCCGGGGGCGTCGTACGGTCGGGGGTCTGCCACATCAGCCGCCCCTCGATCGGGCCCGCCGCGCTCTCGGGGTGCTCCGGCGCCGATCCGTCCGCGTTGAGCGGAAGGGGCACCGGAAAGCCCTCACGGAGCGGCGCCTCCTGTAACGTGTTCGGCCATTCTTGGGTCTGCTGCTGCGCGGTCTGGCCAGTCGCGCCTGCGGGTCGCAGGACGCCCATGGACGCCGCGGCCAGAGTCGAGCCCGACAGAATCAGTGCGTCACGACGGGTGATGTCCATGGGGTGAGCCTCGCTGAAAACGTGAAACATGTCCGCCGCGACCCTTCGTCGCGCAGAGGCAAGCTCAGCCCTATGCGTTGCTTGCGCCCATTCCACCGCGCACGGCGCGGCGCACCAGGTTCCGCATGAGCGGCACCTTGTAGCCGTTGTAGCGCAGCGGCCGATTCCCACGGATCGCGATCTCGCCCGCCCGCTCGGCCGTGGCTTCGTCGAGCGCCTGCCCGGTGACTGCCCGCTCGACGGCCCTGAGGCGCAGCGGGCGCGCCGCGACCGCGCCGACCACGACGCGCGCGTCTACGATGCGGCCACCGCTCTCGCGCACCGCCGAGGCGACGTTCACGAGCGGGAAATCCCACACCATGCGGTCACGCACTTTCTCGAAATAGAAGCGCGCGCCGGCCCATGTCGCGGGGATCCGAATCGTCGTCAGGAGGTCTCGCGGCTCGAGCACGTTCAGGTGCCGGATGTCGGTGTCGGGTCCGACGAAGTAGTCATCGGCCTCGACGACACGCTCGCGGCCGCCGCGCCGGATGACCATTTCGGCGTCCAGTGCGATGAGGGCAGGCGCCGTATCCGAGGGATTCACGGCCACGCACCGACTCGCCTCGAGGATCGCGTGCTCTCGGTTGATCGCCGTGGGCGTGTCGGCGTAGCACGTGTTGCCGCCCGCGCGATAACACGCCCAGCCACGTCGGTAGTACGTGCAGCGCGTGTCCTGCGAGATGTTGCCGCCGAGCGTTCCCTGGTTGCGGATCTGCGGGGACGCGACCAAAGCCGCCGCGTCGGAGAGGATTTTGAAACGGTCGATGACCGCCGGATGCTCGGCCACCTCGGTCAGCGTCGTCATCGCGCCGATCTCCAGGCCGCCGTCGACTTCCCGAATGCCGCGGAGCTCCGAGACCTGGCTGAGCTCGACGACCACCTGCGGCTGGCGCAGGCGGTCCTTGAGCCAGTCGAGCGAGTCCATGCCGCCGGCGATGACCATCGCCGCCTCGCCGTGCTCGTCCAAAAGGTCGAGAGCGTCGTCGAGGTTGGTGGGCTGGAAGAGCTGGAACGGAGCGATCACATCGTGGATGGTTGCCATGGCGTCCTCCTCAGATGTGGGCCGTCAGCGGTTCCTGCATGGGTCGGCCGTGCTCGAGCGCCATGAGGAGGTTGTCGAGCGTCGCGGGCGCGCGCCGGATGACGTCATCGCCGAGCGCGGCCGCGAGTGCGTTGAGGATCGCCGACGCGCCGGCGCCGACGGGTGCCTCGCCGATGCCGCGCGCGCCGACGGGCGTCTCCGGGTCGGGCAGATTGACGGCCTCCCACTTCATGTTGCGCGGCACGTCGAGGATCGTCGGCGGGCGACTCTGGTAGAGCCGCGTCGCGACCGGCAGTCCGTAGTGCTGGTCGTACACGGTCTTCTGCGCGAGTGCGTGCCCCATACCGAGGACTCCACGGCCCAGCACCTGCCCGCCGTAGGCGCGGGGGTGGATGATCGTGCCCGAGTCACCCACCGCCATGTAGTCGAGCACTTGGTACTGGCCCGTCTCGACATCGACCTCCACTTCTGCGAACCCGGCCACGAACGAGAACGTGCCCCCGTCGCGTCCGTAGTCGTCACGCGCCACGCCCATGAGCCCTCGCCCGGCGAGCGCGCTGGCTGCCACGGTGGTGACTCGATTGATGTTCGTGGGGAGCTCGTGTCCGTCGTACTTGCCGCCCAGCGCGATCGCGCGGCGGGCCACCTCGGCCAGCGTCATGGTGCGCGTCCCGTCGGAGACGCGCTCGTTCGCCACGCGATACGACGCGGCGTTGCCGCCCAGCGTGCGGGCCGCGATCTCCTTCGCCTTGGCGATCGCATCCGAGGCCGCCGCGTGCGCTGCTCGCGACATCGCGTGCGTGGTCTGACTGCCGCCGGAAACGCACGTCCACGGCAGGTGCTGCGACGTGTCGCCCCAGATGATGGCCACCTTCTCCCACGGCATCCCCATCATCTCGGCGGCGACGCGGTGCACGTCCGAGTAGGACTCGGTGCCTAGGTTCCCCACACCCGACTGCACGTACATGCGCCCATCGGGCCTGATCACGAAGAGCCCGTCGAACCCGACCGAGCCGCCGACGAACGAGCTCACCGCGACGCCGGCGCCACGGACCTTCGAGCCCTGGCGTTGGCCCGATCGCGCTTTGCGGGTCTCCCAGTCGAACATCTCGGAGCCGCGGGCGAGCGCCTCGCGCATGAACGAGCTCGTGCTGTACTGCAGCTCGCCGTTGCCTGCGGGCGGTCCGAACTTGGCCTTTCCTGCGGGCGCGTTGATGCGACGGATCTCCACCTGATCGATGCCGAGCTGGCGGGCGGCCTTCGACATCACCGGCTCCATCAGCATGACGCCCTGTAGCCCACCGGGTTGGCTCTGAGCCCGCCGCGGCGGGGTGTTCGTGAGCACGGTCGCGCCGCGGAAGCGCATGGCCTGAGGCTGATAGAGGAGCGAGATGATGCGCCCCGAGCTGATTGCATCGCCCTGTGCCTCGTAGGCGTGATTCTCGCCGAGGGTGAAGACGTCGAGCGCGACGAGGCGGCCGTCGCTTGCGAAGCCGGCCTTGACGCGCCCGTGCACCCCGGGGCGAATGCCGCCGATGTACTGCTCCTCCTCGCGCGTGATGCGCATCATCACGGGTGCGTTCGTCTTCCGTGCGAGCAGCGCGGGGATGGTGTAGATGACGGCGCCGGTGGCGCGGCTTCCGAAGCCACCCCCGGTATACTCCGTCAGCAGCACGACCTCCGAGACGTCGAGGCGCATCCAACGCGCGATGGACGCCACGGTCTGCACTGCGCTCTGCGTGCCGGCGTGCATGTACAGCTTGCCGTCGCGCCAGTACGCCAGCGCGGAGCGGGGCTCGAGCACGTGGTGCTGCGTGTTGGGGGTCGAGAACGTCTCGTCGAGCACGAGCGTGGCCGCGGCGAACCCGGCCTCCACGTCTCCGTACGACCACTGGGCCTGCGGCGTGCCAGCGGGGAGTCGACCCTCTGCGTACTCGGACCAGTCTGCCTCTGACCACTCGAGACGCTGCACGACCAGCGGCCCCGTCGGGTTGCCGGCCGGGCGGCCCCAGCTGTTCCCCTGCTCGCGAGGGTTGGGCCCGCCGGGGCGCAGGCTCACCAGCGGATCGACCACGAACTCGAGAGGCTCGAAGTCGATGCGGATCGCCTCGATGGCCGCCGCGGCCGTCTCCTCGTCGACGGCGGCGACGGCGAGCACCGGCTCGCCCGCATACACCGGCTCGTCCGTGAGGGCGCGCTCGCTGAGCGGGTTGGCGCGGATCGTTTCGCCGAGGTCCGTCACCGTATCGGCAGGTTCAGGAAGCTCGGACGCCCTGAGGATCGCGCGCACACCCGGCATCGCTTCCGCCGCGCTGGTATCGACGCTCCGTACGCGCGCATGCGGGAACGGACTCAGGAGCAGCTTCGCGAAGAGCATGCCGTCCACGCGGAAGTCCTCGGCGTACTTCGACCGGCCGGTGACCTTGGCATGGAGGTCGGGGGTCGTGTAGTTCTGGCCGACGAGTCTGGTGTCACCCACGGGCCACCTCCCGCGAGAGCTCGGCGCCCCGGTGGAGCGCGGTGAGGATCTTGTCGTAGTCCTGGCAGCGGCAGAGGTTGCCCGAGACGCCGTGGGCGAGCTCCTCGCGTGTAGGGTTCGGGTTCTGTCTCAGGAATCCTACGGCCGACATGATGAACCCGGACATGCAGTAGGCGCACTGGAAGCCCTGCTCCTCGATCACTCCCTGCTGTACGGGATGGAGCGTGCCGTCCGGCGCCGCGAGCCCCTCGATCGTGGTGATGTCGCTCGACCGCACGGTGTGCGTGAGTACGCTGCACGAGTACCGGGGCACTCCGTCTACGAGGACAGTGCAGGCGCCGCACTCGGCCCGATCGCAGCCCAGCTTCGTGCCCGTGAGCCCGAGCTTGTACCGCAGCGTAGTAGCCATCGTCTCTTGCGGCGCCACGTCGACTCGCCTGTCCTGCCCGTTGACGTTGAGCGTGACCAGCCGCTCGACGCCACCGGCCCTGGCGGTCTGGCCGGAGAGCGTCGGGCTCTGCCGGAAGAGGTAGGCCGCGGAAGAGACCGCCACGCCGCCAGCGATTACGCCCTTGATGAAGGTGCGCCGGCCGAGTGAAGTAGGTCCGCTGCGGGTCGTGGGAGCGTCGTCGTTCGACATGCACCTCTCCTCTCATCGCGCTGACGGCGAAGTCGGGTCCGCGTGGATCCCTGCGGGGGTCAGAATAGTGCGCGGGCGGGCGGTACGACATAGCGGGCGGTGGGCGCGCCGGGCAGCGGGGAGTGGACGTGCGGCCAGGCTACGCGGCAGGCCCAAGCCCGGTCGTGGACAAGGCGCGCGGCCAGGCCGCGCGGCAGGCTCTCAGGGGGGTTGCAGATCTGACCCGCGGCCAGGCCGCGCGGCGGGTTGCCGCTGGTCGTGCATGACCCCCGGCCCGGGTGCTCGGCAGGCCGAGGCGGGCATGGCATGGTGTTGCGGCCAGGGCGCCCGGCGCGCCCGAAGGTGGCCTCTGCAAACTCTGCCGGTGACGGCACGTGGGTGCCGCCAACCGGGGGTATCGACCCGCGATCGTGCCGTGCCTACAGGGTTTCGGCCGGTCCCAGCCCCTGGCACGAGGGGTGCCTCTTCAGGGCCCCGTACGGCAAGACGAAACCGAACGGCCGGCCCGGGGGGGCGGCCAAAGGAAACGACTCATGAGACTTCGCAGCATCGTGCTCGCGGCCGCGGTCGCCGGGCCCCTGATGTGGAGCTCGGCGCCGGTCATGGCGCAGCAGCGTGGTAACCACCGTGTGGTAGCGGCGGACACGAGGGAGTGGCAGCCGGCCGCGAGTGAGAAGGGCGTGGAGCATCGCCAGACAGAAGCGCCGAAGGTCGTAATGCGCCGCTGGCGGGATGGGCTGATGAACGTGCTCCCGAGAGGGATTCGCCGCAGGTTTGGTGAGCCCGTGGTGACGCCGCCCCCTGCGCCGGAGCCCGAGCCCCAACCCGAGCCGCAGCCGGAGCCGCAACCTGAGCCCGAGCCGCAGCCGTGCGTGACGACGCTGGTGTACGTGAACGGGATGCCGATGCTGCAGGACTGCAACGGGAACCTGACGCCGATGTTCGGCGGCTGATCCGAGGAGGGCGGTGGTCGGACGGAGGCCGGCGCGGAGATCCCGCGCCGGCCTCTCGGCTTTACGAGCGTCGCAGGGGTCGTCATCGTCTCGGCCGAAGTGGATGCTGGACCCACCGCCGGAGTGCTTCGATGCGCGCGTTCGCCGACCCGACTGAGATCCTCCTCCGCACGAAGGTCGTCGAGCGTTTCCTTTCCTACGTGCGCCTCGACACGCAGTCCGACGAAGCGAGCGCTACGTGCCCGAGCACAGCAAAGCAGCTCGAGCTCGGACGACAGCTGGCGGCCGAGCTGACGAGCTTGGGGCTCAGTGGTGTGGGCGAGGCGAGCCCCTCCATGGATGCGAACGGATACGTGCTGGCTGAGCTGTCCGGAAACGCCCCGGGCCGCATCGGGCTGTGCGCACACATCGATACGGCGCCGCAGTTCACCGGCACGGGTGTGAGCCCGCGCGTGCACGAGCGGTACGGCGGCGGACCGATCGAGGTCGGGGAAGGCATCGTGATCGATCCGACGGAAACGGCCGAGCTGGCCGAGTGCGTCGGCGATGCGATCATCACGACCGACGGGCGCACGCTGCTCGGTGCCGACGACAAGTCCGGCATCGCGGCCATCATGGGCGCGCTCGAGATCCTGGTGGCCGAGCCGTCGCTGCGGCGCCCGACCGTGCGCGTCTGTTTCAACCCCGACGAAGAGATCGGGCGCGGCGCCAATCGCTTTCCGCTGGAGCGCTTCGACTGCCCGGTGGCCTTCACCGCCGACGGCGGCTTCACCGGGGAGATCAACCTCGAGACCTTCTCGGCCGACAAGGCGGTGATCACGCTCACGGGCGTATCCGTGCACCCCGGCACCGCCAAAGGGAAGATGGTCAATGCGCTCACCTACGCAGGTAAGCTCCTCGCGAGCCTGCCCATGGCCGAGTCTCCCGAGTGCACCGAGGGGCGAGACGGCTTCTTCCATCCCGTAAACATCTCCGGGGACGCGGCTGCGTGCCGGATCCAGCTCATCCTGCGTGACTTCGACACGGCCGTGCTGAAAGAGCGCGGGCGGCGCCTGGAGGCTCTGTGCGCGGCGCTACGGGCCGAGGAGCCGCGTCTCGGCGTGCGGCTCGAGGTCACGGAGCAATATCGGAACATGCACGACGTGCTGTCCGGTCACCCCGAGACCGCCGCCTTACTCGAGCGGGCGGTGCGCGCGGCCGGGATCGCGCCGAACCTGAAGCCTATTCGCGGCGGGACCGATGGGTCGCGCCTCACCGCCATGGGCATGCCCACGCCGAACCTGTTCGCCGGCGGCGTCAATTTCCACGGGCCGGCGGAGTGGATCTCGACACGCGTGCTCGCGCAATCGACGTGCGCAATCCTGAACCTGGTGCAGCTCTACGGGGAGCGGGGGTAAGGGTCCGGTAAGCACCCGCGGCGCCAGCTTGTCCGAGCCAAGACGGGCGGCCTACTCTCGCCTCGATCCCCTCGGCCACGCCAAGACCGCGGAGCGCGAACATGCCTCGACGTGTTGTGATCCTCTTCCTCGCCCTCGTTGCTGCTTCATCGGCCGCCGAAGTCTCCGGCCAGGCCACGGGCGGTCCGCCGCGCACGCCGCCCGCCCACTGGGGTCCGATCTCGATCAACATCGAGGAGGTTCCTGATCCGCACCCGGTTCATTGGCTACCGACGATTCGGGGTGTGGGTGACGAACTGGTGCTGGGCGATGCGAGCCGGCAGGTAGCACTGTATCCGATCACGGACAGCCCCCATGCATCGACGCTCTTGATGGCGTACCTCCCTCGTGAGCGCCTCCTGGTGGAGGCGGACGCGTTCAGCCCGGGGAGCGCGGTCGCGCCCTACGCCGCCAACCTGCTCGAGAACATCAGGCGGCGGAACCTGCGCGTAGACCGCATCGTACCGATCCACGGCACCGTCGTGCCGTTCAGCGAACTCACGCGGACGGTGGCGGCACTGGCGACGAACTGACCGGCGTCCGAGTGCGTCGCTTGCGCCGGCCCGCGACTGTCTCCGCGATGACTCGGCGCGTCAGGGGTGCTCACTCCGTGCAGAGGTACGCTTCGCCCGACGCCTCTGGCCCAGGGTAGAGAAGGACGAAGTTACCGCCCGCCCTCACGGTCGCGACCTTCATCTCGTTGAGCGCGTTCACCTCGGCCGGCGTCATGGACTTGAGCTCCCCATCCCATCCCCCGGGAACTGAGAGCACGGAGACGAACTCGCAGTCCCGCAGGTCGTAGGGATCGTCCGACACGCGCACGGCCGCCGCCGCGCGCGCGACCCAGTCCGCCGCGGGGTCCGAACTCGCTGCGGTGGATGAACCGGTTGAAGCTGCGGGTGCGGGGTTCTGCGCGCACCCTCCGAGAGCGATCGCGAACAGCGCGAGGGGCGTGTAGGGGAGTCTCATCGTGGGGCTAGATGGAGCAGTTGCTGCCCGTCCTCTCTCCGCGGACCCACGCAGCGAGCATCTGCCACTCGGGATCGCTGCGCGACCGCCACCTTCTGACGCCGTTGTGCGTGTACGATCCACCGCCATCCGGGTGCAGTGGCTTGAGCAGCCAGCGGCTCTGCTCGGGATTGCCCGGGACGATCAATCTGGAGATCGCCTGGAAGCCCCGGCGTGCCTCGGCGTCGGTCCACGAAGTGCCGTTGGACGGCTCGGGGGCAAAGCCAGCCTGGCCACCCCCGTGGCACTCTTTGCACGGCAGCTGGCCGGGGCGGGGGCTAGCAAACACGCGCTGTACGCACGTGCGGTAGAACTCGTAATCGAGAGTCGGTGTCGGTGCCGGCGTGAACTGAGCGTCCGGGAGCATCTCGATCCACCCGAGCACGGCCTGGTACTCGGCATCGTCTGTCGACTCCCAGAACGCACCGCCGGTGTGGGCCTCGCCGCCGGCCGTCGGGGCCAGGGGCTTCCGGAGCAGTTTGCTGCTGGCCGGGTCGGACGCGTTCACGAGCCTGGTCAGCATGTCATAGTTGAGAGCCGACTGCGCCTCAGTCCAGACCCAGCCATCCTGTGTCTCGGTCATGTCCTGGAGGTCGAAGCGCACGCTCGTCTGCCACACATGGCACATGACGCAAGCGGCCTGCTCGGTGCGGTCCGGGTATCCGCGGGGCCGGGTGAACACCGGCTCGACACTCTGCCGATAGTACGCGAATCCCGGACGCTCCTGCGTGACCGCATCGGCTGACGCGACGTCGGAAGTCGGGGTCAGGTCACCTGCGGCGATCACGGCGACGCTGGCGCACAGGGTCAGGACAGCCAGCCAGCGGTTCCGAGTGACTCGCGGAGTCTTCGTGTCTGCGGTGCGCATGTGGTATCTCCTCGTGTTACCGCGAGCTCACGTTCACGCGATCCAGCGGCAGGATCGCCGTGTCGATCCGGGCCGGCCGAGCGCCGGTCTGCATCCTGGCCACGATCTGACGAGTCTGGAGGTCCACGGCGATGGTGTAATCCGAGCCGGACACCGCAACGTACATGTAGCGGCTGTCGGGAGTCGGAGTCATCCAGTTGGCCGTCGGTCCCACCTCGACCGCACCGATGTACTCAAGGTTGGGGAGCGTCCACCCGTAGATGCGGCTGTCGAGGCGGCTGGAGGCCCAAACGGCCGAACGATTCGGCAGCACTTCGACGCCGTGCATAGGCGCGCCCTGGTTGCCGTCTGCGTTGCGTCGCCAACTTGGGAGTGGCGGCGGGACGAGGATTCTCTCTGTTCGGCCGGACTCCCAGTCGATCACAAACACGTTGTTCACGTTCGTACCCTGCGCGAAGAGCTTGTCGACCGATCCATCCGCGCCCGCCAGGAACGCCATGGGACGTACGCGATGGGTTCCATTGCCATCGACCAGAGAGATCTCCCGGACCACCCGGTCCGTGCGTGGATCGATGACCTGGATCGACCCCTCGTCCCGGTTGTTCAGTCCGGCGACGACCCAGTTGCCATCCGGGCTCACGTAGACGTTGTGAATGCCCGTCGGCACGGGGATGCTGGTGAGCTTCTCGTGTGTGTCGAGTGAGAACACGTCGACGAACGGCGCAGCGGCGATGCCGACGTAGATCTTGTGGTGCTGCTTGTTGATGGCCGCCTTGTTCGGCCGGGCCGTCAGCGGAAGCCGTTCGACCAGCTGGAGCGTGCGCGTGTCGAAGACGTGGATCGAGTTGTCCAGCTCGCTCGTGCAGTAGTAGAAGCGGCCCTCGGGGTGGGCCATCAGGTTGTGGGGCAAGGGGCACCCGTCGATGACCCCCACGACCTGATTGGTCGTAGGATCGATGATGTGCTGTTGGGTGCCCGCGTTGTTGCTCTGGAGGATGCGAACGGCCACCCCATCGTACGAGTCGAGCCGGTCCACCTTCTGGGCGAAGAGCGGCGATCCGAGTATCGAGAGTCCCAGTAGCGTCGAAGAGAGCAGGGTCAGCCGGGTGCCGCTCATGGATTCCTCCAGTGGTTCGAAAGCGATTTTGGGACCCCAAAAGACAGCGCCGGGCTTGGTGGCGCAATAGGCTGAGTCCTTCCAAGCAAGTGCGGCGAGCGCGAGGGCTCCGGTGCCGGACACGGCCGCCTCCGGTCATCGGCGCCGTCGTGCTGCCCAATGATTCCGAGGGTCGCCGGAGGGCGACACACCTGGGCGTCCTGTCCGGGCGGGCTCGAGCGCCTCTCCGGCCGTCGCCCTGCCGAAGGCCACCAGTAACCCCGCCCGCACCAGACCAGCCACGTAGTCTGGATTGGAGCCCCACGCTCTTGCCGCCGCCGGCACCGCCCAATAGCCTCACCGATATCGGACCACCCTGAACCGGGTCGATCGATACCCGCAGTCCGCCGACAGGAGACGCTGCCATGAGGAACCACCAGGGCTGGCGTCGCCAGCTGCCGATCGCGTGTCTTACGCTCGTGCTGGGCGCCATGGCGCTCCCCCCGGCCGCGCTCGCGCAGGGTCCTGGGGTCGAGAACGGCATCTGGACGTACCTCGGTGGTGACGCGTGGCATACACGCTATACGCCCGCGACCGAGATCACGGCCGATAATTTCGACGATCTCACGATGCTTTGGCGCTTCAATGCCGCCAGCTTCGGGCCGAGCACTCCTCGCGCGACGCCGACGTACACGGGTGACAAGCTGATCACGGTGACCGGCGAGCGCCGGCACGTGATCGCGTTGGACCCCGCCACCGGTGAGGTACTGTGGAGCTTCGCGGAGCCGAACACGCACCGCTTCGAGTACTCGATGCGCAAAGGTTACGGGAAGGGCGTCGCCTACGCCGAGGTGCCGGGACGAGGCGGCGTGGTCTTCATCTCGACGCCTGGTTTCTTCCTGTGGGCGTTGGATGCCGACACGGGCCGGCCGCTCGAGGACTGGGGTGAGCCGATCCCGATCCCCGGCTTCTCGCAGACGGGCGGCGTCGACCTCGTCGCAGACCTGATCGCCGACTGGGGTCCCTGGCAGCGTTGGCGGGGCGGCGCGTATGACGCGAACATGGGCATCCCGCGCGAGATTGGATTCATCACGTCGTCTTCACCGCCGATCGTGGTGAACGGCACCGTCGTGGTGAGCAACTCCGCCGAGCAGGGCTACAACCAGACGCGCATCGAGAACGTGCCCGGGGACATCCTGGCGTACGACGCGGCCACGGGCGACTTCAAGTGGAAGTTCCACGTGATCCCCCGACCTGGTGAGTTCGGGCACGAGACGTGGGAGAACGACGCGTGGGAGTGGACGGGCGACGTCTCGTCGTGGGCGCCCATGTCGGCGGATCCCGAGCTGGGGCTCGTCTACATCGTGACGAACGGCGCGACGATCGACTTCTACGGCGGCTTCCGCCCCGGCGACAACCTCTTCAGCACGAGCGTGATCGCGCTCGACGTCGAGACGGGCCAGCGCCGCTGGCACTATCAAATGGTCCACCACGACATCTGGAACTACGACACGCCGGTGCCGCCCGTCTTGATGGACGTAACGGTGAACGGGCGGTCGATCAAAGGGCTGTTCCAGGCGACCAAGACGGCGAACCTGTTCGCGCTCGACCGCGAGACGGGCGAGCCCATCTGGCCGATCGCGGAGCGGCCGGTTCCGCCGTCGCGCGTGCCCGGGGAGAAGATGGCGGCGACGCAGCCGTTCCCGACGCGTCCCGCGCCGTACGATCTGCAGGGGCGCGACGAGTCGATGCTCATCGACTACACGCCCGAGATTCGGGCGCGCGCGCTCCAGCTCGCGCGCGACAACAACCTCTTCGTGCCGATGTACAACCCGCCCACGACGGTGAATGACCCGGCGGGCCCCGCGATGGTCTGTCCGAGCGACGGGGGCGGCACGAACACGACCGGCAACGACGCGGCCGACCCCCGAGCCGGGGTGATCTTCATCACGA
Organism: Gemmatimonadota bacterium; assembly: GCA_016873995.1. Lineage (GTDB taxonomy): Bacteria > Gemmatimonadota > Gemmatimonadetes > Longimicrobiales > Gaopeijiaceae > UBA2982. The sequence goes on from VGVR01000008.1 coordinate 61,500, forward strand.
CCCAGAGTCGCTGTTCGGAGCAGGTCGTGATGCCCGCGAGGGAATCGCCGCTCGACAACCCCGAGCAGACCGGAACCACCTATGCCGATTGGTCGAGCGCGCGCGGTGGGGGCGGACGTGGTGCGGTGACTCTCGACGGCCTCGATCTCTGGAAGGCGAACGCCGGCAGCATCGTCGCGATCGACCTGAACACGGGTGAGCACCTGTGGAGGATCCCGAACGGAGATGCGCCCCAGGCGGAGCAGGATGCGATCCGCAATCATCCGCTGCTTCAGGGTGTGCCGAACGTGCAGGTGAATCGCGGGCGCTCGGGGCTCGTGGCGATGGTGGCGTCGCCGAACCTGCTCTTCGCGTCGGGGCAGACCGCGGACAATGCGCCCAAGCTGTTCGGGATCGACAAGCGCACCGGACGGCGCGTGGGGGAGATCCCCATTCCCGCCATCAGCGGATTCGGCATGTCGAGCTGGGTGCACAACGGCCATCAGGTCATTCTGGTGCAGCTCCCGGACGGCCTGGCCGCATTCGGGCTGCCGGCGGCGGTGCCTAGCGCAGGAGCTGCGCACTGAGGACGAGGGCGATCGTTGCCAATTTGCCGACGACATCGTAGTCGGGCGTTGCCGTCGACGTCCGTCGACGTCCCGCGCCTTCGTCCGGAGGGTGCCGCGTCCGGGAAACTGTTTCGGGTGAAGTGCCCCGTCGCTCTGGTTCGCCGGCGATCCGAACGCTAGTCTCCCGCGCTCGTAATCGCCGGGACCGGATGGATCCCTGACCGGAGGCTCGATTGTCGCAGCACGGCACGCAGGAGCAGTGGGCAACGCGATTGGGCGTGATCCTGGCGGTCGCCGGCTCCGCCGTCGGCCTGGGCAACTTCCTGCGCTTCCCCGGCCAGGCCGCGGCCAACGGCGGCGGGGCCTTCATGATCCCGTACTTTGTGGCGCTGCTGCTGGTGGGGATCCCGATCGGGTGGGCCGAATGGACCATGGGCCGCTACGGGGGCCGCAAGGGATTCCACTCCTCGGTTTCGATTCTCGGCGTCTTCGGTCGAGGCCCGGCCGGCCGCTACCTCGGCGTGCTGGGTGTGCTGATTCCGCTCGCGGTGTCGTACTACTACACGTACATCGAGGCCTGGTGCTTGGCGTACTTCTGGAGCTTCGCCACCGGCGGAATCGGCATCGATGCCGCCGCGCCGATCGCCGACCAGACGGCGCGAGCCTCACAGGTGTACTCCGACATGACCGGCCGTGCCGCGAACGGGATCATGACCGGCGGCACACTCGAGACGTTCATCTTCTGGGTGCTCGCGTTCTCGGTGAACATCTGGCTGGTATTCCGCGGCATCTCGAAGGGAATCGAGAAGTTCGTCAGCTACGCGATGCCGTTGATGGCGGTCTGCGCACTCATCGTGCTCGCACGGGTGCTGACGCTCGGCACGCCCGACCCGGCGCTCCCCGACCAGAACGTGGTGAACGGCTTGGGCTATATGTGGAACCCGGACTTCTCCGCATTAGGCAACGCGCAGACGTGGCTGGCCGCAGCCGGCCAGATCTTCTTCAGTCTGTCCGTCGGCTTCGGCGTGATCATCAACTATGCATCGTACCTGCGGAAGAAGGACGACGTCGTGCTCTCGGGCCTCACCGCTTCGGCGACCAACGAGCTGTTCGAAGTCGGGTTCGGCGGCCTCATCACGGTGACCGCCGGCTTCGTCTTCCTGGGCGCGGCCAACATGGCGGGCGCGGTGCAGGGCGGCACGTTCGGCCTCGGGTTCACCACGCTGCCGGTGGTCTTCGCGCAAATGGGCGCCTTCGGAAACTTCATCGGCGCCACTTTCTTCTTCATGCTCTTCCTCGCGGCCATCACCAGCTCGATTTCGATGTATCAACCGAGCCTGGCGTTCTTCCAGGAGTCGCTCGGCTGGACGCGCCGCGCGTCCACGCTGCTCATGACGTCGGTGTGTATCGTCGGCTCGTTCCTGGTGATGTACTTCTCCGAGGGCGGCATCTTCTGGTCCACGATCGATGAATGGGTCGGGACGCTCCTCATCTTCGTTCTGGCCATGGTGCAGATCATCCTGTTCAGCTGGGTGTTCGGAATCGATCGGGGCTTCGAAGAGGCGCACCGTGGAGCTCATATCCGCATCCCGGGCTTCTATCGCTTCATCATGAAGTACGTCACGCCGACGTACCTGCTGGTGATCTTCGCGTTCTTCTGTGTCGGCAACCTGCCGGCCTGGATCCGGTCGGTCGCTGAGGAGCCGCTGAGACAGGGCGCGGTCGGGCTCATTCTCGCGACGATCGCGTTGCTGGTGGTGTGCGCGCGCATCGGCGCCAAGCGATGGGCCGAACATGGACTCGACATCGACGGCCGCGAGCCGGCAAAGGACTGACAATGACGCCACTCGGTTGGGTCTTCTTGGTCCTGTCCACCGCCTTCGTGTGGGGTCTCACGGGCTGGTGCTTCTACAAGGTCCTGACGTACAAGGAAGAGAACGAAGGGTGACGCGGGCCGGCGCGCCCTGACCGGCGCGCTCGGCTCGCCTGCACTCTGCCCGCTCACCCTCCCAGGACGCCACTATGGACTTGGCCTGGATCACACTGATCGCGCTCGGCATCGTCGTGCTCGCGAGCTGCACGACGAAGCTCAATCCCGGCGTGTTGGCGATCGTGCTCGCGTGGGTCGTGGGCGTGTACATGGCCGAGCCAGGCGGAGAGCCGCTCGGTCTCCGGACCGTGGTATCGGGCTTCCCGACGGACCTGTTCCTCACGCTCACCGGCGTCACCTTCCTCTTCGCCCTGGCGCAGGGGAACGGCACGCTGGAGCGGGTCGCGGCGGTGGCGGTCAAGCTGTGCAGAGGCAACGCGGGGCTGATTCCGCTCGCGTTCTTCGCGCTGACCTTCGTGTTCGCCTCGGTGGGGGCGGGGAACATTGCTGCTACCGCGCTCATCGCGCCGACCGCGATGGCCACAGCGCACCGCGCGCGCATCTCGTCGTTCCTGATGATGATCATGGTCGGCCACGGCGCCGTGGCGGGCGCCATGTCGCCCGTCGCGCCCACCGGTGTGATCGCCGCCGGCATCATGCGCGACCGCATCGGCGTCGAAGGCTTCGAGTGGCAGTTCTACCTCGACAACCTCATGGCGAACGTCGTGATCGCCATGGTGGGGTACCTGCTGTTCGGCGGCTGGAAGCTCTTCCGGGCCCACTCGACCGAGTCGAGTCGGGCGGAGGTGTCGCCCCTCGGCGAGGGTGCGTTCGCGCTCAAGCACAAGGTCACGCTCGGAGTGCTCGCCGGGTTGCTCGTCTCCGTGATCGGCTTCGACGCCAACGTGGGCATGGCGGCGTTCGCGGGCGGCGGCATCCTCGTGCTCGGCGGCTTCTCCGACGAGTCGGACGCGATCAAGCGCATGCCGTGGGGCGTGATCTTGATGGTGAGCGGCGTCACCGTGCTCACCGCGCTCCTAGACGAGACCGGCGGGAGCGAGCTGTTCACCAACCTGGTGGCCGAGATCTCCGGCCCGCGCTCCGTGACCGGCGTCATCGCGTTCATCACGGGCATCATCTCGGTATACAGCAGCACGTCTGGCGTCGTGCTTCCCGCGTTCTTGCCGATCGCGGCCGGTCTCGCCGACCAGGTCGGCGCGAGCGTGATGGCGGTCGCGTCGTCCATCATCGTGGGCGGACACTTGGTCGACACGTCGCCCCTCTCGACCATCGGCGCACTCGCGATCGCGTCCGCGGACACGAGCGAGGACCGGCGTGCCCTGTTCAACAAGGGTCTCGCGTGGGGACTCTCGATGGCGGTGGTGGGGGCGATCTTCTGTCTGCTGTACTTCGGACTGCGTTGACGTTCGTCCGGCTCTGATGGAGTCGATCGAGCTGATTCGCGACAACCTCGTTCGGAGCGAGTCCCTCGTGCTCAGACGAGTCGAGGACATGCGGGCCTATGCGATGGTTACCCCCACGTCGAAAGGTGGCTGCCACACGCTCTGGGTGCTCGGTCACCTCGCGTACATCGAGACGCTCGTGATCCGCCATTTCATGCTGGGCGAGTCGAATCCGTTGTCGGACTGGGCGGAGCTGTTCGACGGCGCCGAGGTCAGCCAGGAGCCGAGCCTGTACCCTCCCTTCGACACGGTCCTGGCGAAGTGTCGAGGTGTCCGCGCCGACACGTTGGCGTTGTTGGACACGTTGTCGGAGGGAGACTTGGACGCCGCGAGCGCCGCCGCCCCCAGGGAGCACGACGACCCCTTTGGGAACCGGCGCCGCCGCCTACAGTACGTCGCGGATCATTGGTACATGCACCGCGGGCAATTGGCAGACGCGCGCAGGACCGCGGGGCTGGAGCGGATGTGGCTATGAAGGAACGGTGCCGCTAGAGCGCCGCCCCTAGTCAGCCGATTCAGGCGGCTCGCTCGCCGGCGCCGGTGCCCAGAGCACGCGCACCGCGGCCACCCGGCGTCCGTCGACCGCGATCACCTCGAGCGCACCGCCCGGGAAGTCGGCCCGGTCGCCGAGCTTGGGCAGGCGCCCCAGCCGAGAAAAGACGTAGCCGCCCAGCGTCGACCAGGGTCCTTCGGGGATGGGAACGCCGTGGTCGGAGCGCACGTCTACCAATGACAGCGTGCCCGCGAGCTCGAGCACGCCGCCCACTGCGACGGACTCGCGCGCGATGATGTCGTACTCGTCCGCGATGTCGCCCACGATCTCCTCGACCAGATCCTCGAGGGTGACGATGCCGGCGGTGCCGCCGTATTCGTCGAGCACGACCGCGAGGTGGGCTCGCGTTCGTCGCAGGTCCTCGAGCACGCGCTCTGCGGGGCGGGTCGGTGGCACGTAGAGCGCTTCGCGCACGAAGGCCTTGAGAGAGAAGGGCGCTTTTCCGTCGTGCAGCCAGAGATCTTTGGCCAAGAAGACCCCCACGATCTCGTCGAGCGTCTCTCGGTACACGGGATAACGCGAGTAGCGCTCGCTGCGTAGCACACGCCACACCTCTTCTTCGCTTGCGTCCTCGTGCAACGCGACGACGCGCGTGCGAGGGAGCATGACGTCGAACGCGGTCTTCTGATGGAAGTCGAAGACCCCGGCGAGCATCGCGCTGTCGCTCTCGTCGAGCTGCCCGTGTGCGTGTGCCTGGATGACGAGGAGCCGTAGCTCCTCCGGTGAGTGCACGTGGCTCGCCTCGGAGATCGGCTGGATGCCAGCGAGCCGGAGCAGCCGGTTGGCCGTGCCGTTCAGCACCCAGATGAACGGCGACATGAGGTTCGAGAACCACATGAGCGGACGCGCGACGAACCGACTTACCTGCTCGGGCTTCGCCAGGGCGAGCGACTTGGGTGCCAGCTCTCCGAGCACGATGTGCAGAAACGTGATGATGATGAATGCGGTGACGATGGAGGCGTACAGATGCTCGGTGCCCTCGGGGAGCGGGAAGCCCATGGCGAAGAACCAGCGGTCGATGAGCGACGCGAGCGCAGGCTCACCGATCCAGCCCAGGGCCAGCGAGGAGATGGTGATTCCCAGCTGCGTACCCGAGATGTAGCGATCGAGCTGTGAGAGTGCGGTGAGCACGTCCTTCGACGGTCGGTCACCTTCCTCGACCATCTGTTCGATCTTCGAGCGACGCGTGGCCACGAGAGCGAACTCCGCGGCCACCATGAACCCGTTCATGAGTACGAGCACCATCACGGCGCTCAGCCGGAGCGCGATGCTCGGCGCCGTCAGCGACTCGCCGGCGAGCGCGAGGAGCAGCGTGGCGTGGATCATGCCGCGCCCCCGGGCACGGCGGGGCTGCGGCGCGTGAAGTAGATCGCCAAGCCGACGGCGAGTCCGATCGCGCCCGCGATCAGGTTCCCCATGTTGGCGCTCGCGAGGAACGCGAGGCAGAGCAGCAGCGCGAGAATCGGTATGACGGGCCCGCCTGGGAGCACGAACGCGTCCTCTCTCCGTCCGCCGTGCTTGCGGCGGAGCACCGGGACGGCCGCTGCGGTGCCGATGTAGGTCGCGAGTCGCGCGACGATCGACAGCATGGCGAGCTGTGTGAACGAGCCGGACAGAGCGAGTATCGCAGTCAAAACGCCCTGCGTGACGATCGCGAGCCATGGGGTCTGGTAGCGCGTATGCACACGCGCGAGCAGGCGCGGTCCGTAGCCATCCTTGGCCAGGGCGTAGAGGTAACGGGGTCCGTTCAAGAGACTGCTTCCCACGTTGCCGCCGATCGAGATGGCTGCGCCCGCCGTCATGATCAGTCCGGCCCAGGCGCCTACGAGCAAGGTGGCCGCATCCGCCAACGGCGCGCCCTCCTGCCGTGAGGCCAGGTCGGGCAGGGTGCCGAGCGCGACGAGCTGCACCAGCGTGTAGATCAGCGTCACCACGACGATCATCGTCATGAGCGCGAAGGGCACGTCCTTGCGCGGGTTCTTGAACTCGCCGGCTGCCGCCGCGGTGTTCTCGAATCCGGCGTAGGCGAAGAGCAGCAGGGCTGCCGCCTCAGCGAGCCCCGCCGTGTCGGGCGTGGGCATGGGGAACACGAGCGACCAGTCCACCGCCCAGATGCCGATCGCGATGAAGAAGAGGAGCGGCAGGAGCTTCGCGATGGTGAGCCCGACGGAAAGCCGTGCGCCGTACTGAACGCCGGTGACGTTGACCCAGACGATCAGCGCGAGTGGCAGCGTGATCGCGAGGAGCCGGGGGAGTCCCGCTGCGGTGGCGGGCCAGAGGAACGTGAGTGCCTGCGCCATGCCGTTCGTGAGGGAAGCCACCGAAGCGATGCGCGCCAGCCACGTCATCCACCCGACCTCGAAGCCCACGAAGTCGCCGAACGCTTCACGTGTGTAGACGTAGGCGCTCCCGGGCTCATCGAAATGACTCCCGGCCTCGGCGAAGCAGAGCACGAGCATGAGCACGGCGAAGCCAGCCAACAGCACGGCCCAGAGGCTTGCCGGACCGAGCAATGCTGCGGCCGCCGCCGGGAGCAGGTAGACGCCGCTCCCGATCACGTCGTTGAGCGAGAGGCCGACGATCTCCCAGCGCGTGACGGCCCGCCTCAGGCTGGGCTGGGTGGCGTGCTTGGGGGTGGGTCCGGGCTCGGGACTCATCGGGGTCTCCGGGTGGCAGGGACCGGCGGGGGAGACGAAGGCTAGAACGTCAGCGGGTGCGACGCCACTTTACCCACTCACCGGCCGCCTTCTCGCGGCGCCGGCGCCCTGTTACCGTGCAGTTTTGCCGCCTGCCGCAGCCCGCCAACCCGAAGGCGTCGCGTGACGAACGGACGACCGCTCGCCCAGACGTTCAAGGACTTCTTCGACTCAAAGAAGTCCGGCGGCATCACACTTGTCGTCTGTACCGTGATCTCCCTCGTGATCGCCAACTCGGCCGCGGGCGGGGCCTACGTCGACATGTGGCACGTCGAGATCGGTGGACTCTCTCTGGAGCATTGGATCAACGACGGCCTGATGGCCGTCTTCTTCCTTCTGATCGGTCTCGAGCTGGAGAGAGAGTTCTACGTCGGTGAGCTGTCGGATTTCAGGAGCGCACTCCTGCCCATCGTCGCCGCAGGGGGCGGAGTCGCCGCTCCGGCGCTCATCCACCTGTCGCTCAACATGGGCTCCCCGACCCAGGCGGGGATCGGGATTACCATGGCGACGGACATCGCGTTTGCGCTCGGCGTTCTGGCGCTCCTCGGCAGCCGGGTTCCGGCTTCGCTGAAGATATTCCTGGCGGCGCTTGCGGTAATGGATGACTTGGTCGCGGTGATCGTGATCGCCGTCTTCTATACGTCCGATCTCTCGGTCGGGTATCTCGCAGGCGCGCTCGGCGTCTTCGGGGTGTTGGTGGCTCTCAACCGCTTGCGCGTCAGGTCGCTCGCGCCGTATCTGGGCGGCGGGGTGCTGATGTGGCTGCTGATGTACCAATCAGGCGTGCACGCCACGATCACGGGTGTTCTGCTCGCGTTCGCGGTTCCATTCGCCGGTCGGAGCGGAGACGATGACTCCCCCTCGCACCGGCTCGAGCACGCGCTGCACCGACCGGTCGCACTCGCGGTGCTGCCGCTCTTCGCTCTCGCCAATACGGGGATCGTGATCGGGGCGGGCGCATTGGACGGGCTCGTCACCAGCAACGGCCTCGGCATCATGGCGGGCCTCTTCGTCGGCAAGCCGACGGGGATCGCCCTGGCGTGCGTCGCCGCCGTCGCGGCCGGCCTGTGCCGACTCCCGGGCGACTTGCGCTGGGGGCACATCGTAGGCGCGGGCATGCTCGGAGGGATCGGCTTCACCATGTCGATCTTCATCACGAACCTGGCTTTCGCGGGCCAGACGGATATGATCAACGCGTCGAAGTTGGCGATTCTGGTGGCTTCGCTCATGGCGGGGACCGCCGGATGCCTGTGGCTCCTCGCGGTCAGCGGCGGCGGCTCGGAACCCAAAGGCGAGGCGCCCGCGTAGGGAGCCACAACCAGGAGGTGGCCAGGTGGGCGTCGAAGTCCTGATCATGATTCCGGTGGCGGGCGTGACGGTGAGCTTGGTGGCGAGGACGCTCGCCAAGGTGCGCCGCGACACCATGGAGGTGGAGGGTGCCGGGCACCTCGCCGCGCGTGTCGCCGCGCTCCAAGAGGAGGTCGAGTCGCTGTCGGCTGAGGTGAAGGAGCTGCGCGCGGCGCAGGACTTCGATCGCACGCTGCTCGGAGAGCGAGGCACCCGCGGCAGCTAGCCGCATCGGTCGGTCGGGGATAAGCTGGCGACGTCCACTCGCCCCGGGAGGGATCGTGCGCGCTCGTGTCTGGGTCGGTGTCTTGCCATTGCTGGCCGCGGCCTCCGGAGTCGGTGCCCAGACGCGCCAGCCGCTCGACGTCGCGCGCGTGTTGGCGGCTCGCTACCCGGGCACGCCGAGCATGAGCTACATCCCTGCGCTCGCGTGGTCGGGCTCGTACCACCTCGCCTCGCTCACGGGCGAGGAGCTGTGGCTCGAGAAGCCGCGGCGGGAGATGCAGCCGTTCCTGTCGGGCCAACAGCCTACCATTGGCGAGCGGCCATCGCTGACCGCGCTGGCGGGCCACCTGGCGTTCGCGGATGCCGGGGCAGCGGATGGGAGCACAGGGGCCAGCGCGTTCGCGCGGCGCGCTGCCGACTTCATCCTGCCCCAGAACCCGGGGGACGTGGTGCGCTTCGGCACCGGGTGGACGGACGACATGTTCATGGCTACGTCCGTGTGGGCCCGCGTCGCGGCGCGCACGGGAGACGCCCGGTACGCCGATGCGGCGGGCCGACTCCTGCTTGCGTACATCGATCGCCTGCAACGCACCGACGGCCTCTTCATCCATGCGGAGACCGGCGCGCACGCCTGGGGACGCGGCAACGGGTTCGCCGCGCTCGGCATGACGGAGGCGCTCACCCTGCTGCCGGAGTCGTGGAGTGCGCGCGCGCCCGTGCTCGAGGCATATCGGCGACAGATGCTCGCGCTCCTGCCGCTCCAGTCCGAGGACGGGAGCTGGCGGCAGGTGCTCGATGAGCCGACGGCGTACCAGGAGCTCTCGGTAACCGCCTTGGCGCTCACGGTCATGGCGCGCGGCGTGCGGCTCGGTTGGCTCGATCGGGCGCAGTTCACGCCCGTCGTCGAGCGCGCGTGGTCCGCGGTGCTCGCGCGCGTGAACGAGGATGGCACGCTCCGCGACGTGTGCACGAGCACGGGCGCCCAGGCCACGCTCGAGTACTACATGACGCGCCCGATCGTGAACGGCGCAGATGACCGTGGCGGCGCGATCGCGCTGCTGGCCGCTTTGGAGCTGGAGGAGATGAGGAAAGCGGGGCCCTGAGCTGACGCGCCGGCGGCCGCGGCGCTGAACGCGCTCTCCCAGGCCGTGTACGCGGGCGGGTCGGCTGTGGCAGGCTGGTTGGGAGGCGGGTTCGACTACCCGCCCAACCCCTGCGTGGTCGGGTAGGTCAGGTAGCGCGGGTAAGGTGCGACACGGGAGCGCCGCACAGCGCGGCGCTCCCTCGGCGGTGCTCCGTTGGCGGTGCTCCGTTGGCGTGGGCCTCAGCCCGCCAGCGCCCTGACCGTTGCGGCGAGCGTCCGCACCTTGTCCGCATCCTGCGAGCCGCGCGCCTCGCCGTCCAGCTCCGACGCCAGCCGCGTGAGGGCGTCACGGCGCGCGGCGCCGCTCGCCGCCTCTGTGCTGCGGAGCGCCTCACGCGTCGCCGAGATGCGGGCCGTAGGCAGGCCGCCGCCGCGCTCCAGCTGGTCGATGTACGCACGTGCGAGCGCGAACGTCGCCGGCCACTCGTAGCGCGGCTGGCTCTGGGCGTTCAGGTGGTCGAGTCGCACCGTGTTGGCTGCGTCGAGCTCGTTCTGCGTGAGCAGTGGACTCGCCGTCAGCTCGAGGATGTCGAGCCCGCGCGCGATCTCCGAGCTCACGATCAGGCCGTTGTACCAGTACACGGACCACGGGCCTGCCATGCGGGGCTCGTTGCCCACGGGACCGCGGTCGTGGTAAGCGATCTCGACCGGGTTCGTCGGGTCCGTCCAATCGAACACCGAGATGCCGCCGGAATACCACGCCTGCACCATCACGTCGCGCCCGGGGATCGGCAGCAGGGAGCCGTTGTGGGCGACGCAAACCTCCACTGCCGACTGGACTGCGGGCAGCTTGTAGTAGCCGCGGAAGACGAGGTCGCGGTTCTCGATGTCGAAGAGCGCGTTGGCGCCCCACTCACGCGGGTCGGTGGCGCGGCACTTCGGGCTGCCGCCGCCGCCCCATTCGTCGGTGAAGAGGACCTGCGTGGCGTCGTTGTTGAACGTCGCCGAGTGCCAGTAGGCGAAGTTCGGGTCGGCGACGGCCGTGAGGCGCCGCGGGTTCACCGGATCGCTGATGTCCAGCAGCATGCCGTACCCCTCGCAGGCGCCGCCCGCGAGCCCCACCGCGGAGTACACCGTGATGTCGTGACACTGCGTGGGGCCCGGGAGAGGTCCGCCGCGGGCGGCCGCCTGTGCGGCGACGCGCCGGGCCACCATGTCGTGCATCTCGGCGCGCAGCTTCGTCGTGTCGGCAGCTGTGGGCGCCCCGGTCCCTCCCCGAGCGGCGACTAGACTGTCGAGCCAGAACGTGGCCAGCTCGTCGGAGAGTTGACCGAGCCGCCCGTCGATCTCGACCACGAAGAGGCCTTCGGCCTGGAAGCGCGCCAACGCCGCATCCATCTCGGCGCGATCGTCTGGAGCGAGCCCGTGTGTGGGCGCCTCGACCAGGCCGCCGAAGATGCGCGGCGAGCTCACGACCGCGGCTCTCTCGGGATTCGCGAGGGGAACGCGGATGACTTCGATGCGGAAAAGCGCGTTGGCGGGGTCGTCCTGACCCTGAGTCTCGACGCAGCCTGCGAGCTCCTGGGTCGAGCGAACCGGGGCCGACCCCGACACATAGATGTAGACATTCGCGGGGTCGCGCGGATCCTCGACCAGAGTGTGGGTATGCGAGCCCCGGCACGTCTGCACGTTCGCGACGTAGCGCGGGTTCTGGATGGCGGTGATGTCGAAAATGCGGATGCCGCGCAGCCGCTCGGGACTCACGCGATCTCGCACGCCCTGCGTCCCGCAGTCGAGGCGCGCCCCGAAGTCCTCGCCGGAGACGAAGAGCAGGTGCCGGTAGACGGACACGTCGCTCTGCGATGCCGGACAGTGGAACGCCTTGGCCAGCGTGGGGCGCCGCGGGTCGGAGACGTCCCATACCTGGAAGCCGCTGAAGCTCCCCTGGAAGACGAGGTCGCCCGCGAACGCCAGGTCGGAGTTGATGCCGCCGACGAAGTCCGTCGACGCCGGCGTGCTCGACACCAGCCGCATGTTCCAGACCGCCTGCTCCGCATCGAATAGACCTGCCGACAGGTCGGTGCGCGGGTCAGGGCGTGGTGCCGCGGCCTCGGCCGCTGCGCGCAGACGGGCCGACTCACCGGCCTGGGGTCCGGTGGAGCCCGAGGGCGTGGTGCCCGAGGCGCAAGCGCCCGAGACGAGCGCACAGGCCAGGGCGGTGAGAGTGCGTGCAGTGCGAGTCGGGCACGTCATCGAGTGTCTCCGGAGCTGAGCGCGTCGAGCATGAGCTCCATGCGCGCGATTTCGGTGGTCTGATCCACGTTGATGTCTGAAGCGAGCTTGAAGGTTGCCGGGTCCTGCGCGGCGCCATCGGTGGCGAGAAGCGCGTTCACCATGGCGATGGCGCCGCGATGGTGCTCGATCATCAGGGTGAGGAAGAGCCGGTCGAACGCCTCGCCGGTCGTGCGCTGGAGCGCCGCGAGTTGCTCCGACGAGGCCATGCCGGGCATGTGCAGGTGCGCGTGCTCGCCGTCTGCGGACGGCACGGCCTGCCCGCGGTCGCGCAGCCAGAGCTCCATCCACGCGACCTCGTCGTGCTGCGCATTGATGATGCGGGCGGCGAGCGTACGGATCGATGGGTCTGCGGCGCGCGCGGGTGCGAGCTCCGACATGACGACTGCCTGCGCGTGGTGCGCGATCATGTCGGTGACGAAGCGCGCGTCGGCTTCGGTGAAGCGCGTGCGGGCGCTGTCCTGGCGCGCGAGGTAGAGGGCCTCCAGTTCGGCGGCGTTCGGGGGTGGCGCACCAACGGACCCCGGGGTGGCCACGCCCGCGCATGCTGATGCCCCCCATGCGAGGAGCGCAACCGCTACGCACCAGGCCCGAGTGCCGGGGCCGGGACGTGGCTGGGGCGATTCACCGAGGGGGTCCATGAGCGAGGCTAGAAGGAGCCCCTCGTCATGGCAAGCGCAGATGGCAAGGCGGGTGGCCGGGCCGGCTACGTCATTCGACGTATGTGGGGGGCCTCCATGATCGGGAATACTACACCCCGAACGCGGATCTCCACCCACCCCAGCGAGGCAACGTCATGCGCCTGCTGCTCCGATTCATGCTCGCCGGCCCGCTGATCGCCTCCTGCACCTTCGATTGGGCCGACGGCTACGAGACTCCGGTCACGCCGTGCACCATGGTGCCGGATACGACCTTTCAGATCGGCTATGGCGCCGACTCGCTGACCCTCGCCGTGGGTGCGGTCACCGGGCTCGCGGTGGAGTGGGGCGTGGCGAGCTGCGAAGGCTACCAGTCGCTTGCGTTGACTGGCGTTGTGATGACGGGTCCCGATTCGGCCGTCGCCATGCTGATGGCCGGCCCGGAATGGCTGCGTCCGCTTCTGGGAGTAGCTCCCGGGCGCACCAGGGTGGGCGCGCAATTCGGGGCCTACCGGGACTCGCTGCTCGTAACGGTCCCAGACACGGTGCCAATGGATCCCGTCGCGTTCGTCGCTGCCGGAGAGTCGGTTTCGTGCGCGGTGGATGTGGGTGGGGTCGCCCGTTGTTGGGGTGGAAGTGCGCACCTGTTCCTGGGTGCTGCCGGACCCTGCAGCCTCGGCCTCTGCACCCCGATGCCCGTGGCGCGCATTACAGGCGCTCGGTCCGTCTACGTGGGTCGCGACCACGCGTGCACCCTGGATGCATTCGGAAGGGCGCAATGCTGGGGCTCTAACGAATGGGGCAAGTTGGGCTCATCCAGCGGAGGCGGGGTGCCTATTGCAGTCACGGGCGATGTTCTGTTCTCAACGCTCTCGCTCGGTGCGTCTCACAGTTGCGGATTGGACACGGAGGGGGCTGCATACTACTGGGGGGTGAACGAGTTGGGCCGACTCGGTGCCGGCCCCATGACGCAGCCGGCTTCCGCTCCATGGCTGGTGACCGGTGGACACACCTTCGCCTCACTCGCGTCGGGCTCCGAGCGGACCTGTGCCGTCACGGACCTCCAGACGGTCCGTTGCTGGGGCACGCTTGGACCGGTGGGCTTGAGCATTGCGGGTGCGACGACGTGCACACTCGCCCTGGGCAAGGCTGGCACTTACACGGCGACATGCGCGACCGCCCCGGTCAGCATTCCGCTCGCCGATGCGCTCGGTGCCGACACCCTATTCGCATCGGTGGGCGGCTCCTGCGCGCTCACCACGTTCGGTTCGGTCTACTGCTACGACTCCGCACCCCCCGGGCGCCTGCGTCGGCAGGCACTCTTCGGTCCCTTTGTGTCGGTGGTCGGAGGCGAGCGGCACCACTGCGCGCTCGATGCGACCCGTGCTGCGTGGTGCCGGGGAGACAACTCGGACGGTCAGCTCGGCGACGGTTCCACCCTGCGCCGCACCATCCCCTCGGCCGTGGCTGGGGGGCATGCGTTCACCCAGCTCGCCGCAGGACGAACGCACACGTGCGGGCTAACGACAGCGAGCGACGTGTGGTGCTGGGGTTCGAACTCCGAGGGGCAGCTCGGGGTGTCGATGGTGGACACGAGGTCCTCGGTTCCGCGGCGCGTGCGAAGCCAGCGATGAGCTTTCGGCTTCCCGCCCGCGACTGGGCGCTCATCGCGGGCGCGGCGATCCTGCTGACGCTGGCTTATCAGCCGTTCCATCTCGTCGTGCCCGCTTTCGTGTGCCTGGTGCCAGTCGTCTTGCTCATCCTGCGGGGACTCTCTGACGAGCGAACTTGGCGCAGGCACCTGCACCAGGGGTTTTGGTATGGGGTGATTACGCACGGCACACTGCTCCATTGGATGGCTTTCGCTCTGTGGCAGCACGGAGCCGCATCCGTTGCTCTCTACGTCACCGCGGTGGTCACCTTCGGCGCAGCGTACGCAGTGCTGTTCGCGGTGATTGGCCGGATTGCCCGGGACTCCAGGGGCCGGTTGGTGCTCGCGCTTCCTGCGGGCATCGTGCTGCTCGAATGGATGACCGCGGAAATGGGGCCTGTGAGCTTCCCGTGGCATCAGCTCGCGTTGACGGTGGCCACTACTCCGGTGCTGGTGCAGGGCGCAGATCTAGCTGGTGCCGGAGGTCTAGCCTTTGTGCTGGCGGCGATCAACGCCTCGTTTGCGTTGGTGTGGTGGAACCAACGGAGTCCGAGCATATCGCTGCGCCATGCCGAGACGGCTGGTATCCTGCTCGTGCTCGTAGTCGGCTACGGACTCCGTCGCTTCAACACCCTGCCATTGGTCGCGGGCGCGGACGTCGCGGTGGTCCAACCGAACGTCACCGCGGACGAGAAGTGGGTACCTGATCGAGAGAACGCGATCGTGGAGCGCACGGTGCGGCTAACGGAGAGATCTATGCGCGACCGGCGCGCCGCCCTGGTCGTCTGGCCCGAGACGGCAATGCCGGATGCCATCCAACTGCGTCCGGCGTGGGGGATGCAGGTGACCAGGCTCGTCCACGACGCGGGGACCGCAATCCTGGCGGGTGGCGTGGACCTCGACGTCTCGCCGACCGGTGAGGGCCGGCGTTACAACGCGGCGTTCGCGCTCGCGCCCGGCGGTGGGCACGATCTCAGCTCCGTGTACCGGAAGCGGCAGCTCGTTCCCACCGTCGAGAGGCGTGTTGGAGTCGACCTCTCGAGGACTTCGTGGGGCGGCTTCATACCGGGTCGGGGTGTCGGCATCGTCGACAGTCCGATCGGGCGGTACGGTGTTCTGCTCTGCTACGAGCTGACCTTCGCGGAGCTCGCCCGAGAGGCCCGCCGTAACGGCGCGGCTGTGCTGGTCACGTTGAGCAACGACGCTTGGTTCGGCCATACCAGCGCGCCGCACCAGCACTTCGCCCATGCCGTACTGCGTGCGGTCGAGAATCGAGCGCCTGTCGTGCGGGCCGCCAACACCGGCGTGTCCGGCATCGTCGATCCGCTCGGCCGCGTGGTCACGCAAACCGAGCCTTTCGTCGAGACGTATGCGGTCGGTCAGATCTTCGGCTCCTCGGTCATCCCGCCCGCTGTCTACCTGGCCGCCTATGTCGGACCGCTGGCGCTCGGGCTGCTGCTCACCCTCCTCCTGGCTCCGCGGGCGGTGCCCAACCGGATCGTTAGGGAAGGCTGACGCGGGCACCGGGCGGACCTTGCGCTAGGCGTTCAGCTGGCAGGAACTTCTCGGCGTCCCAGTCGTCGACCCGAGTGAGATCCATGCGTGTTACTTTCGCTGCGATGCACCTTCCGCGCCTCTGCGCGGCGGTGCTGACGTTGGCCGCGTCACTACCAGCGGCTGCCCAGAACCTCGCCGACCACACCTACACGACCACCGACATCGAGGCCGGCGCCCGCGTGTACATCGCGGACTGCGCGCTCTGCCACGGCGCCAACGGTGACGGCGTCGATGGAGTCGATCTGCGCCGAGGGCGCTTCCGCACGGTGCGCTCGGACGACGACGTGCGCCGCGTGGTGACGCAAGGCGTGGCGGGCTCGCGCATGCCGAGCTTCGACCTGAGCGCCGCGGAGCTGAACGGGATCGTCGCCTACATCCGCGCGGGCTTCGACCCGAGTGGCGTGGCGGTGCGCGTGGGGGATCCCGCGCGCGGACAGGCGATCTTCGAGGGCCAAGGCCGCTGCGTGGGGTGCCATCGCGTGAACGGTGTCGGCGGGCGGCGCCTCGCGCCGGATCTGGGGGAGATCGGCATCGCGCGCACGGCGGCTGCGCTCCAGCGCACGATCCTCGACCCGAATGCCGCGCTGCTGCCGATCAACCGCCCCATTCGCGCGGTGACGCGCGGTGGCGAGACGGTCCGGGGACGCAGACTCAACGAGGACACGTACACGGTGCAGCTCATCGACTCGGAGGGCCAGCTCCGCTCGCTCGCGAAGGCCGACCTGCGCGAGTACGAGGTGACCACGACGGCGACCATGCGCCCCACGTCGCTCTCGGCCGATCAAGTCGCGGACGTGATCGGATACCTGCTCACCCTGCGGGGGATCTCATGACGACCATTCGCGCACGCTTCGTCCTGGTCGCGGCCCTGGCGGCCACCGCGACGGCGCCCCCGACCCCCCTGAAGGCGCAGGTGCCCCCCGAGCGCATCCTGAACGCCGCCGCCGAGCCGGGGAACTGGCTCACCTACAACGGCACGTACTCGAGCCAGCGTTACAGCGCGCTCGACGAGATTACGCCGGGGAACGTCGACGACCTGGAGCTCAAGTGGATGCTCCCGAACCAGGTGTTCGGCGCCTGGCAGACCAACCCGATCGTCGTCGACGGGATCATGTACATCACGCAGCGGCCGAACGACGTGCTGGCACTGGACCCTGCCACGGGCCGGGTGTTCTGGGTCTATCGCCACACCAACGCCGAGAACGCGCGCGTGTGTTGCGGCGCGAACAACCGCGGCGTAGCGATCCACGGGGACCGCGTGTTCATGGGCACGCTCGACGCGCATCTGATCGCGCTCGACCGCATCACGGGCCGCGCGCTCTGGAAGACGACGGTCGGCGACGTGAACCTCGCCTACTCGATCACCATGGCGCCGCTCGTCATCGACGACAAAGTGATCGTGGGCGTGGGCGGCGGCGAGTTCGGCATCCGCGGATTCGTTGCGGCATACGACGTCGAGACCGGCGCCGAGGTGTGGAAGTTCTACACCATCCCGGGCCCCGGCGAGCCGGGTCACGACACGTGGGAAGGGGACGATTGGGAGCACGGGGGCGCGCCCGCGTGGATCACGGGCTCGTACGACCCTCAGCTCAACCTGACCTACTGGGGCATTGGCAACCCGGGCCCCGACTGGAACGCAGCGCAGCGTCCGGGTGACAACCTCTACTCGGACGCGGTGGTGGCGCTGAACGCCGACACGGGGGAGCTCGTCTGGCACTTCCAGTTCACGCCGAACGACGCGTACGACTACGACTCCGTGCAGGTGCCGGTGCTCGTCGACATGCCGTGGAACGGCCAGCCCCGCCGCCTCATGCTCTGGGCGAACCGGAACGGCTACTTCTACGTGCTCGACCGCACGAACGGGCAGTTCCTCTCGGGCACGCCGTTCGTGCGCGTGAACTGGTCGAGCGGGCTCGACGCGAACGGCAGGCCGATCCCCACGCCGCAGCCCGAGGGCCAGCCGACGTACCCGGGCAATCAGGGCGGCACGAACTGGTATCCGCCGTCGTACAGCCCGCGCACGGGTCTCTTCTACTTCTCGGCGTGGGAGGACTACGCGACGATCTACCGGCCCGAGGAGTCGGAGTATCGGCCGGGTCAGGCGTTCCTCGGCGGCGGCTTCGACGTGCTCACGCCCGTGCCCGGCGCCCCGACCGTAGGCATCGGGCGCACGTCGCCGATCAACAACTGGACGGATGCGGTGGGGCACGGGGCCGTCATCGCCATGGATCCGCGCACCGGGCAGCCGCGCTGGAAGTTCGAGCAGTACGACGTGAGCGACAGCGGCATGCTCACGACCGCGTCCGACCTGCTCTTCACCGGAGGGCGCGAGGGGTACTTCCATGCGCTCGACGCGCGTACCGGTGAGGAGCTCTGGAAGGCCGCTCTGGGCGGGCAGATCGTGATGGCGCCGGTCACCTACGAGGTGAACGGGCGGCAGTACATCACGGTCGTCTCGGGCAACTCGATGGTGACGTTCGGGCTGAGGGACTAGAGGGGGGCGGGACAGGCCCGACGCTGCGAGAGATCGGAGATCGGGCCCCAGGCATGGACGGGGGCAGCCGAGCTCCGTCCCCTCACAGCGACCGCGTCACCCACGTGCGGCTGCGCTCGTCGAGTGCCACCAGGTCCGTGACCTGGTAGCGATTGCCTGCGCTGTCGCGCAGCACGAGACGCTGCTCGGTGATCCACGACACGTTCTTTCCGGGCTCGCGGAGCGTGAACCAGCGGGGACCCCGGTCCGTGTCGACTCGCCAGTAACGCGTGCCGAAACGCACGTCCACCTCGTGGACGCGAGTGATGGTGAGCAGGTGATAGCGCTCGCGCAGTGCCGGCTCGACGAGCGAACGTTGCTCTGGCGTCAGCGCCTCGACGCTCCTCAGCGTCGCGACCTCGCGGTTCTTCTCGTCCAGGAAGACGATCTCCGTCGGCGAGGTGAGGGGCCGGAGATAGCGCACCGTCACCGCCACCTCCTCGTCCGTGCCTGGGCGCCTCACGAACAAGCGCCCACCACGCTCGGTCACGCCCTCCAAGTGCTCGGCGAACGCGCCGTCTACTCGTGCCAAGCGACTTGCTCCGAGCGAAGGCGATTGATGTCGGTCTGGAGCCTAACGAGCTTGGCGAATACGCCCTCCTCGACGGCCATCAGCTCCTCGTGCGTACCCTGCTCGACGATTTTGCCGTCCTCGAGCACGATGAGACGGTCGGCGTTGCGGAGCGTCGCCAAGCGATGCGCGATGGCGATGGTCGTGCGCCCCTTCACGAGCGCCGCGATGGCCTCCTGAATTTGTTTCTCGGTCTCGGAGTCGACGGCGCTGGTGGCCTCGTCGAGAATGAGCACGGGTGGGTCGTGCAGGATGGCCCGTGCGATGGCGACGCGTTGGCGCTCTCCCCCGGACAGAGACGAGCCACCGTCCCCGACCAGCGTGTCGTAGCCGTCTTCCTTGGCGCAGATGAAGTCGTGCGCTCGCGCGGCGCGCGCGGCAGCCACGACCTTGTCGAAGGGCGCGTCGGGATAGCCATAACGGATGTTCTCCAGGATGCTCGCGTCGAACAGGTACGGGCTCTGCATGACGATGCCTACCTGCTTCCGCCACGCGGCGAGATCGAAGTGCTTCAGATCGGTGCCGTCGACGGTGACCCGCCCGGAGTCCGGGTCGTAGAAGCGGCTGATCAAGTTGATGATGGTGCTCTTGCCCGCGCCCGACTTGCCGAGCTCGGGGAGCGGGGGCGAAGCCACGCCGAAGTGCGCGCGGGACTCGCTGCGGGTGACCTGGTTGTCCTCTATCCTTCGGAAGCGATCACCGACGGGGCGCGGGTCGAGATGCCGCAGGGCTGACGCGCGATGGCAGAGGCGCCGCCGGGGCCGGGTGGCGCCGCCTTGGCTGGGTGGCGCCGCCTGGGCTGGGTGGCGCCGCCTGTCGCGGGCGTGGCCAAGGCGAGCTCACAGCTTGGCGCGCCTCGAGGCCTGGCGTCCGCCCACGGCCCGGCGAGCTCACAGCCTGGCGCGCCTCGAGGCCCGGCTTGGCCCGCGGTCTGGCGTGCCCACGGCCTGGCGTGGCTCACGGCCTGGCGTGGCCGACGGCCAGGCGTGCCTGTCGCGTGAGCGCCTGAGCGTGACTCGCCTGCCGCCGTGTACTTTCCGCCTCACTTTGCGGCCCGTAGCTTCCGCGGAATTAGCCGGTGTCCACCTCGTCTCGAGGAGGCAGAATGTCGGTCCGAAGGTTTGCTCTCGGCTCGCTTGCCATCGCGGCTCAGCTCGGGTTCGCAGCGCCCGGTTCGGCGCAGCTCACCGGGCTGGAGAACGGCGAGTGGCGCTACAACGTCGGGGACATCGGTGGCACGCGGTCGAACCCTCATCTCACCCAGATCACCGCGGCCAACTTCGCCGACCTCGAGGTTGCCTGGACCTGGCGGGGGGAGAACTACGGACCGCTCCCGGAGCCGACCTCGCGGTCAGTTCCGATCTACGTGGATGGTCTCCTCTACTCCGTCGTGGGCATTCGCCGCACCGTAGTCGCCATAGACCCGACCACGGGCGAGACGATCTGGACGTTCAGAGAGCCCGAGACGACGCGTTTCCTGCGCTCGCCGCGCGCGAACTACGGCAAGGGCGTGGCGTACGGGGAGATCGACGGCCGGGGCGTCATCTATTACACCTCGCCGGCGTTCTTCCTGTGGGCGCTCGATGCCAAGACCGGACGCCCCCTCGAGAACTGGGGCACGCCTGTCCCGCTCGCCAACTTCCCGCGTTCGGGGGTGAAGGATCTGATCCCGGACCTGGTCAACGACTGGGAGCCCTGGGACGGGTACGTCGCCTCTGGGGGCGGGTACGACCCCGACTACGGCATTCCGCGCCAGCTCGGGATGATCACCAGCTCGGCGCCCCCGATTGTGGTGAACGACGTGGTCGTGGCGCTCACCGCGCACGAGCCCGCGTACGGACAGACGCGACTCGAGAACGTGCCCGGCGACCTTTCCGGATATGATGCGCGCACGGGCCGGCATCTCTGGAAATTCCACGTGATGCCCCGCCCGGGAGAGTTCGGCCACGAGACGTGGGAGAACGACGCCTGGCGTTGGTCCGGGAACATGGGGCAGTGGGCGCCGGCTTCCGCGGATCCGGAGCTCGGGCTGGCCTACGTCGTGACGAACGCGTCGACCATCGAGGCGTTCACCGGCCACCGGCCGGGCAACAACCTCTTCGGCGGGAGCGTGATCGCGCTGGACGTGCGCACGGGCCAGCGCAGGTGGCACTACCAGATCCACCACAGCGATCGCTGGAACTACGACATCCCGGGTGCGCCGATCCTGATGGATCTCACGGTGAACGGCCGCGAGATCCCGGCCCTGATCCAGAACACCAAACAGGGCTTCGTCTTCGCCTTCAACCGTGCGACGGGAGAGCCGATCTGGCCGATCGAAGAACGACCGGTGCCGCAGACGCAGGTTCCGGGCGACTGGACGTCGCCGACCCAACCGTATCCCACGCTTCCGGCGCCGCTCGACTCGATCATCTACGAGGGCCTCACCGAGAAGTACATCATGGACTACACGCCCGAGCTGAAGGCGCGGGCGATGGAGCTCCTGAGCCGTTACGAGAACGGCGGGACGTACGCGCCGCCGCTTCCCCAGGGTCACAACAACAGCTACGAGGGGCTCATCAATTGTGGGATGTCGGGCCTGAACATCTATCATCCCGCGGTCGCTGACCCGACCACCGGCATCTTGTATGCGTCCCACAAGCGCGGATGCAGCTTGTCGGGCACGCTCGTCCCCACCGGCGGAGTCGACGAAGAAGTGACCGGGTTCTCGCCCGGGGTGCGCGACACTCCGACCACGGGGACCACGGTCGTCCCGTACCTGCCCGGTGGCGGCGAACGCATGCCCGACATCGACGGCATTCCGATCTACAAGCCGGTCGACCAGATGCTGGTGGCCATCGACATGAACACGGGCCGAAAGCTCTGGGACGTGCCCACCGGGGAGGGACCCGAGTTCCGCGACCATCCGCTCCTGCGCGGCGTCGACGTGCCCAACACCGGCGGTTCCGGCAACTCCATTCAGATGGTCATGGGTGACCTGCTCGTGCAGACGCAGGAAGACCTGCGCGGCCGTGCGGAGCTCGGTCCCAACAACCTCCCTCTCCTGAACGCGCGGGACAAACACACCGGGCAGGTAGTGGCGAGCGTCGAGCTGCCGGCTCCCGGCCAGTACGGCATGATGACGTTCATGCACGAGGGCAAGCAGTACATCATCGTGAACGCGGGTGGCCTGCGGTACGGGATGTCCGGCGGATATATTGCGCTGAGACTGCCGTAACGGCGGCTCCAGCGACTGGGTGATGCTGCGGCGGCCGCGCCGTCACCGCTCCGCGATCACGACGCGGAAGCCGATGAACGGCCTGCGGGCGCCCGGGTCCGCGCCGCCGCGCACCGCCGTGCGTGCGTTGCGCGGGGGATCGGTGAAGGAGCCGCCCCGCATGACCCCAAGCGCGTCGTCGCGCAGGTCGGGGGACGGGATGTCCAGGCGGTAGGGTCCTGCCTGAAAGGGGGTGAGCGTCCACTCCCAGACGTTGCCGATCATGTCGAGGAGGCCGTGCGGACACTCGTCGCACGGATAACTCCCCACCGCGCGAGGGGAGCTGCTCTGGATGTTCGCCCGCTCGGGCCGTAGCCCGTTCCCCCACGGGTAGACGTCGGACCGAAGGCCGCGGGCGGCCTTCTCCCACTCGGCCTCGGTGGGGAGTGACACCCGGGCGCCGCCTTCGAGAAGTGCCGCCAGCTGCGGTGGTGTAGTGGAGCTCTCGCGCAGCTGGGTATCGAGCCAGCGCGCGTACTCGACTGCGTCCGGCCAGGTGACGTTCGCGACCGGGTAGTCCGCGGGCGCATCGAGGGCAGCGGGGTCGGTCGGGTAGCTCGTCGCTTCGACAAACGCGCGGAACTGCGCCACGGTGACCTCGTAGCGGCCCACGTGGAACGCCGAGACTTCGACCATCTGCGGCCCGGTCGTGCCCGCCCAGAGCTCGTTGTCGAAGGCCGTCGAGTCGAGCTGCGGATCGCTCCCCATCGGGAACGGTCCAGCCGGCACTTCGACGAAGCCGAGCAGCACCTCGTCGGGCAGGGCCCACGCGTCGGCTCGAAACGTCACCGCACCGGCAGGCGCCCTGACGACAGGAAGCTCCGTCGCGCCGCGGCCCTCCTGCGATGCGGGGGCGCTCCCCACCGCCCACGCCACGACGGCGAGGGCACCACCGATGAGCGCTAGCGCGACGCCAGGAGCTCGCACGCGAACCTCCACTGGTGATCGCAGGCGCGGGTGTAGAGCTCGCGCTCGGGTGTGTCGACGAGCGTGGCTCTCCCCTCGCGCACCAGAAGGCGCAGATCGAGTGCGCGTGGGTCCGCTCGGACCAGTGCGGGTGGCTCGAGGAGGTTGAGGCATCCCGGCTGGAAGCGAGCCTCGCACGCGCGCGCGAAGTACTGGCGCCCGAGCTCGCGGTCGGGATCGGTGACGCGGCCCTCCGTCAGGTGACGCCCGAGCTCGTTGCAGGCCCACCCCGAGTTGTCGGCGCAGTACGAGTATTCGATCTCGAGCAGGCGCGTGCAGGCCGTCGGCCGCTGTTCTTCGCACGCTTGCATCCAGAACGGCACGCTGTCGCCCGTGTGCCGTCCATCGGTCCGGCCTGTGGCCGACATCGCACCGAAGAAGGCGATCCAGCCTGCCATGTGGACCAGGTTGAGCCGCGTGGGCGACCAAGCGGGCCAGGCGCGACTCCACCGCGCCGTCCCCTGGATACGGTGCGCGAGCGCGTCGATCCGCTGCACGCTCAGGTTGAGCAGCGGTACGGCGAGTAGCTTGTCGTAGAAGCGCGGCGCCCCGATGGCATCCAGTCCGCTGAAGAGCGCCACCACGCTCGCGCCGTAGAGCAAGCCGAAGAGTGCCTTGCCGAGCGGGGTCCTGGGCGACGTGGACGGATCGGTGACCAGCAGGTGGAGGCCGAGGAAGACCGCGCTCGGGATCTCCGAGTTGATGAAGTAGGGCACACCGGCTGCGGCGAAGAACGCCGCGCTCCATCCGAAGAGGACCGCCGAGGCGAGGCCGGAGACGAGCGTGATGGAGAAGTTGTACATCGCTACCAACCCGATCGCGAAGAGCACGAGATAGATCCGCGGCGCCATGCTGAGCGTGGATGCGATCTCCTGGCCCCAAGTCAGGTGGGTCGCATCGGCGACGATCAGAATCAGCGAGAACGCTCCGAGCGACAATGCCGACGGATTGAAGACGTGCGTCCGTTTGCCCTCGCGGCTCCACGTCACGAACTCCCTTCCCAGCAGCCCGACCGCGATCAGCAGGAACTGCAGGTAGAACCAGTCGTCCCGGAACCAGATGAAGAGGTTCGTGCTGAGTACGATGGGGAGCGCGCCGAACCCGAGCGCGTAGGGCCGTCCGCGAGACCACGCGAGCAGAATCCCGAATGCGTACGCGAAGAGGAGCTGCCCCACGAGCAGCCAGGCGTGCTGGTACACGGGCCGCCAGTACCAGCCCCAATAGGCGTAGACCGAGAGTTGGAGGCACGCCTGCACGTAGTGCTGGGCCCGTAGCACCACCTCGAAGGCGGGCGAGGGCAGTCGGTCGCGCCCCCGCAGTACGAGCCAGCCCTGCCAGACGAGGAGGGCCAGCGCCGATCCCAAGAACGAGCCCAGCAGGACAGGATGAGAGCGCACCCTATCCACCGTCGACGCCATGGCGAGCGCCACCGTGAACGCCAACGGCACCCAGGAACGCCGAACGGCAGGGACCACCGGTGCCGCAGTGGTCCCGTCCGCAGGTGGGTGCCCGCGCCCGCGGGCTGCTGGGGAACGCTTGCTCTGCGTTGCCATGGATGCTCGGCAGTGGGGTCGGCCCGTAGCCGGCCGACGAGTTGGACTGCGCTGTGCCGTCCGATCGGGGGGCGGAAGGCTAGTCGTCCGGGCGACAGGGGGCAAACGGAATCAGGCGCCATCGAGGTGAGCAGTTGGCGGCCCCAGGCCAGGTCCCCGGTAGTGGGTCAGTTCGACCCACCACCGCCCGACCCCCTGTCATTGACAGGTCGAATCCCGGCCCGTAACTCTGCAGCGAAGCCGGGAAGCCGCCCGCGTCGGGCGCCGACGCTGGATGTGGCCTCGGCCAGACCTCCTGCCCGGAGCGTACCATGAAGAGGCGAGATTTCGTAAGGACTTCAGTCGGCGCGGGATTCGTTCTCGCGATCCCCCATCGGGACCTCTTCTCGAGGCGCCAGGCTCGAGCGTCGCGCGGCACCATGTTCGACAAGATCTGGGATCAGCACGCGATCGCGGATCTGGGCGGTGACGACTACCTGCTCCAGGTCGATCGCTGCATCGGCGGTGGACCGGCGCAGCTCCGCAGGATGCTCGCGCAGGGCGTGGAGATCGCCCACCCGGAGCTGTTCTTCAACGTGCCCGACCACTCTGTCTCTACGGACCCGAGCCGCTACACCGATCCGGAGCTGCGCGTAATCGACGAGGACTACCAGGGCGCGGACGATCTGCGGGCGATGGGCTTCAATCTGTGGAGTCAGTTCGATCCGCGGTACGGGATCCAGCACATCGTCGGACCGGAGACGGGCCTCAGCCAGCCGGGCATGCTGTTGTGCGCGGGCGATAGCCACACCTGCACACACGGTGCGCTCGGCCTGATCTCGTGGGGTGGCGAAGACACCGACCTCGTGCTCCGCACCGGCACGGTCATCCGCCACCGTCCCCTGACCATGCGCGTGAACGTGGTGGGCACGCTCGGGCGGGGGCTGCGGGCCAAGGACATCATCTTGAAGATCATCGCGGATCTGGGCACGGACAGCGGCAACGGCTACGCGGTCGAGTACGCCGGACCTGTCGTGCGGGCGCTGCCGCAGGAAGGGCGCTTCAGCATCTGCAATCTCGCCGTCGAGATGGCGTCACTCACCGGCATGGTCGCCTCCGACGACACGACGTACGAGTGGCTCAGGGGCCGTGAGTACGCGCCGTCGGAGGAGTACTGGGATCAGGCGGTGGCGCAGTGGCGGGAGCTGCACAGCGACGACGACGCGGTGTTCGACCGTGAGGAGACGATCGACATGACGGGCGTCGAGCCGATGGTGACGTGGGGGATCAACCCGGAGCACGCGATCCCGATCACGGGGCGGGTACCGGATCCGGATACGGCTCCGGCGGTGAAGCGCGAGACGTACCGTCAGGCGATTGCGTACAGCGGGCTGAGGCCGGGCGCGCCGATTCTGGGGACGCCGGTGGACGAGGTGTTCATCGGATCGTGCGTCGAGAGCCGCATCAGCGACCTGCGTGCTGCGGCGGAGATCGTGCGCGGCCGTCGCGTGGCGTCGAACGTGCAGGCGGCCTGGGTGGTTCCGGGCTCGAACGCGACGAAGCGCCAGGCGGAGGCCGAGGGCCTCCACCGGATCTTCCTCGAGGCGGGCTTCGAGTGGCGTGAGGCGGGGTGCTCGAAGTGCTATGGCCCGAACGGCGACTTCGTGGCACCGGGGCGCCGCTCCGTCTCCAACTCGAACCGCAACTACATCGGCCGCCAGGGCAGGGACACGAAGACGAACCTGGCCAGCACGACCACCTGCGCGGCCTCGGCGATCGAGGGTCGTATCGCCGACGTGCGCCGTTACCTCTAGGACGACGAGCGAGCACCCATGCAAGCGAGACAGGCGCAGTTCGAGGTGCCGGACCGGGGCGGCAACCGCTTCGTCCGGCACTCGGGGCTCGCGGCCCCGTACATGTACGACAACGTGAGCACGGACGTACCTGCTCCGCCTGCGGAGGCGGCCGGCGTCGCTCACCTGGGCTTCACTGGAGGCGACCTAGCGTTCGCCAACCTGCGGTGGAACTCGGACGGAACGGAGAAGCCCGACTTCGTCTTCAATCAGGAGGCGTATCGCCGGGCCTCGATCATGATCGTTGGCCTGAACTACGGCACGGGCAGCTCCCGCTCGACCGCCGTCACGCTGCCGTTGGCGGCGTGGGGGGTGAAGGCGTACATCGGGCAGAGCTTCGGCCCGATCTTCGTGACGAATGCGCTAGCGTACGGGGTCGTGACGGTGCAGCTCCCGAGGCCCACGGTCGATCGCGTGGCGGCGTGGGTGCGCGCCAACCCCGGCGTCGAAATGACCGTGGACCTCCAACGGTTGGTCATCGAACTCCCGGGCCAGCAGCCCATCCCCTTCACGTACAACGAGCGGTTCCGCAACAAGCTCCTGAATGGTCTCGACGACATGGAGGAGATGGAGCCGCACCTCGCCGCGGCCGAAACGAAGCGGGAAGAGGACTTGAGGCAGCGCCCTTGGGTGTACAACTACCACGGCCCCTGAGGCGCTCGAAGCAAGCGAGCAGACGTGAGGGGCCCTCGGGATTCAGGGGGCCCCTCACTCGTCTTCATCGGGGGTGACGATGCCTCAGGCCCACCCGGGTTTCGTTCAGTTCACGCGCCACACCGGTATCGCGGCGCCTTTCCTGCACGATGATTTCGAGGGCGAGCTCATCGCCCCGCTGGGTCCCGAGCTCCTCGATCTCCACGAAGTTCACATGGACCGGCACACCGCCGTGTTGGAGACGCATGCGCACGACGGGTCCTGGCCTGGGCAGCACGCGTTTCAGGGGTTCCGCTACGCGCTCGACGGCTCGGAGATTCCAGAGTTCGTGCTCAATCAGGAGCCGCACCGCGACGCGTCGATCCTCGTCACGGGCCGGAATTTCGGTCAGGGCAGCCTCCAGGCGTTCGCTGCGATACGACTCCGGCAGTGCGGCATGCGGGTCATCATCGCGCCGAGCTTCGGGCCGGTCTTCTACGACGACTGCTTCGACTACGGTCTGTTGCCGGTCACGCTGACCCAAGCCGAAGTCGATAGGATCGCGGAGCAGGTGGGTGCGAATCCCCGATTGCCGATCACCGTCGACCTCGTCGGGCAAGTGGTCACGCGAGCGGACTTCGGGCCCATACGCTTCCAGATGGACGCGCGGCGGCGCATGAACCTCCTCCAGGGCTCCGATCAATCCCTGGAGGAGCGTCTCCAGCACCAGGACAGCGCGGCCGCCGCCCGGGAGCAAGATCGGAGGGTACGGCCGTGGCTCTACGACACGCGGCGCGAGCCCGGTCGCTAGGAGTTGAGCCACGGCGCCACGGACTGCGGGCGCAACTTGGGATCCCGCCTTCCGCGCTGAACGGAAGGTCAGCTCCTCCCTCACATCCGCAGCAGTCGGTTCACCTTGATGACGAGGCCACGGCTCACCAGCTCGGACCAGCGGTCGAGCGAGTCGGTGTCACGGGCCTCGGTGTAGACCACGAAGAGCTCGCTTCCGGGCGCCCACTCCCACCGCAGGCGGAAGTCCGAGCTGAAGCTGTCGCTCCCGGAGTTGTACTGGACGAGGCTGCTCACGAACATGCGCGGGGTGAGCGTATACGTGAACCTCGTCACGGCCACGTGCTGGTCGAAGTGACCTTGCGGGAGGTCGATCCAATTGAACGTCACGCTCGGCTCCATCGAGAGCCGCGGCGTGATCTCCGCCCGGCCCTGGCGAAGCGCGACCGACGTCAGCGTGCCGTCGTAGTAGTCCCCTCGCTGCACCGAGACGGTGGCCGAGAACGGACGCTGCGGGCCAAAGGTGAAGAAGGCCTGAGCATCCCGAAACGAGTAGCGGCCCGAAGGAATCAGCGCGCCTGAGATGGTCTCGTTGCGCACCAGGTTCTCATAGGTGTCGCCGAGGCTGACGCCGAACTGGTCGCTGTTCTCGAACTCGACGCGGAGTTGGCTCCTCAGCTCGCGGCTCTCGACGTAGCGCAGGCTGTCGTTCTCGACGTAGTCCGCGTCGGCCTGCAGTGTCACCTGGCGCAGCCACGCCATGGAGCGGGGGCGGGGAGCCACCCTTGCGGATACGCTGGTCTGCCGATAGCCGGTTCGCCTCGCGAACCCGATCTCGGGGTTGAAGTTGCCTCCCACTACGAGATGAGCGACGCGCGCGCCCCACTCGCTCGCGTCCCAGGTGAACTGACCGCGATAACTCGCGTCGCGCTCGGTGAGTCCGTCGGTTCGGGTCTCGGCGTAATAGGCCAACAGGCCGACCTCGCTCGACGGGGCGAGCCAGGCGTCGAGGCCCCAGGTCTGGTTGGACCCAGCGGCGGCCTTCACCGAGCGGGAGCGGTTGCCGACCAAGAAGCCTACGCTGCTGCGGTCGAAGACGTCGCGCCTGAGGCGGAGCACCGAAAAGTTCGTGGGCTTCTCCAACACGGAGGGCTCGTCGTCGGTCTGGACGTCGACCACGCCCACGTCGAACGAGCCGACTTTCCCGGTGACGCGGGCCCCGGCGATGATCGGCACTGGCTGGCCGCGGCGGAGGCCGATCCCCCGGCTGTAGAAGAGCGAGGGCGCGTTACCTCCGCCCCCTCCGCCCCCTCCGCCCTCGCCACCGCCCGTCCTGCCGCCGATGCCGAAGTTGAAGATGCCCTGACTCTCCAGAAAGAACTCGCGCTTCTCGGGAAAGAAGAGGCTGAAGCGGGTGAGGTTGACCTGCTGCTCGTCGGCCTCGACCTGTGCGAAGTCGGGGTTGAGCGTGAAGTCGACGGTCAGGTTCTGTGTGAGTCCGTACTTGATGTCGAGCCCGGCGTCCGCATCGAGGTCGTTGGTGCGCGTGGGGACGGCGGCCAGGTCCGTGCGCAGCCCCGAGATCGCGTAGGGCTTCAGCTCCAGATTGGCGCGCGAAGGCGGGGCCTCGATGCCCACGAGCGTGCCGTAGTTGGAGACGCGGAACGTGCCCTGCGACCCGTTGGGGCCTGCCGCAGCGATCGGCACAGGCGTGAGGTAGTCCCACTCGTTTCGGCGGGCCACAGACCGTCGCATCTGTATGCCCCACAGCTGCTCCCTCCCCGGACGGTAACGCAGCGTGCGGAAGGGGATCGCCATCTCCACGGTCCATCCGCCTTCGAAGCGCCCCGTGCGGATCTCGGTCACGGGGTTCCAGTCCCGGTTCGGGTTCCCCTCGTTCGTGATCTGCTGGTCGGTGAAGCCGCCGAGGGCGTTCACGTAGAAGCCGACCGAGTTACGCCGGTCGTAGTAAGTGTCGAGGTAGACACCGAAGTTGTCGTTCACCCGCAGCTGTTGCGCGTCGCGGCGCATCTCGTTCGCGATCCACGCGCTCTCGCCGCCGGAGTCCCACACGCGAGCCGCCACGTAGACGTTCTCGTCGTCGAACACGATCCACGCCTCGGTGCGCTCCGAAGGAGCGTCTCCCTCGACGGGCAGCGTCTGGATGAAGCCCGTGATCGGCGGAGTGGCGGCGTACACGCTTTCGTCGAGCACGCCGTCGACGCGGTGCGCCTCGCGTACACGCACGGCGCGAACGGTTGCGCCGCCTGTTGCGTCGCGGCTCTCCACCGCGGGGGGCACCGGCGGTGGTGGGCCCAGCAGCTCGATTCCCTCGGGAAGGGTCCACGTCGCTGTCGACGAGTCCGTTGGCGTAACACGCACTTGAGCCACCGCGGCGTGCGTCGACACGAGCTGACCGAGCGCCGAGATGACGACCCACGCCGCGCACACCCGGGTGAGGGGCACGCGGGCCCTCGAATTCGGAAGACTCACTTCGTGCCGTAGAGCCAGGGTCGCCTCGCGCGGTCGGCTGCGCGGGCCTCGGCGACCCGATCGACGTGCTCGAGGATCTGATCCTGATCCGTGATGCCGTTGAGGAGCTTGTAACGCGCGCGTGGATCGGCGATGAAAGGAATCGCCTCCTTACCCGGCACATCGATGATCTCCTTGTCGAGGTCGATGGTCATCGTCGCGCCCGCAGGATCCGTCATGCACGCTGCCAAACAGTCGATGACGGCTGGATCGAGCGGAACGGGCAGTACGCCGATTCCCACGCACCGGTCGAACACCCGTGCCTCGAACCCGGGCGCGAGCACAGCCCGGACGCCGAGCGCCTCCAAGCGGGCGAGCGTCGTCTCCAGAGCGAGCGTCTGGAAGATCTCCCAGGCGATCAGAATCGACGCGCCCTGCACGTTGGCGAACACCGCGTCGGGCGCGAGGATCTCGCCGTCTCGGCCCCGCAGTTGCACTCCGGCCACGAGGCCCGTATGGCGCACGAAGCGCGGAGCACTCCCTCCCTGAACGGTCGGCAGCGTTCTCAAGCGATCATCACCAGGGTCCACCCGGATACGGCTCCAACCACGGCCGAGCGTCCGGCCTGCGGGACCACATGATAGCACGGATGAGGCCCTCCACGTCGGTCCGCACGTTGGCGAGGAGCGCGCGGGCCTCGGCCTCGTTGAGTGAGCCCGGGTCGTCGCCGGCTTCGGCCTCGCGCTCGATGGCGCGCCGCCCCCGTACCTGCGCCATTTCGGGAATCACGACGCCTTCCCCTTCCTGCTGGCGCGTGCCCTCGTCGGAGCTCGGCGTGGCGCTCGCGGCCACGCTCTGCATCAGCGAATCCAGCATCGCTTGGGCCAGCGCGAGGTTCCAGCGCGCCGACTCGTCCGCGGGGTCCAGCCGGATGGCCGCACGGTTGCTGCCGATGGAAGCGCCCAGGAGAAAGAGCGCCGAATCCGGAGTCGACACCTCGATGGCCCGGTTCAGGAAGAGGAGTCCGAGGTTCCGGTTGCCCCTTTGGGCTACGGATGAGTCCGCGGCCGCGGCGGCGGCGCGCAAGGCGCTCTCCGCGCCCGGTCCTCCCAGCCCGAGCAGGCCCGTTCCGAGATTGTACGTGGCAACCCCCGGGGCCCCCTCGGAGCTGGCGATCTGTTCGTAGACCCGCACGGCTGCGTCCTCCTGGCCGCTGCGGTGGAGGCGGTTCCCTCGTTCGAGGCTCGCGCGCTCTGCGTACGATGCCGTGATCAGGAGGCCGAGGGCGATCAGGCACGCGATGCCGGCTGGCATCCGCGTCGTGAGCCACGGGAGTCTCACGCAGGCCTCCGCACGCGAAGCGAGACGCTGCGGGCAGGCAGCCTCACGTCGAACAGACCTTCGAGGAGGAGGCCGACGAGCGCCGCCACGATGAGTAGGCCGGCTGGGTCGTAACCCGTCCACCAAGGCCCGGTCGTTTCCGACGGACCCAGCGCGGCCGCGAGGCCGTCGACTGCCCCCGCATCACCTGCTTCGACGAAGCGTCCGCCACCGAGCCGGGCGATGCGCCCGAGCAGCTCTGGGCGGGCGTGGGACACGCCAACTGCCCCGCTCGCGTCGAGCACCGGCGCGCCGAGCTGATAGGGCGCGTCCGGCATCACCATGCCGGAGCCCTCGGCCGTGCCGACCGAAATCGTGTGCACGCGGATCCCGCGCGCCGCCACGGCTCGGGCCTCTACCTGGATGGCGTCGTCGGGCTCGCCGGTGTCACCGTCGCTGATGAGCACGATCGATCGAGCTTCTCCGGGGGCCGCCTCCGTCCAGAGCGCGCCGGCCTCACGTATCGCATCGGAAAGGAGTGTCCCCGGGTCGTGCGCGCTCGCGATCGTCGGGGTGACGCCGCCGAGGAAGTGCCGCACCACCTCGAGCTCCGGCGTCGGCGGGGCGAGGGGGTACGCGGTTCCCGAAAAGAGCAGGAGGCCTACCTCGTCCCCTTGGAGCGCGTCGACGAGCGTACGGGCCGTTTCGACCGCCTGAGACAGCCGCGTGGGCTCGACGTCCACGGCCTGCATCGAGGCCGACACATCGATCGCGATCACCACGCTCGGCGTGACCGGTGACGGCGCCGATGGCCATGCGGGACCGGCGGCTGCGCCGGCCGCAGCCAAGGTCGCGATCGTGAGGAGAAAGAGGCGCTCGAGCGGAACGCGATAGAGGTCGCTCGGGGACAGCCGTTGGACCGCGGTCCGTCCACCGAGGAAAGCTCCTAAGTTGCGGCGACGGCGATGGTGGCGCCACGACGCAAGCGCGCCCAGGGCCGCCAGCAGTGCTCCAGCCTGGAGGTACCACGCGCTCTCGAACGTCACGGCACGAGGCTCCACCGAGACCCGCGCAGGAGGGCTTCGAGGCCGATGGCGATCAGCGCGAAGAGAAGCAGCCAGACTTGCAGCGATGTGCGTACCGGCACCTGCGTCGTCACTTCGACGGGTGCCTCGAGCTCGCTGATGGTGCGGTAGATCGAGTCCAGAGCTGCCTCACCGGAGGCGCGGAAATACTGCCCGCCCGTGACCTCCGAGATCGCCGACAACACGCCCTCCATCTGGGCCTCCACCTCGCTCAGGCGGCGCAGGTTCGCGGCGCGCAGGGCAGGGGACATGCCCTCGAAGTCGGGCTCGCCGACCAGCGCGATGGAGTGGACCCGTACGCCGAGCGCGGCAGCGCCCCGTGCCGCGCGCAGCGGGGTTACGCCCTGTCCGTTGTGCGCGCCATCGGTGAGCAGCACGATCACGCGCTCCTCGCGCTCGGACTCGAGGAGGCTCGCGAGGGACGTGACCACGGCGGCGGCGATGTCCGTCCCGTCGAGCACCAGCTGCGGCTGCAGCGAGGTGACTCCGGAGACGATGAGTCCCGGGTCGGTGGTGTTCGGCACGCGTTGTACCGCCTGCCCGGCGAACGCCACGAGGCTCAACTCGTCAAGTCGTCGCCCCTCGGCGAAACGCGTGGCCGCGCGGCGGGCAACGGACATGCGTGAGTCGTCGTTGTCCATGTCGTCGGCGAGCATCGACGTCGAGATGTCCACGGCGATGGCGAGGCCCTTCCCCCTGAGGCTGCTCTCCTCCTCGAAAAGGACCCTCTGCGGATGTGCGAGGGCGACCACCAGTGACGCCAGGGCCGTCACTCGGAGCACTCTGGGAAGCCAGAGCACCAAGCCGACCTGAAGGCCCCCCGACTCCGGTGGTCCGTGGGCCTCCCCCCGCGGGTGGAAGACGCCCCCACCCGACAGAGGCCACACCAGGAGCAGCCAGGCGGGCACCAGGAGTAGGAGCTGGAGGAGCTCGGGCCGGACGAACTCCACCGACGTCATGGGACGGTCGCTTTCGGCATCAGGTCGCGGGTGTGGTGCGTCTCAGCCCCAGCGCTCGGCGTCCTCGTCGACGACGCGACGCGGAACGGCCACCACTTCCACAGCGGCGTCTCCGCTCACGTCGAGCCGCGAGGAGATCGGCTCGATGTCGACCCGCCAAGCGCTGAGCTCGTGCGATCCTCTGGGGACCCCTACCCGCGCGACTCCGTTGAGGTCTGTATGAGCGCGATAGTCACCGAGGCGCACCTCGATGTCGGCCATCGAGGCTTCAGTGCCCTCGGGCACGATTCTCACCGTGACGGTATGCTCGGGAGGAGGGAGGCTACGGAACGTGAACGTCCCTGAGGACCCGTGGTGAGGAAGCGCCAGATCGCCTGGGACGCAGATCACGCGCCGGGACCCCATTCCGGGCCGTTCGGGGGCGCGGAGCGCCACAAGGGTCTCGTACAGCGCGTCCGTTCCGGCAAGCGGAGCCGCTCCGAGTCGGCCCTCGCCGACCACCACGCCCGCCTCGTCCAGAACCTGCACGACCTGTCCGGCGAGCACGCAGCAGGTGGCGCACTTCACTCCCACCCGCACGGCGAACTCGGTTCCCTGGAGGGGCGACGGGACGTCCCAGATCGCCATGCTGGTGGCGTGGGGCACCACCGTCGACTCCAGAACGAGCGCGTGCTCCTCGTGGGGCACTCCTGAAACGGACTGCGTCGGAAAACGGACGGTCCACTCGGCCTCGCCGGTGCTTGCCGGTGCCGTGACCACGAAGCGGGCGTTCGCTCCTTGGGCCCCTTCTCGTGGATCTTCGACCCAGCCGACCTCACACGTCCCGTGCTCGCCCTGCGGAGTGGTGAGCTCGATCACCGCTCCGCGGAGGTCGCAGCCATCCGCACATGTGAGACGCACCTCGACGCTCGCCGTCGCCCCGGCCTCCATCTCCGCGGGAAGTCCCGCGTGCGTCCGGAGCGACGGCGTGTGCCTGGTCACGACCACGAGGGGTCAGCGCCCTAGGCGCTGGCCGCCGCGCTTCTCGCCGCGACCCGTCCGAACAGCGAGCACCGGCCGAGCCCGTGCTGCGGGAAGCCGCCCATGGCCTCGCCGCAGCAGTAGAGGCCCGCAATGGCCTGGCCTTGCAGGTCGATCACTCGACAGCGCGTGTCGACGCGTAGCCCGCACAGGGTGTCGTGGAGAATCGGTGTCGACCACGCAGCATAGAACGGGGGTCGTTGGATCTTGTACTGAGGCGTCGGCTTGCCGAAGTCTCCGTCCGTGCCCGAATCGACGAAAGAGTTGTAGCGCGAAACGGTTTGCTGGAGGGTCGAGCCCTGCATCCGCAGCGTCTGGTAAGGGTTGCGGATGCGGCCGGCGAGCTCGCTCAGTGTATCGGCGCTGAAAAACCATCCGTCCGGGTCCACGTTCGGCGGCCGGGGATCCCACTCCTGTCGCGCGACGGCATCGGCGTCGAAGATGGCCCAGATCGGTCCGCCGCCGTTCAGCTTGTTCGGATCTCCGCTCCACGCGAAGCAAGCAGCGAAGAAGTCATGCCCCCCGTCCATCTCGTTGTGGAATCGCACGCCCGTCTGCTTCACGAGGATGCAGTTCTGCCAGTTCACGTTCGTGAGCCCCGAGGCGCGGATCTTGTCGAAGATGGGGCTGTCAGGCTGCCAATGAAGGCTCGAGTACCCCCACTGACATCCAATGTGGGCCGTCTTCGAGATCCAGTTACCGGCCTCCATGGACTGGCTCGCGGTGCCCCACACCGCCGCCCCGAGCTTCATCGCCGCGATCTCGCCGTCCGCCGTCTGCTTGGAGTACGGCTCGCCCGCGACCTGGTACTCTTCGGTGAGTCGTGGGTCGAACATCCTTCTGAACTGCACATTGCTGGTATGTCCTCCGGTGGCCAGAATGACGCCCCCCGTGGCGCGGATCCGGACCCGTCTTCCCTGGGTCGTTGCTACGAGCCCGAGTACCCGCTTCGACCCGGG
Source organism: Gemmatimonadota bacterium (assembly GCA_016873995.1). Taxonomy (GTDB): domain Bacteria; phylum Gemmatimonadota; class Gemmatimonadetes; order Longimicrobiales; family Gaopeijiaceae; genus UBA2982. Next base: position 97,372 of record VGVR01000008.1, read on the forward strand.
ATCCTGCACGAGCTCCGCCATGCTGTGTTGCAGCAGGATCTGCGCACCCTTGGCCCGCGCGCTCTTCTCCAGCGCCCGCACGAGTCCCGAGCCCCGCCGTGTCGGCTCCGAGGTGATCAACTCCTCGTAGACCGGCCACTGGAGGGTGCGGCCGTTTCGCGAGTCTTCTCCTGCCACTTCATCTTCGAAACGCACGCCGTTCGCCACCATCCACTCGAAGGTCTCGGCGCTGAGGTCCGCGAACACCCGGGTCAGGTCGCGGTCGGTGAAGCGCGACTCCAGGTCGTCGGGTCGGATCCAGTACTCGAACACCGCATCGGCCGAGTCTTCGACTCCCTGCCGGCGCTGCCGACTCGTTCCGCCGCCGAGGTTCACGCGGCCGCCACTCACGATCCCGTGCCCACCGCAGTCGGAGTTCTGCTCGACGATGATGACCGATGCGCCGCGGTCGCGCGCTTCCACCGCCGCCGAGAGTCCGGATACGCCCGCCCCAGCGATGACGACGTCGGCGGTCATGTCCCAAGCCTGCTGCTGCGACTCGGCGGCCACGGGATCCTTTGCCACCGCGAGGGCAGTGGCTCCGAGTCCCGCGGTGGCGCCGGTGCGGACGAAGTCGCGCCTGCTGATCGATGACGGTGGCGTATCCTTGCTCATGGCGGCCTCCTGACCTGATGGCTGGAAGGGCGTAGCTCCGGCATAGGACGAGCCCGCGCCGTTCCTCGCAAGGGGGGCCGGAAGGGATGGGGGCGAATGGCTCCCGCAGCCGAATGGCGGCTACCCGGAAACGCAAGAGCCCGGCGCGGTTTTCCGCGCCGGGCTCCGGTTCGCGAGGCTAGGCTCTTACGAGCCCGCCCAGTTCATCGAGAGGCGATAGGCACCGGGCGAGCTTGAGCGCGCTCCCGCGCCTCGAGCATCTCCTGGAAGTCCTCGTCCGGGATGTAGGTCATCCCGAAACGGATGTGCGCCATCTCGCTCACGCTCCGCCGACCGTACACCACCCACTGGTCGACGTCGGGATTCGACGGGTTGTCCGACGTGTTGTCCATGAGCGACGAGGAGACGATCACCGTGCCCTTGGGCAGGAGCGGCTGTGCCGAGTCCTCGTACACGTGCGTCGTGTGCCAGAGGTGGTTCCAGTTGATCTTGTTGATGACTTCGCGACGCCCGTCCGGATAGATCGCTTCCATCATCTGGTAGCCGCCGCGGAGGTGCATGTGCCCGCGGATGCTGTGGATGCGCGCGTTCTCTCTCAGGACGAAATAGGCACGGAGCTCCTGGTAGCCGTTCGGCGGGATCAACATGTCCGTGTAACGGGGCAGGCCGATGCTCGCGCTCTCGCCCGAGTTGAACGAGGTCTCGTCCCGCGTCGCGTACTTGGGCGTCTCGCCCTCCGGCCACAGCCAGATTCCGAGCTGCACCTTCGCCTCGACCTCTTCACCGATCGGGTAGAGGTGGAGCGAGAAGGTCATCATGTCGTCCGCTCGGATGAGCTTGCCCGAGTCATTTGGGTACAGATCGAAGCGCTTTCCGACCGCCGCGTCCGTGAGTCCGCCGTCGCCGCCCGAGGTATTCTCGGTTGCGGCCGGCCTCAGGCCGACGTTCACGTGGTGGAAGACGTACGCGCTCTGCTGGTCGCCGGGCCGCGTCTCGATGGCGCGAATCCAGCGCTCCCCGATGAGGGGCCGGTCGAGGATGCTCGAGAGGGCAACATCCGGCTCGAACCACTGGTCGCCGCTCGCCGCGGGAACCAAGTACGTCGGTGCGGTGACGATCAGGTCGGGTGGGCCGTAGTTCAGCTCTTCCTCGAGCTGCCAGTATTCGTGCGCCGGCCTCCACGCCTGCGGCGGCTGGATCTTGGACGGATCACCCATCGGCGTGCCCTGGTCCACCCAGGCAGTGATGGTCGCGATCTGCTCGTCCGTGAGCGTCGGGTCGTTCTTGAACTCTTGGATGCCGACCGTACGATCGAGGTACCAGCCCGGGGGCATGGCGCGCGTCTCGACCGCCTGACGGATGCGGGTGGCATACCGGCGCACCTGCTCGTACGTCTCGAGCGCCATCGGGGCTGCCGTGCCCGGATGGTGGCAGGTGACACAGTTCTCCCGGAAGATGGGCGCCACGTCGTCCGCGTATGTCATCTCGCGAACTTCGTTGCTCGCGAAAGACACCTGTGCGCTCGTGAACTGCGGCCAGGCGAGCGCTGCGAGCAGGATACTCAGCGCGGCGAGACCTTTCTGTCTGGTCATCTCTCTCTCCTTAATTGGTGACGTTGACGGTCACCCACCCGTTGGTCCAACAACAATGGTACTCGAAACTGTTTCTGAGCGTCTCGATCGAATTCACCAGGAGGACGTACTGGCCGGGCTCGCTGAACGTGACTTGCGTGCGGCCCACTCCCTCCAGGTTCGTCAGGGGTATCTCGACCTCGTCTTCGCTGAATTCAACTCGTGCCGGCCCTGAATAGAGCATCCACCAGAGCCAGCTCGCCTCACGCGCCCTCTCGTTGATGGTCTCGCCGGCGTTCACGTAGACGGGGATCTCGAGCGGTCGGCCCACGCGCGCGCTCATCGTAGAGCGAGCGCCAGTGAGGCCATGCGACCAGGGCGCGTTGGGGTCGAGCCGCATCTTCGGAGCGTAGGCTCCGGCGTTGGCCGACACCGCACGCGCCGGGGCGACCGGCGTCTCGACGATGTACCCCGGTACGGTGATGTGCCCCGGCACCGTGTAGGTCTCTCCGTGGTTACGGAGCGTCCACGTCACGCGCTGATCGCCGAAATCCTTCGGCACCCGAACCATGAAGACGTTCCAGGGCCGGCGAATGACGCGGTGGATCGGCCGGAAGTACGTCGGCTGCTGGCCGTTTAACTGGGCCGGCTCGAGGAAGTTGTCGGGACCGACCGGAATGAGGAGGTCTTCCTCGAGATTGAAGCTGATGTAGCCGAACGAAAGCGTGTAGCTGCTGTCCGGGTTCTGGAACCACCCCTCGAATACCGGGACGACCGGCCGGCCGGAGGCGCGGATCATCTGTGGCTGATAGGCCGGTGAGTTGTTGGGTACCAGGCGGTACCGGTCGAACCCGACGCAATTGGCCGCGGTATCTCGGCAGACGGTCGGATCCTGGGCCACCAGCTGCGCGGGCAGCCCGGCGCAGATCACTGCGCCGAGAATCGTCCAACGAGAGAGGATGTGCACACCCCGCATAGCGTATTCTCCAGTCCAGCAAGTATGTGGGCTGGACGCCTCGTGCCGCAAGCCAGACCCGGGGGGGCACCCACGAAGTATGGGACCCCTGGCCAGGCCTTTTTGTTGACGGACGCCCGCGTGGGCGCCGTCCCTAGTTCGGGGAGGTGCCGCTCAGCACCCATTTCTGGGTGCGCTTCCGGGTCCCTCCGATGTTGTTGACCTCTACGGTGTACAGGTTGCCCTGCGAATCGGCGGTCATGTCGTGGAGGATGTACATCTCGCCGAGCTCGTCGCCGTGCTGCCCGAAGCGGGTCAGCTCCTGGAGCGTCCGGCGGTCGAGGACGACCAGCTGGTGGTTGCTCCGCTCGTTCACGAAGAGCCAGCGCTGCTCGGGGTCCGACGAGAAGGCGGTCTTGCTGACGGACTGATGCGCTCGGGCCGTCGCCTCGATCAGCTCGGTCGTGGGCTCGCCGAACGAGGTGTCGTTGGCGCGTGCTGCCATCACGGCCGGATCGGGGTCTGGATAGCGGCCCATCGGCTTCTCGTAGAGGAACTCGCCGTCCGTCGTGAAGACCTGGAGCCTCATTCCTCCGCGGTCAGAGACGTAGACGAGGCCGTCGCGCGAGATACGCACTCCGTGCACGAGGTTGAAATGCCTGGGGTCGAACTCCGCTTCGTCGGGCGTCGGGTCGGTGGGCGCATTCCCGTAGGCGCCCCACATGCGCCTGTACGCCCCCGAAGCGGCGTCGAAGACGATGATGCGCCGGTTCCCGTAGCCGTCGGCGACGAAAGCCTCGTTCGTCTCGGGGTGGACGTACACGTCGGCGGCCTGGTTCAGGTTGGCAGTGTCGGTGTTGCCCTGGCTGGCCCCGCGCTTGCCGATCTGGAGCAGGAAGCGGCCATCGCGGGTGAACTTGAGGATCTGATGGTCGCCGTTTCCGCTTCCAGTGATCCACACGTTGCCTTGGTGGTCCACGTGGATGCCGTGCTCGGTATCCGGCCACTCGAACTCCTGTGACGCGACGTAGTCCGGGCCGCCCCATCCCTGGACGTAGGTGCCCGCAGCGTCGAACTCCATGACAGCCGGCGCAGCCCGGTCCTTGTCGGCTTCGACGACCGTGCGCGGACGATGCACGAGCCAGATGTGGTCCTGGTCGTCGGTCGCGAGCCCGGAGGCGAGCCCGAGGACCCAATTGTTGGGGAGCTGCGGCCAAGCAACGGCCGCGTATGCTGGGATGCCTGTCATGCCGCTCCCCGCGGCGTCGCGCGCATCGCCGTCATCCGACGCCTCCCCGCACGCAAGGCCCGTGGCGGCGAACCCAACTACGGCGAGTCGTGCCAGCGTCGATCCGTTCATTTTCTGTCCGAGCTCCTGCGCGACGAGCGCTGTTTCCAGGAGGCGCCAACATCCGATGCGTTTCCCGGGGCCGCAAGCGCGCGGCCGCGGGCGCCGTGCCTCAGCGGGGCACACGTCCCGACCAGAGCCTATCTGGCTGTCGGTGGCACTCCCAGCCGCACGGCGGCCGTACCCAACACGCGCTCGCACGCGAGTGCCGCACCGAGGAGTGCCTCGTCGTGGCCGCCTCGCCCGACGAGCTGGAGCCCGACCGGCAGGTTGGCGTCGTCGAGCCCTGCGGGAATACTGATGCCGGTGAGGCCGAGGACGCTCACCGGGTAATGCGGCCGCAGGACTGCACGATTGACCTGCGCGTACAGGCCGAGGTCGCCCAACTCCGAAACCGGGGGTGGCGTAATGATGTTGGCGGGGAGAGCGAGCACGTCGGCCCGGCTGAAGAGCGCCGCCGCCTCGGCGACGAGCCGCCGGTGGCGCGCGAGCGCGTCGAGATAGAGCGGGTCGTCGGGCCGGGGCGCGTGGCTGAGCCGCTCGCGGATGATCGGGGCGAGCTGCTCGAGCCAGCCGGGAAGTTCCCGGTCGAGGAACGCTCGCAGCTCGGTCGCGGCCAGCGGGCGCTGGGCGAGCGCGACCTCGAAGCCGTCGTCCAGCAAGTTGCCGTCGATCTCGACGAGCACGGCGCCGTGCGCCTCCAGGTCCGCGAGCGCCACCTCGAGCACGTCCTTGATGTCGGCCTGGCATTCCTCCCAGATGTCACATCGCGGCACGGCGATGCGCATGCCGCGGAGCGGGGTGCGCTCGAGCTGGGCGAGGAGCGCGCGTGGATCACCCCACTTCGGATCCACGGAGCCGAAGAACCAGGCCGTGTCCTCGACGGTGCGCGCGAGCGCGCCGACCGTGTCGAGCGTGCTGCTAAGCGGCACCACGCCGGCGGTCGGCCAGCGCCCGAGGCTGGTGCGCATGCCGACGTTGCCGGTAAGCGCCGCCGGGACGCGAATGGAGCCGCCCGTGTCGGATCCCAGCGCGAGCAGGGCGGACCCTTCGCACAAGCTCACGCCCGCGCCCGCCGACGAGCCACCGGGGATGCGGTGCGTATCCGCGTCCCAGGGATTCCAGGGCGTTTCCCAGTGCGGGTTGATGCCGACCCCGCCGAACGCGAGCTCGACGGTGTGGGTCTTGCCGACGATGCATGCGCCGGCCGCCCGGATGCGCGCGACCAACCAGGCATCGTGCGACCACTTCTCGGGCAGCTGCTTGGAGGTGCCGGCGAACGTGGGCAGGCCGTCCACGCCATAGAGGTCCTTTGCGGACACCGGCACGCCCGCGAGGGGACCGACCGGTCGGCCTGCCGCGAGCGCCCGGTCGACCTCGCCGGCTGCGGCCAGCGCGCGGTCTCCGTCCCAGAGCTTGTAGGCCCGCAGGCGGTCGCCGAAGCGCGCGTGCCTCGCGAGCGCAGCCGACACGACCTCTACGGCGGATATACTCCGCTCCCGCAGTCCGGCCGCGAGCCCGGGCAGCGAAAGAGCGAGCGGATCGCTCATCTGTAGTTGCCGAACTGGAGCTCGACGCCGTAGTCGCGCGCCTTCAGGAAGCGAATGACGTCCTGCAGCTCGTCGCGCGAAGGTGACGTAACCCGGAGCTCTTCGCCCTGGATGGCGACCTGCACCTTCTTGAAGCCGCCCTCCTTCACCTCTTTGACGATCTTCTTCGCCGTCTCCTGGTCGATGCCGTTCTTGAGCTTCACGAGCTGGCGCGCCCGGCCCAGCCCGCCGATCTCGACCTTACCCTCGTCCACGTTCTTCAGAGGCACCTGACGCCGGGTGAGCTTCTCGCGCAGGATGCCGAGGAGCTGCTTGAGTCGGAACTCGTCGTCGGCGTCGAGCTTGATGGCCAGTGCGGCGCGGTCCAGCTCTAGCGTGCACTTGGTGCCCTTGAAGTCGTAGCGGGTCTGCGACTCCTTGATCGCCTGGTTGACCGCGTTGTCGACCTCCTGGATGTCGACGCCGGTCGAGATATCGAAGGATTGCTTGCTCGCCATGGGTCGGTCTGGGCGGAAGGGTGCGGGGAGGGGAGGGGGATCGTATCGTGAGGTCGTCCGCTTCGGGAGGGCAGGGGGATGCGCAGATCGATGGAGGCGCTAGTGCTGGGGGGCGCCACGTGCGTGGTGGCCGCGTGCGGGGGCGAGGGCGGTGTGCCGGTTGGCGGGGCGCTCGACGAGATGACCGTCGAGGCGTACGCCAGCGAGACGCAAGGCGCCCTGTCGGCGTGCTTCGGGTTCTGCCTGGCCGAGTGACCGCCGTCACGCGGTAGAGACCAAGCACCCGACGAGGGGGAGGGGAGGATGGAGACGATGATTGGGGACATCCGCTACGCCGTGCGCAGCTTGCTGCGCGCGCCGCTCTTCGCAGTTGCGGCGGTGCTCACACTCGCCCTCGGGATCGGTGCGAACACGGCTGTGTTCAGCGTCGTGCGCGGCGTGCTGCTCCGTCCGCTTCCGCACGCCGACGGCGAACGGCTGGTTTACCTGAGGCAGTCGGCGGAGCTCGCCGGGATCGACAACGCGCTCTTCTCGGTTCCGTAGATCATCGACCTGCGTGAGGCGGACGCCTTCACGGGGATCGGGGAGTTCTCGGTCAGCAGCTACAACCTGACCGCGCGCGGTGAGCCGGCGCAGGTTCTCGCCGGGATCGTCTCGGGGAACTACTTCGACGTCATGGGGCTCCGCCCCGAGACCGGCCGCGTTTTCGGCGCGGGTGACGACGGCGCGGCCGCGGCGCCCGTGATCGTGCTGACGTACGACTACTGGATGCGTGCGTTCGGCGGCGATCCAGGCGTCGTGGACGAAGTGGTCGATCTCGGGGGGACCGCCGCCACCATCGTCGGCGTGGTGCAGCAGGTCCCGCAGTATCCAGAGGATACGGACCTCCTCGTCAACATGGTGACCAGCCCCCACCACCTGAGCGCGACCATGGTGCACGGCCGCACGCACCGCATGACGGCAGTGTTCGCCCGGCTCGGCCCGGGCAGCAGCGTGGAGCAGGCCCAGGCCGAGATCGACGGCATCGCCTCGCGGATGATGTCGGCGAACCCGAAGGCTTACGAAACGGCCGCCGGTTACCGCGTGCGCGTGAGGCCCCTCGCGGAGATCCTCACCGAGCGGGCCACCGGCACCATCTACTTGCTCTGGACCACCGCCGCGTTCGTGCTGCTGATCGCGCTCGCGAGCGTGGCCAACCTCGTGCTCACCCGCTCGATCCGTCGCGAGCGCGAGTTGGTGGTGCGCGTGGCCTTGGGCGCTGGCACGTCGCGGCTACGGCGGCTGCTGCTCGTCGAGAGCGTGTCGCTCGCCATCGCAGGATCGGCGCTCGGCTTCGTGGTCGCGCTGGCCGGCACGAACGTGCTCACCACGTTCGCCGCGCGCTTCACGCCGCGCGCGACCGAGATCGCGCTCGACGGCTCGGTGCTCGCCTTCACCATAGGGGTGGCCGCCGTCGTCGCCCTCGCGCTGGCCTGGGCACCGTCGCTTCCTGGCGCGACGTCCGGCTCGGGAGCGTCGCTGGCCGCCGCGGGCACGCGGACGACGGCCAGCAGGAAGTACCGCCGCATGCAGCGCGGCCTGGTGGTCGCGCAGGTGGCGCTCTCGGTCACCCTGCTCACCGGCGCTGGTCTCCTCGTGCGCACGCTGGTGAACCTGTACGGCGTCGACGTGGGCGCCGACCTCGACGGAGTGCTCACGGTAGAGGTGCCGCTCGCCGGTACAGGACGATCGAGCCCGGAGGTCCGACTCGCGTACGAGAGCATGCGCACGCAGATCGCCGCGCTCCCGGGCGTCGTCGAGACGGGCGTCGGCTCTGCCGTGCCCCTGCGCGACAACGACTTCGAGCTCGAGGTCAAAGCGGAGGGTGTCGCCTTCAACCCCGACGAGCCGACGCCGCGGGCCGAGTATCGCACCGCGACGCCCGAGTATTTCCGCGCCACCGGCATCCCGCTGCTCGCCGGGCGCGAGTTCGAGTCTACCGACGAGAGCGGGGGAGCGCTCGTGGTGATCCTGAACCAAGCGGCGGTCGACGCGCTCTTCCCGGACCGCGACCCGATCTGTCAGCGCGTAGCCTGGACGGGCGACGTGCTCAACTTCATCCCCGTGTCCGGTGACTGGCGCACCGTGGTGGGCGTGGTCGGAAACACCCGCTCCGCCTAGCTCGAGGCCGACGTGCGTCCGGCGATGTACCAGCCCTTTGCGCAGGAGGAAGTGTTCGCGGGCTCGCTCGTGGTTCGCTCGAGCACCGATCCGTCGACCCTGCTCGTTCCTGCGACCCAGGTCGTGCGACAGGTGGACCCGCGTGTGCCCATCGGCAAGGTGGGCACCCTCGCCGAGCTGCGCGACGAAAGCGTGTCCTCGCAGCGCATCAACGCGCTGCTGGTCTCAGGCTTCGGCGCCGTGGCGCTCTTGATCGCCGCAGTGGGGCTCGCCGGCGTGCTGGGGTTCTCCGCCAGTCAGCGAATCAACGAGATCGGCGTGCGCATGAGCCTCGGCGCCCACCCGAGCCAAGTGCGCCGGATGATCGTGCTCGAAGGTGCGACCCTGCTCGCGATCGGGCTCGTGATGGGCGGCCTCGCCTCGGTGTTCGCGACCGGCGTGGTCGAGGGGATGCTCTTCGGTGTCACGCGCAACGACCCGACGACGCTCGCTGGGGTGGCGGCGCTGATGGCTCTCGTTGGCGTGACGGCGGCGTGGATCCCCGCGATGCGGGCGTCGAGTATCCAGCCGGTCGAGGCGCTGCGGAGCGAGTAGGGCCGCGGAACCCCCCGCCGCGAGCGTGCCATCAGTTGCGTGCAGGGGCGCGGTGGAGGAACTGGACCGGTGCGCCTACTCGCAGCCCGTTGCGATGGCAAGTGCGGCACACACTGCCGCCATCGTCTGCGGGGACGCGGACCCGACGAATCGTTCGAGGCGATCTTTGTCTACCGTTTGGACGTGATCGAGGTTGATCGCCGACCTCTGCTTGAGCCCCTCGTCGACGCCCACGATGACCTCGCTGGGCGCGCCGCGAATCGCGGTCGTGATCGGCGCGACCATGACCGTTCGTAGAAGTCCGATGACGTCGTTTCGACTGAGCACGAGAACGGGACGGCGCTTGTCGGGGGGCGTGAACTCCAGCAGCCAGATCTCGCCGCGCCTTATTCCTCGGGCCATGTCCCTTGGTCTTCCCAAGCCGCGAAACTTTCTCCGAGTCCGGCGCCATCGCCGTAAGCGCGCTCGTACCGCTCGCGGACAAGCAGCTTTCGACGCCGCTCGAGGTACTCGGCCAACGCGCGTCGCAGCACCGCGGATCGCCCGTCTCGCGCGGCTTCCTCTGTGCGGTCCAGCTCGGCCAAGAGGCCTGGGTCCATCATGATCTGTATGGCTTTCATATGGATATTTTATGTCGATATAGGTGCGGAGACAACTCGGTTGGTACAGGCTCTGGACGCGCGGCGTGGCAGTTCCTCGCCCCCTCAGAACTCCCGCCGGTACGCCCCCGGCTCCGGCGTCTCCGTGATCTCGCGCTCGAGCGGAGGCACGCTGTCCTGGAACTCCGTCGAGCCGCTGAAGAAGCCGGCCGCGTGCAGCGTTACCGTGACGGTGTCGGTGCCCTCGTTCAGCCAGTACCAACCGTGGATGCCGGGGAAGGGCGCGACGTAGCTCCCGTGCCGGAAGAGCGTTCGCTCTGCCACCTCGAAGAACTCGGCGGTGCCGGCCGGCGCGCCGTCCGCCTCGCTGTGCATCTCGCTGCGCACCCAATTCGTCGCGGTCCACGTGTACACCATCCCGCGCCCGGCCTCGAGCCGGTACTTGTACTCGACGAATCTGCCCGGCCCGAGCACGAACGAGCGCGCGTCGGTTCGGTAGCTGCTCGCGTGCGCAATCAGGCCGTCCGCCCGCACGGGGATTTCCGCAGGGGCGCCCGACAGCACGACCAGGCCGAGCGCTGCGCCGGTGCCGAGCGGGTCGATGTCGAACTCGGCGGGGAGCACGATGGTGACGAGCACGACGGCCGCGACGACCAGCGCGGCGAGCGTCGAGACGAGCAGCTTCGTCTTCGTGGGAGCCGGTGGGAGCGGACGCTCCGGAGTCGAGCTCGTCATGCGCCGATCAAGGCGAGCCCACGAAGTACCCGACGATCTGGTACCCGACCAGGGTCAGGCCGCCGGCCATGAGGAGTGTATTCGCGACGTGTGCGTGGCGGAGGAAGCCCGCTCGGGTTCGCCAATAGGCGAGCCCGATGAGCACGCCCGTGAGCGCGCAGATCTGCCCGAGCTCCACGCCCACGTTGAAGCTGAGCATGTTCGTCACGAGTCCGTCGCGCGACAGCGCGTTCTCCTGCAGCGTGGTCGCGAGGCCCAGCCCGTGGAAGAGCCCGAAGCCGAGGACGGCGAGCCGGGTGTCGGGCTGGAAGCCGAGCAGGCGGCGGAACCCGTCCAGGTTGTCGAAGGCCTTGTAGACGACCGACAGCCCGATGATCGCATCGATGAGAAACGGATTCGCGCGCACGCCCCAGAGCACGCCCGCCAGCAGGGTCAGACTGTGCCCGAGCGTGAACAGGCTGACGTAGAGCACCACGTCGCGCAGGCGATACAGAAAGAAGAGCACGCCTACCAGGAAGAGCAGGTGGTCGTACCCGGTGAACATGTGCTTCGCCCCGAGATACATGAACGGCCCGACCGCGGGCCCTCGGTTGGTGAGGAAGAACGCTGCGTCGTCCTGCGCGACACCGTGCGCGGCGACGGGCTCCGCGACCAGCAGCGTGCACCCAAGCGCGAGGAGCCCCAGGATGCGCGCGACCACCGAGTCAGTCCTCGGACGATCCGTCCGCGGGTAGGCTCTCGGGCTGCGTCGGCGGAAACAGGAGAGACGCGACGACGGACGTGGCCAAAACCGTCGCAACTATTCCCAGCGACGCGGCAATCGGCACTTCGATGTGGAAGAACGTGATGAGCATCTTCACGCCCACGAACGAGAGCACGACCCCCAACCCGAGCTTGAGGTAGTGGAACTTGTCCATCACGCCAGCGAGCAAGAAGTACATGGAGCGGAGCCCGAGGATCGCGAACACGTTCGAGGTGAAGACCAGGAACGGATCACGCGTGACGGCGAAGATGGCCGGGATCGAGTCGATGGCGAACACCAGGTCGGTGGACTCCACCACTACCAGCACCACGAACAGGGGCGTCGCGAGCCTGCGGTGGCGGGTGCCCCAGAACGCCGTCGTGAAGAAGCGCTGGCCGTCGTAGTTCGGTGCCAGCGGCACGATGCGGCGGATCAGCTTGAGCACCGGGTTGTGCTCGGGATGCACCTCGACCTCGTCCGAGCGCGCCATCTTGATCCCCGTCACGATGAGGAACGCGCCGAACACGTAGATGATCCAGTGGGAGCGCTCGAGCAGCAGCCACCCCGCGGCGATCATGAGGCCGCGCATGATCAGGGCGCCGAAGATGCCCCAGAAGAGGACCCGGTGCTGGAAAGCCGCCGGGACGTTGAAGTATTTGAAGATGAGAATGAAGACGAAGATGTTGTCGACGGAGAGCGCGAGCTCGATGAGGTAGCCGGCGGTGAACTCGAGCCCTGCCTGCTGGCCGCGCGCGAAGTAGATCCACACGTTGAACGCGATCGCGGCGGATATCACGACGATCGACCAGCGGGCCGCCTCTTTGACGGAAACGACGTGGGAGTGGCGGTTGAGAACGCCTAGATCCACGGCCAGCATCCCGAGGATGAGGCACGAGAATCCCACCCAGAGCCACACTCCGGTCATCCGCTCTTCTTCTCTCCCAGGTCGGTAACGAAAAAGGCGAGACCCCCGTCCGGAGCATGCCCCAGACGAAGGTCTCGCCCTGACGAGGGGGGCTCGAGCGCCCCTCTGATCCCGCCGGACCGTGCGTCCCGCGACCCTGGTCGCGGACCCGCAGTGTTGACGATCCGGACGCCGAACTGCGTTCGGTAGGCTACTCCCCTTCTATTCCGAACCTGGCGCGAGGCCGTTGCCGCGTCAATGATCGGGGCCGATCGGGGGCGATACGGACCCGCCCGGTCCGGGCGGTGACTCACCTGAGTGGTCCACAACGAGGGGCCCGAGTGCCCCGGAGCTCTCCATGAGCGACGAGCGGAAGCGCATGCCGCTGCATACCCGCATCTTCGTGGGCCTGCTCGTGGGAGCGGGTGCCGGCTTACTGGTGAACGCCAGCTTGGGCGTGGGCGCCTCGGGTGTCTCCTGGGTGGTGAGGAACGTCACCGAGCCGGTCGGACAGCTCTTCCTGCGCCTCCTCCTCATGGTGGTGGTGCCGCTCGTGTTCTCGTCCTTGGTGGTGGGCGTTGCCGGAATCGGCAACATCCGGCAGCTCGGCAGGGTTGGTGTGAAGTGTCTCGCCTACACGGTTGCGCTCTCCGCCGTCTCGGTGGCGGTCGGCCTCACGGTCGTGAACCTGATCCGGCCGGGTGAGCGCCTCTCTCCCGACACCGCGGCCGCCATCGAGGCGCGCTACGGCTCGGATGCGGCGGCGCGCGTGCAGGCCGCGGCCCCGCTCGCGGACGTGAGCGTGGGCACGCGCGTGGTGGAGACGCTCATCCCCTCGAACCCGATCGCTGCGGTGGCGAGCCCGACGCCGAACCTGCTGCACCTGATGTTCTTCGGGTTGATCCTCGGCGCGGCTGCGACGCTCGTTCCCGCGAGCACGGCGGGACCGTTCCTCGGCTTCCTCGAGGGCCTCTATGCCATCTCGGCGAAGATCATCGATGGCATCATGCAGCTCGCGCCGTATGCGGTCGCGTGCCTGCTGTTCACGAGCACCGCGAGCTTCGGCCTGGACCTGCTCGGCGCGCTGGTGTGGTACGTCGCGACCGTCCTGCTCGGGCTCGGGCTGCACATGTTCGGCGTCTACTCGCTCGCCGTGGCGCTCCTGGCCAAGATCTCGCCGCGCGAATTCTTCCGTCGAGTGCGGACCGCGATGCTCACCGCATTCTCGACGTCGTCGTCCGCAGCCACGCTGCCGACCGCGCTCAAGGTCTCGGAGGAGAGCCTCAAGATCCCCCGCGAGATCAACTCGTTCGTGCTGACGGTGGGGGCGACAGCCAACCAGAACGGTACCGCGCTCTACGAGGGCGTGACGGTGATCTTTCTGGCGCAGGTGGCCGGTGTGGACCTATCCCTCGCCGGCCAGCTCGGTGTCGCCTATTTGGCCATTCTCGGCGGCATCGGGACGGCAGGCGTGCCGTCGGGATCCATCCCCTTCGTCATCTTGATTCTGATCTCGATCGGCGTCGACCCGGCGCTCATCGCTATCATCATCGGTGTCGACCGCATCCTCGACATGTGCCGCACCACGCTCAACGTCACGGGCGATATTGCGGCAGCTGCGTACGTGGCGCGGTCCGAGGGATACCCGCTCCTCGACGAGGTGCCCGCCGCGGTCAGAACGTGACCCGGAGGGTCACGCTGACGTTCGTGAGCGGGGGCGTCTCGTAGTAGTTGGCGTCCCCGTCGATCGAGGGCGCACCGAACTCCGGGTCGGTGATGACCGCACCGTAGATGTCGGACTGCGCTCTCCAGATGGTCCACAGGTTGCGCGCGGACACCGCGAGCGAGCCCTGCTCGGCGCCGATTCCACGCAGGAACGACGGGGGGAGCGCGTAGCGGACGCCGAACTCGCGGAGCTTCCAGAAGTCCGCGTCGAAGAGGCTCCGCCTGGTGTCGTCACCCACCACGTACCCGTAGACCCACTCGGGGTCGTCGTGCAGACGTGACACGCGCGTGTTGCCGTTGACGTGGCTGAACTCCTTGTCGTGGGCGTCGCGCAGCCGTCCGTACTGCCCCTCGGCCAGCGCGTACACCTGCAGGCGCTGGCCGAAGAGCCCAATGCGAGGTGCCACACTCAGCGTGTGGGTCGCGTAGGCGGGGCCCATCACCACGTTGCGGTTGGGGGTCGTCTGGCAGGGGACGGGGGCGCCGCCGGCCACACGACCGTACTTCCCAGCGTCGACCGCGTTAGGGTCGGGGGCGAGGTCGATGCCTTGATCGCACAGTGCGCTGATCCTCTGCCCGAAGGCGTTCGCCACCGGCCCGACGGAATCGAAGGTCGCGCTGAGCACCAGGCCGTCGTTGAGCTCGTTGGGGTAGGGGAGCCCCATGCGGATGGACGCGGTGCCTGCGAAAGCTCCCAGGTCCACGATCTCATTGCCGATGTGATCGGCCCCCAGGTCGAGGCCGACGGTGATGCGTTCGCTCTCGTAGAGCCGCGCGCCGAGTCGGGCCTCCCACCCCCAACTGTCGATCCGGCCCAGGTTGCGCGCCTGTGGTGCCAAGAGTCCCAGCGCCGACTGCGTGGGGACTTCGAGGATGGCCCCCTCGCTCCTGCGCCAATGGTGCGTGAACGAGCCGGCGAGCGCGTCGTCGAACGCCAAGACATCGAAGCCGATCTCGTGCTCGGTGCTCACCTCCGGCTCGATGGCTGGGTTGCCCACCGAAGTCGGCCGCACCGCGAGCGACTCCGCGAAGCCGCCGATGACTACGAAGGTGCTCACTCCCGCCAGCGCGGCGGGCACGCGTCCGGCCTTGCCCCAGGCGGCGCGCAGGCGGAGCGACTCGATCGCATCCACGTTCCAGAAGTCCGAGCCCAAGCATAGTGAGAGTCCTCATCCCTGTTTGTCTGTCTAACGATCACAATGAGCCGCGCGCCGCAGCGGCATGATCACACCGACGGTCGGGCGCGTCGGCTCCATTGTGTTGTTATGCAGCCTCCGGCACGTGTCGGGTTCGCGGAACCACCGCAAGGAGGTGGCCTGCCATGATGAGGAACCAGGCGAAATAGATTCCGAAGGAGATGCG
>VGVR01000009.1 GCA_016873995.1 Gemmatimonadota bacterium
CCGCACCCATGCCCGCCGGCGCGGCCGCGCCTGCGCCCGCCGCACCGCCTACGGCCACGCGAGTCGCCGAGCGCATCGACTCGGCCGCGCGCGCCAATCAGCCCGAACGCCGCGTGACCGCGCAGGACCAGGTCGTCACTTCCGGACTCGCCACGGACCAGGCTGCCCCCGCGTTCCGCCAGCGCGCCGCGAACGAGCCCGGCGACGAAGACGAGGAAGACGAACCTATTTCGCTCGTCGTCCCGGGACTCGAGGTGCTCGACGTCTTGCCCGTGGGGCAGGGCACGACGTTCGCTGGCATGCGCGCGCTGCAACGACTCGAGAGCGGCGACACGCTCGAGCTCGTTCACCTTCCGGCAGCGATCGACCCGACGTTCCTTCCTCCGCTCCGGCCGGGGAACACCGAGCTGGTGCTCCAACGTGGGGCGGGGTGGCTCGTCATGCGCGGCCCCGTCACGGAACGTTATCTCCGGGAGCTGCTACAACGCCTGGAGGGGGGTCGCTAGCTTACCGGCTCCCGTTCACGACGGAGGGAGTGGATGATGAGGCCGGTCTCGATGGGGGTGCTCGCGGCATTGGTCCTGCCGCTCGGCGCGTCCGCGCAGCAAGCAGGTGCCGACGCGGCGGCGGCCACGATCACCGAAGCCGATTACCTGCGGCGCGTCGGGGTCATCGCACACGACTCCATGGCGGGCAGGGACACCCCGAGCCCGGGTCTGGAGAAGACCGCCAACTGGATCGCCTCCGAGTTCCGGCGGTTCGGGCTACGCAGTGGCGTCCCGGACGGATCGTTCCTACAGCGCTATCCGCTCCGCTCCATCGTCGTCGACCGTGAGCGCTCGGGCCTCGGCGGCGGTCCCCGCCGGCTCGAGTTCGGCCTGGACATCGTTCCTCTGACCGTGAGCGAGGAGGGAGGCCAACTCAGGGGCGGGCTCGTGGTGCTCTCCGGGATCTCGGAGGCCGCTCGCGCTCTCGCGGACGGCTCGGTACGCGACCAGCATGCGGTGCTCGTGCTCGGAGCCGGCCAAGCAGTGGATCAGAACGTCTTCCGCGTCCTCAGCTCGATCCGAAACGCCGGGGCTGCTTCCGTACTCGTCACCAGCCCAGCAGGGGACGCGCAGTGGGCAGGTCAAGCCGAGCGGGCGCTGCGTCCGGACGTGGCGCAGGGGTGGGGGACGACCCCGCCGAGGGCGGTGCCGTTTCGGCCCATCCTCGAGATCCGCGACGCTACGCTGGCCGAGCTCGTGCGGGGACGGGGCGTCGACCTCGTCGCGCTCCAGTCGCGCTCGGCGGAGGCGATGCGGGTGGACCGCGTGAGCGGGCTCAACCTCACGCTGACCAAGCGCATGAGCACCCGGGACGTCACGGCGCCCAACGTTGTCGGCATCCTCGAGGGTAGCGATCCCGCGCTGCGCGACGAGTACGTCGTGTTCTCGGGCCACATGGACCACGTGGGGATCGGCACGCCCGACCAGAACGGCGACTCGATCTTCAACGGGGCCGACGACGACGCGTCCGGCACCGTAGCGGTAATCGAGATCGCCGAGGCGATGGCATCGCTGCCGACTGCGCCGCGCCGCTCGACGATGTTCATCCTGGTGAGCGGGGAGGAGAAGGGGCTCTGGGGGAGCGAGTATTTTGCCGACAACCCGAGCGTGCCGACCGATCGCATGGTGGCCAACTTCAACATCGACATGGTGGGGCGGAATTGGCCCGACACCATCGTCGCGATCGGCAAGGAGCATTCGGACCTGGGCGCGACGCTCGAGCGCGTGAATGTTGCGCACCCCGAGCTTCACATGACCGCGATCGACGACCTGTGGCCGCAGGAGAGCTTCTACACGCGCTCCGACCACTACAACTTCGCTCAGAAAGGTGTGCCGATCCTCTTCTTCTTCAACGGTACGCACGACGACTACCACGGCCGCGACGACGAGCCCGATCGCATCAACGGCGAAAAGGCTGCGCGCATCGCGAAGCTGGTGTTCTACCTGGGGCTCGAGGTCGCGAACGCCCAGGCGCGCCCCGTCTGGAACCCCGACAGCTATCAACGCATCGTCGTCGGCGGCGGGCGCTGAGCGCCTCACGCCGACCGGACGGTCCTCCTGCCCGAAAATGATTCGGGCGTCCCCCGTCTCGAAGACAGGGGACGCCCGGGTCCTGCCACTACGGCGCTGTTCGCGTCAGTTCAGCTCGTCCGATCCCTCCGGGTAGGCCCGGAACAGGTGATCGAGACGGAGGATCCTGAGGAGCCGTTCGGTCTGCTCCGGTAGAGACCGCACCCATACGCTGTCCGTCGGCGCGGACTGAAGCCGCGCGGTCAGGATCAACAACAGGTCGCCCACGTCCGGGCGCTCCAGGCCGGTGAAGTCGAAGACCACGTGCCCGGCCTCGGGACGGCTCGCGGCGTCCGCCCGCTCAAGCGTCGGAACGCTGCTCGGGAGCCTGCTCTTCCGATCCTCTCTCATCGCTGCCTCCCCCTGTTCACGGTTCATCCCCCCCAAGAGGCACACTTGCTTAGATCAAGAGTCGTGCCAGGCCCGGGACGTTAGCCGGAGCCCGCTTCTCAGGCCGAATCCGGCACTCCGGTACGGTAGTGAGCACATTGGGGCGTCCCCATGGTAGGACGGGACGGCATCTGGCCCCGGACCTCGGCGCCGGCCAGTTTTCACCGTCCCCCTCAGGCCTCACCAAGGGAGGTCCGCGTGGCACTGCTGAGCCGAGCGCTGCTGGTGCTACTGGCTGTCGCGTGCGCGACCGAAATCTCCGCGGCGCAGGACGCCGCTCAGCGCGCATACTTCAGGGCGGTCGCCGGGTTCTTCCAGGTTCCGGAGGGCGAGATCGCGATCCTGGGACATGGTGGGGAGATTCCGGCCGAGGAGATCCCGGTCGTGCTGTTCATGGCGCGACGAGGGGGCGTATCCGCGGAGGCCGTCGTGGCGCTCCGCGAGTCCGGGAGAGGATGGCCGGAGCTGGCGCAGCGCTTCGGGGTCGGCGCGAACTCACTGCACGTCCCGCTGAGTGACCCCGCGTCGAGCGGTGCGATGACGCCGCTCTATGAGAGGTTCGCCGCGACGCCGGTGGCGCAGTGGCCCGCGCTGCGCCTCGAGGGTGCGGAGATCGTCGCGCTCGTGAACGTGCGTGTGCTCGCGCAGGCGCTCGGTGTGGCGCCCGATCAAGTGATGCGTCGCACCGGCACCGTGCCCACGTTCGTCGAGCTGTACGCGACCTTCCTCCGCTGAGGGGCGCGCCTCCCAACCGTAGCCGCGAGTCGTAGCATGTGCGGTCGGTACACGCTCGCGGCGAATGCGGTCGAGCTCGTCGAGATGTTCGATGCCCCCGCGCCGACGTTCGCGTGGACGCCTCGCTTCAACATCGCGCCGAGTCAGCGCGCGCCCGTCGTGGCGGCGGACCGCCACGGACGGCGAATGGGGTTGATGACCTGGGGCCTGGTGCCGGCATGGGCCGACGAGCCGATGAGGACGGCCACGCCAATGGAGCCGGCGAACGCACGGAGGCGAGCGGAACGAATCACGCGAGGCGGTCCCGAAGGGGAGGTCTTAGGGGGGGTGGAGCGGGACGAGCAGGAGGGCATTCCTATACTAGGGGCGACGATCGCCGCTAACCAGCGGCCCGAGCGAGCGCCGTTCGGTCCGGCGTCCTTGGCAGCACACTCAGGCCCGCATAGGTTGGCTGCCCCATCGCCCTACCCGACCCGGGACGGCGACCAAGTCGGAGTCGGACCCTACTAGAGAGCGTGAAACGACCCATGGCACGAACGAACCACCACCTCCACGTGTCGGCGGCCGTGGCCGCGGCCCTGACCGTCCTTCCCGGGATGCTCGTGGCCCAGGCCGACATGGCGCCCACGAACAACCTGCCCAATCCATATCGCACCATCGAAGGCTGGGCGAAGATGCCCGCGGGGCGCAGCTGGGCCTCCACGAGCACCGTGGACGTAGACCCCGACGGCGTGCACATCTGGGCCGCCGAGCGGTGTGGGACGAACCAGCGCGGCTGCCTGATCAACAACACGGTCGACCCGGTCATGAAGTTCGACGCGAACGGGAACATGGTCGACAGCTTCGGCGCCGGCCTGATCGTGTGGCCGCACGGCATCCACGTGGACTTCGAGGGCAACGTCTGGATCGTCGACGGGCAGGACAACCGTCCGCAGGCTGGACGCGGCGGCGCTCCGCCCACGGGACCCATGCCCGCCGTCGTCTACGGGCACCAGGTGATCAAGTTCAGCCCGTCGGGGCACGTCATCATGAGGCTCGGGCGTATGGGCGGCGTGCCCATGGAGGGGCAGGCCGCCGCCGGCCCGCCGAACGCGTTCTTCTGGCAGCCCAACGACGTTCACGTGGCTGGCAACGGAGACATCTTCGTCGCCGAGGGTCACGGCTCGGGCGGCGACCGCATCATCAAGTTCAACTCGCGCGGCGAGTACATCATGGAGTGGGGCGGCCGCGGCGATCAGCCTGGTCAGTTCAATCAGCCGCACGGCCTCGCGATGGACTCGCAGGGTCGCCTGTTCGTCGCCGATCGCGGCAACAACCGCATCCAGATCTTCAACCAGGACGGCGGGTTCATCGACCAGTGGTATCAGTTCAGCCGTCTCTCGGGGATCTACATCGACCGAGACGACGTGCTCTACGGCGCCGACTCCGAGTCCGGCTCCGTGAATCCTGCGCACGGCACGTGGTTCCGTGGCATCCGGGTCGGGAGCGCGCGCACGGGTGAGGTCATGTACCTGATCCCGGACCCCAACCAGGCCACGTGCTCGGGTACCTGCACCGCCGAGGGCGTGGTTGCCGACAAGGCGGGCAACATTTACGGGGCCGAGGTCGGTCCGGCGCCGGGTAGGCTGCAGCGGTACGAGCGGCGCTAGCCTACGAGCGAGCGAGGAACGAGCCCTCCCGTCCGGTCCGCCGGCGGGAGGGCTTCGCTTTTCGGGGAGCCCTTGCGGGGGCGGCGGGCGTCCGCCATCATACCGAACAAAACCCGAAGATTCACCCGGACCCCGAGGCCGACATGTCCACCGCCGCCCCCACGTTCATCTCCGCACCCGACATGCTCGCCCACTGGCAGGGGCACCGCCGCCTCACGCGCCGGGTGATCGAGCTGTTTCCCGACGACAAGCTGTTCACGTTCTCGCTCGGCGGGATGCGCACGTTCGGCGAGCTGGCGAACGAGTTGCTCTTCATGGCGGCACCCATGGCGCACGGCCTCGCGACGCTGGACTGGAAGGGTTACGAGCCGAAGGGCGGCAAGTCGAAGTCGGAGGTGCTCGCGCTCTGGGATCAGAGCACGAAGGACGTCGACAAGTACTGGGCGCCGATCCCCGCCGGACGCTTCCAGGAGACGATTACCTCGTTCGGCCAGTACACGGGCCCTGGCCACCTGCAGGTCCTCTCCGTCGTCGACAACGAGGTTCACCACCGCGGGCAGGGCTACGTGTACCTGCGCGCCCTGGGCATCGCGCCGCCGGCGTTCTGGGAAAGGTGAAGGGGGTAATGGCGGGCGGTTCTGGTGGTCCGGATGCGGGTCATTGCATTGTGCATGCATGAGCATCATAATACATGCATGGCCAGATCAGTGACCGTTCGGGACGTCCCGGACGAGACGGTTCGTGAGCTCGCGGCCCGAGCAGCCGCCTCCGGCCGGTCCCTTCAGGAGCACCTTCGCGCGCATCTCATTGCCTGGGCCGCGCAGCCTGATCCCGCTGTCCTGATGGCTCGTGCCCGGATGCGTAAGGACAGAGTCGCGGCGGAGATCGGGTCGGAAACGATTCTCGCGCATCGGGATGCGGACCGCCGGTGACGCTCGTCGTGGACGCCGGCGTGGTCGTGGCCGCGCTGGTCGACACTGGCACGAGCGGACGATGGGCGGAGCAGGTTCTCGTGTCCGATGATCTGGCAGCTCCCTATCTCCTTCCGGTGGAAGTCGGCAACATCCTGCGTCGCCTGACCTCGCATGGTGCGATCTCCGAGGATGCGGCGGCGCTCGCCCACGCCGATCTGCTCGACCTCCGGGTGGCACTCTTTCCCTACGCGCTCGACGCCTGGCGTGTGTGGGAGCTAGGGCACAACCTCACGACGTACGACGCATCGTACGTGGCGCTCGCCGAATCCCTCGAAGCGGAGTTCGCCACGCTCGACGCTCGCCTGGCGAAGGCTCCAGGGAGTCGTTGCCGCTTCCGTCTGCCGCCCGAGTAGAAACCCCATAGGTCCAAACGTAGTGGTCGCCTACTTACGGCCTTCCCATCTCGTCGAACGCCTCGCGGACTAAATAGAGCGCCTCGAGCAGCTCGCTCGCAGGGTTCCCGAAGCCGATACGGATGAACCGGTCGAGCCCGAAGTGGTCGCCGGGCACCACCAGCACGCTCTTGTCGACGCGCAGCTTCTCCGCGAATGCCGTCGAGTCGACGTCGGCGTCGTAGCGCGCGAAGCAGATCGCGCCCGCATCGGGCGGGCGGTAGCGGAAGCGCCCGGACTGCGCGTCCATCCAGTCCTCCAGCAACTTCAGGTTCTTGCGGACGATGTCCTGCGTGCGCTCGCGGATGCGCCCGCGCGTGACCGGGTCGAGTGCCACGCACGCGAGCGCGTCGGAGAGCGCGGCCGGGCAGATGGTCGTGTAGTCGGTGCGCCCCCACAGGTCGGCAATCGTGCTCGGCGGCCCGACGATCCAGCCGATGCGGAGGCCCGGCAGCCCGTAGGCCTTGGAGAGCGAGTTGGTGACGAGCACCCGCTCGTGCCGTCCCCAGAAGGAGGGCGTGCGCGCCTCGCCGATCTCGGCGCCCTGATACACCTCGTCGGCGAGGATCCAGGCGCCGTGCCGGTCGGTGAGCTCGACGATGCGGTCCATCGACTCGCTCGAGAGCGCCGCGCCGGTCGGGTTGTTCGGGTTCGTCACGAGGACGAACCGGGCACCGCCCGCCAGCGCGTGCTCGAGTGCCGCTAGGTCGGGCTGCCATGCGTCCGACTCCAATAGGGGCACGGGCATGAGCCAGCCGCCGAACGACTCGAGCAGGCCCGCGCCCTGCCCGTAGGCCGGCAGGACGACGGCGGCTTTACCCCCCGTCTCCATCAAGTTCCAGAAGCTCGCGAAGTTGGCCTCCGCTCCGCCCACGGTCACGAGGATCGACGCGTCGGTCGCCCCTGGATACATCGCGGCGATGAGCGCCCGCAGCTCGTCGGAGCCGTTCGACTGACCGTACCCTAGACGCACCTGGTCGGGGTCGAGTCGGCTCCCGGCCAGCTCGAGCAGCTCGCGCACGGTGAGCGGGTGCACACCGCTCTCGGACAGGTTGTAGCGGACACGGTGCTCGTAGGTGGACTGCCACCGCTCCATTCGGAAAGGCGCGTAGCGCAAGGTCGGTCGGCTCCGGAGGTGTGGTGGGCGGGGCGGGCTCCTATCTTGGTGACGCGAGGCCCATCCAGCTATCGGAGTGCCCCGCGGAGACCGTCATCGTTCCCCCGTGACCCAGAGCCACACGATGAGCATCCCGATCCGTCGATACGACTGGGACTACTCGGACTATGCACGCCTCCCGGACGATGGGAACCACTACGAGGTGCTCGACGGGGAGCTGCTCGTGACCCCGTCGCCGTCAACGGACCATCAATACGTCATGGGGCGGCTCTACCGGGTGATCGACGACTACGTCACGAAACATCGCCTCGGCATCGTCATCATGGACGTGGACCTGCTCTTCCAGACCGGTCAGTTCCTGCGGCCTGACATGCTCGTCGTGCCCGAGTCCTCGCGCGCGGGCATCAAGAGGCGCGGCATCGAGGTAGCGCCGTCGCTCGTGGTCGAGATTCTGTCGCCGGCTTCCAGCGGCATCGATCTGGTGAAGAAGCCCGCGCGCTATGGCGACTTCGGCATCCCCGAGTACTGGGTTTTCGATCCAGAGGACAAATCGGCGTGGATTTGGCGGTTCGCCGAGGGCGCGCGCACGGCTGAGCAGGTGCGGGGGGCGCTCCAGTGGCACCCCGCCGGAGCCACGGAGCCTCTCGTCATCGACCTGGAAGCGGTGCTCGCGCCGATCTAACGACGGCATTGGCGGATCGGCGCCGGGCGAGCCCCGCCACGGTCCCGTCGCCGGCGACGCATCGGTCCGGGGCCGGGCAAGACCCGGGACAATTCGTCGCTCATCGCTGCCCAGCCCTCGTCTCAGAACTCGCGCGCCTCGCGATTAGATTCCGCGATGCGCAAAGTCCTCCTGGTCATTCTCGACGGTTGGGGTCACTCCGACTTCGGTGACCCGCCGAACCAGGGCAACGCGGTCGAGCTCGCCCGCGTGCCGACGTTCCGCCGGCTCTACGCCGAGCGCCCCCGTACGCGTCTCGCGTGCTCGGGCGCGGACGTCGGCCTCCCCGACGGGCAGATGGGCAACTCGGAGGTCGGGCACCTGAACCTCGGTGCCGGCCGGATCGTGCATCAGGACATCGCCCGCATCGACAAGGCGATCGCGGACCGCTCGTTAGCCGAGCGGCTCGGTCTCGACGGCCTGCTCGCCCGCCTGCGGAAGCGCGGGGGCACGCTGCACGTCATCGGGCTCGTTTCCGACGGTGGCGTGCACAGCCACCAGCGGCACTTGAACGCGCTGCTCGACGTGCTGCCGCGCGACGTGCAGGTGCGCATCCACGCGCTCACGGACGGCCGCGACACGTCGCCCAACGGGGGCGCCGGCTACCTCGCCGACCTCGCCGCGCGCTGCGCGAAGAGCGACGCCTGCAAGATCGCCACCGTGACGGGGCGGTACTTCGCCATGGATCGCGACAAGCGCTGGGAGCGCACGAAGCGTGCGTACGATGCGATTATGTGCGGCAAGCCCGAGGTGTGGGAGGACGACGCGGGCTTCCTGCCGCAGCGCTACGCGGGGGGCGTGACCGACGAGTTCGTGCCGCCGACGGGGATCCGCGGGGCGGGGGAGCGGGGCGTCCGCGCCGAGGACGCCGTGATCATGCTGAACTTCCGCGCCGACCGTATGCGGCAGATCGTGGCGGCGCTCGCGGTCCCGGGGTTCGACGGGTTCGCACGCGGTGGTCCGATCCCGGCCGAGATCGTGACGATGACCCAGTACGCCGACGGCCTTCCGGTGTCGCCGGCGTTCACGCCCCAGGACGTGACGCTCGGGCTCTCGGAGCTCGTGGGGAAGCGCGGCTGGAAGCAGCTCAAGACCGCGGAGACGGAGAAGTACGCGCACGTCACCTACTTCTTCAACGGC
The DNA here is from genome assembly GCA_016873995.1 of Gemmatimonadota bacterium. Taxonomy (GTDB): domain Bacteria; phylum Gemmatimonadota; class Gemmatimonadetes; order Longimicrobiales; family Gaopeijiaceae; genus UBA2982. Next base: position 9,236 of record VGVR01000009.1, read on the forward strand.
GGGGAAGAGACGCCCTGGCCCGGCGAGGACCGCGTGCTGATCCCTTCTCCGAAGGTGGCGACGTACGACCTGCAGCCGGAGATGAGCGCGCGCGGCGTGGCGGATGCGGTGATCGACGGTGTGCGCGGCGGTCGGTACCACTTCATCCTGGTGAACTTCGCCAACCCGGACATGGTGGGGCACACCGGATCGATCCCCGCGGCCGTGAAGGCGGTCAAGACCGTGGACGCGTGCCTTGCGGATATCCTGAACGCAGTGAGCGACAACCCGGAGTGGGTCACGCTCGTGACGGCCGACCACGGCAACTGCGAGAAGATGATCGACGAGAAGGGGAACGTGCACACGGCGCATACCACCGAGCCCGTCGACCTGATCGTCTTCGACCCGACGGGTCGAAAGACCGTCCTGTCGGGCCCCGGTCGACTCGCCGACGTCGCGCCCACGGTGCTCGGTTACCTCGAGCTGCCCGCGCCGCCGCAGATGGACGGCCGCGACCTGGTGGGTCGCTGAGCATGACGAAAGGGAACGCGGTGTCGATCGGGGCCACCGCAGCGTCGAGCTGGGCGTCGGCCGCGGCATCGACCCGGGCGTCCACCGCGGTGTCGACCGGGGCGTCCCGCTAGTGGAGCTCGAGACGCTTCTCGAGCGCGCACACACGCTCGGGGAGGAGGGCGACTGGGGCGGCGCGGCGGAGCTGCTGCGCGAGCATCTCGAGGAGTTCGACGAGGAGCCCGCGGTGCACTGCTGGCTCGGGGTCGCCGAGCGCGAGATGGGTCTCGCGGGTGTCGCGTACGAGCGCTTCAAGCGGGCGCTCGAGCTCGAGCCGGCGGATCCTCATGTGCTGGCGACAGCGGGGAGCGGCATCGCGCTCTTCGACGACCCCGACGCGGAGCGGGCGCTTCGCACGGCCGCGCTCACTGCTCCCGACGTGCCGCTCGCGCGCCTGATGTATGGTGCGTATCTGGCTCGCGAGGGGTTCACCGAGGACGCGCTGCGCGAGCTCAAGGCCGCGCGCGAGCTCGACCCCGACGACGCGCAGATCGCGTACGAGCTGGGCGTGGGGTACGCGCTCACCGGCCGCACCGATGAGGCGTGCGACGCAGTGGGAGACGCCGTGCGCCTCGACCCCGACGACGGCTGGGTGCGTACCGTGTTCGGCCTCCTCCTGCTCGAGGCCGGCCGCGACGAGGAAGCGACGGGCGAGCTGATCTCGGGCGCCCGCGCGAGCTCGGACGACGTGGACGCCCAGCTCGTCGCCGCGCTGGCCGCTGCCGCGACGGGCCTCGACGACACGGCCGTCGAAATGCTGGAGCGGGCGCGTATCCTGGCAGCGGAAGGAGACCTCGCGCTGGTCGCCGACGTGGAGGAGCGCATCGACGCGGGTGCGGAGGACGCAGGTGCCGAGCTGCGCGAGGACTTCGCGCCCGACATGCTGCGCAGCCGACTGCAGGAACGTCCTTAGGAAGTCCGAGCAAACGTCCGCCAGGAATCGTCTCCAGGAGAGCCCGTGAGCCGACTGCACGTACCCTTCGAGCGCCATCGCCTGGCCAACGGGCTGAAGGTCGTTCTCTCGCCCGACCGGACGGTGCCGATCGTGGCCGTGAACCTCTGGTACGGCGTCGGATCGCGGAACGAGCCCACCGGCAAGACCGGCTTCGCGCACCTCTTCGAGCACATGATGTTCCAGGGGTCGGCCCACGTGCCGAAGAACAAGCACTTCGAGTTGATCGAGCGGGTGGGCGGCACGCTCAACGCCACGACGTGGTTCGATCGCACCAACTACTTCGACACAGTGCCGTCGCATCACCTCGAGCTGGCGCTCTGGCTGGAGTCCGACCGCATGGGGTGGATGCTCCCGGCGATGGATCAGGCCAAGCTCGACAACCAGCGCGACGTGGTGAAGAACGAGAAGCGGCAGCGCTACGACAACCAGCCGTACGGCGACTGGGACGAGCGCCTGCAGGCGATGATGTATCCGCCGGAGCATCCCTATCACCACACGGTGATCGGGTCGATGGAGGATCTCGAGGCTGCCACGCTCCAGGACGTCGAGCGGTTCTTCACGACGTTCTACGTGCCGAACAACGCAGTGCTCACAGTGGCGGGAGACTTCGACAGGGACCAGGCGCTCGCACTCATCGGGCGATACTTCGGCGAGATCCAGTCCGGGGGCGCGCTGCCGCCGATCCCGGGCACGATTGATCTGCCGGCGAAGCTCGGCGCGACCGTCCGCGACCACGTCGTCGCCGACGTCCCGCTCCCCCGCGTGATCATGGCGTTCCGCACTCCGCCGTTTTCGGCGGACGACTTCGCTACAGCCGAGGTCGCGCGCGCGCTGCTCGGCATGGGGCGGGCGTCGCGCCTCTACCGCGCCCTGGTGCGCGAGCGGCGGGTGGCCAAGAGCGTGGTGACCTACATCTATCCTCTTCTGACCGGCGGCTCCACGCTGCTCACGTGGGCGACGGGATACCCGGGGGCCGACCTCGATGCACTCGAGCAGGCTCTGTCCGAGGAGATCGAGGGGTTGGCGGATGCAGACCAGGCCGAGGTGGATCGCGCCATCGCGCTCGCCGAGACGGACCTGGTGAGCTCGCTCGAGCGGGTCGCGACGCGCGCGGATCTCCTGTCGATGTTCGAGCTGTACTTCGACGATCCGGGGCGGGTGAACAGCGAGCTCGACCGCCTGCGCGCCGTCACGGTGGATCAAGTCCGCGCGTTCGCGCGTGAGCGTATGGGTGCCGACAACCGCGCCGTGCTGACGTACGAGCCACGGGCGGAGGTGGCCTCGTGATCGCGCTCGATCGCACGGCTCCGCCGAAGCCAGGCGTCATCCGGCACTACGACTTTCCACCGGTGGAGCGGCGCGCGCTGTCGAACGGCCTCGACCTGCGCGTGGCTCGGCTCGGGCGTCTTCCCGTCGCGAGCGTGCGCCTGTTCATGCGCGCGGGCGAAGCGGCGCTCCGCCCGGAGCGCGCGGGGCTCGCGGTGCTGACGGCCGATGCGCTCGACGGCGGCACGAAGCGACGCAGCGGGACTGCGCTGGCGGAGGCGCTCGAGAGCATCGGCGCGCGACTCGACGCCAGCACCGGCTGGGAGGGCACCAGCGTCGACCTCTATTGCCTGGCGGATCGCCTTCCCGAAGCCATGCACCTCCTGGCCGAGCTCGTGTGCGAGCCGTCGTTCCCGGAGGAGGAAGTGGAGCGGGCGCGAGGTCAGCACCTCGCCGGGCTTCGCCAAAGGGTCATGGATCCCGGCACTCTCGCCAGCGACGTGGCGCTCACGCGCTACTACGCGGCGAGCGTCCCCTACGCCCGGCCGCTCGACGGCAGCGTCGAGACGGCATCGCGCCTCGGGCGCGACGATCTCGCGGGATACGCGGACGCCAACCTGCGGCCGGCTGGCGGCGGGCTGATCGCCGTCGGCGACTTGGACTCGCGCGAAGTCGCCGCGCTCGCGGAGCAGTGTCTGGGCGGGTGGACGGGGCGGCCGGCACTCGCGGAGGATTTTGCCGCGCGCGCGGATGCCGAGACGTGCCGCGTGGTCGTCGTGGACCGCCCGGGCTCGGTCCAGTCGGAGGTCCGCGTCGGGCACGTCGGCGTGGCGAGGTCCACGCCGGACTACTTCGCGCTCTCGGTGGTGAACCTCGTGCTCGGCGGCATGTTCACCAGCCGACTCAACTTGAACCTGCGGGAGCAGCACGGTTTCACGTACGGCGTGCGCTCCGGGTTCTCGTTCCGCGGTCAGCCGGGGCCGTTCGAGGTATCGACCGCCGTCGGGAACGAGCAGACAGCGCCCGCGGTGCGGGAGATCCTCGCGGAGCTGTCGCTGATGGCGGAGAAGGGGCCGACGGAAGAGGAGGTCTCGGCGGCGCGTGACTTCGCCGCAGGCATCTTCGGGATCCAGCTGGAGACGTCGAGCCAGATCGGCTCGCGACTGACGCATCTGGTCGTGTACGGACTGCCGGACGGTTACTACCACCGCTACCGCGACGACGTGCGAGCCGTCACCGTCGACGCCGCGGTCGAGTCGGCTCGGCGCCACATCCGGCCGGGACAGGCGCAGATCGTGGTGGTGGGCGACGCCAGCCAGGTCGCGGGTCCCCTCGAGGCCCTGGGGGTGGGCCCGGTCGAGGTCCGAGCGGTGCAACCGAACGGCTGAGTCGGGCGTCCCACCCGACAGGCAGGTTCGCGGCCGGGGTCCTGCCAGGCTGTCCATGCCGGTCCGTCTCATTCGTCACATGAGTAGGACGGTTGCCCCGAAAGGCCCGTGATTCCTGGCCCTCGGGGGGTGGCACAGTGCCTGCATTACCGCAGGGCCGTATCATGAAGTCGCCCGGGCAGCTGGATCGCCCACACCAGGGAGGTGGGGAATGGCCAGGTTGCGGATGAACACGGAGATCGAGCCCCGCGTGGGGACCGGGGAAGCCAAGCAACACAGGCTTCACCTCGGCGAGCTGAGCGACGCCCAGGTGGTGCAGGCGTCTCTCGACGGCGATACGCGCGCGTTCGGCGAGCTCGTCCGCCGCTACGACCAGCGCCTGCTCAACTTCGTCTATCGCACCATCGGCGACCGCGAGCGCGCGCAGGATCTGGTCCAGGAGACGTTCGTGCGGGTGTACAGGCACCTGCAGCGCTTCGACCCGTCGAAGAAGTTCTCGACCTGGATCTACACCATCGCGAGCAACCTCGCGAAGAACGAGCTGCGCAACCGCTCCAGGAATCCGCTGGTCCTCTTCCAGACGCTCAAGAAGAACTGGGACGCGGACCACCGCCCGCTCGAGTGGGAGGACACGCAGTACAAGCCGGACGACCTCTTCCGGAAGCGGCACCTGCGCAAGAAGGTCGAGGAAGCGGTCGCCCAGCTCCCCGAGCATCACCGGATCGTGTTCGTGCTCCGCGAGATGGAGGGGAAGACGTACGAGGAGATCGCCGACATCACCGGGTGCAACCTCGGCACGGTGAAGAGCCGGCTGAACCGGGCGAGGAACAACTTCGCGCACATCATCGCGCCGTTGATCGACTGAGGGACCGACTGACGATCGACTGACGCGTCACGGATCGGCCTTCCTCGAGGAAGGCCCAGGGCCCCACCGGAACCATCCGGTGCGGCCTTCGTACGACAAGGATCGGAGCGGGAACCCAGCTTCCGACGCACTAGTATCAAAACGGCGACACACGGTTCGGGCCGGGGGTGCCCGGATCCGGTTCGACGAACTCCAGGTGTCATGGACTGTGCCACTTTCGTAGCGCGCTTCACCGACTACCTCGACGGAGACCTCTCTTCCGTCGACGCTCGGGTCATGGAAGAGCACCTGACTGGGTGCGGCTCCTGCCAGCGCTACAAGAACGTGGTCGAGCACGGTCGCTCGGTGCTCACGTCGCTCCCGGTGCCCGAGCTGCAGGAGGACTTCACCTCGAGGCTCGAGCACCGACTCCTGCACGTTGCGGACGAGCGAGCGCTGCCCGAAGAGGTCGCGTCACGGGCCCCCGCGCTGGCCGTGCTCGGCGTGGCCGTCCTGCTCACGGTGGTCGCCTGGTCGCCGGTCCTCATCGGCGGTGCCCCGGTGGTGCAGCTCGCACCGATCGTCGTGGATCACGCGCCGGTGGAGCTCCCTCCGCTCACGATCCGCAAAGCCCTGAGCCCGTCCGACCAGCCCGATGATCTGCCCCAGCTCGACCGCAACATCTGGGAGGACGTTCCCCTCTACGAGTACTCGCCCCTGTCGCGTCGCTACCAGGAATCCGCGCGCACACGGCAGGTCGGTCTTGGAACGGGTCGCTAGTGGTTCGTCCCCGAAGTCCATTGTAGAACCGAGGGTGCCGATGCGCCGCTCGGGCAAGGCGCGACGACGAGGAATAGCAGCGCTATTTCGAGGAGGAGCAACGCCGCCCCAGCGGATGCAGCGGCAGCCGAATTCCAAGGGACTTCGGGGACGAGCCACTAGGCGCAGCGCTCTCGCAGCTCATCGCCCCTCGCCGGGGGCCCCAGGGAGTCGACTCGCGTGACGCTCGAGGCCTTTCCGCGTCTGCGCGGCGCCAAGGGGGGCGCGTTCTATCTGCACGGCGAGGATCACTTCCGGAAGGAGGAGGTGATTCGCGCGTTGGTGAACGCGCACGTGGACCCCGGCACGCGCGACTTCAATCTCGATCAGCTACGCGGGAGCGAGGTCGAGCCGCAGACGCTCGCCTCTGTGCTCGCCACGCCACCGATGATGGCCGAGTGGCGCGTCGTGGTGCTGCGCGAAGTCGAGGGCATCGCGGGCTCCAAGCATGCGCGCGAAGAGCTGCTGCGCGTCGCCACCTCTCCGCCACCAGGCCTCGCCCTCATCATGAGTGCCACGGTACCGAAGGGCTCGAAGGCGAAGTTCTACACGGACCTCGCGCGCGTCTCGCGCTCGGTCGAGCTCGAGGCGATGGCGGATGCGGACGTGCCCGGCTGGATTCTGGAGCGCGCCGAACAGGTGCATGGCTTGCAGTTCGACGTGGATGCGGCGCGTGCGCTCGGGGCGGCGATCGGCGCGAACCTCGGAGTGCTCGCGCAGGAGCTGGAGAAGCTCACCGCTTTCGTCGGTGCGCGCGCGCGCGTTACCATCGACGACGTGAATGCGGCCGGAACGAAGCTGCCCGCCCAGGATCGCTGGGAGTGGTTCGACCTGGTCGGCGGCCGGCGCTTCGAGCAGGCGCGGCTGGGACTGCCGGCGCTCTTCGCCCAAGGGGAGAGCGGCGTGAGCCTGGTGATCGGCCTGGTGACACACCTGCTCCGGTTGGGCGTCGCGGTGGAGCAGGGGCAGAGCGGGCTCGAGGAGGCGCTGCCGCCGCACCAGAGGTGGCTGGCGCGGCGAATGAAGGATCAAGCGAGGACTTGGACCATGCCCGAGATCGAAAGCGCGCTGGCAGGGCTGCTCGACGTGGACCGACTGCTGAAGGCGAGCCCCCACACCGAGGAGCACTTCCTCGAGTCGTGGCTGCTCGCGCAGCGCGTCGCGGCGGAGGCCGCGTGATGCGCGCGCGTGGTGTGCTCACGTTGGCACTCCTGCTGCTGAGCGGAGCGCCGCTCGCCGGGCAGAGCCTCGACCGCGTCGAAGAGCTCGCGCGTCTCGGGCGGACGGAGGAGGCGCGCACGCTGCTCCAGCAGTGGTGGAACGAGGCGCGGGACGGGGCGCCGCAGCGCGACCTCCAACGTGGGCTCTGGCTGCGCGGCCGCCTCACGGTCGACCCGAACCTGGCGGACCTCGACTACCAGCGGCTCGTGGTCCTCTACCCGAGCAGCCCGTTCGCGCCGCAGGCGCTTCTCCGCTTGGCCCAGTCCGCGCACGCGAACGGCGACGGCGCGGCCGCCGAGCGGCACGTCGCGACCATCGTGCGTGACTACCCGACCTCGCCCGTGCGAGCCGAGGCCGAGGGCTGGCTCCGCGGCGCCGGCACGCCGCCGCCGGCAACGGAAGCACGCCGGAGTCCTGCTCCTGCCCAGCCACCCGCGGCCGCGGCGAGGGATTCCACCGTCGCGTCGCCGCCGACGCCGGCTCCGACCCCGGCTCCAGCGCCGACGCCGATCCAGACGACGCCCCGCCCACCCGCACCCGCCGACGCGGTGCTCGAGTGGTCGGTGCAGTTCGGCGCGTTCACCGATGCAGACCGCGCGTTCGCGCTGCATGGCGAGCTGGTGGCCGCCGGGCTCGCCGCGCGCCTGGTGCGGGTGGCCGGGAGCGGGTTCGTGCACGTGCGCATCGGCCGGTTCGCCACGCGCGCAGAGGCGAGCACCCAGCTCCAGCAGGTGACCTCGCGGGGCTTCACGGCCGCGATCGTCCGCGACGACCGCGCCGAGGAGGTCGTGCGCCGCTGAGCGGGTCGGCCGGAAGCGACACCCCCCTCATGCGGCAGTGGCGGGATGCCAAGACCCGCCACCAGGACGCGCTGCTGTTCTTCCGCGTGGGCGACTTCTACGAGCTCTTCCACGACGACGCGGAGGAGGGCGCGCGCCTGCTCGGCCTCACGCTGACGGCGCGCAACAACGGCGCCGCCGCTGCGGTGCCCCTCGCGGGCGTGCCGGCCAAGGCGCTCGACGACTACCTGTCGCGCCTCGTCCGGCTCGGTCGCCGCGTGGCCATATGCGATCAGGTGGAGGACCCGGCGGAAGCCAAGGGCATCGTGCGGCGCGAGGTCACCGAGATGCTGACCCCGGGCACGATCGTCGCCGACCACCTGCTGTCCGAGCGCGCGAGCACGCTGCTTTGCGCAGTCGTTCCTCACGCGCCGGTCGGGTACGGCGTGGCCACCGTCGACGTCTCCACGGGCGAGATGACCGCGCGCTACGTCGCCGTCCCCGACCTGGGCGCCGAGCTGGGACGCCTCGAGCCCGCGGAGCTCCTGATGCCGCGCTCGGCCGTCGACGACGCGCGTCTGGAAGCGCTTGCGGGCGCGACCGCGCGGTCCATCCGCGACGACTGGATGTTCGACGTCGAGACGGCGCGCGAGAAGCTGCTCCGCACGTACGGTGTCTCTTCTCTGGAAGGTCTCGGGTTCCAGACGGGAGACGACCAGCTGGTCGGGGCGGCCGGCGCCCTCGTCCAGTACCTGCAGGAGATCCGCCCGGCTGGCGTGACGCACCTCCGCCCTGTGAGGATCGAGCGGCCGGGGCGGATCATGCCGCTCGACGAGATGACACGTCGCAACCTCGAGCTGACGGAGCCGCTGCGCGGCAGCGAAGACCGAACCGAGCAGAAGACCACGCTGCTCGCCGTGCTCGACCGCGCGGTGACGGCCATGGGCGGCCGGCTGCTCCGCCGCTGGACACTGGAGCCGCTCGTGAGTGCCCCGGAGATCTGGGCTCGACAGCAGGCGGTCGCCGCGCTCTTCGACGCGACGGAGACGCGTGGGCGCCTGCGCGGCGTGCTCGCGGACGTCAGTGACCTGGACCGCCTTTCCGGCAAGCTGGGCACCGGCCGGGTCGGGCCACGCGACCTGGCTGCGCTCCGCCGTTCGCTCGAGCTCCTGCCGGCCGTGCGCGACGCAGTCGCAGCGAGCGGGGCTCCCTTGCTGGGCGAGCTCGCCCAGGGGCTCGACGTGCTCGACGACGTGCGCGACCTGCTCGCGGGTGCGCTCGCCGCCGACCCACCCGGCACGCTCAGCGAGGGCGGCGTCGTCCGCGCGGGTTGGTCCTCCGAGCTCGACGAGATGCGGCGGGTGCGGGACGGCGCCCGCGACTTCATCGCTTCGCTGCAAACGCGTGAGCGTGAGCGCTCGGGGATCTCGTCGCTCAAGGTCGGCTTCAATCAGGTCTTCGGATACTACCTGGAGGTGACCCGGGCGAACGTCGACAAGGTCCCCGCCGACTACGTGCGCAAGCAGACGCTCGCGAACGGTGAGCGGTACTTCACCCCCGAGCTGAAGGAGTGGGAGGAGAAGGTCTTCGCGGCCGAGGACGGCATCGGGCGATTGGAAGCCGAGCTGTTCGGCCGCGTCCGCGACCAGGTGGCGCGCGCGGTGCCGCGGCTGCAGGGCAGCGCGTCACGCGTCGCCCAGCTCGACGTGCTCGCCGCGCTCGCCGACGTCGCGGCCCGGAACGGGTACGTGCGGCCGGAGGTCCACACCGGCTTCAGCGTCGACCTCCGCGCCGGCCGGCACCCGGTGGTCGAGACGATGATGCCGCGCTCGGACTTCATCCCCAACGACCTCGTGCTCGACGAGGCGCGGCGGATCGTCATCCTCACCGGGCCGAACATGGCGGGCAAGAGCACGGTGCTGCGCCAGGTGGGGCTCATCCAGCTGCTCGCGCAGATGGGCTCGTTCGTGCCCGCCGACCGGGCGCGACTGCCTGTCGTGGACCGCATCTATACCAGAGTCGGGGCGTCGGACAACCTCGCGCGCGGCCAGTCGACGTTCATGGTCGAGATGAGCGAGACCGCCGCGATCCTGCATGGCGCCACCGACCGCAGCCTGGTGCTCCTCGACGAAATCGGGCGGGGCACTTCGACGTACGACGGCGTATCGATCGCGTGGGCGGTGACCGAGCACATCCACGAGCGCATCGGCGCCAAGACCATCTTCGCCACGCACTACCACGAGCTCACGCAGCTCGGCGATCAGTTGGCCGGCGTGAAGAACATGAACGTGTCCGTGCGGGAGGTGGGCGACGAGATCGTCTTCCTGCGGCGCCTCGCGGACGGTGGGGCCGACCGCTCGTACGGGATCCATGTCGCGCGGCTCGCGGGCATGCCCGAGGGCATCGTCGCGCGCGCCCGGGAACTTCTCGCAGAACTGGAGGGAACACATACCGGTGGTGGCGAGGGTCTCGGTCGGCACGGCCAGCACCGCCCGGGTTCCGAATCCCACACCGATCAGCTCTCCTTCTTCCAGGTCGAGCATCCACTCGTGCGGCGACTGCGCGCTCTCGACCCCGACGACCTCACGCCCAAGGAGGCGCTCAGGCTCATCTACGAGCTGGGGAGCCTCTCGCGGCCGGGAGAGTCCTCGTCCGAATGAGGGGACCGTTGCGCTGGGGCTCTCGACGCAGGGTCGCACTGCTGGCTCTCATCGCGGCAGCCGGCGCCTGCGCCGCCGAAGCCGAGATCGAGCAGCCGCAGCCGCTCTATGGCGAGGTGCCGATCGAGTACCCACTCCATATGTGGGACCAGGACATGGAGGGCGAGACGCTCCTCCGCGTGCGCGTGAGCGACGTCGGCGCAGTCGACAGCGTCGAGGTCGTCGAGTCCTCGGGATACGCTGCCTTCGACTCCGCCGCCATGGCGGGCGCGCATGACCTTAGCTTCACGCCGGCGCGCCGCGATGGGAAGCGCATCGCCGTGTGGGCCGAGGTTACGGTGTACTTCTCGAAGCGCCCACGCCCCGACTCCCTCGGCCTGCCGGCCGCGACGCCGACGGGCTGACCAGGCGGCGGCCCATCGTGTCGGAGCGCTACCGAGAGCCGTGCGCGAGCGTCCTCGACCTGATCGGCTGGACGCCGCTCGTGCAACTCCATGCAGTCACCGGCGGAGCGCGCACGCCCGTCTACGGGAAGTGCGAGTTCATGGGCCCGGGTGGCTCCGTGAAGGACCGCATCGGCCTGGCGATGATCGAGGCAGCCGAGTCCGCCGGCACGCTCCGGCCCGGCGGCACGATCGTGGAGGCGACCAGCGGTAATACCGGCGTCGCGCTCGCCATTGCGGCCTCCTTGAAAGGATATCGCTGCGTGTTCACGATGCCGGACAAGATGAGCCACGAGAAGGTGAAGCTGCTCCGCGCGTTCGGTGCGGAGGTGATCATCACGCCCACTGCCGTCCCTCCGGACCATCCCGATCACTACCTGCAGAAAGCGAGGAGTCTGGCGGCTTCGACACCCGGCGCGGTGATGGCGGACCAGTTCTACAATCAGGCGAACCCCGACGCGCACTTCCGCACCACCGGCCCCGAGATCTGGGAGCAGACGAAGGGGCGCGTCACGCACTTCGTCGCCTCCGCCGGGACGGGCGGCACGATCACGGGCGTGGGCCGCTACCTGAAGCAGAAGAATCCGGCGGTGCGGATCGTCGGCGTCGATCCCGAAGGCTCGATGATCGGCCCGTTCTTCAACAGGGGAAAGCGCATCGAAGGACACCCCTACAAGGTCGAGGGGATCGGAAACGACAAGATCCCCGGCGCGCTCGATCTCTCGGTCGTCGACGAGTACCGCACCTACACCGACGGCGACGCGTTCCGCATGGGGCGCCGCCTCGCTCGTGAGGAAGGCCTGTTCGTGGGTGGCTCGGCGGGCATGCTGGTGCACGGCGCCGTCGCGCTCGCGTGCGAGTTGGACGACCCGGACGCCCTCGTCGTCACGATGCTCTGCGACTGGGGCGAGCACTACCTCAGCAAGATGTACGACGACGACTGGATGCGAGAGAACGGCTTCCTCGAGCGGCCGCGGCGCACCACTGTCGCGGAGGTCCTCTCGGCGAAAGAGCGCCGCGTCGGCGACCTGATCACGGTGGCGCCGTCGACCCCGATCCGCATGGCGCTCTCGACCATCACGGCGCACGACATCAGCCAGATTCCGGTGGTGCTGGGGGGCGAGTGCGTGGGCTCGCTCACCGAGACACGGCTGATGGCGCGCGTGATCGCCGAGCCCGAGCTGCTCGACAAGCCCGTGGAGTCGGTGATGGGGGCGCCGTTCCCGGTGCTCGAGGCCCACGTGGACTCCGAGGAGGTCGCGCAGCTGATGAAGCGCGGAAACGCGGCATGCCTCGTGCGTAGGGAAGGAAAGCTGGTAGGAATCGTCACGCGCTACGACGTGGTACGGGTGCTCACCGCTTGAGGGGCGTCCGGAAGATCAGCGTCGAGGAGATCATGGTGATAATGGAGATGGCCGCATGAGGGTCGCGGTGTTGATGGGTGGAACCTCCGACGAGCGGGTCGTCTCGCTCTCATCGGGTGTGCAGGTCACGCGCGCACTCCGGGAGGCGGGCCACGAGGTCGTCGCGATCGACACCGTGCGCGGTGTGCTCGCGCTCAGGGACGAGGAGCTCCTGCGCCAAGAGGGCGTGCGTCCCGCCCCGCCGACGGCCGAGGAGCTGCGCGGTCTCGACGAGGGGAATACGGTGGCGCTGACGCGCGATCCCGCGCTCGGGCCCATCGACGTCTTCTTCGTCGCGCTGCACGGCGGCAGCGGCGAGGATGGCACCGTGCAGGCGCTGCTCGACGTGGCGGGCGTGACGTACACCGGGAGCGACCGGCTCGGCTGCTCGCTCGCCATGGACAAGGAGGTGAGCAAGCGCCTCTTCCGCGACGCCGGCATCCCCACGCCGCTGTGGATGACGGGCGCGGCGACCGCCGACGAGGTGGAGCGCCGGCTCGGGCTCCCGGTGATCGTGAAGGTGGCTTCGGGGGGCTCGTCGCTGCGACTCATCCTCGCGCACGACCGGACGGAGCTCGAGCGCGCCATCGAGGTGAGCCGAGGGTGGAACGACGTGGTTCTCTTCGAGCAGTACTGCCCCGGCCGGGAGCTCACGGTGGGCGTGGTCGGAGGACGGGCGCTTCCGGTCGGCGAGATCGTCCCGAAGCACGAGCTCTTCGACTACGAGTGCAAGTATCAGCCCGGCATGGCGGAGGAGGTTTTTCCGGCGTCCGTCGACGACGAGCTCTGTCAGCGCGTGCAACGGCTGGCGGTACGGGTCCACCACGCGCTCCGCATGCGTGACTACTCGCGCGTCGACTTCATGGTGGACCGAGACGGCGTCCCGTGGTGCCTCGAAGCCAACGCCTGTCCGGGGATGACGGCCAACAGCTTGCTTCCCAAGGCCGCGCGGGCCGCGGGCATCGCCTTCCCGCAGCTTTGCGATCAGATCGCGGGGCTCGCGCGAACGCGGCGCCTTGCTCATTCTACTTAGGGTCCGTTTCGCCCCACCCAGCACCTTCCCGTCCATGTCGTACGCACCGAACGGATTTGGACTCAGCTACCTGCTCACCCCCATGGTGAAGCGGCTGCTGATCGCGAACTGCGTCGTCTTCTTCGCGACCGCCTTGGTGGGCGAGGGGCTCGTGTTCGAGTGGTTCGCGTTCCAGCCGGATGCGATCCTGACGCGGCCCTGGGGCGCCGTCACGTACATGTTCCTCCACGGCGACCTGATGCACCTCGTGGTGAACATGCTCGCCGTCTTCTTCTTCGGGCCGCCGCTCGAAGCCCGGTGGGGCGCGCGCGAGTTCCTGCGCTTCTACTTCGTGTGCGGCCTCGGTGGCGTGGTGCTCTCGTTCCTCTTCCAGCCGGTTTGGATCGTGGGGGCGTCGGCGGCTACCTACGGGCTGATGCTCGCGTTCGCGATGAACTGGCCGACGGTCCCGATCTACGTGTGGGGGATCTTCCCCGTGCAGGCACGCTACCTGGTCGGCTTCCTGTTCGTGCTCACCGTCTGGGGCGCCGGACCGGGTGCGGAGGGGAGCAACGTCGCGCATTTCGCGCACCTGGGCGGGTTGATCTCGGGGTTCCTGTACCTGAAGGCCGATTGGCGTCCGGGCGAGCGCATGCGTCAGATCCAGCGCTCGGCGACCACGCGCCGTCGCCGCCTGGCGATCGTGCCGCGGCAGGAGCGCTCCGATCCGGTTCCCGAGTCGCAGGCGACGGGACGGCGCCTGCGCGAGGACGCCGCCCTCTACGACCGCGTCGACGCAGTGCTCGACAAGATCTCGGCAGAGGGGATCGGGTCGCTCACCCCTGAGGAGCTGCGCCTCCTCGATGAGGTTTCGAAGCGCCACCGCAGTAACTGATCGGCGCCCGTCGACCCACCCACGGCGACGCCGCGGCGGGCGCCCGCGAAGGACAGCGAGCCCCCGACTTGTGAGGCTTTCGGCGCCCCCTCAGCTTTCAAGCCTTCCGTACCCGACCGGGCACGGGTTCGCCGTAACGCCGAGGTATCGATGAAGCCGACCTCTCTCGTGGCAGCGCTCTGCGCGGCACCCCTCCTCGTTTCGTGCGGTGGTGGCGCGCCGACTCCAGCGCCGGCTCCGGCGCCGGCCCCTGTCGCGACCCCCGCTACAGTGCCCGTCGCGGCTGCGCCCGCACCCGACGAGGCGCCTCGTCCGTTCGTCTACGGCGTCGACCTCGACACGGTGCGCGCAGGCCCGTTCGACCAGGGCAAGATGTGGACGTTCGAGAACCCGCCCGTAGAGTATCTGGCGGACAAGTACGGGCTCAGGCTCGATCAGAGGTGGTTCGAGCGCGCGCGCCTCGGGGCGCTGCGCATTCCGAGCTGCTCGGCGTCGCTCGTGTCGCCCAACGGCCTGGTGCTGACCAACCACCACTGCGCGCGCGAGTTCGTGTCCCAGGTCTCCCGTTCCGGAGAGACTTTGTTGGATGATGGGTTCACCGCTCAGAACCTGGCAGACGAGCGGGAGGTGGAGGACTTCACCGCCGATCAGCTGATCGACATCGTCGACGTCACGGACGAGGTGAACCGCACGCTCGACGCGCTCCCGGCGGACCAGCGCGCCGAGCGCCGCGAGAGTCTGCTCGACGAGATCGAGACGCGCATACTCGCCCAGCGCGGCGGCGAGGACGCCGGCTACATGGTCGAGATGATCTCGCTCTACAACGGAGGGCGCACCTCGGCGTACGTCTTCCGTCAGTACACCAATGCGAAGCTCGTCATGGCGCCTGAGCTCCAGATCGGCTTCTTCGGTGGTGACCCGGACAACTTCACCTACCCACGCTACAACCTCGACTTCTCGCTCTTCCGCCTCTACGGCGACGACGGCCGCCCACTCTCGACGCCCGACTACTTCCGCGTCGACGACGACGGCCTCGAGGAGGGGGACCCGATCTTCATCGTCGGGAACCCTGGCTCGACCAGCCGCTTGCAGACGGTGGCAGAGCTCGAGTTTCGGCGCGACGTGAGCGACCGCGGCATCGTCGAGCTGCTCCGCTCGCGCATGGCCGTTCTCGACGCCTTCATTCGCGCGTACCCGGCGGAGGCCGAGGAGCGCGACCTGCGCAACACGTACTTCAGCTTCGCGAACTCCGAGAAGGCCTACGAAGGTCAGGTCGGTGGGCTCGAGGACCCGATCATCCTGGCGCGGCGCACGGACACCGACCGACGCTTCCAGGCCGCGATCGACGCGGATCCGGAGCTCCGGTCCCGGTATGGTACGCTCATCGGCCGCATGGCGGAGCTGCAGGCGACGAAGCGTCAGGTGGCCCCCGGTTTCAGCGCGTTCCTCGCGCTCACGAGCAACGACCTCGAGTCGGCCACGCTGCATCGTGCGCTTCTCGCCTATCAGATCGTGGGGGCGCGGCAGGGCGGAGCACCTGCGGATGCCGTCCAGGAACTGGTCGACGAGTTGCTCGCCGTGCCGCAGCAGCACCCGCAGCTCAATCGCACACTCATGGAGGCGCGCTTCCGGGACTTCGTGCGACACTATGGCGCGGACTCCGAGATCGCCCGCGCGGTACTTGCCGGCCAGAGCGTGGAGGCGAGGGCGCAAGCCGTGTTCTCCGGGTCGGCGCTCGCGGACTCGGCGGGCGCTGCCGCTGCCATTCAGGGCAACACGGTGACCATGCAGGACCCCGCGCTCGCCATCGTGCGGGCGTATCTGCCGATGTACATCCAGTTCCAGCAGACGGTGGGGACGGTCTTCCCCGAAGAGGCCGAGATCGCCGCCGACCTAGGCCGCGCTCGCTACGAGGTGTACGGAACCGACGTGCCGCCGGACGCCACGTTCTCGCTTCGGATCGCAGACGGCGTGGTCACGGGCTACGAGTACAACGGCACCGTCGCTCCGGTGTTCACCACCATCTACGGCATCTACGACCGGCACTACTCCTTCCCGGGCAAAGCGGACTGGGCGCTCCCCGAGAAGTGGCAGGGACCGCCGGCGGGGCTCGACCTGTCCACGCCGTTCAACTTCGTGTCGACCGCGGACATCATCGGCGGAAACTCTGGCTCACCCGTCCTCGACCAGGAGCTCGAGGTCGTGGGGGTGGTCTTCGACGGCAACATCGAGAGCCTCCCGGGCGACTACATCTATCTGCCCGAGAAGAACCGCTCGGTCACGGTCGACGTGCGGGCGATTCTCGAGTCACTCGACGTGATCTACGACGCTGATCGCCTAGTGCTCGAGCTGCGGTCGGGCCGCCTCGTTCCGACGGAGCGGGAGGCCGACCAGGCGGGGCGCTAGCAGGCCCCAGACATCAAGAGGCTACCGCGCCCGTGAAGGAAGACGCACTTTCGGCCGTAGGACGGTTCGTACCCTAACGGGGAGGTGGGCCATGGCGGGTAGACTCTCGAACAGTTTCGCGCTGGTGAAGGCGAGCGCGAACGTGCTGAGGCTCGACAAGGAGCTGATGATCTTTCCGCTCATGTCGGGCATCGCGACCGTCCTCGTCGCGGCGAGCTTCATCGCGCCGATCTTCATGGTCGGCCCCGAGATCTTCGTCGACGGAGAGAACCCGAGCTACGCTGCATACGCTCTGGGCTTCCTGTTCTACCTCGTCCAATACTCCGTGATCTTCTTCTTCAACGCGGCCCTCGTGGGCGCGGCGCTCATCCGACTTGATGGCGGCGACCCCACCGTGAGCGACGGGTTGGCCATCGCCTCGAAGCGCATGGGCGCGATCCTGGGATACGCTGCCATCGCGGCCACGGTCGGCATGGTGCTCCGCTTCATCGCCGAGCGCGCGGGGTTCCTCGGCCGCATCATCACCGGCTTAATCGGCTTGGCGTGGACGCTCACGACGTATCTCACCGTGCCGATCCTCGTGACCAAGGACATCGGTCCTGTGGACGCGGTGAAGGAGAGCGTCGCGATCTTCAAGCGCACATGGGGCGGGCAGGTGATCGGCAACTTCGGCATGGGGTGGGCCGTCACGTTGATGGCGATCTCGTGGACCGCCGTGTGCTGCGTGCTGCTCTTTCTGCTGGCTCCGGGTGGCGAGTTCGTCGTGCTGCCGCTGGTCGGACTGATGGTGCTCGGAAACGTCTTCCTGGCACTGTTTGCTTCGGCGCTGAACGGCATCTACACGGCCGCGCTCTACCGCTACGCGATCACCGGCGACACCGGGTACTTCGACGCCGACATCATGGGTAAGGCGTTCAGCCCCAAGAATTAACGCTCGGCGTAGGGACGCTGCCTTGCCGCCACCTGGCGGCCTCTCTACAATCCGGGTCCATTCGCCGCCGGACGCCTCTACGGCGCCCGCGGACAACGGATAGCGGGCCCGCCGCTCCTCGGCTCCGGCCAGGTCGCGGCGGGCCCTGTTCATCGGCGCACTCGGAGGTTCCCGCATGGCATTGGCCAAAGAGTATCCCACCGAGCGGATCAGGAACGTGGTGGTCGTGGGCCACGGGGGGTCGGGCAAGACCAGCCTGATCGACGCGCTCGCCTACGTGTCGGGCTCGTCGAAGCGGCACGGCAACGTGGGCGACGGCTCTGCGCTCACCATGCACGCGCCCGAGGAGCAGGCACACGGCATCTCCATCCAGCTCACGCCGGCGTACGCCGAGCACATGGATGTGAAGATCAACCTGCTCGACACGCCCGGTTACCTCGACTTCGCTGGCGAGACCATATCCGCGGTGCACGTGGCCGACGCCGCCATCATCGTCGTGAGCGCCGCGGCCGGCGTCGAAGTGGGGACGGAGCGCGTGTGGGAGTACTGCGAGGCGCGTGGCATCCCGCGACTGTTCTTGATTTCGATGATGGACAAGGAGCACGCGAACTTCGAGCGCACCTTCGCGCAGATCAAAGAGCGACTGTCGCCCAAGGCCCTGCCCGTCGAGATCCCTATCGGCGAGGGGGCTGACTTCCACGGCATCGTCAACCTATTTACCGAGCGCGCAATCCTCTACACGAAAGGCACGACCAAGGGGGAATACGAGGAGAAGGACATTCCGCCCGAGCTCGAGGAGATCGAGCAGCGCTGGGAGAAGGACTTCCAGGAGACGCTCGCCACTACGGACGAGGCGCTGCTCGAGGAATATCTGGAGAAGGGCCACATCTCTCGGGAGCAAGAGGTCGCTGCGCTCGCGAAAGGGATGCGGGGGGCCGAGATCTTCCCCGTGTTCTGCGGTGCCGCGCCGCTCAAGTACGGCACGACCCTCTTGCTCGACGAGATCGTGGAGCTCCTGCCGAGCCCCAAGGAAGCCCGCCCCGAACGCGTAGCCGACGAGGAGCTGGTGGCGGACGACTCGGCGCCGCTGGCGGCGCTGGTGTTCAAGACCGCGTCCGAACCGCACGTCGGTGAGCTTTCGTTCTTCCGCCTCTACTCGGGGCAGGTGGCCAACGGCGCCGAGGTGGTGAACGCGTCGGACGGGCAGACGGAGAAGCTCAACCACCTGAGCATTCCGCTCGGCAAAGAGCGCGTGGAAGTCGCCAAGCTGCACGCGGGCGACATCGGGGTGGTCGCCAAGCTCAAGCACACGCATACGAACGACACGCTCAACACCAAGGCCAAGAAGATCGCTCTGGACCCCATCCAGTTCCCGGGGGCCGATATCGCCATCGCCATCAAGGGCGTGACGCGGGCCGACGAGGACAAGCTCGGCGAAGTAATTCCGCGCCTGCACGAGGAGGATCCCACGTTCTCGGCCTCGTTCAACGCCGAGTTGCAGCAGACCATCGCGCGCGGCGTGGGCGAGCTCCACCTCGACATCCAGTTCGAGCGCATGACGCGCAAGTTCGGCGTGAAGGTGGTCACCGAGCCGCCCAAGATCCCCTACCGCGAGACCATCACCAAGACGGCCGAGGGACAGGGACGCCATAAGAAGCAGTCGGGCGGCCGTGGGCAGTTCGGCGACTGCTGGATTCGCCTGAAGCCTGCCAAGTTTGGCACGGGGTACACGTTCGTGGACGCCATCAAAGGCGGCGTGATTCCGGGGAAGTACGTGCCGTCGGTCGACCGCGGGGTGCAAGAAGCAGCCGATCGCGGCATCGTCGCCGGCTTCCCAGTCGTGGACTTCACTGCCGAGGTCTACGACGGCTCCTATCATGCGGTCGACTCGTCCGACATGGCCTTCAAGCTGGCCGGCATTCAGGCGTTCAAGTCGGTGGCGCCGAACTGCCGCCCGATCCTGCTCGAGCCGATCGTCGAGGTCGCGGTGACCACCCCGGACGAGTACGTAGGCGACATCATGGGTGACCTGACTTCCCGGCGCGGGAAGGTTCAGGGCATGGATCCGGGCAACGGGCGCACTACCATTCGGGCTCTGGTTCCCGAGGCGGAGCTGCACAAGTACGCGGCGGCCCTGCGGTCCATGACGCAGGGGCGGGCGCACCACACCCGCAAGCCCGCGGGATATGAAGCGGCTCCCGAGCACGTCACACAGAAAGTCAAACAGGAGCGAGAGGCCGCGGAGGCCTCCAAGTCCGCATGACGAAACTCGCCGTACTCGGCGGGGGCAACCTCGGACGCGCGCTCGCCCTCGGGTGGGTCGCAGCGGGGCGCTTCAAGCCTTCCGACATTCGCGTGACCCGCCGCCAGGCCGACAAGCTGCAGGACCTGGCCGAGCTCGGCTACGTGACGAGCGGTGACAACGCCGCCGCGATCCGCGACGCCGACCTGATCATCCTGGCGGTACAGCCGCAGCAGCTGGACGACTTGCTCGCCGACATCGCGGGTGGGTTGGACGAGCGGAAGCATCGACTCATCTCGGTGGTGACCGGTGTGTCGATCGCGCAGATTCGTAGCCGCATCGGCACGCGTGTGCCGCTCGTGCTGGCCATGCCCAACACGGCGGTCTCGATCCGCGAATCGATGACGTGCCTGGCGGCGGGCGACGAGTCGGAGAAGGCACTCGCCGAAGCCACGGCGCTCTTCGACCTCGTCGGGCGGACCCTCGTCATCCAAGAAGAGATGATGGCTCCCGCGACTGCGCTGTGTGCGTGCGGCGTAGCGTTCTTCTTGCGCTGCATCCGCGCGGCCTCGCAGGGCGGCATCGAGATCGGCTTCCACCCGGAGGATGCGCTCCTGCTCGCGAGTCAGACCGCGCGTGGGGCCGCCTCGCTCAGCCTGCGTGAGGGCGCGCACCCGGAAGGCGAGATCGACCGAGTGACGACGCCACGCGGCTGCACGATCGTGGGGCTCAACGAGATGGAGCACCGGGGCCTGTCTTCGGCGCTGATCAAGGGCCTGATCGTGTCCGCTCGCGCGGCGGAGAACCTCTACTCGGAGTAGGTGGCCGCGATGGACCTGGGTGCGCTCGCGCAGATCGGCGAGCTCGTTGGCCCCAGCTTCATCCGTCCGGTTGCCGTCCGTGTCCCGTCCAGCATATTCACGGGCCCTGGGCCCTATTCGACGTAAACTCCCGCGAGACATTCCATGGCGCTCACCAAGTCCGAGTTGATCGGCTCCCTCCAGAACGAAGTCCGCATCTTGGTCCACCTTGCGAGCAAGATCGACCGCTCGAAGCTCGACTACCGCCCCACGCCGAAGCAGCGCAGTACGATGGAGCTCGTCCGCTACCTGACGCTGATGGGCCCGCAGCTCGTCCAATCGACCAAGTCGGGCGCCTTCGATGAGACGTCTTGGGGCGCCGCGGTGGCCGCCGCCGACGCCATGAACCTCGACCAAGCGATCGCTCGCATCGCCGCACAAAGCGACGAGTACGCGAAGTCGATCGGCAGCATGTCCGATGCCGATTTAGCGGCGGACGTGGAGATGTTCGGTCGGAAGTCGTCCAAGGGGGCGTTCATCGTCAACAACGTACTGGCTGGGCACGCCGCCTACCGCACGCAGCTCTTCTGCTATCTGAAGTCGTGCGGCCGCGAGGAGCTCAACACGATGAACCTGTGGGTGGGCATGGACGCGCCCATGGGGGCGTAGCGCGCTTCGGGTGTCGACGATGTGCCGCCGACCGAGGTGACGGTCGCGCCTGGGCGACGGTGAACGATCAGCCGAGCGGAACGCTCACGAAGAGCACGTGCGAGTTGAGCCCGGGGTTCACGTCCGCGAGTCCGGCATTGGAGACGTGATGCCGACGATACCCGAACGTCGCTCCGGACGACGCGGGCCACGGGAAGCGTAGTCCGAGGCCGACTTCGCCCACGAAGTTCATGCGCGCTCCGTTGGCCGCGAGCGCGGGGGTTCCGAACCACAGGAGCCCTACGGCGAGGTCGGCTTCGGCGCGGAATCGGCCCAGGCCGACCCAGCCTCGCAGTCCCGCGGGCTTCGCGCCCAAGCCGAGCGTGGACCGTCGCTCGGCCGTCGAGGGAAGGGACCACCCCGCCCGGGTTCGGATGGCCGCCTCAACAGGGTTGTTCCGGAGGATGAGGAGCGGAACGAGGCGCAGTTGGTACTCGAGCCCCGACCGGTGACCCAGCCGGAGGGGGATCGCGAGCTCGAGCTCCAGCGCCGTGACCGACACGGGTGCGAGCAGGTCCTGGCCTCCGCAGACGGAGCAGGGTGGGGGGTGCGCCGAGGTGCTCGAGCCCACCGAGTGCGTCAGCGTGACCGCGAGGCGGCTGTCGTCCGTTTGGGCGTCCAGCGTGCCGGCGAACGCAAAGCTGGCCGTTGCCGCCATGACGGTGCGCGCCCAGGTCCGTGGCTGGAGATTCCGATTCGGGCGCATCTCCAATAGTAGGCGATACGGCCGGTTGCCGTCCGCCCCTCGCGCGGCATATTTCGGCGGCCTTGCGACCGGGGCCGCCGACTTCGGGCCTTCCCGGCGCGTGCAACGTCGTCCGCGAAGGACTCGAAAGGGGATTCGATGCCGTCCATGCCGGCCCTGCCGCACAAAGTCACGGCGCTTCCGGTCAAGCGTAGCTTCGGCGAGACCATGCGGACCGACGCATGGTGGATCCAGCCCGTCGCCGTCGGCCTCGGCTTCTTGGCCTTCATCGTCTACTCGACCTGGGCCGCCCTACAGGGCGGTTTCTATCATTCCGGCAACCTGCTGTCGCCTTTCTACTCGCCGGAGCTCTGGTATCCGGCGGGTGCGCCGTCCGAGCACGCGCTCTTCGGCGCGCAGCCGGGGTGGTGGCCGAGCTTCCTACCGTATTCGCCCGCGATGGTGATCCTGTGGGCGCCGGTGAGCTTCCGTCTCACCTGCTACTACTACCGCGGCGCCTACTACAAGGCGTACTGGCCAGGTCCGCCGTCGTGCTCCGTCGGCACGCCCGGCACTGGCTACATCGGCGAGCGGCGCTTCCCGCTCATCCTGCAGAACATCCATCGTTACACGCTCCCGTTTGCGCTCATCCTGCTGGTCTTCCTGTTGATGGATGCGTGGAACGCGCTCTGGTTCGCGACCGCGGCGGGCGGTGAAGAGTTCGGCGTCAGCATCGGTACGCTCGTGCTCACTCTCAACGTGACGCTGCTCGGCGCGTACACGTTCGGCTGCCACTCGCTGCGCCACCTCGTGGGGGGCGGCATCGACCGTCTCGCGGGACGGCCCGTGCGACGCACTACGTACGAGTGCGTGAGCTGGTGCAACAAGCGCCATATGCGCTTCGCCTGGTTCTCTCTCTTCTGGGTCGGCTTCTCCGACGTCTACGTCCGGCTCTGCGCGATGGGGATCTGGTCCGACCTGAGGCTCTTCTGATGTCGGCTCACCAGACGTTCGAGCACGACGTCATCGTCATCGGCGCAGGGGGCGCCGGCCTCCGTGCTGCTATCGCCGCGGCGGCGGGTGGAGCGAAGGTCGGCTTGGTCTGCAAGTCGCTGCTCGGCAAAGCGCACACCGTCATGGCCGAGGGCGGCGTAGCCGCCGCGCTCTCCAACGCGGACGACCGCGACAGCTGGAAGGTGCATTTCGCGGATACCATGCGCGGCGGCCAGTACCTGAACTCCTGGCGCATGGCCGAGCTGCACGCCAAGGAAGCTCCGGACCGCGTGCGCGAGCTGGAGGCCTGGGGGGCGCTGCTCGACCGCACCAAGGATGGTCGCATCAACCAGCGCAACTTCGGCGGACACAAGTACCCGCGCCTCGCGCACGTCGGCGACCGCACGGGCCTCGAGATGATCCGCACCCTCCAGGACCACGGGATCCATCAGGGGATCGACGTGCACATGGAGGTGACGGTCACCAAGCTGCTCGTGGACGGTGGCCGCTGCGTGGGCGCGTTCGCCTACGACCGCGAGCGCGGTCGCTTCAAGGTCTTCAAGGCCAAGGCGGTGGTGCTCGCCACGGGCGGCATCGGCCGGGCCTATCTGATCACGAGCAACAGTTGGGAGTACTCGGGCGACGGCCACTCGCTCGCGTACCACGCCGGCGCCGAGCTGGTGGACATGGAGTTCGTGCAGTTCCACCCGACCGGCATGGTGTGGCCGCCGAGCGTGCGCGGCATCCTGGTCACGGAGGGCGTGCGCGGCGAAGGCGGCGTGCTCAAGAACAGCGAGGGGCGCCGCTTCATGTTCGACGACATCCCGCCGCTCTATCAGGGGCAGACGGCGGACTCGCCCGAGGAGGGGTGGCGCTACGTGATCGGCGACAAGAGCGCGCGCCGTCCGCCCGAGCTGCTCACCCGCGACCACGTCGCGCGCAAGATCGTCAAGGAAGTGAAGGAGGGGCGGGGGAGCCCGCACGGCGGAGTCTTCCTCGACATCGCCTGGATCAAGCAGCACATCAAGGACTCCGAGGCGCACATCAAGAAGAAGCTCCCGAGCATGTACCACCAGTTCAAGGAACTGGCGGGCATCGACATCACCAAGGAGCCCATGGAAGTCGGGCCAACCACGCACTACGTGATGGGTGGCATCCGCGTGGACGCGGACTCGCAGATGTCGACCACCGTGAAGGGCCTGTTCGCGGCGGGCGAGTGCGGCGGTGGGCTGCATGGCGCGAACCGGCTGGGCGGCAATTCGCTCTCCGATCTGCTGGTCTTCGGCAAGCGCGCCGGCGAGTATGCCGCGACATTCGCCAACTCCAACGGCCAGGTGAAGATCGGAGACGATCAGATCGCGCTGGCGGAGAAGGAGGCTCTCGCGCCGCTCGAGCGAGATGCGGGGGCGGACGTCGGTCCGTTCCGCCTCCAGTACGAGCTCCAGCAGCTCATGCAGGACAAAGCGGGCATCTCGCGCGAGGAGAAGGAGCTCACGGAGGCGCTCGAGGGGATCCAGAAGTTCAAGGCTCGCGCAGCGGTGATGGGCGCGGGTGGCAGCCGCGAGTACAACCCCGGCTGGCACACCGCGCTCGACCTGCACAACCTGCTCACCGTGTCCGAGGCGGTGGCGCTCGCCGCGCGCGAGCGGAAGGAGAGCCGTGGCGCGCACGCGCGCGGCGACTATCAGGCGAAGGATGCCGAGTGGGGCAAGTACAACCTCGTCATCAAGAAGGCGCGGGACGGGAGCATGGAGATCCGCAAAGAGCCGATCTCCGCAGTTCGCCAAGACCTTCAGGACATCATCAAGGAGCAGGGCTGATGGCGGAGACAAGCGGTCAACGCCAGTTCCAGGTCTGGCGCGGCAATTCGTCCGGTGGCGAGCTGAAGAGCTACCAGGTCGACGTCGGTCCCGGATACGTGGTGCTCGATGCCATCCACCAGATCCAGGCGGAGCAGGCCAACGACCTCGCCGTCCGCTGGAACTGCAAGGCGGGCAAGTGTGGCTCCTGCTCGGCCGAGATCAACGGGTCTCCTCGCCTGATGTGCATGACCCGCGTAGACCAGCTCCCCGCGGACCAGCCAATCACCGTCGAGCCCATGCGCACGTTCCCGAGCGTGAAAGACCTCGTGACCGACGTGTCGTGGAACTACGAGGTGAAGCGGTCGATCCAGAAGTTCATGCCTGCGAAGCCCGATGCGCCGGACGGCACCTGGCGGATGGAGCAGTACGACGTCGAGCGCCCGCAGGAGTTCCGGAAGTGCATCGAGTGCTTCCTCTGTCAGAACGTATGCCACGTGCTGCGCGACCATCACCTGCACGACAAATTCGCGGGGCCGCGCCACTACGTGTACGTTGCGAACCTGGAGATGAACCCGATCGACACGGGGGACCGTGTCGCCCAGCTGCGTGAGGAGCTCGGCATCGGGTACTGCAACATCACCAAGTGCTGCACGAAGGTGTGCCCCGAGCACATCACCATCACCGACAACGCGATCATTCCGCTCAAGGAGCGCCTGGTCGACCGCTCGTACGATCCGGTCGCGAAGCTGCTGGGAGTCGGCGAAGGGGCAGGGAAGGAGTAGTCGGCAGGATCGACGGCGGCGAACGCCGCCACGTGACGGCGTCGCGGACTTCTGGTCCGGCCGCCCGGAGGTGGACCATGAGGCTCGCGCTCGCGCTGCTCGTCTCGTCCCTGGTCGCGCCCTGGCCGGCCGCCGCTCAGCAGCAGCACCTGCCCCACCACTACTTCCAGCTCGGCGACTTCGCGCTCGAGCGCGGCGGCACGCTCCCCGGCGCGCAGGTGCTCTACGTCACGCACGGCACGCTGAACGCGGACCGCTCCAACGCGATCCTCGTCCCGTCGTGGTACGGCGGCAACCACCACGGCTACGACTTCCTGATCGGAGGGGACCGCGCGATCGACCCCGCCGACTGGTTCGTCATCGTCACGGAGATGTTCGCGAGCGGCGGCTCGACCTCGCCGAGCAACATGTCGCCACCGCGCACGCACGCGACGTTTCCAGAGGTCACCATCCGCGACAACGTGGAAGCTACGCGCCGCCTGGTGACGGAGGCGTTCGGCATCACGCACCTGCGCGCCATCATCGGCTTCTCCATGGGGGCCGAGCAGGCGTTCCAGTGGGCGGTGTCGCACCCCGATTTCATGGACCTGATCGTGCCGATCGCGGGGACCGCAAAGACGTACCCGCACGGCATCGTTCGCCTCGAGAGCGCGCTCACGCTCATCACGCAGGATCCCGAGATCCTCGCGGGGCGCGACACGCTCTCGACCGCGGGCACGCGAGCATGGTCCCTGCACTGGTCCGCCTGGACGCGCTCCACCGAGTGGTGGAGGCGTGAGATCTTCCGCTCCGGCGCGACGCCGACGGTGGAGGCGGTGATCGCGGCCGCCTCCCGCAGGGCGCCCGGTTTCCGGCCGCACGACAGCGTGGTGCAGGGGCGCGTCTGGCAGCTGCACGACATCGGTGACACGCCCGGCTTCGGCGGGGACGTCGAGCGCGCGCTCGCGTCCATCCGGGCGCGCGTGCTCTACCTGCCCGGCGCGACCGACATGTACTTCCCACTCACCGACGCCGAGTACGAGCGCTCGTTCCTCCGAAACGTGGAGTTCGTGCCGATTCCGTCGGTGTGGGGCCATATGGCTGGCGGCGGGTCCGACCCGGCCGACCGTGCGTTCCTGAACGAAGTGATCGGACGAGAGCTACGGCGCTGACCGCATCCTACACGGAGGTTCGAAGATGAAGACTCTGGCTTCGCATGTCGTCACCGCGGGCGCGGCGGCCCTCTTGGCCTCTGGCGCCACGTACGTCGCGCTCGGACGGACACCCGCCGACGCATCGACGCCTGAAGCCGCTGCTGCGCCGGCCCCGAGCCAGGCTGCCACCGGCGACGCGCAGCAGACGGTGCTCTTCGAGACGACCATGACGGACGTGCTCGGCCGCGTCGCATCGATGCGCGAGCTCGTGCGGGCTCCCGGCCTGGCGGGCACGCCGCACCGGCACCCCGGCAGCCACACCTTCGGCTACGTGCTCGAGGGGACGTACGAGGTGCAGGTGGACGACGGTCCAGTGCGGCGGCTCGGGCCCGGCGAGGTCTTCTACGAGTACCCGGGGGCCCTGCACGCCGTCTCGCGGAACGGGAGCGCGACTGAGCCGGTTCGCTACCTGGTCTTTCAGGTGTCGGACACGACGTTGCCGGCGACCGTGCAGGAGCCGTAGGGGGGGGCGGGGGGAGCGCCCGCCCCTTTCGAGAACAGGGAGTCCCGCCCCCCACCCCCCCCGCCAGCATAGCCGTCCCGAAAACCGCCCCCTAGATTGCGGATTTGCGTCTCCTGCCGGGAGCGTGATCGGGTGAAGGCATTCGCAGCGGGAACCGCGGCACTGGGCATATGGCTCGCCGCCATCGGCGCGCCCGGCGGCACGGGCGCGCCCGGCCCCGGCCAGCCCTCAGCCCATCCGGCCGCTTCGGCGACCGACGACGCCACCGAGGCCATCGAGCGCTACTGCGTCGGCTGCCACAACGACCGCCGCATGATCGGCAACCTCTCGCTGGAGGACTTCCAGGCCGAGACGGCCGACCAGTCGGCCGAGACCGCCGAGAAGATGATCGTGAAGCTCCGTGCGGGGATGATGCCCCCGCCGGGGGGGCGGCGTCCGCCTGCGGACTCCTTGCTGCAGCTGGTGGAGACGCTCGAGTCGGTGGTCGACCGGGCGGCCGCGCTCGATCCCAATCCGGGCACGCGGCGCTTCCAGCGCCTCAACCGCGCAGAGTACCAGCGGGTGGTGCGCGACCTGCTCGACTTGGAGGTCGACGCGGCGCGCTGGCTTCCCGCCGACACCTACCTCGGCAACTTCGACAACCTCTCGGCGGCACAGGGTCTGTCGACGACGCTCCTGGAAGCGTATCTGCGCGCGGCCACCGAGGTCAGTCGGCTCGCGGTCGGCGCGCCCGACGCGCCCGAGACGACGAGCAGCTACACGCTTTCGGTCGATGTCTCCCAGCACGCCTGGGACCACGTCGAGGGCACGCCCTTCGGAACGCGCGGCGGCGCAGTGGTCACGCACGACTTCCCGGCGGACGGCGACTACGTCATCGAGGCGGTGACTCAGTTTGGCGCGGGTGCGCCCGACACGGACATCGATATCTCCATCGATGGTCGGGGCGTCGCTCAGCTCGCGCTCGAGCACGGCGACGGCGGCACCGTCCCGATTCGCACGCAGCCCATTTTCGTGCGCGCGGGACAGCATCGCGTGGCAGCGGCCTTCGTTCGCACGATCGACGGGCCGTACGAGGATCGACTGCGCCCACCCCGCTGGTCGTTCACGGGCGGCGAGGACTCACGCGCGTGGGCCAACTACGGAATGACGGTACTCCCTCATCTCACCGAGCTGAGGATCTCGGGTCCGGTGGTGGCGGTGGGAGTCTCCGAGACTGCGAGTCGCCGTGCGGTCTTCACGTGCCGTCCGACGACGTTGAACGAGGAGCGTCCGTGCGCGGCATCGATCCTGTCGCGGCTCGCTACAGCCGCCTACCGACGCCCGCTCGCCGACGAAGACCTCGCGGGCCCGATGTCGTTCTACGACCGGGCCGCCGCGGAGGGAGGCTTCGAGGTCGGGGTGCGCACCGGGCTGCAGGCGATCCTCGCGAGTCCGTCGTTCATCTTCCGGTTGGAGCGGCAGTCGCCCGAGGCGGAGGCCGGTGAGCCTTACCGCTTGGCCGACATCGATCTCGCGAGCAGGCTCTCCTTCTTCCTCTGGGGCACGGTACCCGACGAGGAGCTGCTCGAGATCGCGGTGGCCGAGAGGCTCTCCGCCCCCGGCGTGCTGGAGGAGCAGGTCGAGCGCATGCTCGCCGACCCCCGCTCCGAGGCGCTGGCTACCCGCTTCGCCTCGCAGTGGCTCCGACTCCAGGACGCCGACAAGAACAGTCCGGACTCGTACCTCTACCCGGATTTCACGGATCAGCTGCGCCGCGACATGGTCCGCGAGACGCAGATGTTCTTCTCGCAATTGGTGCGCGAGGACCGGAGCCTCTTCGAAGTCATCACGGCGGACTACACGTTCGTGAACGATCGGCTCGCCCGTCACTACGGCATTCCCGGCGTAATCGGCGACGAGTTCAGGCGCGTCGAGTACCCGGACGCGACCCGGCGCGGGCTTCTGGGTCAGGGGAGCGTCCTGTTGCTCACGTCGATGGCGAACCGGACGTCGGCGGTGCTGCGCGGCAAGTGGGTGATGGAGGTGCTGATGGGCGTTCCGCCCCCTCCTCCTCCGCCGGACGTGCCCGCGTTCGAGACGACACAGGCCGCGGCATCAGGCCGCCTGCTGACGACGCGCGAGCGCATGGAGCAGCACCGCTCGAATCCCACGTGCAACGCGTGTCACCGGCTCATGGATCCCATTGGCTTGGCGCTCGACAACTTCGACGTCACTGGGCGGTGGCGTACGCGCGAGAACGGCATGCCGCTCGATACGCACGGCACCTACTACGACGACACCCCGCTGAGCTCGCCGGAGGATCTCAGCGAGGTGTTGCTCAGCCGTCCGCTCCCGATCGCACGCAGTTTCGCGGCCAACATGCTTGCGTTCGCGATGGGGCGGCGGGTGGAGTACTACGACCAACCGACTGTACGGGCGATCGCTCGGGAGGCCGAGGCGAACGACTATCGCCTATCGTCGTTCATCATGGGGGTCGTTGCGAGCGATCCCTTCCAGATGGCCAGTCAACCGAATTAGGTAACCGACACCCGCGACTTCCGCCGCGGCCACAGGAGCGTGACATCATGCATCTGATCACGGGCAAACACATCGCTCGCCGGAGTTTCCTGCGCGGCATGGGGGCCTCGGTTGCGCTGCCGATGTTGGACGCGATGGTTCCCGCCGGCCGCTCTTGGCGCCGCTTCGCGGCCGACCCGAACTTCACCCGGCTCATCTGCATCGAGGAGTCGATGGGTGCCGCCGGGTGCAGCGACTGGGGCGATGCTCGGCACCTGTTCTCGCCGGCCACGGTGGGTCGAGACTTCGAGTTCGCGCCGGATAGTCAGCTGCTCCCGCTCGCGCCCTACCGCGACTACCTGACGATCGTCAGCAACACCGACTGCCGGATGGCAGAGCCGTACCGCGCCGAGGAGATCGGCGGCGACCACGACAGGTCCACCGCGGTCTTCCTGACGCAGGCGCACCCGAAGCAGACGCAGGGCTCGGACGCCTACATCGGCACGTCGATCGATCAGGTGCACGCCCGCCGCGTCGGTCAGGACACCGCGCTCCCTTCGCTCGAGCTCTGCATCGAGCCCATCGACCGCGGCGGCGGGTGCCAGTACAACTACCACTGCGCGTATACCACCACGGTATCTTGGGCCTCGCCCTCGCAGCCGCTCCCGCCCATCCGCGAGCCGCGCATCGTCTTCGAGCGCCTCTTCGGAGCCGGTGTGACGGACGAGGACCGGGCCGCGCGTCGGCGCACGGACCGCAGCATGATCGACTGGATCGCCGGCGAGGTCGCGCGTCTGCGCTTGGCCCTCGGCGCGAGCGACCGCGCCGCGCTGGACGAGTACCTCACGCACATCCGCGAGATCGAGCGCCGCATCCAGCTCGTCGAGGAGCGCAACAACAGCGGTGAGGAGCGCGAGCTCCCCGAGGAGCCCTCCGGCGTGCCGGACTCGTTCGAAGAGCACATGCAGCTGATGTTCGACCTCCAGGTCATCGCGCTGCAGACGGACCTCACCCGGGTCATCACCTTCAAGACCGGCTTCGACCAGTCGAACCGGACCTTCCCGCTGAGTGGCGTCAACCGGTCGTTCCACGGTGTGTCGCACCACGGCAACGCGCCGGCCGACATCATGGACTTCAACGCCATCAACCGGCATCGCCTCTCTCAGGTCGGTTACCTGCTCGAGAAGCTGAAGGGGACGCAGGACGGCGGTGCGTCGTTGCTCGACAAGACCGCGATCGTCTGGGGATCGCCGATGGGTGACCCCAACCTGCACAACCACCGCCGCTGCCCGCTCTTGCTCATGGGGAAGGCGAACGGCGCCCTCGAAGGCGGGCTCCACCTGAAGGCACCCGACGGTACGCCGATGGCGAACGTGTTCGTGAGCCTGATGCAGTCGCTCGGCCACAGCGACATGAGCTACTTCGGCGACAGCACGGGGGAGTTCCCGCTGACGTTCCCCCGTGGTGTCCCGTTGGTCGGAGACCTCGGGGCATGAGCCGCGCGCTGGCTCTCGCGACTGCGGTCCTCCTCGCGGCGGTCGCGCCCGTCGAGGCACAGCTCCCGCTCATCGATGCCGCGGCGTCCGGCGATGTGGCCGCAGTCCGCTCGGTGCTCGCGCAGGGGGCGGACGTGAACGGCGCGGAGGGCGACGGCCTGACAGCCCTGCACGTGGCCGCAGAGCGTGGCCACGCGCCGATCGTCGGACTTTTGATCGAGCGTGGTGCCGCCGTCGAGGCGAAGACCCGGATCGGCAGCTACACGCCGCTGCACCTGGCGGCGATGGGCGCGCACGCCGACGTCGCCGCGCATTTGCTCGATGCGGGTGCCGACGCGGACGCAGTCACGACGAACACCGGCGTGACGCCGCTGCACTTGGCCGCGGCCGCTATCGGTGGTGCGGAGACCGTGGCGACCCTGCTCGCGCGGGGCGCCGATCCGAACGTCCGCGAAGCATCGGCCGGGCAGACACCCTTGATGTTCGCGGCCGCGGAGAACCGCGCGGACGCAGTCCGCGCGCTCCTGCGAGGCGGAGCCGATCCGTCAGTGACCACGCGCGTTGTCGACGTGCTGTACAGCTACGCCCTGGATCGCGCCGCGGGTAGGGTGCTGAACCGCGCGATCGACTCGATCCAGATCGCCGAGCGCGGCGGGCCGAACTGGCAGCCCGACACGGACGCCGTGGAGCGGGCGGTGCGGGTGCAGCGCGAGTTCATCGCCTCGCAGCCGGACGTGGGCGCGTACGACCCGGTGTCGCTGGCGCGCGTCGGACCGGACTTCCCTGCCGGGCCGGACGTCGTCAGGCCCCCGAACACCGAGACGCTCGTCGGCAAGACAGGCGGCATGACCGCGCTCCTTCACGCTGCGCGGGATGGCCAGCTCGACGCCGCGCTCGCGCTGCTCGACGGCGGGGCCGACATCGACCAGGTGAGCCCGGCCGACCACACGAGTCCGCTGCTCATCGCCACCATGAACGGGCAGTTCGACCTCGCCCTCGAGCTCATCGAACGGGGCGCCGACCCGGACTTGGCTGCGTCCACGGATGGATCGACGCCGGTGTTCGCGACGCTGCAGACGCAGTGGGCTCCGCGCTCGAACTACCCGCAGCCCCGCGCTCAGGACGTGCAGGTCTCGAGCTACATGGACGTGCTGCGCGCGCTGCTCGACGCGGGCGCGAATCCGAACGTGCCCCTGAACACGCATCTCTGGTACTGGGAGTACGGGCTCAACAAGATCGGCCTCGACCTCACCGGCGCGACCCCGTTCTTCCGGGCGGCCCTGGCCCAGGACGTGGGCGCGATGAGGCTGCTCGCCGAGCACGGCGCCGATCCGGACGTTCCGTCGCGTTGGCCGGCGATCGGCATGCGGGACCGGCGTCAGACGGACGGGCGCCAGCAGGAGGACTCGGGTGTGACGCTGATGCCCGAGGGGACGCCGAGCGCGTGGCCGATTCACATGGCCGCGGGAGGCGGATACCTCGGCCTGGGTGCGTTCAGCATGCGCAACGCTCCGAACCAGAATCTCGCCGCCGTGCAATACATGATCGAGGAGCTGGGCGCGGATCCGAACGAGCGCGATGGGTGGGGTTACACACCGCTCCACTACGCGGCGTCGAGGGGCGACAACGCGCTCATCCAGTATCTCGTGTCGAAGGGCGCCCGCGTGGACGCGCTGGCGCGGCTCGGTCAGTCGGTCGTGGACATGACGCGGGGGGGGCGGTCGGGCTTCTTCTCACGCGTAGCCTATCCGGAGACCGAACAGCTGCTGCTCAGTTTGGGCTCTCCGTACTCGTGCCTGCATACGCACTTCCTCGACACCGGCGACTGGTGCGAGGCGTCGGGCGTACCGCCGTTCGTGCAGACGGCGGGGGACGACTACGGGTCGAACAACCGCGGCCGCCGTTCCGAGCTCCCAGCGGCGCAGCCCGCTCCCGTCACCGGGCCTGGCAACGAGGAGTAGCGAACTGGCGGGCCGGCGGGCGACTTCGCCCGCCGGTCGGCCAGTTGCTCGCCGGTCGGCGCTCCGCCCGCTGAGGCAGGTCGCCGCCGCTGGCCTTGTCGGTCGTCACATCGGCAGAACGAGCTGCCGGCCGATCAGCTTGCTCGGGTCGGCGCCCGGCTTCGGCACGAACTTGTCCAGCCAGCCCCCATCCCAGCTGGCGACGAACACGTTGCCGTTCTGGTCGACGTCGATCTGGTGTGGGCGCGACAGGCCGCCGTCGAACCCGCCCATCGTGCCGCCATACGCGCCCCAGTAGTACTGGAGCACGCCGTCGGTGTTGTACTTGAGGATCCGGTTCAGTCGGCCTGACGTCACCCACACGCCGTCGTTCTCGTCGATGAAGATGCCGACGGGGTCGCCCACGTTCGGCCACTCCTCGATGAACTCGCCGTTCTCGGTGAAGATCTGGATGCGGTTGTTGTTGCGGTCACCCACGTAGACGCGGTGCTGGCGGTCGATCGCGAGCCCGTGCACGAGGTCGAACTGCCCGGGGCCGTTCCCGAGCTCACCCCACTCCATCATGTAGTCGCCGTTCGCGGCGTACTTCACGATGCGGCTGTTCCAGTAGCCATCGCCGAGCAGCCAGGTCCCGTCGGGGAAGAACGCCAGCACCGCCGGGTCGCCGTACGTGTACGGTCCCGGATGGGGGTTGGCACGCGCCTCCGCGCGACTCGTCGGGTGATTCGGGTCGAACAGGCGCATCACCAGCTGACTGCCGTCGTTGGTGAACTTGAGCACCGACATGGGCACGCCACGGCCGCCGCGCTCGACGATCCAGATGTGCCGCTCGGGGTCGTAAGGGCTGATGTAGACCTGGTGCGGCCGGTTCACAATGGAGTCCCACTGCGACCAATTCTCGGTGATGTTGCCGTTCCCGTCGACGACGAGGAGATAGTTCGAGCTCCCTTCCCGCTCGACGCCATCTTCGTCCCGGTCTCCCCACACCGCGACGATGATGCGGTTCGGGTTGTCGACCGCCATCCCGGACACCTCTCCCCAGGTCCACCGGTCGGTGTGATCGGGCGCGGCCTTCCAGAAATCCGCCACGGCCTCGTACTGACCGGTGCGATCGTCGCCGCCCTTCACGATGGGCCCGGAGGATGCCGAGTCGGCGCCCGTATCCGCGCAAGCGGCGATGATGACGAGGAAGGAAGCCGCAACCCATGCGCGAGCCTTCATGTTCCGCACTCCGGCGTTATGGACGACCAGGCACGGCGTCATTCTGAGGCGTGGGCGGCGTTTGGGCCAGCGGCGCCGGCACCCGACGCGGTCGTCGTTCCGACGGGGTCGGCGGAGACCTCCTGAGCGTCGTGATCCCCAGCCGGCGGCTGAGAGTAATGCCCCGTTCCAGCGACTCTCGAGATCGTTCGAAGTTCGAACCATCTGGGTTCGCGGTCCTAACCATCTGCGTTCGCGGTCCTACCCTTCCGCTCCGCGGACGCGTGATCGCCCTGCGGGACGGCCGCCTGCCGAGCGCCGCCGGATCGACCGGCTCAGTCGTCGTGGTGCGCCTCGTACTCCCGCTGCGCGCGATTGCGTGCGTCGGCTTGACGCGCGTCGCGCTTCTTGGCGGCCTTCAGCGCCTTCGCGTGGGTGCCTTGCGAGTGTACCGTCGGGGCGGGGAAGCGACGCTCGAGCGAGCGTCCCCCGCAAGCCGGGCACGCCGGGGCCTGCGAGCCGCGGACGAGCGCCCCGAAGGCGTTCCCGCAGGCTTTGCAAGAGTATTCGTAGAGGGGTATAGTGGCACCCTGATCCGGAGTCCGCGGGCCGAGGACACACTACATGACCCCACGCGCGCGCGCGAACCCCAGCCCGTCCCCACCTGCCGTCCGTCGGGGCCCACTCGGTCGCAGCACCGTTCTCGCGCTCCTGCTCATGGGCGTGCTCGCGGCCGACCTCCGGGCGCAGGACGTACCGCTCGACCGCGCCGAGCTCACGCGGTACGCGCGTGCCTACCTCGCGCTCGACGCCGCGCGCGAGGAGTACTACGCGACGATCGCGCGCATTCACGACGACATCGGGCTGGCTCGTGCGAGAGCGGAGTTGGACGCCAAGGTCGCCGAGATCTATGCCGGTAACGCCATCACGAGCGAGCGCTACGGTGTGATTACGCTGGTGATCAGCGAGAGTGACCAGGTCCGCGCGGTCTTCGAAGAGATCGTGCGACAGCTGAGAGCCGGCGCAGGCGCACCATGAGACGACCGGCGCTCGCATGAGCGAACCAGATCTCTGGGCCCTCTTCTTCGATGTCAATCAGGACATCGATACGCAGTTCCAGTTCTGGATCTCGATTACCTTCGCCGTGCTGGTGGCCTCGTTCGTCGCCGACGAGCGATTGAGTCGGGTCGAACGGCTCGTCATCGCGGCCCTCTACCTGATCGCGGCGAGCATCATCCTGCTGCGGTACACGAGTGCGCTCGCGCACCAAGCGCAGGTGCTCGGTCTGTTCGCGGACAGCGGATTCGCTCAACCAGCCCGTCCGGACATCGTCGGCCTGCTCCGGTTCGGCCTGTTCACCGTGGGCTCCCTCATCGCTGCGGCGAGCGTGCTCTTTCCGAGGTTCGGTGCGAGGGGCGAGCCAACCGACGCGCGAGGCGACCATGATTGACGGATGGTCCTCGTCCGCTCTCACGCCGGCGCGGACTCGGTTGTAGGTTCCACCGCGCGCTGACTCGTGACTCTCGTTGCCCGGCGCCAAGGAGAAAGCGGATGGCCCGAGTCCTGTTGATCGACGACGATGAGGAGCACCGCGTGCTCGCGCGCAGGATCCTCGAGAGCGCGGGCCACGCGGTCGACGAAGCCGCCGACGGCGCGATGGGCCTGAAGAGCTTCGGGCAACGTCGTCCCGACGTCGTCCTCACGGACATCAACATGCCCCGCCTGGACGGACACGAGGTGATCGCCGCGCTCCGGGTGCAGCACAAGGGCGTGCCGGTGATCGCGATCTCGGGGGGCTAGGCGTCGACAAGTACGAGCTGCTCTTGAAGGCCGCCAAGCTCGGCGCCGTGGAAGTCATCACGAAGCCCTTCGAGTTCCGGCAACTCCTCGGCGCAGTGTCCCGCGCGCTCGGGAAGTGATGACCGCCTCGAGCCCCGCTATCTAGTCGCGCCGAACCCCTTCGGAACGCACACGTCGGGGTCGCTCTCGGCATCGCCGAGCCCCACCCAGAGAAGCAGCGTCGTGTCGCGCGGCTCGCTCCAGATGAACTCGACCTCGAGCTGCGAGCGGAGACCGAATTCGTGCGTGAACGTCACGCCCTGACCGGGCACCGAGTTCGTCTCGATGGTCTTCTCGGCGACGGTGTCGCGCGCGCGGATCCGCCAGCGGCCGCTGTGCCCCTCCCAGACGTTGACGCACCCGGAGAGCGTCATCCCCATCGTCGGCAGGGGGAGCGTGCTGGCAGAGCCCCGACCCCCACGGATGTCGACCGACACCCAGCCGCCGCCGTTCCGAATGGCGGCCATGACCCCGTCGAGCGCCTGCCCTTGCAGTGGCGCGGCGCTGCCGGCCAGACACGCGAGGACCAGGAGCGCGCCGAGGGTACGCATGGCCCCTGATACCGGGGGGTGCCGGCAAGGGTCCGAGGCCCGAGGTGCGGCACTTCCTGGAAATCACGAGCCCGCCTAGCCTTCCCGTCCCATGAACACGACGTCCAACCGATGATCCGCCCCGCCGTCCATCTCGACGCCAAAGGCGTGGGTCCTGCACGAGGCCGCCACCCGTGGATCTTCTCCGGCGCGATCACACGCGTCGTCGGTGACCCCGAGCCGGGCGCCGAGGTCGACGTGCACGATCCGCACGGCGTCCACCTGGGGCGCGGCCTCTTCAACCCGAAGAGCCAGATCCGGGTGCGCCTGTACACCTCGATGGACGAGCCGCTCGACGGCGCCTTCTTTGCGGCCCGTGTGCGGCGGGCCATCGCGCTCCGCAGCCATGTGCTCGGCCTCGACGACCTGGCGGGCGCGTGCCGCCTCGTCTTCTCCGAGGGAGACGAGCTCTCGGGCCTCACGGTCGATCGGTACGCACGCCATCTGGTCGTGATCCTGACGAGCCTAGGCATCGCCGGGCGTCTGGAGCCCATCCTGGATGCGCTCGAGGAGGCACTCCGGCCCGAGAGCATCACTCTCCGCACCGAGAAGGGTGTGGGCGAGGAGGAGGGGCTGGTGGTGAAGGACGGCCCGCTGAGGGGCACGCCGCCCACCGAGCACGTGATCATCCAGGAAGATGGGCTCCGATTCGCCATCGACTTGCGCACCGGGCAGAAGACCGGCTTCTACCTCGATCAACGCATGAACCGCGCTCGCGTTGCGGCGTACTCTGCGGGCAGGTCGGTCGCTGACGTCTGCTCGTACACGGGTGGCTTCGCGATGGCCGTGGCGAAGGCGGGCGCCACGAGCGTCACCGCCGTCGATGCATCTGCCAGCGCCCTCGAGCTGGCCGCGAGGAACGCGGAGTTGAACGGCATCGCCGACCGCCTCGAGATCAAACGTGCGGATGCCTTCGGTTGGCTGGAGGAGGTTGCCGCAGCGGGGCGTACGTTCGACATGATCGTGCTCGACCCGCCCCGCTTCGCACGCTCGCGCGCCGGCCTCAAGTCGGCGCTCCAGGGGTACCAGCGTCTGAACCGACTCGCACTCGACTGCCTCGCCCCGGGGGGCGTGCTCGCCACGTTCTCGTGCTCCGGCCGCGTGTCCGCGGAAGCGTTCCAGGAGGCCGTGGCGCGCGCGGCCGCGTCGTGCGGGCGGCCGCTTCGCATCTTGGAGCGGCTGGCCCAGGCGCCGGACCATCCCGTCTCCACGGCCTGTCCCCAGGGGTCCTACTTGAAGGGGTTCATCCTCGCCGCCGAGTGAGGCTACTTTCCGTCTGCCGCCAGGGGCATCCCGTAGATCGGGATTGAGAACGACCCTTGGAACCTGATCCGGTTCACACCGGCGGAGGGAGCGCGGCGAAGTCCAGCCGAAAGTAGGGATGGCCCCGGCGGATCGCTCCCGAAGCGGGATGGAGGAGATGGGATGAGCGACGTCGCTGTATCCAACGGCCGCCCGAAGTCGGCGGCGCCCCCGGCACGACCGGTCGAGAGCGCCGGCACCGACTACCCCGGCGCCTTCCCCGGCTCGTACAAGGTTCACGTGCAGGGTACACGCGGCATTCGCGTGCCCATGCGCGAGATCCACCTCGGCGGAGGCGAGCCTCCTCTGAGGGTGTACGACACGAGCGGCGCACGCGGGGACGTACGCGCCGGGCTTCCGCCGCTGCGCGAGGAGTGGATTCGCGCGCGCGACGTGCGCGAGACGGGCCGCACGCGCGGCATGTCCTCGGACGTCGAGATGCCAGCCGGCCTCCAGCGACGCACGCTGCGCGGCACCGGCTCGGTCACGCAGATGACGTATGCGCGCAAGGGCGAGGTCACGCCCGAAATGGAGTTCGCGGCGATCCGGGAGGGTGTGGAAGCGACTGTGGTGCGCGACGAAGTGGCGCGCGGGCGGGCCATCATTCCCGCGAACGTCAACCACGCGGAGCTGGAGCCGATGGTCATCGGCCGCCGCTTCAAGGTGAAGATCAACGCGAACATCGGGAACTCGGCCGTCAGCTCCTCCATCGAGGAAGAAGTCGAGAAGCTCCGTTGGGCGACGCTCTGGGGCGCCGACACGGTCATGGACCTGTCGACGGGGAAGAACATCCACGAGACGCGCGAATGGATCGTGCGCAACTCTCCCGTGCCGATCGGCACCGTGCCGATCTACCAGGCGCTCGAGAAGGTGGGCGGTGTGCCCGAGGACCTCACCTGGGAGATCTACCGCGATACGCTCATCGAGCAGTGCGAGCAGGGCGTCGACTACTTCACGGTGCACGCGGGCGTGCTGCTCCGGTTCGTACCGCTCACTGCGAAACGCCTTACAGGCATCGTCTCGCGCGGCGGCTCCATCATCGCGAAGTGGTGCCTCGCACACCACAAGGAGTCGTTCCTCTACACGCACTTCCGCGAGATCAGCGAGATCATGGCCGAGTACGACGTCTCGTATTCGCTCGGCGACGGTCTCCGCCCGGGCTCGATCGCCGACGCGAACGACGAGGCGCAGTTCGCAGAGCTGAAGGTGCAGGGTGAGCTCACGCGCATCGCCTGGGAGCACGGCGTGCAGGTGATGAACGAGGGCCCCGGCCACGTGCCGATGCACCTCATCCAGGAGAACATGAAGAAGCAGCTCGAGTGGTGCGACGAGGCGCCCTTCTACACGCTCGGGCCGCTCACCACCGACATCGCGCCCGCCTACGACCACATCACGAGTGCGATCGGCGCTGCTCAGATCGCTTGGTACGGCACCGCGCTGCTCTGTTACGTCACCCCCAAGGAGCATCTCGGCCTTCCCGACCGAGCCGACGTGAAAGCGGGCGTGATCGCCTACAAGATCGCCGCGCACGCGGCCGACCTGGCCAAGGGGCACCCGCGCGCGGTGGAGTGGGACAACGCGATCTCGAAGGCTCGCTTCGAGTTCCGCTGGCGCGACCAGTTCAACTTGTCCCTCGACCCCGTCACCGCCGAGGCGTACCACGACGAGACGCTACCCGCCGAGGGCGCCAAGGTCGCCCACTTCTGCTCGATGTGCGGACCGAAGTTCTGCTCGATGCGCATCACGGAGGACATCCGCCGCTTCGCCGAGGAGGAGGGCATCGAGGCAGGCAGCGCGATCGACGCGGGTATGGAGCGTATGTCCGCGGAGTTCCGCGAGCGTGGGAGCGAGCTCTACGTGGAGGCAGGATCGAAGTGACGCGGTGGCTGTTCGTGTGGTGCGTCCTCGCCCTCGCCCTTCCGGCGCCGGCCGCGGCGCAGCCCGTCGGCACGGCGGCGGACTCGGCGACGGTGTCCGCACCTCAGAATGCGTTCTTCATCAAGGGCCGCGACTACGGCACCGACGCCTACGCCGGCCCCTTCGACGTAATCCTGAACAAGGGGTTCGCGGTCGCCCAGTGGCAGGACCAGGACCGGCACATCCGCCTCGTCGGGGCTTCCCGACATGCGCAGGGCATGGCCGTATAGCGTGTCGCCGTAGCGTCGCACCAGGAGTCGATACGCATCCCGGTCGCCGGCCAGCACGTCCCGCACGACTTGAGCATCTGTGCGTTCCACGATCCCTGGCATGGTGGCAACATACCCGGAAGGGAGCCCCGGCGTTCGGGGCTCCCTTCCGGCCGCCTCGTCAATCCATCAGCCAGCGCGAGATCACCGCGCCGCGCCAAACCGGGGCGACCCCGCGCTTCTTGCCCTCGGCGAGCATCGCCTCGCCGGCCGCGATGAGGCGCTCCGCTCGCTCGAGGAGTCTAGCTTCGAGCTCGCTGGGGTCGGTTCCGAGGTCTTCCACGGCTGCGTCGTAGAGGCGGTGCGCGAGCTCGACCATGGCGTTCAGCTCCTCCTCGGTGACACCACCGGGCAGGATCACCGCCTTCAGTGCGGACCAGTGCGCGTGCTCGGCGAAATGGATCGTCCGAGCCCAGTTCCCGTTCGCGAGTGCCTGGTCGTCCTTCTCCAGCATGTGGCGGGCGTGCCAGAGCCACCGATTCTGGTGCTCCCGGACGTCAGTCGCGGCGACCGGGCGGACCGGTATGCTGTCGCCGGCGACCAGACGCGTCGCCAGCGCGACCGCCGTGTGGGCGAGCGACACCGCCAGGCGCGCGCGCTCGGGCGCGATGTGGCGCCGATGGTGGCGCGCGCTCTGCTCGCCGAGGAGTGCGATCTCGGCGGCACGCACGTACTCGCCTGCGCCTAACTGCGCGCGGGCCTCGGCGGCGAGCCTCGAGAGCTTCTCCGCTAGGCC
This sequence comes from Gemmatimonadota bacterium, assembly GCA_016873995.1. Lineage (GTDB taxonomy): Bacteria > Gemmatimonadota > Gemmatimonadetes > Longimicrobiales > Gaopeijiaceae > UBA2982. Next base: position 50,281 of record VGVR01000009.1, read on the forward strand.
GTCGGCGTCGTCGAAATCCTCGCCGTCTTCTGCGGCCGACAGCGCGAGCTCCTCGAGGTGTTCCACCAGGGCGGTGACTCCTTCGACGCCGCGCGTGGCGTAGATGGCGCGAGCGAGGAGACGCCGCGCCTCGCGCGCCTCGTCGAGGGCCCGTCGCCGGTCTCCGGTCCGAAGCGCCTCGGTCGCCGACGCCAGTCGGGCTCCTGCCTGTCCGCTCAGGCCCCGTCCTGCGAGGACGCCCCCCATGCCGAAGTTCGCGGCGAGATAGTTGGAGGCGTCGCCCAGCTCGACCACGTCGAGCGCACCGGGCTCGCCGAGGATGGCCAGCTCGGCCTCCTCGTCCACGCCCAGGGTGTCGAGGGCCAGCTGAGTGCCACTCTCGTCGCAAGCCGCGAGGGCGAATAGGCCCAGAAGGGTTGCGGTCCAGTGCGGTCTGATCTTCCTCATCGTCTTCTCCCTCTGGCCGGACAAGGCCGGGCGCGGTGAATTCCGAGAGATAGACGGTGGGAAGGGCGAAAAGGTAACGCGATGCGTCCCGTCCGCGGGCGGTCGCGAAGGGCCGGCGCGCGGGGGTACTCGCCGCGCTACATTGCGCCGTCCCATTCTCCGAACGAGCTCCGGATCCCTTTCATGAAGCGCATCCTCGTCACCGGCGCAGGCGGCCAGATCGGCTCCTGGCTCGTGCCCGAACTTCGGGAGATCTACGGCGCGTCCAAGGTGCTCGCGACGGATCTGCGGCACCCGAAGGCCGAGCTGGTCGACGCCGGGCCGTTTCAGCTCGTCGACGCCACCAACCCCAAGGCGGTGGGGCAGGCCGCGATGCGGCACGGGGCCGACACGATCTTCCACCTTGCCGCCATCCTCTCCGCGGTGGGCGAGCGCGACCCGCGCGTCGCCTGGCACGTGAACATGACGAGCCTGGAGGCGGCGCTCGAGGTCGCGCGCGAACAGAAGTGCGCGCTCTTCGTGCCGAGCTCCATCGGTGCGTTCGGGTCGAGCACACCCAAGGATCCGACGCCGCAGGACACGGTCATGCGCCCCGAGACCATGTACGGCATCACCAAGCTGGCGGGTGAGTTGCTCTGCGACTACTACCACGCACACTTCGGCGTCGACACGCGGGGGATCCGCTTCCCGGGCATCGTATCCTACGGCGCGCCGCCAGGGGGCGGCACCACCGACTGGGCCGTCGACATCTTCCACAAGGCGGTGCGCCACGGCCGTTACACCTGCTTCCTGCGCGGAGACAGCCAGGTCGACTTCATGTACATGCCGGACGCGGTGAGCGCAGCGATCCAGCTCATGGAAGCCGACGCCGCCCGGCTCGTGCACCGGAACGCCTTCAATGTGACGGCGATGCAGCTCACGCCCGAGAAGTTGGCCGCCGAGATCCGCAAGCACGTTCCCGGGTTCGCGATCTCCTACGAGGTCGACCCCGTCCGGCAAGCGATCGCGGACTCGTGGCCGCGTCGCATCGACGACAGTGCGGCCCGTGCGGAGTGGGGGTGGAAGCCGGTCTACGACGCCGCGGCAATGACGACCGACATGCTGGGGCACGTCCGGACCGCCTGAGGGGCACGCCCATGCCGATCGACCGACTCCGCGGCCTGCTCGCCTCGCACGTGCGCGCACTCGAGGACGCCGGCACCGCGAAGGGTGCCGAGAAGGTCGTCGTGTCCGTGAAGCCCGCGGCCGGCGGCCGCGGGCCGCGCTTCCTGCTTCGCGGGCAGGGCGACCGCGAGTTCATCCGCATGAACTCGAACTCGTACCTGGGCATGGGACTTCGCCCCGAGGTGATCCACGCGGAGGAGGAGGCCACGCGCGCCTTCGGTGCGGGTCCTGGTGCGGTACGCTTCATCTCGGGGACGTATCGGGCGCATCTCGACCTGGAGCAGGAGCTCGCCCGCTTCCATCGCCGTCAGGAGGCGATGCTCTTCTCGTCGGCGTACGGGGCGGTGATCTCGACCATCACGCCGCTGGTCTCGCCGGAGACGGTCCTGATCTCGGACGAGCTCAATCACAACTGCATCATCAACGCGATGGGCCTGGCCCGTCCGGCGGGGAAGGCAGTCTACAAGCACAACGACGTGGCCGGGCTCGACGCCGCGCTCGCCGAGTGGAAGGGCAAGGCGAAGCGGGCGCTCGTCGTCACCGACGGGATCTTCTCCATGCGCGGCGATCACGCACCGCTCGCGGAGATCATGGAGGTGTGCGCGCGCTACGACTCCGACTTCCCGGAGAACGTCGTCTGCATCGCGGACGATTCCCACGGGGTGGGGGCGTTCGGAGCCACGGGGCGGGGTACCGAGGAGTACACCGGCGCGCGCGTGGACATCCTGGTGGGAACGCTGGGCAAGGCGTTCGGCGTGAACGGCGGCTACGTCGCCGCCGACACGGCGGTCGTCCGCTTCCTGCGCGAGTCGTCGCAGATGTACATCTACTCGAACCCGATCACGGTCGGCGAAGCCGCTGCGGCGCTCGCCGCGGTCCGCATCGTCGCCGGTCCGGAGGGGGCGACGCTCCTCGACCGCTTGCGCGCGCTCACGCGTCGCTTCGAGACGGGCCTCGGACGCATCGGCATCGAGACGATCCCGGGCGAGCACCCCGTCGTGCCGCTCATGATCCGCGACACGCAGCGCACGCGCGACCTGGTGCGCTACCTCTTCGAGCGGGGCGTGCTGGTGACGGGGCTCGCCTATCCGGTCGTGCCCAAGGGAGACGAGGAGATCAGGACGCAGATCAACGCCGATCACACCGAGGGCGACATCGACACGGTGCTCGGATTCCTGGAGGCCTACGCATGAGCGATGCTGCGCAGTCCGCGGGCACCGGGGGCGCGCCCTCGGCTGGTGGGGGGGCCTCGCGTCCCCCGAGCTTCCTCAAACTGGCCGGCCCGGGGCTCGTCGTGGCGGCCGCCGGAATCGGCTCGGGCGACGTGGTGGCGGCATCGGTGGCGGGTGCGCGCTACGGCCTGCTCCTGCTCTGGGCGCTCGTGCTCGGCGCCTTCTTCAAGTTCGTGCTCACCGAGGGAATCGCGCGCTGGCAGCTGGCCACGGGCCTCACGGCCCTCGAGGGGTGGGCAGCCTATCTGCCGGCGTGGGTCAGGGTCTACTTCGCCGTCTACGTGCTGTTCTGGACCGTCGCGGTGACCGCGGCGCTCACGAACGCCACGGGCCTGGGCATGGCGAACCTCACGGGGGGTGCGCTGCCGCAGTCGTGGGGGGCCGTCCTGCACAGCCTGGTCGGCGGCGCGTTCGTGCTGCTGGGAGGATACGCCCGCTTCGAGACGCTGGTGAAGGCGCTGGTCGCGATCATGGGCTTCGCCATCCTGGCCTGCGCGGCGCTCACCTTCAACGACCCCGTCGGCGTGCTGAGCGGCACGTTCGTGCCGCGCGTGCCGGAAGGCGGCGGGCTCTACGTGCTGTCCGTGATCGGCGGCATCGGCGGGTCGATCACCATGCTCTCCTACAACTACTGGATGCGCGAAGAGCGCATCGAAGGAGAGCAACAGCTGGGCTACGTGCGCGGCGACGTGGCAATCGCGTACGTGTTCACCGCGCTCTTCGGCATGTCGATCCTGCTCATCGCCAATCAGGCGTTCTTCGTCCCGGGCGTCGCGCTCACCGATGCCCAAGCGGTCCCTCTGATGGCCGAGACGCTCGGCTCGATCCTCGGCCCGTTCGGCAGGTGGGCCTACTCGGTCGGGTTCTGGGCCGCCGTGTTCGCGTCGCTGCTCGGCGTCTGGCAGAGCGTGCCGTACCTCTACGCCGACTTCTACGGCATCGTGAAGAAGCTCTCGCCGGCCGAGCGCGAGGAAGTCGTGAAGGTCACCAGCAAGCCGTACCGGCTCGCCCTGCTCTGGGTCTCGCTCGTCCCGATTCCGTTCGCGTTCACGGGGAGGCCCATCGCCGTGATCGTGACGTACACGATCGTGGGCAGCCTCTTCGTGCCTTTCCTGGCGGCTACACTTCTCTACTTGAACAACCGCGTGCCATGGACGAGCGGCGTGCCGCGCAACCATTGGGCGACCAACGCGCTCCTCGTCGTGATCCTCGCGCTCTTCCTCGTGGTCGGCGCGCAGGAGGTCGTGAACGCGATACGGTGAGGTCGCGCGGGAGGTCGTGAACGCGATACGGTGAGGTCGCGCGGGAGCCGGGCGGCGCGCAAAGCCCGGGCTCGTCAGCTCAGTGGCTCATCGTCCAGAGTAAGACGTTGATCACGACCGCATACGCCGAGGGCGAGAACGTGTAGAAGTAGTCACTCGAGTAGTTCTCGCGCTCCCAGCCGTCCGAGATGTCGGTGTTGTGCGTGATGAGCACGAGGATACGACCGGTCTCGTCGGACATGGTCCACATCGAGGCGTGCTCGCTGTCGCGGCCGAGCTCCGAGGTGGAGCCGCCGCTCCCGCGCCACGAGTTGGCCGAGGGGATCTGCGGGACCTCCGGGATGATGTAGAGCTGGTTGAAGAGCGGATGCTCCTCGTCGATCTCCACCAGCGGGAACTCGGGGAGCACAAGCTGGATCTCCGAGGAGAAGTGACTCCAGCCGGAGCTTCCCCAGAAGTCGTCCGCCCAGAAGAAGCCGCCTTTGAGCAGGTAGTCGCGCAGGATGGCTGCGTCGTCGGCATTGAACCCTAGCTCGCCGACGTCCGTCGCCATGAGCATCGGGCACTCGTACAGCTCGGGCTCACCCATGGTGAGCACCGCAAAGCCCTCCTCGCCGTACGACCAGCGAGATACGCGCAGCTTCGTGAGCTGGGGGAGGCGAACCATCAGGTTACGGTCCGCATCCGGGAAGTCGGTCGTCCAACCGTTGCCGGAGCCGTCCCGCCGCACGGACGCATACGCCAATCGGCAGTACGTGAACGAGCCTGAAACGTCGGGGAGCCCGTCGCCGGGCCGTACGCGTGTGTTGCTCCTGCCGAAACCGAAGCGCTGTGCGTCGACCGGGGCCGCGACGCTCGCGAGGAGCGTCAGCGCGACCGCCGTCACGTGCAGGGTTCGGAGCATGGGCCCTCGCGGGTGGACGTGCTACCATGTCACAATGCGGACGACCGGCCGTTCGCGCCACCCGACATGCAGACGAGGCCCCACTTCGATGCGACGCGTCCTGCTCACACTGGCGTTGGCCCTGGGGCCGCAGGGCGCTGCAGAAGCGCAGCTGCTGGCGGCCCGTGACAACCCGATCGCCTACGGGCACCACCACGTCAATGCCTCGAACGTGGAGGCGCACAAGCGCTTCTGGATCGACGCGCTGGGGGGCAGTCCGCTGCGCATCCTTTCCTCGCCGGCCGAAGTGGTGTCGTTCCCGAACGTGCTCGTGTTCCTGACCGCGCGCGCGCCGACAGGCGGCACCCGCGGGACCATCGTCAATCACGTCGGCTTCGAGACGCGCGACATCCGCGCCGCTGTCGCGACGCTGCGAGCGGCAGGCTATCCGATGATCACGCGCGAGGAGCTGCCGGCCGTGTACGAGGTGAACGACGACCTGGGCCAGCGACCGGGCGGGAACGTGATCGCGTTCGTGCTGGGGCCGGACGAGACCAAAGTCGAGCTGATCGAGAACACGTCGATTCCGTTCCCGATTCAGCTGCACCACATCCACTGGTCGACGCAGGACGGCGAGGCGATGCGAGCGTGGTACGTCGAGCGCTTCGGCGCCGTGCCCGGTGAGCGCATCGGCCAGCCGGCGGCCGACCTGCCGGGCGTCAACCTCACGTTCGCGCCGTCAGCCGCGCCGGTGGTTCCCACGCGCGGCCGCTCGCTCGATCACATCGGCTTCGAGGTGCGCGGCCTGGAGGCGTTCGTCCGCCGCCTGGAGGCGAGCGGCGTGACCATGGATCGCGGCTACACTCCGGTGCCGGCGCTGGGCATTGCGGTGGCGTTCTTGACCGACCCCTGGGGCACCTACGTCGAGCTGACCGAAGGGCTCGCCGCGGTGCCGTAGAGCGAGCAGGGCGCTGGGCGCGCCCCGCCGTTCAGCACGCCCGAGCAGCCCGCAGGGCGCGTCGCTCGTTCTTGGGGGACCGCGGCCCCAGCGATCTGCTACGGGGCCCGGAAGAGGTTCGCCAACGGGATCTCCAGCGTCGGTCCGCCGGCGACGGGCGTCCACAGCAGCGCATCGGAAGTCGTGTACACGACCGCCTCCGTCGCTCCATCCGCGAGCTTCCACATCTCGATGGTCCCCGCATCGACGTCGACCACCCAATACTCGCCGACGCCGAAGAGTCGATACCGGTCGAGCTTGATGCCGCGGTCCCGCGCCGCGGTGGAGGGTGAGAGCAACTCCATCACAAGATCAGGAGGGCCCTCGACGCCGCGACTCGAGACGATGGCCTCGCGGCCCCGCCGCACGAACACGAAGTCCGGCTCGAATTAGTCGCCCTCGCCGAAGAGCACGTCGAGCGTTGCGAAGGGCTCCCCGAGCTGATGCGTCTCGACAAACGGGAACAGCAGCGCGGCCAGACGCGCGGCGATTCGCTGGTGGCGCGTGCCCGGCGACGCGGTCACGACCAGCTCGTCGTCGATGACCTCGTAGCGGTACCCGCTGCCGTCCCCGACCATGGGGAGGCGGGCGTACTCCTCGTAGGTCCATCGGCGTCGCGCGCGGTTCGCTTCCATGGCATCCTTCTCCTCCGCGCAAGTTAGTCGTCGGCTGAGGAGGCACAACGATGCTGCCCCGGTCGGGGCGCGCGGATGGCTGGATGGGTCGTCTTACCGCGAAGCCCTGCAGCTCACCGCGATCGTGCTCCAGTCGGCGTCCAACGCGATCGGCGTCGAGGGCGCGGAAGCTTCGCTCGCCAGCTCGGACAGCGCCGCCCGGCGGTCCTCCGTGGCAGGGTGCGTCGAGAAGTAGGTGAGTGCTGGAGAGGTCGAGCCGACTTCGGCTTCCAGGGTCTCGAAGAAGGTGATCATGCCCGCGGTGTCGATCCCGGCTGCGAGCAGAAGGCCCATGCCCTCGCGGTCGGCCTCGGACTCGTCGCGGCGGGCGTAGCGGAGCGCGCCCATCGTACCGGCCATGGCCGCGGCCCCGCCGGCGCTCCCGCCCAGGACGGAGATGGCCGCCTGGAGCGGCAGGGCGCGCGCGAGCGCCCGGGTGCCGTGGCGGAGCTGCACGTGCTGCATCTCGTGCGCGAGCACTCCCGCCAGCTCTTCGGGGGTCGCGCTGTTCTCGAGCAATCCGCGCATGACCAGGATGCGACCGCCGGGCGCGGCGAACGCGTTCACGAGCGTGTCGTCCACGACGCTGACACGGAACTCGTAGGGTGAGGCGGGCAGCGACGCCGCGAGCCGGCTCACGATCCCCTCCACCGCACTCACTACCGCAGGATCGTCGCACACTGCGTCCGCCGGCGCGAGCTCGTCGGCCACCGCGTTGCCGAGGTCGACCTCCCATGCCACGGGCACCCTCAACGCGAGCAGCCCGCCGATCGCGGGGAGGACCCAGAAGTAGGACGCGAGCACGGCGGCGATCGTCCCCGCGATCCAGTAGGGGGCACGCGACGGGTGTGCCGAGCGCGCATAGGGAGCTGTTCCGTCTTCAGCCCGCGCCGCTGATGGCTGACGCGCCGACCGCGACAACGCAGCCCCCGGCGCCAGCCGCCGCACGGAGTCCAAGAACGCGCGATCCTCGATGAGGAGGGCCTCGCCGGTTCCCGGGAGCTCGATCCGCACGGTCTCACCCGCCTGGAGCCCCTGGGTGAGGCGGACGTCCGCATACCCCCAACGTGTATCCAGTCCCTCGGGATGATGGAGGCGGAGGTACTCGCGCTCGATCGTCACCGTGACGGGCGTGCCCTCGGGCGTCCGCTCGCCGAGATGGAGGCCGGTCCAGGTTTCGCGGGTCATGGGTTCGAGAACGGATTCGAGACCTTCACGCCGGCCAGGTGGTCGCGCACCACCGCGGAGACCGATGTATCCAGCTTCGCCGCGCGGACTCGCGCCATCCGGTACACGCCATCGTCCACGGAAACTGCGCTAATCTCCATTCGCACAGTGTCGCAGGCGCTGTTCGGTTCATCAAGGCCGCAGAGCGGCGGATTCCATCACGAACGCAGAACCGGTCGGCTCCCTCCGCCACCTCCCGTTGCCCCACCGCCCCCCCGACGGCATCCTACGCCCCACACCCAACACCCGACCGGAGGTCCTGGTCATGCGCTCCGCACCCTCCCTGCTCGGCGCCGCCGTACTCGCCGCTACGTTCCCGACCGCACTCGTCGCTCAAGGAGCCGACCCTCGCCTCGAGCGGATGAAGACCGAGGCCCTGGAGATGGTGGCCCAGCGGGCCGACATGGTGCAGGAGATGGTCGACATGCTCTTCTCCTTCGGCGAGCTGGGCATGCAGGAGTTCGAGACGCAGCGCTACCTGACCGAAATCCTCCGCGACAACGGCTTCGACATCGAGCTGGGTGTGGCGGGTATGCCCAGCGCCTGGACGGCTCGGTGGTCGAACGGGTCGGGTCGGCCCGTCATCGCGCTCGGGTCGGACGTGGATGGCATCCCGCAATCGAGCCAGAAGCCCGGTGTGGCGTACCGCGATCCGATCCTCGCCCGGGAGGCGCCGGGGCACGGGGAGGGACACAACTCGGGCCAGGTGGTGAACATCGTCGCGGCGCTCGCGGTGAAAGCGATCATGGAGCGCGACGACATCGACGGAACGCTGCTGATGTGGCCAGGAATCGCGGAGGAGCAGCTGGCAGGGAAGGCGTTCCTGGTGCGCGATGGTGTGTTCGAGGGCGTGGACGTGAACCTCTTCACGCACGTGGGATCCAACTTGGGAGTGTCGTGGGGCCAATCCGGCAATAACGCCCTCGTATCAGCGCTCTTCCGCTTCAGCGGCGAGACCGCACACTCGGCGGGGGCGCCCTGGCGGGGCCGCTCCGCGCTGGACGCGGTGATGCTCATGGCTCAGGCCTGGGAGTTCAAGCGCGAGCACCTGCGGCCCTCGGAGCGCTCGCACTACGTGATCTTGGATGGCGGCGATCAACCGAACGTAGTGCCGCAGACCGCGACGATCTGGTACTACTTCCGTGACGTCGACTACGATCGGACCATGGCGATGTACGACGCGGCGAAACTGATGGCCCAGGGCGCGGCGCTCATGACTGGAACCGAGGTCGACACCATTCAGACGATCGGGTCCGCATGGAGCGCGCACTACAATCTCCCCGTCGCCGAAGCGACGCAGCGGAACATCGAGCGTGTGGGCCTCCCGGAGTGGAGTGAGGATGATGTCCGCTTCGCAAAGGCCTTCCAGAGGGAGCTCGGCGTGGAGGAAGAAGGGTTGGCCACCGAGGTCAACCAACTCCGCGGACCCGTCGACCTGTCGCGCTCCCTGGGTGGCGGCTCCGACGACATCGGTGACGTGGCCTGGAACATGCCGACCGTGCGGCTCAGCTATCCGGCCAACATGCCCGGAGGCCCGGGCCACAACTGGGCGGAGGGGATCGCGTCGGCCACCCCCGTGGCCCACAAGGGCACGCTCGCGGGGGCCAAGGTCCAGGCGCTCACGCTGCTCGACCTCTTCCTGGACGGCGTCACCGTGGACGCGGCCTGGACGTACTTCAACGACGAGCAGAGCCAGGCAGGCAAGTACATCCCGTTCATCAGTCCGACCGACGAGCCCGCGACGTTCCTGAACCGGGAGATCATGGGCGAGTGGCGTGAACAGATGCGGCCGTACTACTACGACCCGTCGCGCTACGACACCTACCTGGACCAGCTCGGCATCACCTATCCGACGGTGAGGCGTACGCCGGTCAGCCAGGAGTAGGGCCGATCGCGCCCAACGTCGCGGCCGCGGGCAGCCAGACTGGCCTCATGCTCATCGACCTCGCAGCCCGCTGACGAGAGACGGAGGTGATGGACGAGCCGTGGCTCGACCCGGCTCGCCACCGGCGCGCGTTGGCGGCTCTGGCGCGCGTGAACCGCGTATCGCTCACCGCCGGGCGGGTATGGCGCGAGGTGCGCGCCCTCGAGCGTGCGGGCGTCCGGCCGTTGCGCGTGCTCGATGTCGCGTGCGGTGGTGGAGACGTACTCGCCGACGTGGCTCGTCGCGCACGCGGCCGCGGAGTCGACGTCGAGCTGACCGGGTGCGACGTGAGCGCGTTGGCCCTCGCGCATGCGCGCGAGCGACTCGACGGGGTGCCTCATGTGCGCTTCGAGGCGACCGATGTGCTCGGCTCTGCGCTCCCGGGCCGCTTCGACCTCGTATGCTGCTCGCTCTTTCTCCATCATCTCGAGCGCGTGGACGCCGTGGCTCTGCTCCGGAAGATGGCGGACGCCACCGACCACACGCTCCTCGTCCAGGACCTGAAGCGCTCGCGCCTCGGCTACGCGCTCGCCTGGGGTGCGCTGCGTGTGCTCACCACCTCGGACGTGGCCCGCACCGACGGGCCGATCTCCGTGCGCGCGGCGTTCACTCTGGAGGAGGGGCGCGGGCTCGCCGTCGAAGCCGGACTCGATGACGCGGAGGTGCGCCCGTGCTGGCCGGAGCGGTTCACACTGAGGTGGGTGAGACGATGACGGATTTCGACGCCGTGGTAGTCGGCGCAGGTCCCGCAGGGGGTGCGGCCGCGACCGAGCTCGCCCGGAGCGGCGCGTCCGTGCTCCTCCTCGATCGCGCACGGTTCCCGCGCTGGAAGGTCTGCGGCGCGTGCCTGAGTCCCGGCGCGCTGTCGGCACTCGGGGCCCTCGGGGTCGACGCGGGGACCTCCGGCTCCGGCGCGCGGTCGGCCCTCGGGGTCGACGCAGGGACCTCTGGCTCCGGCGCGCGGTCGGCCCTCGAGATCGACGCGGGGACCTCTGGCCCCGGCGCCGTCGGGTTGTCCCACCTCACGCTCGCGTCTAGGGCGGGTAGGGTGCGGGTGACGCTCACGGGCTCGGCGGCCGTCTCGCGGGCGACGCTCGACCACGCGCTGGCGCGGTCGGCCGTGGGTGCGGGCGCCACGTTCTGGACGGGCGCGCGCGCTGTGCTCGGTCGCGTCGATGGCGACGTCCGACGACTCCGCGTCGAGCGAAGCGGGTGCTCCTTCGAGCTCGCCACCCGTGTCGTCATCGACGCTACCGGCCTGGGGCGGGGACTCGCCGAGGACGCGGGCCCGGTGAGCGCCGCGGCCCCCGGGTCCCGGGTGGGAATCGGGAATGAGATCGCCGACAGCGCGTATCCCGTCGAGCCGGGCGAGGTGCGCATGGTCATCGGGCGGAGCGGGTACGTCGGGCTGGTGCGCCTCGCGTCCGGGCAGCTCAACGTGGCCGCTGCCGTAGACCCGCGAGCGCTCTCGACGCAGACGCCCCACGAGCTCGTAGGCACCATCCTGGCCGAGGCCAGCATGCCTCCGCTTCCCGTCGACGCCAGCCACAGCTGGCGAGGGACGCCCCCGCTGACGCGTCGCGCCGGCGCGGTCGGTGCGGAGCGACTCCTGCGCGTCGGAGACGCGGCGGGGTACGTCGAGCCGTTCACGGGCGAAGGTATCGGCTGGGCACTCGCGGACGGGCGAGCGGCAGCCACGTTGGCGACCCGCGCGCTCGAGGTTTGGCACGGCGAGTGCCTGGAGGAGTGGCGGCGGTACCGCCGGGAGCGCAGACGAAGCGCCGAGCGACTCTGCCGTGCAGTGGCGTGGGCGCTCCGCTGGCCCTCGATGGTGGACGCTGCGGTGCTGTCATTGCGCGCGGCGCCGGTCCTCGCGGCGCCGTTCGTGCGCCGCGCGGCGCACGCTCCCGAGCTCTTCCGGCACGCTGCCGCATGACCCTTTCGATCGCCGGGCTCGGAACGGCCGTGCCGGAGCACTCGATCACCCAAGAGGAGGCGGTAGAGCTGCACGCCACTCTCTGCGAGATCGACCCCGATCGACGACGGACCCTGCACGCACTGTATCGGCGTTCGGGCGTGCTCCGTCGACACAGCGCGCTGCTCGAGCGATCTACAGGCCCGCTGCTCGAGCGGCAAGCGTTCTTTCCGCCGGCTCGCGACGACCGGGACCCCGGGCCGTCCACGTCGGCGCATATGGAGCAGTACGAGGTCCACGCACCCGCCCTTGCCGCGCGAGCATCGTCGGCCGCGCTGCGCGCCGCCGGGACTCGACCCGACGAAGTGACGCACGTCGTCACCGTCTCGTGCACGGGTTTCATGGCGCCCGGCGTGGATGCTCGCTTGATCGACGCCCTCGGGCTGCCCGCCACCGCGCAGCGTACGCACGTGGGGTTCATGGGGTGTTACGGCGCACTGAACGGACTGCGTGTCGCGGACTCGGTCGTTCACACGGACTCGGAAGCCACCGTGCTCGTGTGCTCCGTAGAGTTGTCCACGCTGCACTTCGCCTACGGATGGAATCCGGAGATGATGGTGCCCAACGCGCTCTTCGCCGACGGGGCGGCAGCGCTCGTGGGGCGAACGTCCGCGCGCAACCCCACTGCATGGAGGCTCGCGTCTTCCGCGACGCTGCTCATGGCCGACACCGCCGGCGACATGTCCTGGCGCATCGGCAACCACGGCTTCCGCATGACGCTCTCGGCCCGCGTCCCAAGCCTGATCGAAGCGCGTCTCGGGGAATGGCTCCGGGCCTGGCTCTGCGACAACCAGCTGTCGGTGGCGGAAATAGGCTCGTGGGCCATCCATCCGGGGGGGCCCCGCATCCTGGGCGCGGTCGAGCGGGCGCTCGGGCTCGACCCGACGCGAACGCGGGTCTCCCGCGAGGTGTTGGCCGGTTTCGGCAACATGTCGTCCGCAACGGTGTTCTTCACTCTGGATCGCCTGCGCGCCGAGGGTGCTCCGGGTCCCTGCGTGGCACTCGCGCTGGGCCCGGGCCTCGTCGCCGAGGCCGCGCTGTTCGCCTGACTTCCCGAAGACGCATCGCCATGTCTCATCGCATTCGGCCACGCCCACGAGCCGGCCTCGTTGCGCTGCTGGCGACGCTAGCGGCCCCGGTGCCGAGCGCGGCGCAGGCAGTCGACGTGGTGGAGCTCACCGTCGCCGACGTGCAGGCGGGGTACGCCTCCGGGCGCTTCACCGCCGTGCAGTTGACACAGGCGTTCCTGGAGCGCATCGCAGCCTACGAGGATCGTTACAACGCGTTCATCTCGCTTGCCCCAGACGCGTTGGCGGTGGCTGCCGCGCTCGATGCCGAGTACGCCCGCTCCGGTCCCCGAGGACCGATGCACGGTGTCCCGATCGTGATCAAGGACAACATGGACGTAGCTGGGCTCGTGACCACGGCGGGGTGGGAGGGTTTCAGCGCGGCGACCGGCGGCATCGACATGGTGCCGAGCGACGACGCCCAGGCCGTGGCTAGGATGCGGGCGGCGGGGGCGATCATCCTCGGCAAGACCAACCTCCCCGACTTCGCACTCGACGGCACGCGCACACGCAGCAGCGTCGCGGGTGAGACGCTCAACCCCTACCACGTCGGCAAAGTGCCGGGCGGGTCGAGCGGAGGCACAGCGACCGCCGTGAACGCCAGCTTCGCGGTGCTCGGCGTGGGGACCGAGACGGGCGGATCGATCCAGAACCCCGCGTCCGCTCAAGCGCTCGTCGGCGTGAAGCCCACGCACGGACTCGTGTCGCTCGAAGGTGTCGTGCCCGTGAACGCGAGTTACCTGGACGTGGTCGGGCCGCTCGCCCGGAGCGTCCGCGACGCCGCGATCGCGCTCGACGTGCTCACGGAAGGTCCCGGTCGGACTGCCGCTGCGACCTCGAATGTCCCTCTTGGAGGGTACGCCCAGGGTCTCTCTGCGGGCAGCCTGCGGGGGAAGCGCTTCGGGCTCTTCGGGTCCGGTTGGCGCACCGATCGATTCCCGCTCGACTCGGCGACGCAGCGCCTCTACCTCTTGGCGAAGGGGCGCTTGGTCGCGCTCGGGGCCGAGGTCGTCGAGGACCCGTTCCGCGGATCCGGCTTCGTCGAATTGTACGACGATCGGCCGGACGTAGTGGCGGTCGAGAGACAGGACCTGTCGGCGTACCTTCACGACCTAGGGAACGGGGCGGCATTCCACTCGATCGAAGAGTGGGAGGCCCTCGCCGGTCGCGAGTTCCGTCCGGGGCGCTCGTCTCAGGCAGAGCAATCGTGGGCGGATCGCCTGGAGGTGCGGGTCGAAGAGGCGGGTAAGGAGGCCGAGGCCTACGAGGAGTGGAGGGAGCGGCTGCGCCGCCGCTTTCGCGATGTGCTGCAACGTCACGACCTCGACGGGCTCTTCTTCCCCCAGGCGTCGGCTCCGGCCCGGAACCTGGTGGAGGACCCGGCGCGACCCGACTATGCGCCCAACAGCTGGCCCGAGGTCCCGAGCAACATCGTGAACGATTTGGGCGTGCCGGTGGTCACCTTACCGTTCTCGTACTATGCCGACGGGACCCCTTTTGCGGTGGCGTGGATCGGGGAGGCTTGGACCGAGGGAGACCTCCTCGGCTACGCGCACGTGTTCGAGCGGGCCAACGAAGCTCGGCGGCCCCCCAGCCTGTCGCCTAACGCCACGCACTGAAGCGGCGTCTCAACACCGGACCCCTTGGCCGTGTCGAGGGTCGGGGCCAACTTCCCGGACTCTCCCTTCCAACTGAGACATATCTTGCGTTTCCGATACATGCTGATGGGCCTGGCGGGAGCCGCGCTGTTTGCGTTCGCCGAGCCTGCGCACGGGCAGGCCCTGTCCACCACGCGTCCGCGGATCTTCCTCGACTGCAACGCGCCGTTCTGCAACAACCAGTACTTCCGGACGGAGATCGACTGGGTCAACTGGGTCAACGACAGGGCCGTCGCAGACCTGCACGTGATCGTCGGTGCGGTGAGTGCCGGCGGGGGCGGCCGCGAGTACCAGCTGGACTTCATCGGCACGAACGTCGCCGACCCGTACGAAGAGCAGCATCGCTACAACCAGCTCGGCACGGACACGCAGCGGGAGACGCTCGACGGGCTCACCATCTCACTCGGCCTCGGCATCGCGCAGTGGGCGAGCACGCACGGGTTCCGTGGGCTCTTCCAGATCGACGGCGTCGATCCGGAGCTGGGCAACGGCGTCGGCCAACTACTGGTGTCCCAGGGGGAAGTCGACGACCCGTGGAACCTCTGGGTCTTCCGTATCAACGGGAACATCAGCCGATTCAGCGAGGCGACGAGCAAGAACACGCAGTTCAACGGCGGCTTCAATGCGTCGCGTGTGACGCCCACGTGGAAGCTGAGCACGAACGCGTTCACGAATTACCGGCGGATCTACCGACAGCTCTCGGGAGGCCGCGAGTTCCGCGACTACCCTCTCGACTGGCGGTTCGGTCAGTTGGTGGCCTACTCGATTGCGGACCACTGGTCGGTCGGCGTGACCGCGCAGGTGGCACGTCAGACGCAGAACAACCAGCAGGTCCAGGTGAGCGGGAGTCCAGCGATCGAGTACAGCTTCTTCCCGTACGAAGAAGCGACGCGCCGCTCGCTCACGGTGTTCTACACGATCGGTCCGGTATGGCAGGACTACATCGAGCGTACGGTGTACAACGAGTACTACGAGCTCCGCTACGAGCAGTCCCTCGAAGTCAGCTTCGACACGAATCAGCCGTGGGGCGACGCCGGGTTCAGCGTACGCGCTTCTCACTACCTGCACGACTTCGACCTCTACAACCGTTCCCTCGAGGGGAGGGTGAGCTACCGCGTCACCCGCGGCGTGAACGTCTTCGCCAACGGGAACATCTCGTGGCTGACGGACCAGATCTTCCTGCCCGCGCGAGGCGTCACCGATGATCAGGCGCTGCTGAACCTCCGTCGGCAGGCTACCGACAAGGAGTACGGCTTCAGCGTCGGGGTGGGGTTCCAGTTCGGCTCCATCTTCAACAACGTCGTCAACAACCGCTTCAGGGGGATCCCCGGCTTCGGCGGTCCAGGCGGTGGCGGCGGTGGCTTCGGGGGTGGTGGCTTCGGCGGCGGCGGGCGCGGAGGCGGGTTCAACTAGCCCCCCGACAACGGCGTGGAGCAGACCGGCCGCCGCTCGGGATCGTTCCGGGAGGCGGCCGGTTCGCGTTCGGGCGATTGATCGCACGCGGCGAAGTCCCGTACCTTTTCCGACCAGCCTCTGCATCGCTGCGCGCGCGTGGAGGGTCCGTGTCCGGCCATAACAAGTGGTCCCAAATCAAGCGGAAGAAGGGTATCGCCGACGCGAAGCGCGGCGCGCTCTTCACCAAGCTCATCCGCGAGATCACCGTCGCCGCGCGGGAAGGCGGCGGGAGCCCGGAGTCGAACTCTCGCCTGCGTCTGGCCGTCGAGACGGCGAGGGCGGGGTCGATGCCCTCCGAGAACATCGAGCGCGCCATCAAGCGGGGGACGGGCGAGCTGGAGGGCGTGCACTATGAGCACGTCACCTACGAGGGGTACGGGCCGGGTGGGGTGGCGCTCATCATCGATTGCCTCACCGACAACACCAATCGTACGGTCTCGGACGTCCGCTACACCCTGACGCACTTCGATAGCTCGCTCGGGGCGGGCGGCTCGGTCGCGTGGCAGTTCGACCGCAAGGGGCAGATCATCATCGACGCGTCCCGCCATGGAGAGGACGCCGTGTTCGAGGTCGCGATCGACGCGGGAGCCGACGACGTGACCACCGCGCACGGCGAGCACATCGTCACGACCGACGTGCCCAGGTTCCACGCGGTGCGCGAGGCACTCGAGCGCGCGAGCATTCATGTGTCGTCCGCGGAGCTGACGCGCATCCCCAAGGTGGAGGTTGCCGTGACGGGAAAGGAAGCGACCAAGCTCATGCGGCTCATCGACGCCCTCGAAGAGATCGACGACGTGCAGAAGGTCTACTCCAACGCCGACATCGACGAGGCGCTCCTCGCTTCGGTCGGTTGAGAGGGTCGCACGACTGACGGTGCGGGGGTCGCGACCGAGGCCGTGATCGTGCTGGGGATCGATCCGGGCACGGCGGTGACGGGCTACGGGGTGGTCTCACGGACCAGCGCGGGCGCGGTGAGCCTGCGCGAGTGCGGGGTCATCCGTACCTCTCCGGAGCTTCCCTTGCTCGAGCGCATCCGCGACATCTATGACGCGACGGTCGGGTTGCTCGAGCGCCACCGCCCTTTGGCGGTGTCGGTCGAGGATGTCTTCCAGGGGAAGAACGCGCAGAGTGCGCTCAAGCTCGGTCATGCGCGCGGCGCCATTTTGTTGGCCGTGGCACACGCGGGCGTCGAGCTGGCCGAGTACGCTCCGCGCGAGATCAAGAAGGCAGTCGTCGGGAACGGAAACGCCACCAAGGACCAGGTCGGCTACATGGTGCAGCAGCAGCTTCGACTGAAGACGCCGCCGACGCCGGCGGATGCCGCCGACGGGGTGGCCGCCGCGCTCTGCCACTGCATGGTCGGGGCATTTCCTCGGGTGAGCGGGAGATAGCGTGATCTCGCGCATCCAGGGCACGCTGCTCACGCGCGAAGGGGCACGCGTCGAAGTCGAGACGCAGGGCGGAGTGGTGTACGAGGTCGAGGTGCCGCTCACCGTCCTGCAGCGGCTCCCGGGGCCGGGCGACCTCGTCGAGCTTCGCACGGTGCAAATCGTGACCGAGACCTCGGTCGCGCTCTACGGATTCCTGAGCTTGCACGAGCGCTCGCTCTTCCAGCGCCTGCTCACGGCCTCGGGCGTCGGCCCGAAGCTGGCGCTCTCCATGATGTCCACCTACACCGCAGAACGTCTCGCGCGCGCGCTCATCGACAAGGAGATCGTCGCGCTCATGCAGGTGCCCGGCATCGGCAAGAAGACGGCGGAGCGGCTGGTGCTCGAGCTCTCCGACCGGATCGCCGATCTGGCGTTCATCACGCCCGCCGAGCCCTCGGGGGACGGGGTCGCCCAGGAGGCGGTGCAGGCGCTCATCGCCCTCGGCTTCACGTTCGGCGACGCCGACAAGGCAGTGAGGGCGGCCCTGAAGGGCGGGGTGCCGAAGAGCGCGGAGGAGCTGATTCGCAGGGCGCTCGCGGGCTGACGCGCTAGATTCCCCACTCATGGCCGACCACCTGCACATCACCACGCCGGAATCACTCTCGGAGGACGCGCAGGCCGAGCCGTCGCTGCGGCCCCAACGGCTGGCCGAGTTCATCGGCCAGGCCAAGGTGTGCAGCTCGCTCCAGGTCGCGGTGGAGGCGGCGCGTCAGCGGCGCGAGCCGCTCGACCACATCCTCTTTCACGGTCCGCCCGGGCTCGGCAAGACCACGCTCGCGTCGCTGATCGCGCGCGAGATGGGCGTGAACTTCAAGGCGACGTCCGGGCCTGTGCTCGAGAAGCCCGCCGACCTGGTCGGCATGCTCACCAGCCAGCGCGAAGGCGACGTCCTCTTCATCGACGAGATCCACCGCCTCCGGCCGATCATCGAGGAGTTCCTCTATCCGGCGATGGAGGACTGGAAGATCGAGATCCGCCTCGCGGAGGGCCCGAAGGCGCAGACGATGACGATGAAGATCGAGCGTTTCACGCTCGTGGGTGCGACCACACGGTTCGGCCTGCTCACGGCCCCCATGCGCGCGCGCTTCGGCATCGTCCAGCGCCTGAACTTCTACCCGGCCGAGGAGCTCGCCGACATCGTGCGGCGCAGCGCGGCGCTTCTCGGTGTGCGCACGACCCCAGAAGGTGCGATCGAGCTGGCGAAGCGCTCACGCGGCACGCCCCGCGTGGCGAATCGGTTGCTGCGCCGCGTGCGCGACTACGCGCAGGTGAAGGCCTCGGGGCACATCGACGTCGACGTGGCGCGGGAGGCCCTGCGGCTCCTCGACGTCGACGAGTACGGCCTCGACGAGATGGACGCGCAGGTCCTCAAGACGCTCATCGAGAAGTTCGAGGGTGGACCCGTGGGGCTGAACTCGCTCGCCGTCGCGATGGGTGAGGACGCCACCACGCTCGAGGAGGTCTACGAGCCCTTCCTGATCATGGAGGGCTTCCTCAAGCGCACGCCGCAGGGACGCGTGGCCACGCCGCGGGCGTTCCGCCGCTTCGGGTACACGCTCCCCAAGGACGCGAAGACGCAGGGGTCGCTGTTCGTCGAAGAGGGATGACGCCGCCCGACGGGTCGCGCCTCACCGACTACGACTACGATCTGCTGCCCGAGCGGATCGCGCGTTATCCCGCGGAGCGGCGCGACGAGAGCCGGCTGATGGTGCTGGGCGCGGAGGGCGACCCGCGGCACCTCCGCTTTCGCGACGTGGTCGAGCTCTTCCGCCCGGGTGACGTGCTGGTCGTCAACGAGACGAAGGTGATGCCCGCGCGCCTGCTCGGTAGGAAGCCCACTGGCGCGCCTTCGGAGATCTTCCTGCTGCGCCCCGTGCCGGGGAGCTCCGACCCCTACCTATGGGAGGCGCTCGTGCGGCCCGGAGGCAAGCTGAAGCCGGGGCGCGAGGTCGTGGTCGCGGACGATCTACGCGTCGAAATCCTCGACTCGGCACCGGGAAGCGGCCGGGTGGTGCGACTGGTCACCGACCTGACCGTCGAGCGAGCGCTCGAGCGCCATGGGCACATGCCGCTCCCTCCGTATTTGGGGCGCGAGGACGAGCCGCTCGACCGCGAGCGCTACCAGACCGTCTACGCGCGCGAGCTCGGCTCGGTCGCGGCGCCAACCGCTGGGCTGCACTTCACGTCCGAGATCCTGGCGGCGCTCGAAGCCATGGGTGTACGCCGCGCGGCGCTCACGCTGCACGTCGGCATCGGCACCTTCCGGCCCGGCGAGGGGGACGACATCGATGCCCACGAGCTGCACCACGAGGGATACGAGGTTCCCGAGGCGACCGCGGTCGCCGTCAACGACGCGCGCGCGCAGGGCGGCCGGGTCTGGGCCGTGGGCACCACGACCGTGCGCACGCTCGAGTCGGTGGCCGACGAGGGAGGGCGGGTGCGCGCGGGCGCGGGCTCGACCGATCTCTTCATCCGGCCCGGGTACGTGTTTCGCGCGGTGGACTGCATGCTCACGAACTTCCACCTGCCGCGCTCGACGCTGCTTTTGCTGGTGGCCGCATTCGCAGAATACGAGCGGACCATGGCGGCCTACCGCGAGGCGATGGCCGAGGGGTATCGGTTCTACTCCTACGGGGACGCCATGGCGATCGTGCGCGGGTAGGCTAACGGACCCCGGCGAGCATCGCGGTCACGAGCGCGACCCACTGCGGGCCCTTGTAGGCGTCGGGCGTCTCCTCGTACCACTCGTCGAGTGCGTGCGTCCCGCCGGCGCGGCCGCCGCCGTCCAGCGTGAGCCGGGGAATGCCGAGGCTCATGGGGATGTTCGCGTCTGTGCTGGACGCCCCGAGGTCGCTCTCGAGTCCGAGCGCGCGCGAGGCGGCGAGCGCGGTCTGCACGATGGGGGCGCTCTCGGGCTGCCGGCCCGCCGGACGAATGCCGATCGTGTCCAATCGGAGCGTCAGCGGGACGGTGGAGCGCGGCCACCGCGCCCGCTCGTCGCGTACGGCGGCGGCGAACGCGGCGCGGACTCTCCCGTCCAGCTCGGCCAGCGCTGCGGGGTCCTCCGAGCGCATGTCGATTTCGAGCACGCCCTCCATGGGGATCGCGTTCACCGACGTGCCGCCGCTCACCACGCTCACGCTGAAGGTGGTCTTCGGGTCGCTCGGGACGGCCAGCTCCGAAATCGCTGCGATCGCACGCCCCATCGCGTGGATCGGGTTCGGCATCCCGAATGCGCCGTAGCTGTGTCCGCCCGGGCCCTCGAACGAGACGCGGTAGCGGTTGCTGCCGACCGCCGCGTGCGTGATCCCGAAGCCGGTCCCATCCACGGAGAGGAAGTAATCTATCTGCCCACGGAGCTCGCGCTCGAACAGGTGTCGCACGCCGCGCAGGTCGCCCTCGCCCTCCTCCCCCACGGTGCCGATGAACAGGATCGTCGCGTCATGCTGCAGGTCGAGCGTTTGGAACGCGCGCGCGACCGCGAGCACGACCGCGATCCCGCGCCCGTCGTCCGCGATGCCGGGCGCCAACAGCCTACCGCCCTCGCGCCGCACGGTGACGTCCGTCCCCTCGGGGAAGACGGTGTCCAAATGGCCGGAGAGCACGACGGTAGGCCCTCCGGACGTCCCGGGGCGCTCGGCGATGACGTTTCCCTCGGCGTCGATGCGCACGTTGCGGTAGCCGAGCGCCTGCAGCCGCCGCACGTACTCTTCGGCACGGCGCTGCTCGTTGAAGGGCGGCGCCTCGATCTCCGTGAGCTGGATCTGCTGCTCGAGCGTCCACGGCTCCCAGACGCGCAACGAATCGAGCGCGGCCTGCACGTGGGGCTTGGCGAGCATCGCGGACGCATCCTGGGCAGCCACGCGGTTCGGCGACGTGACGAAGAGCGAACCGGGGATGAAGGCCGCGGCGAGCGCGACGAAGGTGCGGTGGGCAGTCATGGGACGCTCGGAGGGATGGTTCGGCGCCTTGGTGCGCTGAACCTACCCTCGAGGGGCTTGGAGTGCTCCGGGCCGCGCCCCCCCCCCCCTGGCAGGCCCGCACGTGGCCTCGCGCCCGCCGCGCAGCGCCGTCTTCTAGCCGTTCACCGGGGCGCCAGCTACCATGCACGCCTTGCAGTCGCAGCTTGCCCCACGCGGTTGATCCCGGAGGGATCCATGCACTCCTCGATGCGTCGCACCGCTCGTCTCGCACTGGCGATCGGGCTTTCCTGGGGAGCCACGCTCCCCGCTCCAGCGTTCGCCCAGAGCGCCCAGAATCGGATGAACCCCGACGGCGAATGGCGCTACCAGAGCGCCGACGCGTGGGGTACGCGCTATTCGCCGAACAACCAGGTGAACGCGTCGAACTTCGCGAACCTGGAAGTCGCGTGGATCTACCGCGGCGACAACTTCGGTCCGGCGCTCGAGGACCAGACCAAGGCGACGCCCCAGTACATCAACGGGACGCTCTACACGGTCATGGGCCACCGCCGCACCGTGGTGGCCATGGATCCGGAGACGGGCGAGACGCTCTGGACGTACCGCGAGCCGAACACCATCCGGTGGGAACGCTCCATGCGGCAGAACTACGGCAAGGGCGTGGCGTACGGCGAGCTCGATGGGCGCGGCGTCATCTACTACATCTCGCCGGCGTTCTTCCTGCACGCGATCGACGCCGAGACCGGTCAACACGTGGCCAACTTCGGCCGGCGGGTCGATTTGCCGGGCTTTCCCTCGACGGGCGTCGTGGACCTGCTCCCCGACCTGATCGCGGACTGGGAGCCTTGGCGGAACTACGTGCGCAACGGCGGCAGATACGATGCCGACTACGGCATTCCGCGTGAGCTCGGCTACATCACGTCGTCGTCGCCGCCGATCGTCGTGAACGGCGTGGTCGTGGTCGGCAACTCCGCCGAACAGGGCTACAACCAGACGCGCATCGAGAACGTGCCCGGCGACATCCTCGCGTACGATGCGCGGGGCGGCACGTTCAAGTGGAAGTTCCACGTGATCCCGCGCCCGGGTGAGTTCGGGCACGACACGTGGCTGAACGATGCTTGGCGCTGGACGGGGGACGTGTCGTCGTGGGCGCCGCTCTCGGCGGACTACGAGCGCGGCATCGTCTACCTCCCGACCAACCCACCGACCATCGACTACTTCGGTGGCTTCCGTCCGGGAGACAATCTCTTCGGCACTTCGACGATCGCGTTGAACGTCCAGACTGGGCAGCGCGTCTGGCACTTCCAGACCGTCCACAACGATCAGTGGAACTACGACCTGCCCAACGTGCCGATCGTCGCCAACCTTCGGGTGAACGGACAGCAGATCCCCGCCGTGATCCAGACCACCAAGACCGGCATGATCTTCGCGTTCAATCGCGAGACAGGACGGCCCATCTGGCCGATCGAGGAGAGGCCGGTCACGCAGACGGTCGTGCCGGGGAACTGGACCGCGGCGACGCAGCCGATCCCCACGCGCCCGGAGCCGTCGGAGCCGCTCGGGCTTCCTGAGTCCGACGTCATCGATTTCACGCCGCAGCTGAGGACCGAGGCGATGGCGATGCTGCGCCGCTACAACGTGGGCGGGCCGTTCATGCCGCGCCTCTACGAGGACCACAACACCGGCGTCGAGGACAACATCCGCTGCTACGGCGGGCTCAACATCACGAACCCCGCGACGCTCGATCCGACGACGGGAATCCTCTACGTGCCGTCCTCACGCGGGTGCAGCGGCGGGTCCGTCTCCCCGGGGCTCGAGTCGGACGATCCGGACAACATCATGACGACCGGGTCGACGATCTCGCAGTGGGTGGCGGGAGCCGGAGGAGCGCTGCCGCGCGTCCAGGGCCTCCCCGCATGGAAGCCGCCGTACAACCGCGTATCGGCGTACGACATGAACACGGGTGAGCGCATTTGGTGGGTGCCGATCGGCGAGCCCGCCGACGCCATCCGCAACCACCCGGCGCTGCAAGGCGTCGACATGTCGCGCTTCGGCGGCGGCGGCAACTCGGTGCAGATGGTCTCGGGCGACCTGCTCTTCACGACGGAAGGGTCGCAAGGACCCGCGGTGCTGAACGCCTGGAACAAGCGTACGGGCGTGCACGTGGGCGAGGTCGAGCTGCCGGGGTCGGTGCAGTACGGGATGATGACGTACATGCACAACGGACAGCAGACGATCGTGCTGCAGGTCGGCGGACCGTCGAGACTGGTGGCGCTCAGGCTGCCGTAGACCCTCGCGGCGCCTCGTTCACCTCAGGCCGGCGGGTCCCCGGGAGCTTCCCCGCGGGACCCGCCTTTCTTGTTACGTAGGCCTCGTCGGCCGAAGGCGAGCCGCGGTGCGGGCGGGCTTTCGACTCCTGGCGCGGGTGCCCCCGTCCGTCCTGGGGCGGCAGTAATCGTCCAGTAAGCGATACGGCGCGCCCGATCTCCTCGCGGCTAAGCGCCGAGTAAGCAGCGCCCTCCACGTTTGCGGTGCGCGTCCAGTACCAGAACGCACCTGCGAAAAGGAGGTCCATATGATGCGCGCTTCTTTCCTCGGCCACGTTAGCCACACCGTGCTCAGACTCATGCTGCCGCTGCTGATCGGATGCGACGGCGGGGGGGTGGTCGGACCCGGGAAGCCTGTGGCGAGCGTCGTCATCGCGCCTGCCGCACCGGTGTTGATGGCGGGAGACTCGGTCCAGCTCACGGCGATCGTGCGCGACCAGGACAACCGCCCGATCCCCGGGCGCGTGGTCACCTGGGCCGCGCAGCCCAACGTGGTTCTGTCCGTGTCGTCGACGGGGCTGGTGACGGGGACCGCGCCCGGCAGCGCCACCGTGACTGCGACGAGTGAGGGTCAGAGGGGTACGGCCACCGTGACGGTGACCTCGTCCGCCGACCCTGTGGCGAGTATCACGCTCGACCGAACGTCCGCGACCTTGGTCGAGGGTGATCGAGTTCAGCTTGCGGCAACGCTTTGGTACGCACGCGGTCGAGAGATCTACGGTCGCGCCGTGGAGTGGGCGTTCAGCGACGAGACGGTCGCGTCCGTGCAGCTCGACGGGGTGGTTACGGGGATTCGCGCGGAGTCGGTCACGATCACGGCGAGCGCGGAGACCAAGTTCGCGTCGGCGGCCATCACCGTGACGGCGGATTATTCGTTCGACTTGATCTACAGCGGTTCCCTCGAGCCCGCCGGCACTCCGCGCTTGCTCCGGCTTCCCATGGCCGGAGGAGACCCCCAGCCGATTCTGCCGTCTTCGGTGCTGCCGGGCTGGGCCTTGGTCGGCGCCGCGTCCTCCCCGGACGGGGCGAGGGTCGCTTTCAGCGCCCAGCTGGGCAGCGAGGCGTACCTCTATGTCGTGAATGCCGATGGCTCTGGGCTGCGGCAGCTGACCACCGAGGGAGACGAAGGAGGGCCCACGTGGTCACCAGACGGGACGGAGATCGCCTTCGAGAGCGCGCCCGCGGGTCCTGACTCGGACATCTGGGTCATGCGCGCGGACGGCTCGAACCCGCGGAACCTGACGGGCGCGCTGGGCTTCGAGTACGAGTATGCGCCAGCTTGGTCGCCCGCCACCTCGAGCAGCGATCGGATAGCGTTCGCCCAGAGCGACTTCTTCACGTACAGTCGCATCGTCACGATGCGCACCGACGGAAGCGATCTGAGGTACATCAC
The DNA here is from genome assembly GCA_016873995.1 of Gemmatimonadota bacterium. Classification (GTDB taxonomy): domain Bacteria; phylum Gemmatimonadota; class Gemmatimonadetes; order Longimicrobiales; family Gaopeijiaceae; genus UBA2982. Next base: position 75,316 of record VGVR01000009.1, read on the forward strand.
GGCAGCCGCGGATCGGTTCGACGGCGCTCCCACGTGGGCCCCCGACGGGTCGAGGATCGTCTTCACGCGCGAGAGCGAGAGATGGACCAACGCCGATCTGTGGATCGTCGACGCGACGGGTGCGAACGCTCGAGCCTTCGTCGCGCTTCCGTCGGAGCAGCTCAATCCGTCGTGGTCCCCGGACGGACGGCTGCTTTCGTTCTCCTCCCTTCACCTTCCAGGCCCTTACCAGGTCTACACCGTGTGGGCCGATGGGACGGCCCTCGTCCGTCGCACGGACGCGCCTGGGGGTGGAGCCCATCCGGGTTGGCTGCTGCGGTGAGGGCGAGCGCGCGAGAGAGCGGGTCGGTACGGCGAGGAGCCGATCCGCTCATCCGCGTGCGGGCCTTTGGCCGCCCCGTTGGAGGGGTGGTAGCTTGGGCGGATGCGCTGGACCGCAGCCACGATCCAACCCTCCTCGCTGGGCGGCGCCGGACTCTCGTCCCGCGACGGCAGCGTTTTGCCGACCCAGCTCACGAGCTTCATCGGTCGCGAGCGGGAGATCTCGGAGATCACTGAGCTGCTGCCCTCGAGCCGCCTGGTGACGCTGATCGGGGCTGGTGGGGCCGGCAAGACCCGCTTGGCCCTGGCGGTAGCGGGTAAGGCGGGGGCCGATTTCACCCGTGTCGGTTGGGTCGATCTCGCGCCGCTCGCCGAGCCCAGGTTGCTGCCCGAAGAGGTGGGCTCGGCACTCGGGTTCAGGGAGGCGGCCGGCCGAACGGCGGACGACACCCTGATCGAGCCCATTGGGGACGATGCAGTGCTCGTCGTGCTGGACAACTGCGAGCACATCGTGGACGCCTGCGCGCGGTTGGCGGAGAGGCTGCTGAGGGGATGTCCACGGATGCGCATTCTCGCCACGAGTCGAGAAGCGCTGGGCGTGTCGGGGGAGCAGGCTTGGCAGGTCCCTGCGCTCTTGCTCCCGGAGGATGCGACCGCGTCCGCGGAAGCGGTGCTGCGTTCGGAATCGGGCAGGCTGTTTCTCGAGCGCGCGCGGGCCGTAATGCGATCGTTCGCGATCGACGATCGGAACGCCCCCTCGGTCGCGAAGATCTGTCGGCGGCTGGATGGCATACCGTTGGCGATCGAGCTGGCAGCGGCCCGAGTGCGCGTGCTGGCGCCCGAGCAGATCGCCGACCGGCTCGACGACGCGTTCCGCCTGCTCACGGCGCCGGGGCGCCCTGCCATCCAGCGGCACCGCACACTGCGCGAGTCCATCGACTGGAGTCACGCCCTGCTGGACGAGGCGGAGGCGGCCCTGTTCCGGCGGCTGGGCGTCTTCTCCGGCAGCTTCTCTCTGGATGCGGTAGAAGGGGTCTGCTGCGCGCCGCCGGTCGAGGCGGATGGCGTTCTGGATCTGCTCTCGGCGCTCGTCGAGAAGTCCATGGTCGTGCTCGAGTCCGCCGAGGAAGAGGCGCGCTACCGGCTCCTCGAGGCCCTGCGACAGTACGCCATGCAGAAGCTGCAAGAGGCCGGAGAGGAAGGAGTCGTCCGCGACCTACACGCTGCCTACTTCGTGCGCATGGCCACCCTGGCCGAGCGGCCGATGTTCGGGGGCACAGGGCGCACGGGCTGGACCAATCGGCTGATCGCCGAGGAAGCCAACTTGAGGGCGGCGGAGGACTGGCTCGTGCAGTCGGACGACGGCGCCGAGGCGGCGCTGAGACTCGCGGCGGCGCTGCATTGGCATTGGTTCGCGCGCGGCCAGTTCCGAGAGGGTTGGCGCCAGCTTTCTGCCGCGCTCGCACGGGCCACCGACGCCGACCCCCTGACGTGTGCGAAAGCGCACACCGCCGCCGCGATGATGGCGTTCTGGAGGGGCGAGCACGAGAGCGTGGCGAAGGAAGCGGACGCCGCGGTGATTCTCCTGCGCGGTCTGGACGACCCGTGGTCCCTCGCATACGCCTTGGCGGTCTTGGGGATCGGGCGCTCTCTGCGCGACCCCGGGGCTGGCCGGGGCCCACTCGACGAAGCCGTCGCTACGGCGCGCGGATAGGGGAGAACGGTTCTCTTGGCCTTCGCCCTCTACTGGCAGGGACGCGTTGCGCTCGAGCTCCGGGACTACGACGCGGCTCGCCGGGGGCTCGAGGAGTGCCGTGATCTGGGTCAGGAGCTGACGAGTGGACCCGCGGTCGCCCATCCCCTGACCATGCTCGGGCTGCTCGAGGTACAGCGCGGCGATCTCGCGAGAGCCGGCGCGCAACTCTCGCAGAGCCTGCGGCTTCACCTCGAGAACGGGGACTACCTCGGCTGCATCTGGTCGCTCGAGGGGTTGGCCCAGCTCGCCGATCGAAACGGGGAGCCCGAGCGCGCGACCAGACTGCTCGCCGCCTCGGGAGCGGAGCGGGAGCGCCTCGGAACCGGCTGGTCGCGGCGTGAGCGAGCGGACGCCGACGCATTGAAGGCGCGCCTTCACGGGGCACTTGGTGATGCATCCTTCGGATCCGCTTGGGCAACGGGCTCGAGCATGAGCTTGCCGGAGGTGGTTCGCCTGGATCTCGAGCACTCCGTAGTTCCCGTGGCAGACGGTGACGGCCAGCCGCGCGAGGTACGCCCTACGCCGAACCTGGCTGCGCTGCGCCCGAGCCTCGTGGTGCGCGCCTTGGGCGAGCTGCGTGTCGAGCTCGATGGTCGCGAGCTCCCGCGCACGGCCTGGTCCTCCGCGCGCGCGAAAGAACTGCTGCTCCTTCTCTTGTGCCATCCTGCCGGGCGGACGCGAGAGCAGGTGGGGGTCGCACTCTGGCCGGAGGCGTCCAGTGAGCAGCTCCGCAACAGCTTCCACGTGACGCTGCACCGGCTCAGGAAGATCCTCGGAGGCCCCGCGTGGGTGGCGCTCGAGGACGACAGGAACGTGATCGAATCCAGTACCGTCGACTTCGATGCACTGCGTTTCGAGCAGGAGGTGCCGCCCGCGCTGAAGCGCCTCGCGAGCGCGGGGGACGTCGCTGGCGTCGAGGCACGGCTGGCTTCGTACGATGGCGACTTCCTGGAGCACGAAACCGCGGGCGAATGGCACCTGGAGCTTCGCGAGAGGCTGCGCTCGATGTACCTCGACGCGCTCTGGAAGGTGGGCGAGTGGTGGTTCCGCCAGGACAGCTGGTCGGAAGCCGGTGCGGCATTTTGTCGCCTCATCATGCGGGACGGGCTGCACGAGGCGGCGTATCGTCGACTGATGATCTGCCACGCGAAATTGGGAGAGCGTGCTGAGGCGCTCCTCCTGTGGCGCTGTCTGGAAGCGCTCCTCGAACGCGAGTTGGGGGCCATCCCTGAGCCGGAAACGAAAGCGCTCTATTTGCGGCTCAAGCGGTCGGAGCCGGTGTGATCGGGCCGCGCGGTGGGGGGGAGGCTCGCTCGACGACATGCGGGTAGCGAACCGCCCACCGCGGTCGGCACTGGAAGACTTCGGGCGCCCCCACTGATGCGGCGGGCCCCGGAGGGGAACCCCTGGGTCCCCGCCTACCCTCGAGCGCGCTGCGCCCGCAAAGCCGACCGCTGCCGTCCCGCAGTGTCGAAGTTCGCCGGATCGAGCCACGCCTCGAACGCGGCGCGCAGCGTCGGCCACTCGTCGTCGACGATCGAGTACCACGCCGTGTCGCGGCTGCGACCCTTGTAGATGGTGTGCTTGCGGAACGTCCCCTCGTAGACGAACCCGAGACGGTCGGCCGCGCGGCGTGAGGGCGCGTTCAGGTCGTCGCACTTCCATTCGTAACGCCTGTAGCCGAGCTCGTCGAACGCGCGGCGCATCATCAGATACATCGTCTCGGTGGCGGCGCGACTGCGGCGGAGGGCCACCGAGTAATGGATGTGGCCCACCTCGATGGTGCCCGTGTCCGGTGTGATGCGCAGGTAGCTCGCGAGTCCCGCGGGGGTACCGGCCTCGTCGAGGATGGTGTGGAAGAGCGGGTCGTCGGAGGTCGCCAGGCCGTCGAGCCACGCGCGGAGCGCGGCCAGGGTGTCGAACGGTCCGTAGGGCAGGTAGGTCCAGCCGAGCCCCTCGGTGTCGGCTCGGAACGCGTCGAAGAGCGCCGGCGCGTGGGCGGCCGGATCCAGCGCCACCAGCCGGCAGTACCGCCCGACCATGGGGTCGCGCGTGGGGCGCGGGCGCGGGCGCCACCCCGTCAGCGACGGACCGACGGGTGGGCGCGTGTTAGGCGCCACTGTGGCTCCGGCCACGCGGCCCGATCGGCAGGCTCCAGGACAGGCCCAGCGCCATACCCGCGTCTGCGCTCGGCGCCGGCAGGAAGCCGGGGACCCACGCAGGAGTCCGGACGAAATAGCCGACCAACCCGCCTACCGCCGCGCTAGCCGCCGCGGGCACGGCGAGCTTCCACTCCTCGAAGCTTTCGCCGGGACTCGGGCAGAAGCCGCTCGCATCGAGGCAGTCGTCGCGGGAGGCGACGGCCACCAGATGCCGACGCCGAGGCCCACACCCGCGCCCAGAATGGCGCCAGCCTTGGTGTTGCGCTTGGTGGCGAGCACCTCCGAGCGTTGGATCTGAGTGGCCTGCAGCGTGAAGATACTCCCATCGCGCTGACGCAGCGTCACTGCGTTCGCGCTGGCGCTCATGAGCGCGCTTTCGAAGACCCCAGCCACACCGGTTACGTAGACGCGGACCTCACGGCCGGGCCGGAGCAGCTCGGGTGCCTGTGCGTGGAGCGCCGCGCCCTGCCACAGGCACGACCAGACGAAGCAGAGCCCCGCCGCCCAGCGCGGCGCCCGACGCACGAAAACCGTCTGCTAATGAATGTGGGTCAGGTCCGCGAGCACGGGCCCGACGATGCGGTTCCAGATCTCGTATCCGGCGGGCGTCATGTGCAGCCTGTCCGCCACGTACAGGTGCGGCATGGGCTGGCCGTCGCTGCCGAGCATGGCGGTGCCGACGTCCACGTACTCCACTGTGGGCATGGACTCCGCGTACCGGCGCATGAGCTCGTTGGTATCCTGCATCACCGACCACCACTGCCAGCGTCGCGGGCTCGGCTTCACGGACAGGAGCACCACCCAGGTGCTCGGATCTGTGGCGAGCACCGCCTCGGTGAACTCCCGCACGTCCTCGAAGATCTGCTCCGCCCCCTTGCCGGCCTGGGAGTCGTTGTCGCCCTCGTAGTAGACCACCACCGCGGGGTCGTACTTGGTGACGCCCTCGGCGACGCGCGAAGGGACGTCGGACGCCTGCGAGCCTCCGAAGCCACGGTTGATGACCGGGATGTTCGGGAACGACTCGGCCGTGTTCCAGCGCACGATGCTCGAGCTGCCGGTGAAGAGCACTGCGTTCTTCGGGTAGCTGTTCTTCTCGTCCCAATGTGCGAACTCCGCGAAGTCCTCGTCGAAGCGCGCCGGGTCGGGGTCCGCGACCTGTGCCAGGAGCGACTGTTCGCATCCGGCCAGGAAGGCGAGGGCGATGAGGGTGGGGAGGGTTGGCCGTCTCATAGGATGCGGTCTCCGGGAATCGACGTGGGCGACACGCCGCCAATCTGGCACGAGGGGCCGGCATGCGCACGCCTGGCCGCCCTGGTCAGCGGGGCCGACCCGTCGACCGCGCCGCGCCCGGGTGTACATTCGTGCCCCATGTTCGAATTCGCCCTGGATGCCATGGACGGATCGGCCGGCGCTGGCCGCTTCCTCACGCCGCACGGCGAGATCTCCACGCCGGCGTTCATGCCGGTCGGCACCCTCGGCACGGTGAAGACGCTGACCATGGAGGAGGTGGGCGGTATCGGGGCGCAGATGGTGCTGGCCAACACCTATCATCTGTATCTGCGACCGGGGCACGAGCTGGTGCGGGAGCTCGGGGGGCTGCACGCGTTCATGCGCTGGAACGGGCCGATCCTGACCGACTCGGGTGGCTTCCAGGTCTTTTCGCTCGCGAGCACGCGCCGCGTGCACGATGACGGCGTGGAGTTCCAGAGCCACATCGACGGCTCGGCGCACGCGTTCACGCCCGAGGCCGTCATCGACATGCAGCGCGCGCTCGGCGCGGACGTGGTCATGGCGTTCGACGAGTGCCCCCCCGGCGGCTGCGATCGGGCGACGGCGGAAGCGGCCGGGCGGCGGACGCTCGCCTGGCTCGAGCGCTGCCGCGCCCGCTTCTCTCACCTCGACGCCGAGGGCGTGGGACCGACCCAGGCGCTCCTGCCGGTGGTCCAGGGGAACGTGTTCGACGACCTCCGCGCGGAGCAGGCCAAACGAACGATGGAGGTCGCCGACTGGTTGGCGTACGGCATCGGTGGGCTGTCGGTGGGAGAGGCCAAGCCCGACATGTGGCGAACGCTCGAGGTCCTGGACGGCGTGCTCCCGCGGGAACGCCCGCGCTACTTGATGGGGGTCGGCTACCCGGATGACCTGCTCGAGGCCGTGGCCCGTGGGTGCGACCTCTTCGATTGCGTGGCCCCCACGCGCAACGCGCGCCATGGAACCGCCTGGACGAGCGAGGATGGGCAGGTCAACTTGAAGGCGGCGCGCTTTCGCCGCGACACGAGCCCGATCGATGCGAGCTGCGACTGCCTCACGTGCGCCCGCTACGACCGGGCGTATCTACGCCACCTGGTGGTCGCGGGGGAATGGCTCGCCATGCGGCTCCTCTCGATCCACAACCTGCGCTTCCTGGTGTCTCTCGGTGAGCAGGCCCGTCGGAGGATCCAGGAGGGCTCGTTCGAGGGTTGGCGCCGGGAATGGCTTGAACGCTATCGCACATCAGGGAGCACGCCGTGATTCTCCATGAACTTCTCTGGGCGGTGCCGCGTGAGGGCGGGAACGCCGGCCTCATCTTCGTCGTCCAGATGCTGCTGATCTTCGGCATCTTCTACTTCCTGCTCATCCGCCCCCAAGCGAAAGAGCGCCAGCGCCACGACCAGATGCTCAAGGCGCTGAAGAAGGGGGACGAGATCGTGACCAACGGCGGCATCATCGGAAAGGTGGTGCACCTGGAGGAGAAGCGCCTCATCCTGAAGACCGCAGAGAACACGCGGGTCACGGTCGATCGCGGCCGCATCGCGGCGGTCCTGGACTCGAGAGGCGAAGAGCAGCAGCAGGGAGAGTAGGTGTCCGTCCGCCAGATTCGCCTGCTGGGTGACCCGGTCCTCCGTGAGGAGGCCGAGGAGGTCGTGGCCTACGGGGACGACCTGCGCGCGCTGGTGCGCGACATGTTCGAGACCATGTACCACGAGGAGGGGATCGGTCTCGCCGCGCCGCAGATCGGCATCGGCAGGCGCGTGATCGTGATCGACCTTCGGCGTGAGGACCACGACGACGAGCCCATGGCCCTCGTCAACCCGCGGCTGACGTGGACGAGCTCGGAGACGGCCAAGCAAACGGAAGGGTGCCTGAGCATCCCGGGCCTGGAGGAGGTCGTCGAGCGGCCCGCGAAGGTCCGCGTGGAGGCCCACGATCCCGAGGGCGTGCGCATCGATCTCCTCGCCGAGGATCTGCTCGCGCGGGCGCTCCAGCACGAGATCGACCACCTCGACGGCGTGCTCTTTTTCGACCGCGTGAGCGCGCTGAAGCGGCGTATGCTGCTCAAGAAGTGGAAGAAGCTCGAGAAAGAGGCCGAGAAGGAGGCGTGAGGTCCAGGTGAGGATCCTCTTCTGGGGCACGCCCGAGTTCGCGGTGCCGTCGCTGCGGGCGCTCGATGACGAGGGCTTCGACATCGTGGGAGTCGTCTCACAGCCTGACCGGCCCGCAGGGCGGGGACGCGTACCGCGCGCCTCGGCGGTGAAATCCTTGGCGCTCGACCTGGGCCTGGAGGTGCTGACGCCGGAGTCGCCGCGAGAGCCCGGCTTCGTCGATCGCATCCGTGATCTCGAGCCGGACCTGTCCGTGGTCGTGGCCTATGGCCACATCCTTTCCACAGAGCTGCTCGAGACGCCGCGCATGGGCTCGATCAACGTGCACGCCTCGCTGTTGCCTGAGCTGCGCGGGGCGGCACCGATCAACTGGGCGATCGCGCGTGGCCACGACACGACCGGCGTGACCATCATGCGCATGGTACGAGCGATGGATGCCGGCGCGATCATCCACCAAGTGGAAGAGCCGATCCTCTCGGACGAGACGGCCTCCGAGCTCTCGGTACGCCTCTCCGAGCTGGGTGCGGAGGCGCTCGTCGAGGCCGTGGCGCTTCTAGCCGAAGGGGCCGCGGAGGAACGGGAGCAGGACCACGCCGCGGCGACGTTCGCGCCGAAGGTCGACCGCGAGACGGCGCACGTCGACTGGAGCCGGGCAGCGAGTGAGATAGCGTGGCATATACGCGCCATGGACGAGGTACCGGGCGCCTGGTCCACGCTCGCGGGGGAGCCGGTGAAGCTGTTCCGCCCGTCCGTGGAGCCGGCTGAGGGCGCGGCCGTCGCGCCCGGCACGATCGTACAGGCGAACGGCGGCTTGGTGGTCGCAACCGGCGGCAGCGGGACCGTGCGCCTCGCCGAGGTGCAGCCCTCCGGCGGACGCCGCATGGGGGCGTCCGACTGGATCCGCGGCCGGCGCGTCGACGCGGGCGCTCGCTTCGGGTGAGCCTGCCCCGCCTGCACGTCGTCACCGACGACTCGATGCTCTCACGCGGGGGCTTCGAGTCGAGGGCGGTGGCGGTGCTGGAGGCGGGGGGCCCTGGCGTCGCGCTCCACCTGCGCGGTCCTCACACCGACGGCGCGACGCTCTTCCGGCTCGCGTCCGAGCTGCTGCCGCGGGCGCGCTCAGCCGGCTCGCTCCTCTTGGTGAACGACCGCGTCGACGTCGTGCTGGTGGCCGGCGTCGACGGCGTGCACGTAGGGGCCCGTTCCCTCGGCGTACGCGTCGCGCGCTCGCTCCTCGGTCCCGAGGCCTGGCTCGGAGCCTCGGTGCACGACGCCGGCGGAGCCTTGGCGGCGCAGGCGGAAGGCGCAGATTACGCCTTCCTGGGTACGATATTCGACACGCCGACCCACCCAGATCGGAGAGGCATGGGGCTGGTGGGACTGGCGGCGACGACCGGTGGGGTGAGTCGGCTGCCGCTCGTCGCCATCGGCGGCATCGACCCGGCCCGGGTGCAGGACGTGCTCGGAGCCGGCGCGTACGGCGTGGCGGTGGTGCGTGGCGTTTGGGACGCCCGCGACCCGGCGGTGGCGGTGCGCCGGTACTTGGAGGCGATGGAGACGACATGAGCGCGACAGTCAGCACCTCAGCCAATCGTAGTCAGGCGACGATCACCATCCGGCTCAACGGAAAGAGCCGTGAGGTGCGCGACGGACTCACGGTCCGCTCGCTGCTCGAGGAACTCGAGCTGCACCCGGGCATGGTCGTGGTCGAGCTGAACCGCGACATCCTGGAGCGCGACCGCTACGCCGACGTGCGCGTGCGTGACGGAGACTCGCTCGAGCTCGTGCACTTCGTGGGGGGAGGCTGAGATGACTCCTCCTTCCGCCACGCTTGCCGCCGCCGCCGCGCTCGATCGTCCCTTGGTGATCGGGGGCGTGGAGTTCACCTCCCGGCTGATCGTCGGCACTGGCAAGTACAAGACCAACCAGGTGATGGTGGATGCCATCCGCGCGTCGGGGGCCGAGATGGTCACGGTCGCTGTGCGGCGCGTCGACTTGGACCGCACCAAGGAGGAGGCGATCCTCCACCACCTCGACCCGAGCGAGTTCTTCCTCCTGGCGAACACCGCCGGATGCTATACGGCCGAAGATGCGATTCGCTACGCACGCCTCGCCCGCGCCGCCGGCTTCAACGAGTTCGTGAAGCTCGAGGTGATCGGCGACGAGACCACGCTCCTTCCCGACGTGCACGCCACGCTCGAGGCGGCGCGTACGCTGGCCGGCGAGGGCTTCAAGGTGATGGCATACACCAACGACGACCTCATCACCGCGCTGCGTCTGGAGGATGCCGGCTGCGTGGCGGTCATGCCGCTCGCGAGCCCGATCGGAAGCGGGCTCGGCGTCGTGAACCCGTACTTCATCCGCGAGATCAAGCGGCGGCTGGAAGTGCCCGTCATCGTGGACGCCGGCGTCGGCACCGCGTCGGACGCGTGTGTGACCATGGAGCAGGGCGTGGACGGCGTGCTCATGAACACCGCCCTGGCGGCCGCGGACGATCCGGTGCGCATGTCGCACGCCATGCGGCACGCGGTGCTCGCCGGTCGCCTCGCCTTCCTGGCGGGACGCATGCCGGCTCGCGAGATCGCCGTGCCGTCGTCTCCCACGCGCGGGATGCTCGACTGAGTCGAGGCTCGCCACCCAGTCCCGGACGGGTCGCTTCGCTGCGCGCACGGCTGCAGGCCGAGAGCGGCAGACGTCTCGACCGCGCGTTCGCGGAGGCCGCAGCCGCGCTCGATGCCCGCGAGCGCGCGGCCGCGCACGAGTTGACCTACGGCGTCACGCGTCTGCGCGGACGGCTCGACCACCTCATCTCCCTACGCCTTCACCTGGGGCTCGCCGACGTCGACCCCACCGTGCTCGAGGTCCTGCGGCTGGGAGCGTATCAGCTGCTCTACATGGGTGGCGTGCCTGCCTACGCCGCGGTGTCGGAGGCCGTCGAGCTGGTGCGCCAGGAGGTAGGCCCGGCCCCCACGGGTCTGGTGAACGCCGTGCTGAGGGGGGTCGGCAAGGCAGGAGACGGTGCCGCGCACTTTCCCGGCGCCGATGCCGATCCCCTCGGCTACCTGGCGACCTGGGGCTCGCACCCGCGTTGGCTCCTCGAGCGCTGGCTCGTGCGCTGGGGTCCCAGCGGCGTCCGCTCGCTCGTCGAGGCCGACAACCGCCGCCCCGCGACCTATCTGCTTCCGCTCGACCGGCCGCCTGCTGACGCGGTGTCAGCGCTGGCGGCGCAAGGGCTGGAAGCCGAGCCGGTCGGCGAGGGAACCGCGTGCGTGCGTCTCGCCGATGGCGTGTCGCCGCCGGCCGCGCTCGTCGCCCTCCCGCGCTCGATCGTCCAAGATCCTGCGTCCAACCTCGTGAGCCGCTATGCAGATGTTCCCAGGGGCACGAAGGTTGCAGACCTTTGTGCGGCCCCGGGCGGGAAGGTGCTCGCCGTCGCGGATCGCCCCGTCTATACTCTGGCTGCCGACCGCTCGGAACCGCGTCTGCTCATGGTCAAGGAAAACGCCCGTCGCGTGGGGCGCCCGCTCGGGCTGGTCGTGGCTGATGCCCTCCGACCGCCGCTCCGTGACATGGACGTGATCCTGCTCGATGCGCCCTGCTCGGGCACGGGAACGCTCGCCCGCCGCCCCGATGCGCGCTGGCGGCTCGCACCCGAGTCGATTAGCGGGTTGGTGGACGTGCAGCGCGAGATGCTCGCAGCCGCCGCTGGCTGCGTGCGGCCTGGGGGGCTGCTCGTCTATTCCACCTGCTCGCTCGAGAGCGAGGAGAACGAGGGGCAGATCGAGGCGTTCCTGGAGCGCCGCCCCGACTTCCGCGTCGAAGCCACCGACGCCGTGCCGGCGCGCTACCTCGATGCGTCGGGACGTCTCTGCGTGACGCCGCAGGCGACCGGGTTCGACGGCGCGTTTGCCGCTCGACTGAGGCGGGTCGCATGAAGCTCGGGGGTTCGCTGGAGCGTAGTCGCGGGCGCGGCCGTTGGCTGCGTCGGCGCGCCGAGGGCGAGGGACCTCTGTTCCCTCGGCTGGAGCGCGAGCTCATGTGGAAGGTGGGCGCTCTCGTGCTCGGGGGATGGGTCGTGGGCTACCTCTTTTCGACGCGCGTGCTCTTTCCCGCGCCGCCGCCGCCGCGGGATCTGGTGGAGGTGCCGGATGTGCACGGCCTCGGGCTGGCCAGCGCGAGCGAGCAGCTCCAGGGAGCGGGGCTCGTGCTCGGGGGAGTGGACTCCTTGCTCCATCCTTCCGTGCCGGCGGAGGTCATTCTCGGCCAATCGCCGCTGCCGGGGCAGGTCGCGCGACCCGGGAGCGAGGTGCGCGTCACGATCAGTCTGGGCCCCCAGCGGCGGTCGGTGCCCGACGTGCTCGGGCTATCGGAGGACCGGGCGCGCATCGTACTCGAGACGAGCGGGTTCCTGGTGCGCACCGATACGGCCGAGTCGGAGGAGGCGAGAGGGCGCATCATCGAGGTCACTCCCGCCCCCGGTCAGCAGGTTACGCTCCCCGGGCAGGTCCGCCTGGTGGTGAGCATGGGGCCCCCGGTCGTCACCATGCCACTCGTCTTGGGCCTCGAGGAGTTGGCCGCCGTCGCCATGCTCGATAGCCTCGGACTGGTCGTGGCGGACGTCGAAGAAGTCTTTCGGTTCGGGCGCGACCAAGGCATCGTCGTGGAGCAGGAGCCGGCCTCGGACACGGAGCTACAACGGGGCGGCGAGGTACGCCTGAAAGTGGGACGCCGCGGGCTCGAGCGAGGGAACAATGAATAGTCAGATCCGTAGCAATGCGGGCGATCCCCCGAGCCCGTCGTCGCGACTGCCATGAAGCGGACCAACCCAGCCAAGTCGCCGTACTTCTGGGCGATCGTTGCGGGTGCAATGCTGGTGCTCGTGGCTTGGATGGGGCGCGAGAGCTACCGGCCGGTGATCACGGGCGCCGCAGCCCCCGCGTTCACGGTAACGACGCTGGATGGTGGGACGGCGAGCCTCTCCGACTACGCGGGCAAGGTCGTGCTGCTGAACATCTGGGCGACCTGGTGCCTGCCGTGCCGGGAGGAGATGCCGTCCATGGAGCGTCTCTATCAGTCGTTCAAGAAGGACGGCGGGGCTGAGGACTTCGAGATCCTCGCGGTGAGCATCGACGCACCCATCGGCCAACGCGACTCGTCCGGGAATATCGGCGGTGACCTGGCCGCGTTCGCCGATGAGTACGGGCTCACGTTCCCGATCATGCACGACCCATCGGGCGACATCCGCTTCACGTATCAGACGACGGGCGTGCCCGAGTCGTTCGTCATCGGGCGGGACGGCATCATCATCAAGAAGGTCGCCGGGCCCACCGAATGGGACAACGAGGTCAACAAGGAGTTGGTGCGCCGGCTCCTCGAAGGATAGAAGCGGGCGATGGCGAGCGCTCCGCGTGTGCTCCTGCACAACTGGCACCTCAAGCTCGCCGCGCTCGGCCTCTCCATCCTCCTCTGGGCGCTCGTGCAGACCGAGCCCCTCAGCCAGGAGACCTTCGCCGCCGTTCCGGTGGTCGTCGAGGTGCTCGACTCGTCCTGGACCACGGCGCGGGCGCCTACGCCCGCCACGGTCGACCTCCGTCTCGGGGGCCCGGCGCGTGAAATCATCCGCCTCGCGCGCGACGGCGCGGTGCTCAGGGTCCCCGTCTCCTCGGTGGGCTCGCGCGACACGGTGATCGCGCTCCAGCGCGAGTGGGTCGACCTCGGGCAGCGCGCCGGCGTGACCGTGGAGTCGCTGTCGCCGCTCACGATCGAAGTGGGGTTCGAGCCCGCGACGACCAGGAGCGTGCGGGTGTGGACGCCCGTGCGGGGCAGGCTGCCGGAGAGTCTCGCGCTCTCCAGCCCACTCGCCATCAGCCCGACCACCGTGGACGTGCGAGGGCCGCTCGGGCAGGTGCGCGATCTCGACTCGATTCCGCTGGTCTCGCTGGACCTGGACGGCGTGCGCGAGTCGGGCTCATTCGAGCTGGCCATCGATACTGCCGGACTCGGAGGCGCGACTGTGCGGCCCGCGAGCGTCATGGTCGGCGTGCGCGTCGAGCCGATCGTGGAGCGCATGCTCGAGGCGGTGGCCGTGCGGGCCGAGGCGCCCGCAGGGGAGCCCCGCGCGGTCGTGACGCCGGCAACCGTCCAGCTGCGCCTGGAGGGCGCGAGCACGTTGGTGACCGGGATCGACCTGTCGCTCGTGAGGATCGTGGTGCGACCCGAGGCGCTCCGCGACCTCGCCACGGGAGAGACGCGGCGCGTGCCGCTGGCCGTGGAAGGGGTGCCACCGTTGGTCGCAGCCTACCCGGAGGTGGACGCCGTGACCGCCAGGCGCGCCGGCGGCGCGCCCGGAGGCGGAGGGGGGCTTTGACGGGGCCGGCCGCCCCGCTGGTCCTCGGCATCGAGACCTCATGTGACGAGACCTCGGCGGCCGTGCTGTCCGGCGATCACCGCATTCTCGGCCACGTGGTGCTCTCCCAAGACGTCCACCTCGTCTACGGTGGCGTCGTTCCCGAGCTCGCCGCGAGGGCGCACCTGCAGAAGGTCGACGCGGTCGTGGACGAGGCGCTCTCGCAGGCGGGTGTCGGCCTCCGAGACATCGACCTCTTCGGCGTCACGGCCGGGCCCGGCCTCATCGGTGCGCTCCTTGTGGGCGTCTGCTGGACCAAGGCGGCGGCGTACGGCCTCGGGCGCCCGTGGGTGCGCGTGCATCACATGGAGGCGCACCTGTTTGCGCCGTCGCTCGAGGACGCGCAGGCAGAGCCGCCCTTCGTGGCGCTGCTGGTCTCGGGCGGTCACACGCTCCTCCTGCACGTGCCCGCGTGGGGTGAGTACGAGCTGCTCGGCCAAACCCGCGACGACGCCGCGGGGGAAGCGTACGACAAGGTGGCCAAGCTCCTCGGCCTGCCGTACCCGGGCGGTCCGCACATCGAGCGCACCGCGGCTTCGGGGGACCCGACGCGGCACCGTCTCCCACGCCCCATGCTCACGCGGAAGCAGGCCCCGGACGACGACGAATACTACGACTTCTCGTTCAGCGGTCTGAAGACCGCTGTCGTGGAGCTGGTGCGCACGCTCACGGCCGACGGGACCCTCGAACAGGAGCGCGCACACGTGGCGGCGGCGTTCCAGGCAGCGACCGTCGACGTGCTGGCCACGAAGACCCTGCGCGCCGTCGAGCAGACGGGGTGTGCCAGTGTCCTGCTCGGCGGAGGCGTCAGCGCCAATCGTGGACTACGCGCGGAGATCTCGGTGCGGTTGAAGGGTGGTGGGCGGGTGTTCTACTCGTCGCCCCGGCTGGCGCTCGACAACGGGGCCATGGTTGCGCGCGCGGCCCGATTCCGCTTCGATCGAGGGGAGCTGGCTTCGAGCGATGGGTCGGCGTCGGCGACGTTGCCGTTCCCCGGTCTCCGGGACCCGCTCCGGTCGGGCTCAGGTTCGATTCCGATGTTCTCACGCTGAGGCACGATGTACCCGATCATCTTCGAGTTGCCGACCTGGATCCCGATCATCGGGGGAGCCGCGATCACCTCGTTCGGGGTCTTCATGCTGCTCTCCTTCCTCACCGGGGGATACGTCATCCGCGCGGGACTGCGCGAGATCCGCGAGGACCCCGAGAAGGCATGGGACCTCGTCTTCATGGGCGTGGTCGGCGGCATCGTGGGTGCGCGGCTGTACTACGTCTTGCTCAACTTCCCGCGCTTCCTGGAGAACCCGGCGGGTATGTTGTTCGCGCGCGGCGGGCTGGTGTGGTACGGGGGCTTCCTGCTCGCGGCCGCACTCGTGGTGTGGGAAGTCCGGCGCCAGAAGCTCCCGTTGGGAAAGACTGCGGACGTGATCGCCCCCGCGCTCGCGCTCGCGTACGCCGTCGGGAGGCTGGGCTGTTTCTTCGTCGGGGACGACTGGGGGCGCCCTACCGGATCGTGGGTCGGCATCGCGTTCCCCCGTGGCACCCCGCCGACGCGCGTCGACATCATCGAGCGGGACTTCGGCATCACCGTGGATCCGGAGCTGATCGAGCGGTATGGCCAGATCGTGCCCGTGCACCCGACCCAGCTCTACGAGGTCGGGCTCTCGACGCTGATCTTCTTCTTGCTGTGGCGCATTCGCGGGCGAGGGCGTCCCGCTGGATGGCTGTTCATGCTCTGGCTGTCGCTGGCCGGAGCCGAGCGCTTCTTGGTCGAGTTCCTACGTGCCAAGGACGACCGCTTCCTCGCAAACCTGACGGTCGCGCAGTTGATCAGCCTCGGGCTGGTGACGGTCGGCGTGATGGGAATGCTGCGACTGTCGCGCACCAAGAGCGCGAAGCCCGCGCGGGCGTGACGCCTTCATGCTCACGCTGCTCCACACGTCCGACCTGCAGTGTGGGCGACCCTTCCGGCCCGACGCAGCGGAGGCGCTGGTCCGCTTCGCGCACGAACTGCGCCCGGACGTGGTGGTGGTCGCGGGCGACCTGACGCAGAGGGCGAAGGCACGGGAGTTCCGCACCGCGCGGGCGCTGATCCTACGTCTTCCTGCTGCGTCCGTGCTGGTCACGCCGGGCAACCATGACGTGCCGCTCTACCGCTTCTGGGAGCGCGCCTTCGCGCCCTACCGGCAGTGGCGCGCGCACATTGCCCCCGAGCTGGACGTCGCGAGACGCCACGCGAACGCGACGTTCGTGGTGCTCAACTCGTCCGCGCCGCACGCCGCGATCGTGAACGGCCGCTTGCGCGCGAGGCAGCTCGAGCTGGCCCGCGCGACGTTCGCGGCCGCACCGGCGGGCGACGCACGCGTGCTGGTCGTTCATCACCATTTCGTGCCGGCTCCGGACCCGAGCGCCGGGCCTCCGCTGCCGGGCGCGGCACGACTCGTCGAGTCCTTCGAGGGAATGGGCGTCGATCTCGTGCTCGGCGGACACGTCCACGAGACGCACGTGAGCACCTCGCGCGCGTTGCTTCCCGGACGGGATGGTCCCGGCGTGCCGCTGGTGGCGTGCGGCACGACGACGTCACGACGCGGGCGCGGGGCGGAGAAGGGGATCAACAGCTTGAACGTGGTGCGCGTCGGCACCGCCGAAATCGAGGTCGTGCCGCACCGACTCGTGGCCGGTGGGAGGGACTTCGCGCCTGGGGAGCCGATCGTGATCTCCCGCCACCGAACCGTGGCCGGACCGCGCGCGGCGGTGTGACGGCGGCCATGCGCGCATCCCGATTTCTGGGGCCAGCCTTCGCGGTGGCCACTCTCGCGGTCGCGGCGGCTCCGGCGCGCGCGCAGGTCGCGCTCCCCGTCGGGCCCGAGGTGCGCTCGGTCTCGTTCGTCGGCAACACGACGTTCCCGCCCGACTCGCTCGAGCTGGCCATCGTGACGACCGAGACGCAGTGCACCGTCCCCATTCTGCTGCGGCCGCTCTGCTGGTTCGGCGTCGGGCGCCGCCGCGGCGAGCTTCGCGAGGTCGAGGTCGATCGAGACGCCGCGCGCCTGGAGATCTGGTACCAACGACGGGGATTTCGCGAGGTGGACGTCAGTGCCGACTCCGAGCTCGGCCTGGATGGTCGCGTCGGAGTCGTGTTCACCGTCGCCGAAGGCCAGCCGGTCATGGCCGACAGCGTGGCCTACGTGGGTGCAGATGCCTTCGTCGGCACCGATCTGCTGAACGAGCTGCCCATCCGTGCAGGGGACCGATGGAGCTCACTGCGGTTGGACGCCACTCGGGATACGCTCGTGCGTCGGCTGAACAATCGGGGCTATCCGTATGCCGACGTGCTGCGCCAGACCGTGTTTCCTGCCGGTGAGCCGTACCACGCGCACGTGACCTTCGAGGTCGAGGCGGGGACGCGAGCGGTATACGGCGACATCCAGGTGTCAGGCATCGACCACCTGAGCGAGTCGACGATTCTCCGCACGCTCCCCTTCCGCTCGGGCGATCCCTTTCGCGTGGGGCAGCTCGTCGATGCCCAAGCGCGTCTCTTCGGCCTCGAGCTGGTCACCAGCGCGAGCATCAACCCCGACCTCAGCTCACCGGCCGACTCCACCGTCGCGCTGCAGGTACAGGTGCAGGAAGGCGATCCGTACCGCGTACGGGCGGGAGCCGGGTGGAGCCGCTCCGAGTGCCTCAACGCGGAGTCCCGCTGGACGAGCCGCAACTTTTTCGGCGGTGGGCGCGTGCTGCAGGTGCGCGGGCGCCTGGCGAATATCCTGGCGTCCGAGTGGCACGAGACATGGGGGTGCCGGCAGGTCGGCACCGACGAGTACACCGACCTGACATGGCTCGCCGCCGTCGACTTCTCGCAGCCTTGGATCTTCTCGACGCGCAACCGCTTCAGCGCGTCGCTCTTTGGAGAACGGCAGAGCATTCCCGAGGTCTTCATTCGCAAGTCCTTCGGTCTCCAGCTCGCGCTGATTCGCGCGGTGGGTCCGCAGACTCCGCTCACGCTCTCGTATCGTCCCGAGCTGTCGAGCTTGGATGCGGCGGAGATCCTCCTCTGCAGCGGCTTCCTGGTCTGCACCGAGCAGGACATCGACGTGCTTACGCGCGCGCAACGTGTGGCTCCCGTCGGCCTGAACCTGACGCGCGACCTGTCCAACAACTTGCTGAACCCCACCCGCGGGTATCGCCTCATCGTCGACCTCGAGCACGCGGCACGCTGGACGGGCTCCCAGTTCCGCTATGACCGCGCGCTCGTGGAGGGGACTTGGTACTCGCGGCTGGTCGGGCCTGCGGTGTTGGCGACACGGATCCGCGGGGGTTGGGTAGGGTCAGGGGGGGAGGCCGGCACCACCGACATCATCCCTCCGCAGAAGCGCTACTACGCAGGGGGAGCGAATTCCGTGCGGGGCTTCGCGCAGAGCAGGCTCGGGCCGAGGGTGCTCCTGGCGGACACCACGGCGCTGCTCGGCATCTGCTCGAAGAGCGAGATCGCCGATCTGACCTGCGACGCCACGGGAGCTCGCTTCGACTCACGGCCCATCGGGGGCACCCGGGTGCTCGAGGGGAACGCCGAGGTGCGCGTTCCGCTGGGCACGGACCTTGAAGCAGTGACGTTCATGGACTTCGGTCAGGTTTGGTCGAATGGGCAGCAGGTCTCGCTCGAGGCGCTCGAGTTCACCCCCGGACTCGGGCTGCGCTATCTCAGCCCGGTCGGTCCGCTGCGCGTGGACCTGGGGTACAACTTCCAGGCCGACGAACGGCTTCCCGTGGTCACCACCGGGTTCGTGGCGGACGCTTCGGCAGCCGGTGGCTACCGGGCGACCGACGACCTGGTGATTCTCGACTCGCCGGTCTCTTTCAGGAGCTCGGAGAGTCGGTTCCAGCTGCACATCTCGATCGGGCAGGCGTTCTGATGGACGAGGAGATCCGCACGGGGGGAGCGCCCGAGGGGTTGGGCGCCGGCGCGCCGCTGGAGGGGGCGCCCGCGGAGTCGAGCGC
>VGVR01000010.1 GCA_016873995.1 Gemmatimonadota bacterium
GACGTGCCTTTCCCCCGGGCGCCAACCCGGGAGCCGTTGGTTAATGGTCAACGGAAAGGTACGTCGCCTCTCTTTTTACACACCTTCTGAACCTACCTCACGATCTATCGCTTCTGAGCCTCAGGGAGTCGAGCTCGTCGGGGAGGGACCGGTCGAACTCGGGCACCGACGCGAAGCGTTGGTCCGGGGCCGGGTCAGGGCTCGGAGGGATCGACCGGAGATAGCCGCGCGGGCCGTTATCGTTAGCACCAGGGGCACCAGTGATACGGCGGGCGGAAGTACGTGATCAGGCGCCCGCACGTGATCACGCCGACCCAGCAGCCGAGGGACACCGCTGCCGCGATCCTTGCCGACGGGGGTGGATCGGCAGCCGGATCGGCGTCGCGCACCACGGCGAACACGAACCGGTAGAAGAACAGGACGTTCAGACCGGCGACGCCCATGAGCGCCAGCTTGAGCTGGAACGCGGGGTTGAACAGGTACTGGTCGGGGGCGCTCACGAGGAACAGCACCCCGGTCGCCGCATTCAAGACGTATCCGGCCACCCCCCAGGGGATCAGACCGTGCAAGGCGATCATCGGTATGCCGCGGGCGAGGCCCAGCATGCGCAGGTCGAACACGCCGACCGTGCCGATGAGCACGCTCAGACCGATGAAATGCGCGGACTCGACCGCGGGCCAGCCCCATGCCGAGTTCATGAGCGCGTGGATCCCACTCTCCAGACCAAACTCGAAGAGAACGTCCGTCACGGCCCGTACAGGTCGGCGGCCAACAGGACGTGGTAGGTGTACGCCAGCAGCCGGCCGGACGTGATCGCGAGCGCCCATAGGAGGAGCGAGAGACCTGCTTTCGCCTTGATCCTCGACGGCAAAGGCTCCGCTTCCGCGCCCGCGCGGCCGAGCAGGCCGACGCCGAGGGCGCGCCCGACGAGGAGCGCTGAGCCCACCGAGGCGAGCTTCACGTAGAAGACCGGGTTGGTCAGCGCCTTGGTCGGGTAGGCCACGAGCAGCAGGACGCCGGAAGGGACCACCACGCCCAGGCCCAACCACCCCATCGGACGGAGTCGGTACAGGAGCGAGAGCGGCACGCCGGGAGCCACGCCGAGGATCCGAAGGTCGGTCGCCACGTGCGCACCCACGAGGAAGGCCATGCCCAAGGAGTGGAGGATGAGGCTGCCGAAGAAGCCCGGCCCGGACTCGCGCATCCAGATACTGGGGGGCGTCCCCTCGAACCAGAGCAGCGTCTCCACGGCCTCTACATACCACGTCGGAGGCATCGGCGCACGCCTTAGAACGCCGACCGGAGTGTAGCGCCCCCTCACGCCTCGACGGTCAGGGGGCCACGGCGAGTCGCGGCGAGGGCATGGGCCTCAGAACGTGAACTCGTAGACGATCGTGCCGTAGAGGAACGCCGTCAGGTGGCTCGTCGACGCCTGCTCGAGCGTCCAGAGCGACTCGTCGTCGAACTGGATGTGGTGGCCGGCGAGGACGTACACGGTCTGACCCGTCCCTCGGTACGCGCGTGCCAGCTCGCCGGCCGACACGGCGTTCGGCTCGACGACCTCGAGACGTTCCGCCACCTCGTCCGCGCCCCGGCGACGGAAGTAGTACTGGTAGAAATCGACGTTCTTCAGGTAGACGACGCCGTCCACGTCGTGGGCCTCAGGTAGTCGAGCATCGTGCGACCGGGGTCCGAGCCGAGCACGTAGACCGCGTCCTCCGGCTCCATCCACCCCAGCACCTCGTCGACGCTCTTCGCCCACTCCTGACGCTGCATGCCATCGATGGCCCGGAAGTCGACCACTGCGGCCCGCGCAAAGAAGATGAGGGGGATATACGCCAGCCAGCTCCGCGAGACGGGGAAGGCCTGGGCCATGAGGACCGCGACTGCGAGCAACGATACCGGGAACAGGAGAATGAAGTACCGGATGGTGAAGATCGGCTGAACCAGCGCGAGAGCGAGTAGGCCGCTCGCGAACGCGGCGAAGACAAGGAGGAGGTGCCTGTTCCTGCCCGACGCGGACTCGAGCAGCTTTCCTCGCCTCCACACGACGCGCGCCACGAGCGCCGCACCGAGCACTCCCAGAAATGCCGTGACGGTCCCCGCGTCGTCGAAGAAGACCGACGGCGCAACGTCCGCGAGCAGGGTCGCCACCTGACTCTGCTCGACGTTCACCGAGTACTGGAGGGCGAAGTACAGGAAGTAGGCGATCGGCAGATACGCCACGGCGAGCACGGTCGCGACACGCCGCAGTGGCCGCAGGACGGTGGGTGTGCCGCGAAAGCGGATCGCCAGCAGCGCCAGCAGCGTGCACGCGTATGCCATCGCGAAGTGATTCAGGTACGCGAGGCCTACCACCGCCGCGGCCATTCCCAGCTCGCGACGACGTTCGAGTCGTCCCTCCTGCACGACCCCCAGGTACATGATCGTGGCGACCGTCGCCAAGAGGATCACGGCGCTGTACTGCTTCACGTTGACGGAGTAGAAGAGGTACAGGTAGGAGAACGACGCCAGCGCCGAGGCGTAGATCCGCTCGTCCCTGGACAGTGCGCTGCGGGTGCCGAGGAGCAGGTACAGCACGGTCAGCGTGCCGGCTATGGCGTTGGGGAGCCGCGCCCAGAGCTCGTTGTCGGGGACGAGGCGCAGCCACGCGAAGTAGAGCAGGAAGTATGCGGGCGGATGAGGGTCGCCGAGCATCCACTCCCGGTACATCTCCATGAAGGGGCGATCGGAGGCGGCGACGACGGTCCACATCTCGTCGTACCAGAACCCGTCCACGCCGAGCTTCCAGAAGCGCAACAGGCATCCAAAGCCGATGAGCAAGCCGAACGCGGCCACGACCGGCTTCTCCAAGTCGATGGAGAAGCTCGAGCGACGGGGTGGAGCGGGGGCGTCTGGCGAGGTCACGGGAACCCTATCGACAGGTCGCTGCCGAGCGCGCTGACTCGCCGGAGTCTCGGAGCGCACCGTGCGGGCCGCAAGCTAGTGGTTTTCGTCCCCGGAGTCCGTCGCAGTCGAATTCAAGCGGACTTCGGGGACGAGCCACCAGGCCTACCCCGGACCACGGGGCCGAGGCGAAGTTCCAAGCGCCTTCGACCCGGTAGAACTCACATGCGTCAGCAGTGGCGGCTCGCGGCTGTGTGCACGGTCCCCGTCGTCGCTGTGCTGACGTTCGCGCAGCCAGCTGCGGCGCAGCTCGACGCCGTCACGGAGGCGGTGCGCGCCCGCGAGACCGCCTTCGCCACCACCATGGCCGAGCGTGACTTCGAGGACTTCCTCACGTTCATCTCACCCGAAGCGGTCTTCTTCGACGGGAACGAGCCCCTTCGGGTACGCGACGCGATCGCACGGGCCTGGTCCCCGCTCTTCGAGGGGCCGAGCGCGCCGTTCTCCTGGGCGCCCGACCTGGTGCAGGTGCTCGAGTCGGGGGCGCTCGCGCTGACGTCGGGGCCCGTCCGAGATCCGTCCGGCACTGAGGTCGGCCGCTTCAACTCGATCTGGCGTCGGGATGGGGACGGCGTCTGGCGCATCGTCTTCGACAAGGGATCCTGAACGCTCGTGCACCCGCAGCTCGCTGCCCTCGAGGGCGAGTTCGACGCCGCTGGCATGACGTTCGCCGGCGAAGTCGTAGATCCGGAGGACGGTGCTGTGTGTCGGGGGCAACTCGAGCTTGGAGCCAGCTGAATGGATAGGAAGTTCTCGATGTGGCGGCCTCATCCTTGGCATGGACTCGACCCGGGTCCCGAGCCGCCGGGCCTCGTGAACGTGTTCGTCGAGATCACCCCCTTCGACCTCGTGAAGTACGAGGTCGACAAAGCGTCCGGCTACATGAGGGTGGACAGCGCGCAGCGAACCTCCTCGCTGCCGCCCACGATCTACGGGTTCATCCCGCAGACATATGCCGGCCCTACCGTGGCGACGCTGATGCCAAACGCCACCCGGGGAGACCTCGATCCGCTCGATATCTGCGTCTTGAGCGAGCGGCGCATCACCCGCGGCGAAGTGTTGCCGCCCGGCCCGCGAAAGGTGGGCACGCCCGACTCCGCGGAGATGCCCGCGCCGGTGAGCACCACCAGGCGACCCGCGCGCGCGACCGCATCGCGCGCACCGGAGAGGTCTTCGGTCAACCGCGCAGTGCCGTCCAGGCCAGCAGCGCCCAACCCACCAGGAACGCGACGCCGCCGAGGGGCGTTATCGCTCCCAACCAGCGGGGGCCCGTGAGGACCAGGAGGTAGAGGCTCCCCGAGAAGAGCACGATTCCCACCAGGAACGCCCACCCGGCGAGCGCCGCGGTGGACGTGCCCCAGCGCTCCAACGCCCAAGCCACCGCCAGGAGGGCGAACGCATGATACATCTGGTAGCGCACGCCCACCTCGAACGTGGCGAGGTCGGGCGCGCTGAGGACGTTGCGAAGGCCGTGCCCAGCGAAGGCGCCTAGCCCGACACCCAAAGCAGCGAGCGCACACCCGAGCGCGAAGAAGAGTCGCATGTGCCCAGCTTGTCACCGTCGCCGGGCGGACGCCAGGGGCGACGGTGGTCGCGCGCCAACGCGTCGGTTATCCTGAGGCACTCCATCGAACGCTCCGGGAGCAGCTCACCCTCGTGCAGACTCTCGCCGCAGGCAGGGAACGCTCCGCCGACTCGAACACGGCGCTGCGCGTCGCGCTGGTGGTCGCGTTCGCGCACGGTCTCACGGATGCATACGCCTCGGTGCTGCCTCCGCTGCTCCCCCGTCTCATGGACGAGCTCGACATTTCCATCGCGGTGGTCGCGAGCCTCAGCGTAGCGTTCGGCATCGCCGGCTCGCTGCCGCAGCCGCTCCTGGGGTACCTCGCGGACCGGTTCGGGCGGCGCGCGTTCACGGTGCTGGGCCCGTTGCTGGCGGGGGTGGCCGTGGGCTCCATCGGCTTCGCCTCGTCGTTCTGGACGCTGATCCTGCTGCTCATGGTCGCAGGGATCGGGAACGCGGCATTTCACCCACCCGGCGCTTCCTACGCGGCACGCGTGGGGGAGGGGAAGGGGGCCGGCCGACGCTACTCGCTCTTTGCGTTCGGGGGCGCAGCCGGATTCGCGCTCGGCCCCTTGGCCTCGGTGGCGATCGTCCAGCGCTGGGGTCTCGATGGGATGTGGGTGGCGATGATCCCCGCCGTCGTGTTCGCTCCGCTCATCTTCCTCGGGCTCCCCCGGGACGACCAGCCGCACGAAGCGAGGCTGCCGCCACCGCCGGGTGCGGTGCTCGCTCAGCTGCCCGGACCGCTCGGGCTCATGTTCGGCATCAGCGCGACGATGTCGTTCGTGCAGCGCAGCTTTCTCACCATGGAGCCGATCATCGTGGCCGAGGGAGGTGGTAGCGAGCAGCTCGGCGCGGTTGCGCTCAGCGTTTACCTCGGCGCTCAGTCGTTCGGGATGGTGATGGGCGGCATGCTCGCGGACCACATGAACCGGCGTACGCTGCTCGTGCGACTTTGCCTCAGCGCGCTTCCGGCACACCTGCTGGCGGTATGGCTCGGCCCTACGAGCGCGTGGGGGATGGTCGCGATCGCAACCGCCGGCTTCCTGGGCCTAGCCACGCTCCCGCCGCTGGTCGTGATGGCGCAGGAGAGCTTGCCGTCGGCGGCTGCCGTGAGCTCGGGGATCGTGATGGGTCTCGCGTGGGCGACCGGGTCGGTGGGCGTCCTCGGGACGGGTGCGCTCGCCGACGCCCTGGGACCCTACCCGGCAACACTCCTGTGTATGCCTGTCATCCTGGTCGGGCTGGCGCTCGCGCTCCACCCCGCGCTCGACTCGGTGGCTCGGCCCCCGGCGCACGATGGCCCCGCGCTGGGGCGCTGAAGATGCCGTTCCGACTCAACCCACCGCGCGACCGGAAGCTCTTCCGGCTGGTGAAGAACTCGGAGGGTGAGCGGCTGACGAAGGGGCGCGCACTGTACGCGCCCGGGGACGAGGCTCGGGAGGTCTACCTCGTGCGCACGGGGTTTGTCCGTCTCGTGCTTCCGGGTATGGAGCCGGGCCTTCCGGAACGAACCGTGCGCGTGGCGCTTCCTTGGGAGCTCTTCGGTGACGAGGCACTCACGGAAGGCCGCCGGCGGTACGGCGCGATCGCGGGGGCGACGTGCGTTGTCCATCCCATGCCCAAGGGGGGCGTGCTCCAGGGGCTCAAGACCGCCAAGACGAGCCTCGACGCGTACCTCGAGGGGATGGAGCGGGAGCTCCACCGGCTCCGGCATGCGCAGGGCGGGTCTCACGGGCCGAGCGCCGCCCAGCGCCTCGCCGAGGTGCTGCTCGATCTAGGGGCACGATGCGGGGAGCCCCAGGGGAGGGGCATCCAGATCACTCAGAAGGTCACCCATCAGATCCTCGCTGACCTGGCGGGAGCTCACCGTGCGACGGTGACCACGCTACTCAACGACTGGCTCTATAGTGGGGTGCTGGTGGCCCGCGCGGACGGGTGCCTCGCCCTCCAGAGGCCCCGGGATCTCCTCGCGCTCGCCGGGTATCACTCCGCCGCCGAAAAGCCAGGCGTGTAGACGGTTTCCGGTTCCCGCGTCATCTTTCCGACCCATGTCGCAGCGCCATCCCGCGTCCCGCAGGGCGCAACAAGATTCGAATTCGGAGCCCGACGACGTTTTCGTCGCTAGGGTGCTCCACGCCGGCAAGTGGGCCGAGCGTAATCAGCAGATCCTCACCGTGGCGATGGTGGTGGTCGCCATCGCAGCTGCCGGCCTCCTGTACTATCGGAGCTACAGCCGCTCTTTGACTCAGCAAGCGGCCCAGCAGCTCGAGTTGATCTACCAGACCGTGGCGATGGCAGATACGGAGGGTGCGCGGACGGAGCTCGGTACGTTCATCGAGCGGTTCGGTGGGACGCCGTACGGCCCCGAAGCGCGCCTGCTGCTCGGCGATCTCTACCTGCGCGACGGGAGCCCCCAGCAGGCTCAAGCCGTGCTCAGGCCGCTGGGCGAGTCGCCCAGCGAGCCCATCGAGTTGCAGGCTGCTCAGCTCCTGGCGGTTGCGTACGAGCAGGACAACCAGCCGCAGGAAGCCGAGCGCCTCTATCTCCAGATCGCGGACCGGGCCGAGCTGGCCTTCGAGGTTCGGGATGCGCTGGCGGCGGCCGGGCGGCTTCGCGCCGAGCGCGGCGACGCGGCGGGGGCATTGGAGCTCTATCAGCGGGCGCTCGACGAACTTGAGGAGGACGACCCGAACCGGGGCCTCTTCGAGATGCGCATCGAAGAGCTGAGGACCGCGACCAGCACCTGAGCGGGTCAGCGGCCGCCGGCCCATCTGGGCGGGCGTCGCTTCGGGAGCTTCATCGGCGTTTGAAACCCACGAGACTGCGTCCCGAAACGCTTCGTATAATAGGTATTATGTTATTTTACCGCGGGAACATCCTCGGCGTCTTCTTGGTCAGCGTCTTCTTGGGGTCGCCGCCCCGCCTGGCCGAGCTCGCGTTCCAGGCGGTAGCGGCCCTCGAGGGCTGTGGCGGGCCGATCCGGCCCTTAGGTTGGACCACCTGGTCCCGGAGCGTGCATGCGGCGAGTCCATGGCGGTTCCCTGCTCGTGGGGGCCTTGTGGGCCTGCTCCCCGCCGGGGCCATACGTAGAAGGTCCTCAGGGCGCAGTCGACTGGACGCCCGGCCGCTATTCACTGGAAGCGACTGTCGGCAACGAGCTTACGTCGCAGGACTTCTCGGCAGATCTGACCATCGGCCCGTCGAACGAAATGAGCTTGAACGCGTCGTCGGGTATCTGCCAGATCCAGTCCCCCTCCGACGTCGCCCGTGACATGGAGCGCGGTCAGCGGAGCTTCGAGTGCGGCGACGCCGCGTGGACGGTGATGGCCATCCCAGGGGGCGTCCGCGGGACGATCCGAGCCAGCGTGCTGGTCGAGTATCGGGCCGAGACGGCGTGTCCGATCGGTCGACAGGGGCCCTGCTACATCATGCGGACGGAGCGGGTCACGCGCACCGAACCACTCAGGGTGCAGATTCTCCCCTGAAGGCGACGGGCGAGGAGAGGCCCCCTACCTCACCCGGTACTGCCAGGGCTCGAGCGCCTGCACGCGAACGCCCGCAGTCCCGTCGCGCACCATGTCGAGTCGGAGCGCAGCCGCGTAGGACAGGTCGATGATGCGGCTGTCCGGATCGCGGAACGGGCCTCGGTCGTTCACGCGCACCACCACCGAGAGCCCATTCGATAGGTTCGTCACGCGCACATAGGTCGGGATGGGCAGAGTCCGGTGCGCGCCCGTGAGCGCGTACATGTCGAAGGTCTCGCCGCTGCTCGTCGGCCGGCCGTTGAACTCCTCACCGTACCACGAGGCAGACCCTCGCTCATCGTACCCGTACGAGGTGTCGAGGACCCGATACGTGCGCCCTCCCTGTTCGTACTCCGCCATGTTGCCCCGAGCGCTGGGCGGCTGGTCGTACGGGACGGGGTCGCCGAGCGCAACGAGGTTCGGAGGTGGGGGGGGAGTGATGGTCGACGGACCGCCGATGAGGGTACATCCGGCGGCGGCGACCGCGGCCGTAATCGCGAACGGCGTGCGAACCCGAGCGCGGATCATTCGTCGACCTCCTTGTACGATTTCTTCACGAGCTTCCGCCTCTCTTTCGGCTCCAGCGCCGCCAAGCGCCCGCTCACGAAGCGTTTGTCGTCGGTCACCTCGCGGAGTACGCGCACGTGCTTTGGCGGATCCGGCAGCTCCTGGTCCTCGGACTCGAGCTCGATCTCGAGTAGCGCAAGTCCCTCGAGATCTCCGAGGAACCGGTCGACAGTCCATGCTCCCATGGGAAACCGGATCTTCTCGAGCACGCTGCTCCCCGCAGCCTCGAAGAGCGCCGTCGCCACTTCGTCGCTCACCACCGTCTCGACCTCGGAACGGCGTACACCGGAGCCGCTCTTGCAGGTGAGCACAGGACCACGCGGCTCGCCTGTGCGGATGCGGACGGAGGGCTCACCGTGCCGAACGTATCCTTGCTTCAGGTGATGACCTTCCCGAGCGGGTGGCCAACGCCGGTCGGGCACCCGCACGAGAAAGCGTCGCTCTATCTCCCAGCCCATGCCCTCCCCTATTCCCGCACGTCCGGTTTCCTCCCGAGCACCGCGATCCTTCGCTTCAGGAGCGAAACGAGCGGGGAGAGAGCTCGCTCGACGACGCTCAGACCCGGCACGTGCGACTCCGCGTAGTACGCCCTCTCGATGGTGAATCCCGCCTCCGAAAGCAACCTCTTCATGTCTCCCATCGACTTGTAGTCGACGTGGGTCACGTCGCGCTTCAGGAGGATGTCGTGGTTCTTCAGGATCTCGAGGATGTGCCCGCGATGCGGCGTCCACGTGGCGAAGCGTCCCCCGGGCACCAGCAGCCTGAACGCCTCGCGGGCCACACGCGCTGAGTCGTCCGGGTAGAGGTGCTCGAACAAGTCTGCGGCGATTACCAGGTCGAACCCGTCGGCCTCGAGCCCGGTGGCGCCCGCATCGGCGCACACGAACGACACGTTCGCCTTCGGCGTCGCCGTGAGCCGTTGGCGACACAACCCGATCGGCAGGTCGCTGAAGTCGACACCGACGATCGAGGCCACTCGGTCGGCGAAGGCGAAGCAGAACGTCCCCCACCCGCAGCCGAGGTCTACGACCCGGTCGCCCGAGCGTGGCCACGCCAGCTCTGTGACCTTCGCCACGCGGTACCGCTGGAAGGAGCTCTCCATGTCGGTGAGGTGCCCCGCCCCTTCGCCGACGAAGTACTCGCTCGAGTCGTAGTGCTCTTTGCCGATGCGACCCGCGGCTTCGCGCTTGCTCACCCGAGCCGCCCTCAGAGACGTCCCAGGAGGTCTTGGACCTTCATCCACCACACCCGCCAGATGGCTTCGCGCACGATGCGCTTCGACATCTTGGATTCGCCCGAGTCCCGCTCGGTGAACAGGATCGGAACCTCGACCATCGAAAAGCCCTTCCGGAAGGCCCTGAACTTGAGCTCGATCTGAAACGCGTAACCACTCGAGCGGATTCGACTTAAGCCTACGTCCGCGATAACCTTTCGATGCCAGCAGTTGAATCCGCCCGTGGCGTCCCGCACCGGCATGCGCGTGATCACGCGGGCGTACCACGAGCCGAAGTAGCTCACGAGGAGGCGGCTCATGGGCCAGTTCGAGACGGTGACCAGCCCGCCGACGTAGCGCGACCCGATCACGACGTCGTGGGTCTTGGCAGCCTCGATCATGCGCCGGAGCGCCTCCGGTGGGTGCGAGATGTCGGCGTCCATCTCGAACAGGAGGCCGTAGCCGCGCTCGAGGCCCCACGCGAAGCCGGCCAAGTACGCTGCCCCGAGGCCGTCCTTCGCAGTGCGGCGGAGCACGTGCACGCGCGGGTCAGCGGCCGCTATCTCCGCAGCGAGGTCGCCTGTGCCGTCCGGGGAGCCGTCATCGACCACGAGCACGTCGATGCGGCCGTCCTGCGCCAGGATCTGAGGGAGCTTCCGCGGCAGGTTCTCCCGCTCGTTGTACGTCGGGACGATGACCAGGAAGCGTGTACCCCTGTTCGGGCTCATGGGGCGTGCCCTTCAGCTGGGGCGGCCGAGTCGGCCCCCCGCGCGAGGTGCAGGAGCCAGAAGATCCCCGCAGGGATCACCTCCACGAGCGTGGTCCAAATGCGTGCGACGATGGCGAGCACTCCCGAGGTCGCGGCGCCGAGGTGGGGCGTGAGCAAGATGATCAGGAAGCCCTCGCGGGGTCCGAGTCCGGCGGGTGCGAACACCATGGCATAGCCGAGCACGTACGCCGTCGCGAACGACGACGCCACCGCCACGGGATCCCCCCCGACGCCGAGGCTCAGGCCCAGCACCCAAAACGACACGGCGTACAGAACCCAGTTGACGGCATAGAGCGCAAGCCACCGAAGCGCATGCACGCCGCCGACCTCCGGTCGAGCCTCCGAGCGTGTGATGCGGAACCACAGGCCGACCAACCGCATGAAGAGCGTCGGGACCGCGAGGAGCACTCCGGCGGCGAGCACCAGCGCGGCGCCGACGATTCCCCAACTCGGATAGGGGTCCGGGGCACGGAAGAGCGCACCGAGGCCCACGGCCGCCGCCGCGACCACGGCGATTCCCTGCCCCAGCACAGCCGCGCCGGCCGCAGTGGCTGCGGGGACACCGCTCCCCTTGGCGAGCGCTGCCAAGCCGGCGATCTGCCAGACCTTTCCCGGCAGATAGCGGCCGAGATTGGCGATCATGAAGATGCGCACGGAGTCCGCCACGGGGACGACGGGGCCGCCGAGCTCATGCACGATCTGCCCCCAGATGGCGGCCGAGGCGAAGTATCCCGCCAGGAGGAGCGCCGACGCGGCGCCGAATAGCACCGGCGTCGGCAGCCAAGCCGAGCGATCGACGTCGCGGAGCTCCTCCACGCCGAGGCCGACGCGGTCGACGATCAGCCAGGTGACGGCGACGGTCAACACGAGCTGCCCGCCGCGAACGAGCCACTTGTTCCACCTCTTCAGGGCTCCCTCCCGGCGCGCCGCTCCCGCCACGTCGCGAAGCCCACGGCGCCCACCAAGGCCACGAGAAAGGCCGCGCTGATCCAGAGGCTCCGAGTCACGGAGTCGGATCGATAGCGCATCACGACCTCGTGCGTACCTGCCGGCACCGGGACGGCCCGAAGCGTGTGATAGGCGCGGAGCACGGGCGCCTCCTCACCGTCGACCGTCGCGCGCCAGGCCGGGAACCAGTTGTCTGCCACCACGAGCAGCGCGGCGCGCTCGGTCGTCACGGACAGGGTGAGCTCGTTCGGCGAGCGCGACGTCCACGACACCGTGCCGCTCGGAGGCCCGCCGTCGAGCGCGATGGGAGATGGCTCCGCGAGCACCACCTCGCGCTCGGGGTCGAAGGCGTCGGAGAGCATGTAGGGCACCGCCTCCGCGTCGGACTTCACGGTCGCCCCACCCACCAGACGCGCGCGCGGGAGGCCTGCGTCAGCCAGCACTGTCTCGTAGGGCGTGCCGTTCTGGAGCGCCGTGCGGGACACTACGGGCATCCCCGAGATCGACTGACCGAACTGGGCGTCTGGCCAGAGGATGTACTTCACGTTGAGGAGCCGCCGGATGTCGTCGTCGAGCAGGTTCTGCGGGAGGCCCGAGCCCACCATGCCGATCAGCTCGCGGTAGCGAGAGAGGTCGTTGGGGTGGTGGCCGCCCGCGAGCTCGATGCCGTGCAGCGCCGGGTGCACGTCCTGGCCGTTCTGCGCGAACGACAGGAGTCGATAGGGCTCCGTGGCCGCCCGCTCGCGATCGAGAATCGCCCGGATGTTGGCGTCCGGTGCCGACCACTGCTGGAAGTCGAGCGTGCGAATGAAGCCGCTGGAGATGCGGAACTCGTCGATCGCGACGAGAGAGACCAGGAGGCCGATGATCGCGCCGACCGGCATGAGCGCCCTGCGGTGCATCCACGCGAGGGCGCCGACGGCGAGCGCAAGCCCGAACGAGATCCAGGCGCCGCGCGCGATGAATGGTTCGAGCCTGGCGAGCCTCTCGAGTCGCGCCGGGTCGATGTCCGTGTAGAAGCCCGTCGTCCAGATCGACGTGAGGCCACCCGAAGCCGCGAGCAGTGCGAGGCCTCCGAATGCGCCGGCAGTGATCCAGAGAGTCGACGTGACCTTCTTCGCGGACGCGTCGTCCGACCGCATGCCCAGCATGCGGTCGAGTCCCAACGCGGCGAGCGTCGCGGCGGCGAACGCGAACAGGAACATGACCTGGTCGGGGGCGCGGAAGAGCCGAATGCCCGGGACCACCTCGTAGAAGATCCGCCAAACCGGCGTGTGCGCGCCGAGCGCGAAGAGCAGCGCCAGCACCCCGAGGCCGGCGAAGAACCACCGCTGTATGCGCCGACGCGCGCCGAGCAGCCCCACGAGCGCGAGGACGAGGGTGACGATCCCCGCGCCGGAGTGGTTGTCGCGCGTGACGTTGCGTCCCCAGTACGTGCCCTGCGACCAGTCGGCGCCCCCGGAGTTGTTTCCGGCGAACTCGGGAATGACCAGCCCCACCACTTCCTCCGGGTGAAGGGACCACGAGCTCGACCACGCGACGCCGCTCTCCTGCGCCGCCTCCCGGGTCGTTTGCACGCGGCGCGAATACTCCGTCACGTACTCGACCGCGGGGAGGAGCTGGACTGCGGCCACGCCCGCCCCCGCGACGGCGGCGGCGAGGAAGAGCCCGAAGCGGAGGCCCGCTGTGCGACCGCGTGCGGGTGCCGGCCCCGCGGCCGCGTCGTCTCCCCCGGTCGTGCGCCACAGCTCGAGCGTCCGCACGATCGCGTAGAGTCCCGTTGCCCCGAAGAGGAAGTACGCCATCTGGAAGTGCGTCGTGAGGACCACCAGCGCGATCACGAGCGCAACGGCCGCGAACGTGCGCACCGACGAGCGCTGGAAGTGGCGCTCGACCGCCCAGAACAGGAGAGGTGTGAGCGCGGTGACGAAAAGCTTTCCGTCGTGCCCCGGGTAGACGAGGCTCACCAGGTACGGCGCGGCCAGGTACGCCGTGCCGCCGAGGAGCGCAGCGGGGCGCGAGGCACCGTGCGCGCCTACCCAGCCGAACATGAAGAACCCCGCTGCCGCCACGTGGAGCACGAGCTTCCACCCCAGCGCCCTGTACGGCTCCATGAGGAGGAGCAGCAGCAGCGAGGGCGGATAGAGCGAGTCTCCACCCGACAGCGCCTCGAGGAAGGGCGTGCCTCCGAGGATCTCCGGGTTCCAGCGCGGGAACATCCCCAGCAGCGTGAGCGTCTGCGCGTAGAACGCGCGCGCCACGTAACCGAGACCGAGCGTGTCGCCGCCGAAGAGCATCCGGTCGCTGAACACGAAGTCCCTGAAGAGGAGCACGGTCAGGCCGATGAACACGGCCGCCGGGACCCACATCGGGACGCGCGGCGTCGCGTCTGTCAGCGTCGAGTTCGACGGCGTCCCGTCCACGGGCACCGACGTCGAGCCCCCGCCGGTAGCGGCGTTCCCCGGCGGCTTGCGCGCCTTCTTCCCGTCGCGAGCCATCAGGCGGCCCTCCGCCGCGCGACTACGTCCTCGTAGATCTGCACGTGGCGCTCGACCAGACGGTCGTTGCTCCACCGCTGTACCACGCGCTCGCGCGCCGTGCGCCCGAACTCGCGTAGGCGGCCACCTTCGATGAGCGCCACCACGGCGGCGGCGAGCGACGCCGGATCCGCGGGCTCGAAGAGCGTGCCCACGGAGGCGTCCACGATCTCCGGCAGGCCCCCGACCCGCGACGCCGCGACCGGCAGCTCGCACGCCATCGACTCGAGGGCGGCCACGGACGTCGCCTCCATGAGCGACGGGAAGACAGCGAGGTCGCCTGACGAGAGGAGCCCGGGCATTTGCGCGTGCGGCCGCGCACCGAGGAACGAAACGCGGTCCGCGACGCCGAGCTCCGCGGCGAGCAGCTCGAGCGCGGCCCGCTCCGGGCCGTCCCCGATCACCACGGCTTCGACGTCTACGCGGCGTGCGAGCTCCGGCATGGCCCGAACGAAGTGCTCGACGCCGTTCTTGGGGAAGAGGCGGCGCGGGACGACGAGGCGTTTGCGCCCCGGAGCGGCCGGTCGCGGCAGCGTCGGCGCCACGCGCTGGAAGAGCGACGTCTCCACGCCGTTCGTGAGCGGCTCGACGTGGACCCCAGGGGCGATTCCTTCCGCGACCCGCGCGATCTCCTCGCTGGCGGCGAGGTTGTGGTCTGCGGTGCGGAGATAGTGCCGGAAGATCGGCATCCAGAAGCGCGACCGCGCGCGTTTCAGGAAGTGGCTCGTATGCCACGTGGTCACGATCGGCGCGCCCCGCACGCGCTGCGCGTGCATGCACGGCAGCACCGCGGCGATGTCCTGCGCGTGCAGCACGTCCGCGTCGGCCGCGAGCGAGGCGAAGCGTGGCATCGAGCACACTGCATGCGCCGCCCAGCCAGGTGTATTCCGCGATGGCATCCAGGTGCGCCACACGCGCACGCCGTCCATCACCTCGTGAACGGGAAGTCCGGGCTGTGAGCGCGACGTCACCGCGTCGACCTGGTGGCCGCGCTCGACGAGGCCTCGGCACAAATAGAAGATGTGGCTCTCCAGCCCTCCCACCTCGGGCGGGAAGTATACGCAGTGCATGAGGACCCTCACGGCTGCCAGTCGCTCGTCGCGCGCGTGCGCTCGAGCAGATCGGCGGCGAGGATGTCCGCGATGCGCTCCCCCGCCCTGCCGTCCCCGAAGGGGTTGGGGACGCGCGGGCGCTCTCTCGCCAGCGCGGCGATGGCCCGCTCGAGGATGCGCTTCGTGTCGGTGCCGACCACTTCGGCGACCCCGGCCTCCACCGCTTCCGGGCGCTCCGTCACCTCGCGCAGCACCAACACCGGCGTTCCGAACGTCGGCGCTTCCTCCTGGATGCCCCCCGAGTCGGTGAGGATCAAGCTGGCGTGCTCGAGCGCGGTCACGAGGTCGAGGTAGCCCAGGGGCTGGGTGAGGTGGATGCGCGGATGGCCCGAGAGCAGCTCGGTCGCGGGCAGCTGCACGTTGGGGTTGGGATGCACCGGGTACACGATCTGGATGTCCGGGACGCGCTCGGCGAGCGCGCGCACCGCCTCGAACACGCGTCGCAGCGGCTCTCCGAACGACTCGCGCCGATGCGCGGTTACGAGCACGAGGCGCGAGCCGCCGTGGTCGAGCACCGCGCGCAGGTCCGCGTCCGTCACGGTGCGCACCCGGTCGGCGACGGAGAGGAGCGCATCCACGACGGTGTTGCCTGTGAGGTGAATCTGCGCGTCCGGAACACCTTCGCGCCGCAGCGCGTCTACCGCCCGTCGCGTCGGTGCGAAGTGCCAGTCCGCCACCACGCCCGTGAGGCGCCGGAAGATCTCCTCGGGGAAGGGCGACCACTTGTCCGGCGTGCGGAGGCCGGCTTCCACGTGTCCGACGCGCACGCGCTCGAAGTAGGCGGCAAGCGACGCGGTGAACACCGTGGCCGTGTCCCCCTCGACGAGCACCGCGTCGGGGCGGCACTCACGGATCACCGCCCCGAGCCCGCCCAGGGTGCGTTCGACGACGTCGTAGAGCGACTGACCTTCCTGCATCACGTCGAGGTCGTACGCGGGCTCGACGCCGAACACCTCGAGCACCTGGTCGACCATCGCGGTGTGCTGACCGGTCAGCGCGACGACGGTCTCCAGCTCGGGAGCGTACTTCCCGAGCGCCGCGATCACCGGCGCCAGTTTGATCGCCTCCGGACGGGTTCCGATGACGACCAGCACGCGGCGCGGCACGTCAGCGCCCCTGCTTGCGGATCGCCTCGAGCTCGTCGCGGACCTCGGCTACCTGCTCCGACACGAGTCCGAACCCGAGCAGGAGGAAGCCGAGCGTCTCGAGCAGCATCACGAGGTAGAGAAGCGGGCGGTATCCCATGGGCGGGATGTACGGATCGAACCCGAGCATGGGGTGCACGAAGCGCAGGTACACCGTCACACCCGCGACGAGCACTCCCAGCGCAGCGAGCGCGAGCCCCGTGCCGCCGAACAGCAGCAGCGGCTTACGCGAGAAGAGGAGCAGGAACCACACGGACACCAGGTCGACGAGCCCGACCAGAATCCGGAACGGCCCGCGAAACTTGGATTTCCCGGCCCTGCGCGGATGCAGCTCGACATCGATCTCGGCGACGCTCGCCCCCCGGGCGTGCGCCAGCACGACGAAGAAGCGGTGCCAGTCGTGACGGAGGAGGAGCCCGTCGAGCACCCGGGCGCGGAACGCCTTCATCGAGTTCAGGTCCGATACCGGAACGTCGAAGATCGTCCGCGACAGCCGATTGTAGAGCGTAGAGACCGCGCGCTTGTCGTACGCGCCGACCTTGCGGCCCGTGACGATGTCCCACCCCTCGTCGAGCTTGTCGAGGAAGCGCGGGATGTCGTCGGGCGAGTGCTGCAAATCCGCGTCGAAGAGCACGAGCGTTCCGCGCGTGCTCGCTTCGGCCGCGGTGACCATCGCCTCGGTCTTGCCGCGATTCTGTGGATGGCGCAAGACCAGGAACCGGTTCCAACCTGCGGCTGCCTTCTCGGCCGCGTCCCCCGTGCCGTCGGTCGAGCCGTCGTCGACCAGAATCACGTCGCCCTCGAGCTGATGCCGCTCGAAGGCTTCGCGCAGCTCGCGCACGAGCTCGGGGATCATCGGGGCCTCGTTGAAGGCCGGCACGATGACCGCGAAGTCGCGGCGCGAGCCCCCCACGGGCACCGTCAGACCCGCTTGCGCATGCGCGCCGGCAGGATCCCCATCTGCTCGCGGTACTTGGCGACCGTACGGCGCGCGATCTGCACGCCATCGGACTTGAGCATGGACACGATCGCCTGGTCGGTGAGCGGCCGTTTCGTGTCCTCGCCGTCCACCATGCCCTTGATCTTGTCGCGCACGGCCCGCGCCGAGAGGTCGTCGCCGCTCACCGTCGAGAGCCCACTGGAGAAGAAGTACTTGAGCGCATACACGCCGCGGGGCGTCTGCACGAACTTCTTGTTGGTGACGCGCGATACCGTGGACTCGTGCATCTGGATGTGGTCCGCGACCTCGCGTAGGGTCAGCGGCCTCAGGTACTGAACGCCGCGCTCGAAGAACTCGCGCTGCCGGTCGACGATGAAGTTCATCACCTTGAGCATGGTCTGTCGGCGCTGCTCGATCGCCTGGATCATCCAGTTCGCCGAGTTCATCTTGCTCGCGATGAACTCCTTGTTCTCACCTGTGAACTTCTTCTTGTCCTTCGCCACGTCGAGATATGACTGGGAGATGCGCAGACGCGGCAGGCTCGTATCGTTGGCGAACACCATGTACTCGCCGTCGATCTTCTCGACGATGAGGTCCGGGATCACGTACTGGTCGGGGTCGACAGAGTGCTTGAGCCCGGGCTTCGGGTCGAGGTGGCTGATCCCGTCCGCCGCGTCCTGGACCTCCTTGGGCGTGATGCCGAGCGCGCGCGCGATGTCGTTCCAGCGGTGGTTGATGAGCGACTCGAAGTGGTCGCTGACGATGCGATGGGCGACGCCGTGCTCTTCTCCCCGCTGCGCGAGCTGGATCAAGATGGACTCGCGCACGTCGCGCGCGCCCACGCCGGGCGGGTCGAGCGCCTGGATTACCGTGAGCATACGCTCTGCTTCTTCGAGCGTGTAGGGTTTGAAGAGCGCTTCCAGGTCGGCGAGCTCCGCGGCGCGTTCCTCGTCGTCCTCGATCTCCTCGACGTTCTTGACCGCGGTCGGCCGCACCTCGTCGAGCCAGGCGTTCACGCCGCGAACCGCTTCGTCCAGCGGGCAGGCGAGCATGCCCGAGTCATCGATATCGCCGATGATCTCCTCGCCCAGCCGCACCTCGCGCTCGGAGAGCGCGAGGAGACGGAGCTGCTCGTTGAGGTAGTCGTGGAGGTCCTGGCTCTCAACCGGCGTCGGTTCGAAAGCCTCTCTCTGCTCGTATTGCTGCTTCCGTCCGCCGACATCGAAGCCGTCGAGGAGGATGTCCTCCCAGTCGACGTCGTCGCCGAGGGGCTCGTCCTTGGTGTCCTCCTTGAGCTCGACCTCCTGCTGGGTCTCCGCCTCGGTCACTTCGAGGAACGGGTTCTCGGCGACCTCCTGCGCGATCTGCTGCTCGAGGTCGAGCAGGGGCATGTAGAGCAACTCCATCGCCTGATACAGGCGTGGGTTGATCCGCATCTCCTGACGGAGCTGGGCGCTCTGGTAGAGCTTTTGGCTGAAGTGGCTCATCTCGCCTCGGGTACCAGGGCCCGCTCTCGGACCATCTACATCATCCGCTCTGGGGACCCGGAGCCTCGACGACGGCTTCGGGTCTATGGAACCGCTTCCGCAGCCGGGCGGTCAGGGCGGGCCCCAGATAAATCTCGGCGACTTTGTCGTTCCAGACGAGTTCTGGCACGCTTCCTGTAACGCCGATCCGCCCCTCGTACATGATATAGGCGCGATCGACGATTTCGAGCGTCTGCTCGACGCTGTGGTCGGTGATGATGACGCCAATGCCCCGGCCCCGCAGGCCGTGGACGATCTGTTGAATGCCGTCGACCGCCTTGGGGTCGATGCCCGCGAACGGCTCGTCCAGGAGCATGAACTTGGGCCTCTGCACCAGCGCCCGGGTGATCTCGAGCCGCCGGCGCTCGCCGCCCGAGAGGGAATAGGCCTTGTTCTTCCGGAGCGAGGTGAGG
Source organism: Gemmatimonadota bacterium (assembly GCA_016873995.1). Lineage (GTDB taxonomy): Bacteria > Gemmatimonadota > Gemmatimonadetes > Longimicrobiales > Gaopeijiaceae > UBA2982. The sequence goes on from VGVR01000010.1 coordinate 19,208, forward strand.
CCCAGCTCGCCCAGCAACTCCTCGAGGCGCTGGCGCTGCTCGTCTTTGGGCAGGCCGAGGGTCTCCAGGATCGCCAGCACGTTTTCCTCGACCGTGAGCTTCCGGAAGACCGAGGGTTCCTGCGCCAGGTATCCGATGCCCTTGCGCGCCCGCATGTACATGGGCGTGCGGGTGAGGTCCTCGTCGTCGAGGTGCACGGTGCCCGCGGCGGGGGGAATCAGCCCCACGATCATGTAGAACGTGGTGGTCTTCCCCGCCCCGTTCGGCCCCAGCAGGCCCACGATCTCGCCCTGCCTGACCTCGATGTCGACGCGGTCCACGACGTTCCGGCTGCGGTACGACTTGGTCAGCCCTTCGGCCCACAAGCGACTGGCGGGGCCGGCGGGCACGACGGACGTGGGCGGAGCGGATGGCATCGGCTCGGCCGCGGGCGCCGACACGGCGTCCGAGCGAGGGTCGGCGGCGGCGGCTTGCTCCGACTCGGTGCTCATGGCCGGATCCACGGCTCGCCTCCTTGCGCAGGGGGATTCCCAAGGGGTCGACGGGGGCTCGAATCCGGGACGGGTGCACGCGGCTGGTGGAACGTCACCGCGGTGCTGTCGGGCCGCGGCGTGACGGTCGAATCACTCGGCGAGTCTGCCGCTCCCGGGTTCAGGGGCTCCAAGTGCACGCCCTGCGTCTGCCCGACGACCTCCATCACCTCCACCTCCCCGTCCCGCATGACGATGGTGATCTCGTTCCCGACCACGTAGTGCACCGCCGGCGGGTCGACACCGGCCACGGCGGTGGAGTCCTCGGGCGGGAGCCGATAGAGGCTGCGGGCCCCGACCCGCGCGACGATGCGCTCGACCTCGTACGCCGCGGCAGTCGTGTCCGCCTCGGCGCGCAACGAGTCCGGCAACTGGCGCACGGAGACGACGACGGTGTCCCCCTCGAGCCAGTCGTAGCGGGCGAGCGGCGGCAGGCTCTCGACGTTGAGGGAGTCCCGTGCGTGCGAGACACTGCGGGCAGAGCCGGCGGCGAAGATCGTCTCCACCACCTCCGCGGGCGCCTCCACGGTGATCGAGTCCGCGGTGAGCTCGAAGGCTTCGGCGGTCGCCACCGGGCGCGCCGTGTCCGTGCTGTCGGGTGCCGTGCTGTCGGGTGCCGTGGCGGCAGGTGTCGTGTCCGCTGCAGCCAACATGGGCACCGCGACGAGGCGCTCCAGACCGCCGTCCCGCAGGTGCAGCACGATGCGCGGCGCGGTGATCCGCAGGTCGTCCCCGACGAGCACGGCGTCTCGCAGGGCCCGGATCTCGCTGGCACCGCCCTCGGCGGTACCGATCTCGATGGTGCGCCCGACGAGGTCGTACGCGCCGCTCTCGACCCGCGCGGAGCCGACCAGGACGAGGAGGTCGGAGGTTTCGGTGTACTCTGCGCTGTCCCCGAACGCGAAGAGTGAGTCCCGTTGGATCTCGACCGTGCCGGTGGCGTTGAAGTAGCCGGCACCACGCAGCACGAGCTTGTCGGCCACCACCGCGTACGGCGTCGGCGGCTCCGCTTCGGGCGCGGCCGAGTCCGCTGCCTCTGGCCGCACGAGCGCGCGCGGGCGGATCCCGTCACGCCCCGTGGTGACGGTCATCTCCTCTTCTTCGCGATAGTCGGCCTCGCGCAGGTACACGAGATCTCCGTTCTCGATCACCGAGCCGTCCTCGGTGTTGGTCACGTGCAGGCTACCCTGGGCCTGCAGCCGGCCCACGCTGGAGAAGTAGCGTGCCTGGTCGGAGCGCAGCTCGCGCGCGCGGTCGCGGTAGCGCACGGAGCCGATCAGGATGGACATGGCCTGCGTGGAGTACGCGACGGCCGAGTCCGCCCAGATCTGCACGCCATCCTCGCAGAGGAAGTGCGGATTGCTGATGTACGTGATGCGGTCGCCGCCCGGCACCGAGACCGAGTTGAGCACGTCGTTGCCGTCGTCCGCGTAGCGGCAGCCAGCCTGTGCCGTGGCGCTGGCGGGTACTCCCCAAGCGACGGCGGCGCCGAGGAGGGTTCGGCGGAGGATCCGACCGATTCGGGGCATCGCAGGCTAGAAGATGCGACCCGCGTCGCCGCGGACGTTCAGGATCCGCACGTTCGTGAACTCGATGTCGGACTCGAACGCCGAGCCCCGCGTCTCGGTGCCGTTCTTGAGCGTGCGCACGGTGGCCGAGTCGCTCCAGATGCGGTCGATGTCCGGGTCGTAGAAGATCTCCGAGCTCCGGAGAGTGCTCGAGTCCGTGTACACGAAGAGCTCGACGTCGCCGCGGGCGACCATGCGGTCGGTGTCCTGGTTCCACTCGCCCGTGCGCCCGCGCACCGTCGCGCGCTCGTTCCCCTCGGCGTCGTAGAACGTCACCCTCATCACGCGCAGGTCCACCTTGGTGGAGTCCGCGAACGTGAACGCGGTGTCCGCCTCGACGCGGCCCTCACGCACTCCGTTGGTGGTGATGTAGCTCACCATGCCGAACACCACGGGAGCGTCGATGCCCTGCATGAAGTCGTTGGCGACCACGGGCGGAGCGGTCTCTTCGCATGCCCCCAGTGCCAGCGCGGCGAGTGCGACTGCGAGCCCCCGTTGCCTCATGGTCAAACGGCTCCCGCGCGCATGAGGTCGTGCAGATGGACGACCCCGACGAGCCGGTCGTCTTCGCCCACGACCGGGAGCGCCATGATCCCGTGCGCCTCCATGCGGCTCGCGGCGGCCGAGCCGAGCTCGTCGGGCATGGCGGTCTTGGGCTCGCGTGTCATCACGTCGGATACGGGGATGGAGAGGAAATCCGCCTCGCGCTCCATCAGGCGGGTGAGGTCCCCCGCCGTCAGGACGCCCACGAGGCGGCGCCGGGTGTCCACGATGGCGACCGTGCCCCGCATGTGGGCCAGCGGTGCGATCGCGTCCTTCATGGTCGCGTCTTCTCCCAGCCAGGGGTAGGCCTGGGAAACCATCACGTCTGCTACACGCACGGACAGCTTTCGTCCCAACGCGCCGCCCGGGTGAAGGGCCGCGAAGTCCTCGTCCCGGAAGCCCTTGAGGCGCAGGACCACCATGGCGAGCGCGTCCCCCAGGGCGAGCGCTGCAGTGGTCGACGAGGTGGGCGCCAAGTCCATGGGGCAGGCCTCCTCGGAGACCGACGCGTCGAGCACGGTGGTGGCGTGCCGGCCGAGCTCGCCGGCGGGCGTCCCGAGCAGCGCGACGATGGGAACAGACAGGCGCTTCAGATAGGCGAGGAGCGGCCCGACCTCCGAGACGTCGCCCGACTTGCTGACGAAGATCGCGACGTCGCGCTTGCCGACGATGCCGAGGTCGCCGTGCAGGGCCTCGACCGGGTTCAGGTACACTGCCGCGGTGCCGGTGGACGTGAGCGTCGAGGCGATCTTCCGCGCCACGTGGCCGCTCTTTCCCATCCCGCAGACGACGACGCTGCCCTCTGCCTCCGCGACTACGCGGCAAGCGCGTACGAAGTCGGCGCCGAGTCGATCGCGCAGTGCGGCGACCGCCTTGGTTTCGATATCGAGGACGCGCCGCCCCGCTTGGAGCAGCGCTTCGTCCTCCGTACTCACGAGCCGCTCCGCTCGGACACGTAGCGCTCGACGACGTCCGCCAGTCGCCCGCGCGCGAGCAGGAGGGCGTCGCAGAACTCGCGTACGGCACCGTGCCCGCCCCGCTTGGTCGACTCCCAGATCGCGACCTCGCGCACGGGGGAGGTCGCGTTCGCCACGGCGGCCGGCAGTCCGACACGCCGGAGCGCGGCCAGGTCGGGGATGTCGTCCCCGAGCATCGCCACCTCGCTCCACGCGAAGCCGTGCCGGGCGAGGAGCGACTCGATCGCGGGAATCTTGCGCGCATCCTGCTCTTGGAAGCACTCCACGCCCAGCTCTCGTGCCCGCACCTCGGTGGCCTGCGAGACGCGGCCCGACACGATCGCCACCGCGAGCCCCGACCAGCGGAGCATCTTCATGCCCACGCCGTCCTGGATGTCGAAGCGCTTGAGCTCGACGGCCTCGCCCGAAGCTGTTGCACCGACGTAGACGCCGGCATCGGTGAGGACGCCGTCCACGTCGAAGATCACCAGCTTGATGCGCTGGGCGACGGCCTGGGGGATCTCCGCCGAGGCGCGGCTCATCGGGCGAGCGCGTTCCGGATCGCCATCACGTCGGCGAGCAACGCGGGCATGTCCGCCAGCGGTAGCATGGTCGCTCCGTCGGAGGGCGCTCGGGACGGACTGGGGTGCGTCTCCAGGAAGAGACCGTCGCATCCGGCGGCGACCGCCGCCCGGACGAGCGCCGGCACGTTCTCCGGGTCACCGCCGCTCGAGCCACCCGCTCGGCCGGCGCGCTGCACGGCATGGGTTGCGTCGAAGAACGCCGGCGCGCCGGTGGCAGCGCGAAGCCGCCCGAAAGAACGTATGTCGACGACCAGGTCGCCGTAGCCGAACGCGGTGCCCCGCTCCGTGACCGCGACCTCGGGGGAACCCGCTGTGCGGACCTTCTCGACGGCGCCGCTCATCTCCTCGGGTGCCATCCACTGCCCTTTCTTGATGTTGATCGGCCGCCCAGTGCGCCCGGCGGCCTGCAGCAGGTCCGTCTGCCGGCACAGGAACGCGGGAATCTGCAGCGCATCCACGACCCGCGCCGCCGGCTCCGCCTGGTCAGACTCGTGGACGTCCGTCAGCACCGGCAGGCCGGTGTCGGTCTTCACCCGGGCGAGCCGATCGAGACCCGCCACGAGACCTGGCCCCCGAGGCGAATCGACGCGGGCGCGATTCGCCTTGTCGAACGAAGCCTTGAAGACGACGGGGAGCCCGAAGTCCCGCGACCAGGTTGCCAGCGCGTACGCCACCTCGAGGTTGAGTGCGTCGTCCTCGAGCATGCAGGGGCCCGCTATGAGCGTGAAGCGATCGAACATGTTCGGCGCGGTGCTCTGCCAGTGTTCGGCGGTGCCGAGGGTGGCGCCGGCCCCCTAGACGGCCGCCGGCTCCCGCGCGGGCGCCGCACGACCCTGACGTGCGTACCGTGACGCAGCCCCGACGAACGACGCGAAGAGCGGGTGCGGACGCGTGGGCCGGCTCTTCAGCTCCGGGTGGAACTGGCCGCCGATGAACCAGGGGTGCTCCGTGATCTCGATCATCTCGACCAGCGAGCCGTCGGGTGAGGTTCCGCTGATGGTCATGCCGTGCTGCACGAGCAGGTCGCGGTAGGCGTTGTTGACCTCGAAGCGATGGCGGTGCCGCTCGGAGATCTCCGCCGGGCCGTAGATCTTTCGGGCCCGCGTACCCTCCGCCAGCAGGCACGGGTACGCTCCCAGGCGCATGGTGCCTCCCTTCGTCGTCACTTGCAGCTGGGAATCCAGCAGGCAGATCACCGGATCCGACGAATCTTCAGCGAACTCCGAGCTGTGTGAGTCCTCGAGGCCGCACACGTTACGCGCGAACTCGATCACCGCGCACTGGAGTCCGAGACAGATGCCGAAGAAGGGCATCTCTCGCTCCCGCGCGAAGCGAATCGCCTCGAGCATCCCCTCGACTCCGCGGGGACCGAATCCTCCGGGAATGAGGAGTCCATCGTAGTCGTTGAGGATCTGAACGCCCTGCCCTGCGTCGAAGTCCTCCGACGAGAGCCACTCCGTCTGCACCTTCACGTCGTTGGCGATGCCGCCGTGGATGAGCGACTCCTGGATCGACTTGTAGGAATCGACCAGCGTCGTGTACTTGCCCACTACCGCGATGCGCGCTTGGCCCGACGTCGGCTTCTTCACGCGCGAGACCATCTCCGTCCACGGCCCGAGGTCGGGCTGCGGCGCCTCCAGGCCGAGGCGCTTCAAGATGACGTCGTCGAGGCGCTGCTCCTTCAGCTTGAGCGGCACCTCGTAGATCGTCTCGACGTCGCGCGCCTCGATCACGCCCTCGGGCTCCACGTTGGTGAAGAGCGAGATCTTCCGGCGGATCTCGACCGAGAGTGGCTGCTCCGAGCGACAGATGAGCACGTGCGGCTGGATTCCGATCTCCATCAGCTCGCGCACCGAGTGCTGCGTCGGCTTCGTCTTCAGTTCGCCGGCGGCCGCGATGTACGGTACGAGCGTGAGGTGTACGAAGATCGCGTTCTCGCGCCCGACGTCCTGGCGGAACTGACGGATCGCCTCGAGGAACGGCAGCGACTCGATGTCGCCGACCGTGCCGCCGATCTCGGTGATCACCACGTCGTGCTCTGCCGACAGGCGTCGGATCGCCGCCTTGATCTCGTCCGTGATGTGCGGAATCACCTGTACGGTCGAGCCGAGGTAGTCGCCGCGGCGCTCTTTATCGATGACCGTCTGGTAGATCCTGCCCGTGGTGATGTTGTTCGCGCGCGACAGCGACTCGTCGATGAAGCGCTCGTAGTGGCCGAGGTCGAGGTCCGTCTCGGCACCGTCGTCCGTGACGAAGACCTCGCCGTGCTGGAACGGCGACATCGTGCCCGGGTCGACGTTGATGTAGGGATCGAACTTCTGCAGCGTGACCCGGAGGCCGCGCTCCTTGAGCAGGCGTCCGATCGACGCGGCGGCGATGCCTTTGCCGAGCGACGACACCACGCCGCCGGTCACGAAGATGTATTTGGTGACGTGGTCGCTCATACCAGGCTCGTCGCTCGGCGCTCGCCGAGCCGCTCCTCCATGCGAAGGACGTCCGCCGCCGTGTCCACCCCGGGATCCGCCGCGCCTACGACCGCCACGCCGATGCGCAGTCCCGCCTCGACTGGGCGAAGCTGCTCGAGCTGCTCGAGGCGCTCGAGTGGCGAGGGTGCCAGCGCGACCCAGTCGTGCAGTGCGTCGCGAGTATACGCGTAGATGCCTACATGCCGCAGGAAGGGCTCGCGCTCGAGCTCCTCGCCGGCGGGCTTCTCGTCACGCTTGTACGGAATCGGCGCCCGCGAGAAGTAGAGCGCCCGGCCGCTCGTGGCGCGGGCGACCTTCACCACGGAGGAATCCGTGCGGGCGTCGTCCGACATCACGGGGGTCGCGCACGTGCCGACCTCCCAGCCTTGGTCGCGCACCAGGTCGATGGCGGCGCGCAGGTGGGCTTCCTTCAGGAGGGGCTCGTCGCCCTGCACATTGGCGATGTAGGGGTAGTGGTCGTAGCCGGCGCGGTCTGCCACCTCCGCCACCCGGTCCGTGCCCGACGGGTGCTCACGCGAGGTCATCTCGACCGGGGCCCCGAGCGCCCGGCAGACCTCGGCGACTTCCTCGGAGTCCGTGGCCACCACCGCGTGGTCGAGCACCGACATCGTCTCGACCCGGCGCCAAACCCATTCGATGAGCGGGCGGCCGAGGATCGGGTAGAGCGGTTTGTTGGGGAGGCGGGTCGACGCGAGTCGCGCGGGGACGATTCCGAGGACCTGGCCGCTCAAGACGCGTGTCCGAGGCAGGGAGCCGGGGCACCCGCGCAGGACGGGCGCGAATCGATGAAAAAATTCACGCCCGGCAAGCTACCGGAGCGCCGGGGGGAGGGTCAACCGCGGCGCCTCGGAACTCGATAGAACCGTCCCAATGGTCGACGCGTCATTATTGGCATCGGCTCCCCGCTGCGGACTAACTTCCGGCATGCTGCTCCCGCCCACGAAGACGCCGATCGGCACCGCCTGGATCGACGACGAAGGCATCCTGTGGCACCGCCTCGACTTCGGCGTCCGCATCGACGGCCAGCTCGCGGAGCAAACGGCAGAGGCGCTCGCCGACCTGGTCGGGGAGCGCGCGCTTCCCGCCGTCGTCGACATAGCCGGCGTCCAGTTCGCCGACCGCGACGCCCGCGACGTATTCGCGAGACTGCGCTCGGCGTTCCCACAGACGGCGACTGCGCTCCTCGTGCGGCCCGGTGACAACCCCGCGTCGGGGGTGCTGGCCTATCAGTTCTCGCAGGCGAAGCCCGACCGCCCGATCGCCGTGTTCGAGCGCGAGGCCGAAGCCGTGGAATGGGTGAGACGCTTCCTGCCCCGGTCCTGAAGGTCCGTCACCGGGCCGCGCCCGGCCCGCCGCGTCAGCGGAGCCCCAGCCTCTCGCCTTTCGCGAGCAGCGCCACGGCCTCCAAGAGGCGCCGCTGCTTGGTCTCGGGCCGCTTTGCGACATGGATCCACCCCACGAACCGCCTCCGCTCACCGGGGGGGAGCGCGTCGTAGAATCGCCGCGCCTTCGGATCTCGGCGGAGCGCCCGCTCGATCTCGGCCGGGGGCTCGGGCAGGTGCAGACGCCTCGCGAGCGGCGCGCCGTCGGGGCCGGCCGCGAGGCCGGCTGGAGCGAGCGCACCCTCCGCGTCTAGCTCGGCCCAGCGCTTCCGGTTGCTCTCCGACCAGGCGCTGCCGGGCATGCGCGGCGTGAACTTGCGCGCGTAGCGGTCGTCGTCGAGCCGCTTGATCAGGCTGTCGATCCAGCCGAAGCAGAGCGCCTCCCTCACGGAGGCGTCGTAGTCGACCGACCCCACGCCCGTGTGCGCCTTGTGATAGACGAGCCAGACGCCCGGGCTCGCAGCGTGGTTGGCCGCGAGCCATCGCCGCCACGCGGAGCGGGTGCGGACGTCCAGCTCCGGGAGCTCGGTCTTCGAGGATCGTCTGGCCATGCCAGGGATTCTGAGGCACCTCGCGAACGGACGCGAGCTTGACGGCTCCCCTCAGGCGCCGGAGGTTGACCCACCGGAGCCCTCGAGCCGACCGCGCATGCCCAACATCCGGTTCACCAGCAACTACACCGATCTCTCGTCCCAGCGGGGGTATCAGTTCCAGTTCTTCTGCAACAAGTGCGGGAACGGCTACATGTCCACGTTCCAAGCCAACAAGCTTGGAACCGCCGCCGCCGCCGCGAATGCCTCGGCTTCTCTGCTGGGGGGAATTTTCGGGCGCGCGGCCCAGTCGGCGCAGGCGCTGCAGACCATGGCGGCTGGCCCGGGACACGACGCAGCGCTGGATGCGGCGGTCAAGGAGATCAGCCCGCTCTTCAAACGGTGTACCCGCTGTGGTAGCTGGGTGTGCGGCCCCGTGTCCTGGAACGACAAGGCCGGGCTGTGCGAGAACTGCGCTCCGGACCTGGACGAGGAGATCGCGGCCGCGCAGGCGGGCGCCGCACGCGACCAGGCCGTGCAGAAGGCGCGCGAGGTCGACTACCTCGGCCAGCGCAACCTGGCTCAGGCTGCCCCCGTGCTCTGTCCGAAGTGCGGCGCCAAGACGCAGGGTGGCAAGTTCTGACCCGAGTGCGGCACATCGGTCAGCGCGAAGCGGAAGTGCGCCCACTGCGGCGCCGAGGCCGACGGCACGCCGAAGTTCTGCCCGGAGTGCGGAAAGCCGTACGGCGGGTGACGTGACCACCGACCCGCGGCGCGCGGGAGCCCGCTACCAGCTCTTCGGCGCTGACGGCGCGGTCGTGCGCGAAGGCGACGCGGAGGCCACCGTCGGGGACGACGCACTCAGCGTGGGTCCCGTCAGCGTCTCGTATCTCGACAGTGACGCTGTTCGCGAGGCCGAGTACCGCGTCGAGATCGAGCTGTGGCCCGACGGAAAGCTCGTGCTCACGTCGATGGGCCGGAGGCACGACACGTTCGTGACCGAGCTGCGCCGAGCGCGCAATCAGGGGCGCGTGGCGGGCCTGCTCGCGCACGGGGTGACGATGCCCGAGCTGTTCGAGGGCTCGTGGACGGACGGTGCCGGTGCGGCGCATGCGACGGAGCTCCAGGTCTACGACACGCACGTGACGCTCGCGCCTGCGGGAGCTGACCCGTTCCACGTTCCCTTCGGCGCCGTGCGGTCGGTGAGCGCCGCCGCCGACCCGTACGGGGTGCTCGTCGACGCGAGCAACGGGCCGCTGCAGCTGGGGCGATTGGGCCGCAGGCGCGACGCCTGTCTGGATGCGATGCAAACGCGCCTGGATGCTCACGCACGGGCGCTCCGTGAGGTCACCGGACAAGAAGGCTTCGCGGACGGCCTGGGTGTGCCGCGGGGGCGCGTGCGCGACTTCGACGACCTCGTGGCCAAGTTCACGGCGCCCAGTCGCTCGTCGTGCGTGGCTGCTTTGCTGGCCGCGTGCAGCGGCGACGAACCGCGACTCGGCTTCGTGCAGCTGCTGGACCCAGAGGGTGAGGCGCTGGTGCCTCCCACCCCGCTCCCCGAGCCGTGGGGTGCGTTCCTGCTCGTGCCCCTCGGGGACCTCACGGCCCTCGAGGTCGTCGCGGGGCCGGCGGCGGCCACGTACGTATTTCGCGCTCCGACGGACGCGGTCAACCGCGACCTGCAGGCGCTGCACTTTCGGCGGGCGCCCCTCGCGCTCACCGATCAGCAGGCGGCGCTCACGCTCACGAACCCCCATCGGCTCGCGCTCCGGAGGCTCGAGCCGCTGCGGAGGCTTCGAGCCTGCACCACCGCCCGACTCATTCACAACGAGGGCTGGGAGGAAGCGCTGCAGAGGGTAGTCGGCTGACCGAGCTTCGCACCCGGCCCCCGGAGTCGCGCGGCCACCTCCTGCAAGTGCTCGGCTTCGCGTTCGGGGTCGCCGTGTTGGTGGGCAACACGATCGGCATGGGGATCCTGCGCACGCCGGGCGAAGTGGCCGCCGCCGTGCCGTCCGCTTCGGTGTTCATGGTGCTCTGGGTGGTGGGCGCGGCGTATGCGCTGCTCGGCGCTCTGTCCGTCGCCGAGCTCGCAGCCATGCATGCACGCTCAGGCGGGCTCTTTCCGCTCGTGCACCGGGGGCTCGGGCCGTTCGCCGGGTTCGTGTCGGGGTGGACGGACTGGATCGGGACGTGCGGGAGCCTGGCCGCCGTGGCGCTCGTGCTCGGCGAGTACATCGGACCGCTCGTGCCGGCGCTGGATGGTCGACCAGCCTTCACCGCTGCGGTGCTGGTCGTCGCCTTCGCGGCCCTGCAATGGCGTGGCATCGCGGTCGGCGACGTGGCTCAGCAGGTGACCAGCCTCGTGAAGGCCGTCGGGTTGCTCGGCTTGGCCGCCGTTGCGCTCGTCGTGACACCCGTCGCAGCCCCGGAGGTCGCGTCCGATTCCGCGGTCGCTCCCAGCGGGCTCGCCCTGGCGGCGGCCGTCATCGTAGGACTCCAGTCCGTGATTTACACCTACGACGGCTGGACCGGGCCGATCTACTTCGGCGAGGAAGTGCGTGACCCCGGACGGGCCATTCCGCGCGCGATGGTCAGCGGCGTCCTGCTGGTGCTCGCGATCTACCTGCTGCTCAATCTCGCCTTCCTGCGCGTCGTGCCCATCGAGGAGATGGCAGGGGATCCCTTCGTGGCAGCGACGGTCGCCTCTCGGCTCTTCGGGCCGGCGGGCGACACCGTCGTGCGGGTGGTGACGATCGCGTCCCTTCTCGCGGCTGTGAACGCCCTGCACCTCATGGCGTGCCGCGTGCCCTTCGCGATGAGTCGCGAGCGGCTGCTCCCGAGCGTCCTGCAGCGCGTGAACCCAGGGGGGACGCCCGTGCCAGCGCTCGTCGCGAGCACCGTCGTTGCGCTCGCCTTCGCCACCATCGGTGCGATGGACAGGCTGCTGGCGCTGTTGGCGTTCTTCTTCGTCGTGAACTACGTGCTGACCTTCTCGTCGCTCTTCCGGCTGCGGCTGCGGGAGCCCGACGCCCCCCGCCCTTTCCGTGTGCCCGGCTATCCGTGGGTCCCTGCCGTCGCCCTAGTCGGCTCCGTGGCCTTCGTGTGCGCGGCGGCGTGGAGCGACCGAGCGAACAGCTTGATCGCGGTTGGATTGGTGGCTGCGAGTTGGCCGGCGTACCGACTCGCCTTGAAGCACGCGCGCCGCTCCCCTTAGACTGCCGACCATGGCCGAAACTTCGAGCGACCTCCCTACAGCGCCATGAAGTTTGCGAGCAGTGCCTTCCCGTGTTGGCTGAAGAGCGACTCCGGGTGGAATTGCACGCCCCAGAGAGGATACTCGCGGTGGCGCATGGCCTGGATCTCACCCTCGTCGGCGGCGTCCGCGCTCCACGCGATGGGCTCGAGGGCAGCGGGGAGCACGGAGGCGTCCGTCACCAAGGAGTGATAGCGCGCGACCTCGAACGGCGAAGGGATGCCGGCCAGGATGCCGACCCCGCCGTGTCGCACAGGCCCCGTCTTACCGTGCATGATGCGATGGGCGCGGATGGTCCGGCCGCCGAATGCTTCACCCATGCTCTGATGTCCGAGGCACACGCCCAGAGTGGGAGTCCCCTTCGGGCCGAACCTCCGAAAGACGTCGATGCTCACGCCGGCTTCGGCGGGCGTGCACGGCCCTGGCGAGACCACGACCCGCTCGGGCGCCCACTCGAGCAGCTCGTCCACGGTGTGCTGGTCGTTCCGCACGACCACGGGATCCGCGCCCAGATCCCCGAGGAACTGGACGAGGTTGAACGTTAAGGAGTCGTAGTTGTCGATGACGAGGAGCATGCGTCCGGCGGGTGCGGGCTGGACGAAGAATCTACCCGTCCTGGCCGTACACATGGGAGTGCCGGACCCGCCGACCGAGGAGCCGGGTACGGCGGCGAAGCGGGGATCGAAACGTCACGGAGGGACCCTGTATACTCGCTGTTTGGTCTGCGCGCACCCGTTCGAGGCCAACGAGCAGCTCGCGCACATGCCCCACGGGACGCGCGTCGCGTTCGACCCCGTGCGCGGGCGCCTCTGGATGGTGTGCCGGGCTTGTCGACGCTGGTCCCTGACCCCCATCGAAGATCGCTGGGAAGCTCTCGAAGAGCTCGAAAAGCTGACGCGGGACAACGCTCGGCTCCTCTCGCAGACGGACAACATCGCGCTGCTCAAGGCGGGGAACCTGGAGATCGTCCGGGTGGGGCGCGCCCAGCTCATCGAGGAAGCCTGGTGGCGCTACGGGCGCGAGCTCACCTCCCGCCGCCAGAAGTACCGGCAGCTCGGCATCGCGGGCTCGGTGGCGGCGGGCGCGGTGATGCTCGGGGGTTGGGCCACGGGTGGCATGAGCGTCTTCGGTATCTGGCTCGTCATGGGCCACGGCAAGGAGACCGTGCGCGACAGCGCACGTTGGCTGCGCTTCGGGAGCTCGGCCTGGTACGGACGCTCCAGCTGCGAAGCGTGCGGCCAGGAGCTGCGCTCGATCCCCTACTCGGGCAGGTCCTCCCTCGGACTCTTTCCGGGGAGTGAACGCGGCAAGCTGGACGTCGTCGCCCGCTGTCCCCGCTGTGGTGAGTATCGGGATGGTGGGCTGCGCCTCACCGGGCAAGAAGCCGAGCGCACGCTCCGGCGCGTACTCGCCTACCATCACTTCGCGGGCGCCTCCGAGCGGCGCGTGGGCTCGGCCGCCAAGCTCATCCAAGAGGCGGGCTCGCCCCAGGACCTCACGCGTATCGTGGTGCGGGACGGGCGGCGACTCGGTGACATCCAACGGACCGGCGGAATCGCACTCGAGATCGCCATGAACGAGGCCACCGAGCAACATCTGCTGGAGCTGGAGCTGGCGGAGCTCGAGGCTCACTGGAAGCGCGAGGAGGAGCTGGCCGAGATCGTGGACGGGGAGCTCACCCCCCTTCCCACGCTGGAAGCGATCCGCCGGAGGGTCGCGGGGACCGCCTGACTTGCCCTGTGGCGCGCAGCGGGCGGCGCATCGACCCGCGGTGCACGGGGATCGTGCGCCTCAGGCGCTAGCGCCGGAACGGGTCGCTGAAGCGCGCGTCCGTGGTCACGGACGTGTCGACCAGAGTCCGCAGGAACGCGACCAGCGCTGCCTTCTGCGCCGCGCTGAGGTTGAGAACGCGCGGCCCTCCGCTGGGGACGCGCAACCGCTGGTCGAGCGCAGGCCCAGCCTGCACCCCGGAGTCGTAGAAGTCGACGACTGCCTCGAGCGTGGCGAAGCGACCGTCGTGCATGTAGCGCGTGCCCATGTCGATCGTCCGCAGGGAGGGCGAGTGGAATACGGTGGTCTCGCCCGCGTCGAGTCCGTTGCTCCGTGAATCCGCCGCGAGCGAGAACGTGGGCGGCACGTGGCATCCCGCGCATCCCGTGCCACCTGCGTTGGGGGGCAGCATGAAGAGCTGCAGGCCCTGGTTCTCCTGGGGCGTGAAACCCGGGAGCGGTTGGTTGAACGGCGGCACCGCGCCCGCCGCTGCCGCCGCCACGTCCCAGCGACTCTGCACCGACACGATGCTGCGCACGTACTGCGCGAGAGCGCTCTGCACGCGCTCGGCGCTGACGACCGTATCACCGAACGCGAGCTTGAACAGCCGTGCGTAGTACGGGGCCGTGGCGACGCGCGCGAGCGCGGCCGCGAGCCCGCCGTGCGTGGCGTCGAAGCCCATCTCCACAACGTTCTGGATGGGCTGCACCACCTGGGCCTCGAGACTCGGAGCGCGCCGATCCCAGAAGAAATGGCCGCTCTGGTTGAAGCGCGCGTTGGCGAGACGCATGGTATGCGCTCCGGCCAGCCCACCCGCGAACCCGCGGCTGAAGCGGGCGCTGTCGCCGAACGCGAGTGCCTGCATGTGGCAACCGGCACACGACAGGCTGTCGTTGCGACTGAGGCACCGCTCGAAGAAGAGCACTCTCCCGAGTGTGGCTCCCGCGTCGGTGATTGGGCGACCGATCGTCCCGTCCTAGCGCTGCAGCACCGGCGGCGCGAAGGTGGCGGGCAGCACTTGGCCTGCGTAGCGCGGGAGCGCCGTGGGATCGATGAGCAGAGCGGCGACGACCGCTCCGTTGCCCACTGTGTCCGGCGGGGTGCTCGCAACCGGGGTGAGCCCGGTCGGGTTGCTGTCGCCGCAGGCCGTCGTGCAAGCCAGCGCGGCGATCGCGAAGGTCAGCCTCGCTCGACGGGCCATGCTATCTCTCGACGCGAATGGTGAACGTCTGTGGACTTCGACGTCATTCGCGATCGCGGCGTTAGAACGCGGAGGCGGTCTCCTGGGTCGCATTGCGAATAGTTCGAATCTCGAACGACTTCCGTCAGGCAGGGCCCGGCCACCGCGCCCGCTTTTCGACGACTCGAGATGGTTCGGTTTCGAACGGTTCCCAAACCGGGCCCCCAGGAGATGGTGGTCGCTCCGCTCGGCGGGCCTGCCCTACCCGTGGGCCTCGGCTCGAGCCTGCGACCCGGCCGCCGTCACCCGAGGGGCCGACCCCCTTGCTAGTAGTCGACCGGCCTCAGGTAGAACTCGCCGATCGCGCTCGACGACAGCACCGCGACGGTGGGCAGCTCGCGCTTCCAGTGCGTCGACTGAAGGCGGCTCGACACGGTACGGACTGCGCTCTCCGTGAAGCCGAAGCGGATGAGCTCGTCCGCCGAGTATCCACGCAGCAGCCAGTGCAGGATCGGGTCGGCGTCGCGGTACGCCACGCCGAGCTCGTCCTCGTCGGTGACGCCTTTCACGAGGTCAGCGGTCGCCGGTTTGTCCACGATCGCGTCGGGCACGCCGAGGTGGCGCGCGAGCGCCCACACCTGGGTCTTGAAGAGGTCCCCGAGCGGGTTGATGGGCGGCGAGTCGTCGGCGTGCCAGGTGAAGTAGCCGAGCAGGCGCTCGCTCTTGTTGCCGGTGCCGAGCGGGAGCGCACCGACCTTGGCGGACTGGTCGAACAGGATGACCGCGCGCAGGCGGGCCATCAAGTTGCCGCGGCGGAGCGGCGAGATGTCCGGCTCGTAGCGCCCGACGTACCGATCGATGGGCTCGCTGATGTCGATCGTGTGGGCGTGAGCGCCGGTGGCCTCGAGCGCCAAGGTGCCGTGCTCGAAGCTCTCCGGGCTCGAGGTACGGTACGGCAGACGGTACCCGTGCACTTTCTCGGGGCCGAGCGCCTTGCATGCCAGGAAGAGCGACACCGCGGAGTCCACGCCGCCGGAGACACCCACGACGACGCGAGTGAACCCGCGCCGACGCTGCACTTCCTCGCGGATGAACTCGACGAGCGTGCGCTCGACCAGCTCGAGGTCGAGCGCAAGCAGGTCAGGGTCGCGGAGCCCAGTGTAATCGCTCGGGGCCTCACCCCTGCCGGACAGCGCAGGTGGCAAGTCGGCGGGCTCGGCGGCGTCCTCCGACTCGGTTTCGGCCTCTGCCTCGCGGCCCCCCGCGCGATCGAGGGCGCGCCGGAGGTGGGGCAGCATCTGCTCGAGATCGGACAGGAGCGGCGAGCTGACCCTCGCTCGGTCGAGCGCGTTGTCGTCGAGAACCGCGAGGGTGACCGCCTCCTCCAGGAGAGGCCCGCGCGCCAGCACCTGGCCGTCGGGACCCACCGCGATCGAGCCGCCCGGGAAGAGTTTCCCGCCTTCGGAGCCCGCCAGCTGAGCGACCACCACGAAGACGCCGTGCTCGGTGGCCATGGCGGGGGCGAGCTGGTCCCAGCGGTCGAGATTGGCGGGTATCCCACGGCTGGAGGGTGTGAAGTCGCGGGCTGGCGATGCGCTCACCACGATCACCAGCTCCGCGCCGTCCAGCGCCAGAATCGTGCCGGTGAGCGAGTGCCAGGCGTCCTCGCAGTTCAGCATGCCGAAGCGGCCGAAGCGCGTGTCGAATGCGCGCACCTCGACTCCCGGCTCGACGAAGCGTGCCTCGTCGAAGACGCCGTACGTGGGCAGGAACAGCTTCCGGTGCACGTGGCGCACGCTCCACGACGTGCCTGCGGGCTCGAGGTAGACCGCGCTGTTGAAGAGCCGGCGGCGCCAGCGCTCGTAGAAGCCTAGAACGAGATCTGCCGAGTCGGCGGGAGGCGGACCCAGATGCTCGATCAGCGCTTCGGTGGCGAGCGCGGCCTCCGCGACTCCGCCCTCGAGGAAGTACCCGGACGGCGCGGCTTCCGGGAACACCACCACGTCGGCGTGGGCCGATTCCTCGGCGAGGACGTGCCGGATCCGGGCCAGGTTGCCCGGAACGTCCGCCTTCCGCGGCTTGAACTGCGCCAGCGCCACGCGCAGGGGTGACCCCGCTCGGTCTTGATTCATGGGCGCGATTGGCGTAGAACGTCCTTACTAACGGTCCGTCTCTTGCTCCACTCCAGAGACAAAGTACCCGTTCGGGGGCCGAGGAACGAGCTTTCCCGCGCGGGGGTTTAACGTCGAGCACCACAACGCCGAAGCCAAGGGCGCCTCATGCAGAATCGCAAAGCCTTTCGTCTGCTCCTGATCCTGGCGCTTCTGCCTTCGTCGCTCGCGGCGCAGAACGGGAACGCAGCCCGCAACCGGGCGACGCAGGCGCAGAGCCAACCGCCTCAGGCAGAGGTGCTCAGCGGGGCGATTCGAGCGATCTCGCGGATGCACATGGATCAGTTCGACGACTCGCTCCTCTGGGAGGCGGCGATCGGCGGTCTCATCGAGTCTCTGAACGACCCCTACGCGGAGCTCTTCACCCCGGCGCAGTCGGACGCCTGGGAGGAGACGACGACGGGCAACTACTCGGGGATCGGGCTGCAGATCACCCTGCTCAACGAGGAGGTGACGGTGACCGGCGTGTTCCGCGGCTTCCCCGCGAACGAGGCCGGCATCGTGATCGGTGACGTGATCGTGGGCGTGAACGACACGCAAGTCACGGACTGGAGCACGGAGATCACGGCAGACTCGATTCGCGGACCCGTCGGCACCGATGTGCGGGTGCGCGTCCGCCGCAACGGCTACGAGCAGCCGCTCGAGTTCGAGATCACTCGTGCCGAGGTGCACGTCAAAGCGGTCGAGTGGGGCATGCTCGACAATGACATCGGCTACGTCATCATGGACCGCGTCGCGCGCGGCGCCGCGGAGGAAATGGACGCGGCGCTCGAGGAGATGGAGGACGCTCGCGGTCTCATCATCGATCTCCGCCGCAATCCCGGCGGGTTCCTCGACGAGTCGCTCATGCTCGCCGACCTCTTCCTCGAGCCGGGTGAGAAGCTCGCGAGCACTGTGCAGCGAACTCCCGGCCGCCCGGCGAGCGAGCCGGACGAAGAGGCCTTCACCGATCAGTGGCCCGCGCGCGTTCCGAACCTACCGGTGATCGTGCTCGTCGACGGATACACGGCGTCGGGTGCCGAGATCTTGGCAGGCGCGCTCCAGGACTACGACCGCGCGCTCGTGCTGGGCGAACGCACCTTCGGCAAAGGCGTGGTGCAGACGGTCATGGAGTTGCCTCACGGACGTCGCCTTCGTTTCACCACTGGCACGTGGCTCACGCCGCTCGGCCGCTCGCTGCAGCGCGACCGAGACCGCCAGGGACAGCTCCTGCCCGAGAACGCAGCGGTCCATCCGATTGTCGCAACGCCCCAGGGGCGCGAGCTCGTGAACGGCGGCGGCATCTTCCCCGACCTAGACATCGTCGAGGACACGCTGAATTTGAGAGAGCAGGAGCTGGTGCGCGTGACCGGGGAGTCGCAGTTCCCGCTCAACCTGCGCGTTATGGAGTACGGATTCGAGCTGGCGAGCGTGCGTCGTGAGACGAAGAGCGACGACGACGTGACCGACGCGGAGTTCGAGACTCTGATGAGCCGACTCGCGGACGAAGGGCTCGTCGCCAACCTCGTGGCCGACCCGGACATCAGGGCGTACCTGCGCTGGCGCGCGCGCATCGCGCTCTGGCAGCGCATGGACGACGTGGGCGCAGAGGCGGGTGTGCTCGCCGAACGAGATCGCGCGTTGAGCGAGGCGATCCGGCTGCTCTCGAGTCACACCACACAGACCGAGCTCTTCCAGGCGGTGGACGCGTCGTCGACGGCCGCGCGAGGGGCGACGAACTAGCGCGCCAACCCGCGCCTCACCCCCGCGGGTGGTACTTCCTGTGCACTTCGCGCAGGTAGTCGCGGTCGAGGTGCGTGTAGATCTGCGTGGTGGAGATGTCGGCGTGCCCGAGCAGCTCCTGCACGGCGGCCAGGTCTGCGCCGCCCTCGATGAGGTGGGTTGCGAACGTGTGCCGCAGCGTATGCGGTGACACCTTCTTGGCGATGCCGGCTCGGCGCGCCGACTTGGCGACGAGCGTCCACACGGCTTCGCGGCGCAGCGGGCCACCGCGCGCGTTCAAGAAGACGCGACCCTCCCCCTTCCCCTTGTCGAGCCGCGGGCGCACCTCGCGCAGGTACCGTTCGAGTGCGCGGCGAGCCGGCTCGCCGACCGGGACCAGTCGCTCCTTGGAGCCCTTCCCGAAGATGACGGCGAGCCCTTCCTCCAGGTCGAGCGCCGAGAGCGGCAGCTCCACCAGCTCGGATACGCGCACGCCGGAGGCATAGAGCATCTCGAGGATTGCTCGGTCGCGCCAATGGAGCGCGTGCGTGGAATCGGGCGCGTCGAGAAGTCGCGTCACCTCGTCCAGCGTGAGGAAGTCGGGGAGCCGCCGTGCGACGCGCGGCGACTCGAGCCGGTCGGTGGGGTCCACGCTCACCGCGCCGTCCGCGAGCAGGAAGGCGTAGTAGGTGCGCAGCGCGGACTGAGCCCGACGAATCGACGTGGCAGCGAGGCCTCCGTCTTTGAGCGAGAAGACCCACTCGCGCAGCTGTTTCGGCGTCACGTCGGCAGGCTTCGTGACGCCGGCCAGCGCCACGAAGTCGCGCCACCGCGACAGGTCCCGTGCGTAGGCGGCTGTGGTACGCGCCGACAGGCCGCGCTCGTACGTGAGGTAGTCCTCGAACTGCTCGAGCCGGAACGCGCGGACGTCACTCATGGCGCGAGCGCCACCACCACACGCATGCGAGCGCCACCACTACGGCCGCGACGATCCCGAGCCCACCCTGAACTCGGTCGAGGAGCCGGCCCAACAGGTCCAGATTCGTGCCCGCCCACCTGCCGAGCCACACGAGCGCTCCGTACCAGATCGCCGAAGCCACAGCAATGGGCACGGCCACCGAGAGCCAGCGCTGCCGCGTGATCCCCGCGAACACGGGCACGACAGCGCGGACACCGGGGAGGAAACGCGTGAAGAAGATCGCCGGGAGCCCCCAGCGCGCGTAGAAGCGGGCCATGCGCTCGAGTTGATGCGGCTTGAGGACGTGTCGCCCCATCGACGTGCCGAAGAGCGCTCTCCCGTGGGCGTACCCCATGCGGTACATCGCGAGTGCCGAGGCGACGGTGAAGAGCCAAGTCGCCACGAACACCCAGCGCGCGCTCAGCGTCCCCAGCGCGGACAGGAGCCCGCCGAGCGCGACGAACGTATCGGCCGGGACCGCAGGAACCACGTTCTCGAGCGCCGCGCCGGCGCCCAGGAGGAGGTAGAGCGTGGGCCCGGGGAGCGCCTCCATCCACGCGAGGAAATCGCTCACCCGGAGTTCCGGTCAGTGTTGGCCGGTGACCGCTGAGCCGGTGGCATTCGAACGCTGCTCGATCCACCGTGGCGGCGTCACCTGGGACGGCGCACCGGATTCAGACCGCTTCGATCAGCGCCACTGCGTGCACCGCGATTCCCTCACCATCGCCGATCCACCCCATCCCCTCATTCGTCTTCCCTTTCACCGAGACCTGGTCCGGCAGGATCCCGAGCGCGTCGGCGAGCCGACGCCGCATGTCGTGGGCGTGGGGGCGGATCTTCGGGCTCTCGCACACGACCGTCGCATCGACGTTCACCACGCGCCAGCCGAGCTGCCGCACGGCATGCGTAGCGATGGTCATGAGCTCGAGGGAGTCGGCACCTTTCCAGCGCGCGTCGCTGGGCGGGAAGTGACTGCCGATGTCCCCCGCCGAAGCCGCGCCGAGCACGGCGTCGATGATTGCGTGCGCGACGGCATCACCGTCCGAGTGGCCGGAAAGGCCCGGGTGGCCCTCGATGCGCACGCCGCCGAGCACCAAATCGCAGGCGGCGTCGAAGCGATGGGAGTCATAGCCGATTCCGACTCGGACGGTACCCGGTTGACGTTCTGTCGCGGGACGCTGGGTACCCGTCACGGCCAGCCTCTCCGTCACTCCCAGCGCCGCAGCGCCAGACAGGCGTTGTGGCCGCCGAAGCCGAACGAGTTCGAGAGCGCGAGTCCCACCCGCCGCTCGATCATCCCGCCGTGCGCGTACTCGAGATCGCAGGCGGGGTCGGCGGCGGAGAAGTTGATCGTGGGCGGGATCTTGCCGGTGCGGCACACCTGCACGCACACGATGGCCTCGAGGGCACCCGCCGCGCCGAGCAGGTGGCCGGTCATCGACTTGGTGGAGCCGACCACGATCTTGCGCGCGTGCTCGCCGAGAACCGACTTGATGGCTGCGGTTTCGATCGCGTCGGCCATGGTCGACGTGCCGTGCGCATTGACGTAGCCGACCTCGGTCGGCTCTGCTCCGGCGTATCGGAGCGCCATGCGCATGGCGTTCTGCGCACCGTAGCCGTCATCGGGCGGCGCCGTGATGTGGTAGGCGTCCCCGGAGAGGCCGTACCCGACCACTTCGGCGAGCACTTCTGCGCCGCGCGCCTGGGCGTGCTCGAGGGCTTCGAGCACGAGGATCCCGCTCCCCTCCCCCATGACGAACCCGTCGCGATCGATGGAGAAGGGCCGGCTGGCGCCCGCCGGATCGTCATTGCGGGTGGACATCGCCTTCATCGACGAGAAGCCCGCGAACGTCATGGGCGTGATCGTCGCCTCGGTGCCGCCGGCGAGCATCACGTCGGCGTCGCCGTGCTCGATGTGCCGCACCGCCTCGCCGATCGCGTGCGCAGAAGACGCGCAGGCCGACACCGTGGCGTAGTTGGGGCCGCGCAGCCCCCAGCGCATGGAGACGAGCCCAGCCGAGATGTCCGGAATGAACATCGGGATGAAGAAGGGGCTGACTCTGCTCGGCCCCGACTCGATGAGCTTCCTGTGCTGCTCCTCGAACGTGGCGATGCCGCCGATGCCGCTCCCGATGAGGACGCCGAAGCGCTCGGGTGCGATGCCCGCGGGCGCCTCCCCGAAGCCCGCCTGCTTCAGCGCCTGCGCCGAAGCCGCGATCGCGAACTGCGACACCCGGTCGAAGCGTTTCGCGTCGCGCTTGTCCAGGTAGTCGAGCGGCTGGAACCCTTTCACCTCGCAGGCGATGCGGCACGGGAAGTCCTCCGTGGCCTCGAACGCGGTGACGAGAGCCCCGCCGCTCACCCCGGCCAGGAGGTTCTGCCAGCTCGTCGCCACGTCGTTGCCGACCGGTGAGACGAGCCCCATGCCGGTGATCACGACCCGGCGGCGACCATCTCCAGTTTGTTTTCCCATCGAATTGCGGTGGGGGGCAGGAACAGACGCCTCAGGACGCGCTCTTCTTGCGGAGGTACGCGATCGCGTCGCCCACGGTCCGCATCTGCTCGGCGTCCTCGTCCGGAATGTCGACGCCGAACTCCTCCTCGAAAGCCATCACGAGCTCGACGGTGTCGAGGGAGTCCGCGCCGAGATCCTCTACGAACGAGGCGCTGTCGGTCACCTTCTCCGGCTCGACGCCCAGCTCGTTCACGATGATCTCACGGACTCGCGCCTCGGTAGGCTCGCTCATGTCTCCTCCTTCGGGGGTTGATTCTGGCTCGGGGCTACATCACCATGCCACCGTCGACCGCCAGCACTTGGCCGGTAATGTAGCGCGCGTCCGGGCCCACGAGAAACCGCGCCGCGCTTGCCACATCTGCCGGGGTGCCCAGGTCTCCGAGCGGGATCCTGCCCTTCAGCTCCTCGACCTGTTTTTCGTTCAATTCGCCCGTCATGTCGGTGGTGATGAACCCCGGCGCGATGGCGTTGCAGCGCACGTTCCGGGAGGCCAGCTCGCGGGCCACGCTCTTGGTCATTCCCACGAGCCCCGCCTTGGAGGCCGCGTAGTTGGCCTGACCGGCGTTGCCGATGAGCCCCACGACTGACGTGATGTTCAGGATGCTTCCGTCGCGGCGCTTCATCATGCCACGTGTGACGGCGCGCGTGAAGTTGAACGCGCCCTTGAGATTGGCGGCGATCACCTCATCGAACTCCTCGTCTTTCATGCGCATGAGGAGGTTGTCTCTGGTGATCCCCGCGTT
Source organism: Gemmatimonadota bacterium (assembly GCA_016873995.1). Taxonomy (GTDB): domain Bacteria; phylum Gemmatimonadota; class Gemmatimonadetes; order Longimicrobiales; family Gaopeijiaceae; genus UBA2982. Next base: position 42,078 of record VGVR01000010.1, read on the forward strand.
GTTCACCAGGATGTCGACTGGCCCGACGCTCGCCTCCACCGCCTCCAGGGTCGCGTTCACCTGTTTGGGGTCGGACACGTCGCACGCGAAGCCCGCATGACCGCTGCCCGGCAGGGCCGCGGCCGCGGCTTTGGCACGCTCGCCGTCCCGCGCGACCACGGCGACCTTGGCGCCCCCGTCGGCCAGGGCCTCGGCGATGGCGCGCCCGATCCCGCGCGAGCCCCCCGTGACCAGGGCGACCTTTCCTTCCAGCTCCCGTGCGCTCATGGGCTTCTCCTGGCTACCTCAGGTCGAGGATGCGGCGAGTGCGGCGAAGTCCGCCGGCTCGCCGAGCGTGGCACTCGTCGCGTTCGGTGCGTTCCGCTTGTTCAGGCCGGTCAGCACTTTGCCCGGGCCCAGCTCGAGGAAGCGGTCGGCGCCTCCGGCGACCATCGCGGCCACCGTGGCGCTCCAGCGCACCGGGGCCGTGAGCTGCCGCACGAGGAGCTCGCGCGCTTCCGCGCCCGTCGTCACAGCGCGCGCCGTCACGTTCGACACCACCGGAAAGCTCGGGTCGCGGAACTCGATCGACGCGAGCCGCTTGCGTAGCGGCTCCACGGCCGGCTCCATCAGCGCCGAGTGGAACGCCCCCGACACCTTCAGGGGGATCACCTTCTTCGAGCCCGCTTCTTTGGCGAGGCGCATGCCCTGCTCCACGCCGGCCACGTCGCCGCTGATCACGACCTGGCCCTCGGAGTTGAAGTTCGCGGGCTGGCAGACCCCGGCTTCCACGCGCGCGCATACCGCCTCGATGTCGTCGTCGCCCAGGCCGAGCACCGCCGCCATCGCTCCCGGTCGTCGCTGACCCGCCTCGAACATGAGCTCACCCCGCAGCCGCACCGCACCCAGCGCGTTCTCGAACGAAAGCGTGCCGGCCGCGACGTGCGCGCCGAACTCGCCGAAGGAGTGACCTGCGGCGAACGCGACCTCGCCGAGGCGCCCACGCGCGACCTCGAGGGCGGCCACACCGTGCACGAAGATCGCCGGCTGGGCGTTCCGGGTCTCGGTGAGCGTCTCCTCGGGACCGCTCCGCATGATGCCCGCGAGGTCGAAGCCGAGCACGCGGTTCGCCTTCGCGAGGACCTCTGCGGCCTTTGGCTCGGCATCGGCGAGCGCGGCGCACATGCCGACCGCTTGCGAGCCCTGTCCCGGAAACATGAGTGCGAGTGACATGATGTTGCCTAGTAGCGGAGGACCATGGCGCCCCAGGTGAGTCCGGCCCCGAACGCGACCGTGAGCACGTGCGAGCCCGCGCCGATGCGGCCCTGCTCATCCGCTTCGTCGAGCCCGACCGGGACGGACGCGGAGCTCATGTTGCCGTAGCGGTCGACGTTCACGAAGACCTTGTCCATGGGGAGGTTCGCGTACTTCGCGGTCGCCTCGATGATGCGGATGTTAGCCTGGTGCGGCACGAGCAGGTCGACGTCGCCGGCCGTGAGCCCCGCCTGCTGCAGCGCGAAGTCGCACGCCTCGGCCATGGAGCGGACGGCGTTCTTGAAGACCTCGCGCCCTTCCATGTGCACGAGGTGACGGGCCTGCTCCAAGATCCCCTGCGAGATCGGCTCGGCCGCCCCGCCCGCGGGGCGACAGAGGAGGTTCGACAGCCTGCCGTCGGAGCGCATGTGACTCGCGACGATGCCGCGCCCGCTCCCGTTCGCGCGACGGAGCACGGCAGCACCCGCCCCGTCGCCGAAGAGCACACACGTCGAGCGGTCGTTCCAGTTGATGATGGAACTCATCTTCTCGGCCGCGATCACCAGCGCGATCTCTCCTCGGCCGGCGGCGAGGTACCCCTCCGCGACGCTCATCCCGTAGAGGAAGCCGCTGCACGCGGCCATCACGTCGAAGGCCCAGGCGTTCGTGCACCCGAGGAGGGCCTGCGTTTCGCACGCCGTCGCGGGCATCCAGTGGTCCGGGGTGGACGTGCAGAGCACGATCACGTCGACCTCACCGGGCTCGACGTCGGCCTTCTCCATCGCCTTGCGGGCGGCGCCCGCACCCAGGTGGGCCGTGTTCACGCCGTCCGGCGCGATGCGCCGCGCGCGGATGCCCGTGCGCGTGCGGATCCACTCGTCCGACGTCTCCATGCGCTGGGCGAGGTCGTCGTTGGTCACGACCTGATCGGGGAGATACCTGCCCGTGGCGAGGATCTCGACGAGCGGCTCGGGCTTTTTCACGCGACGCCTGTGCGCGGGCTAGCGAGCGCCGGCCGTGAAATCCTGCGCGCTGTGCTTCACCATGTCGCCGCGCACGGCCCGGGTGGCGAGGCGGATGGCGTTCCGGATCGCTTTCGGCGGTGAGCCGCCGTGACAGATGATCGACACGCCACCCACGCCGAGAAGCGGGGCCCCGCCGTGCTCGGCGTAGTCGAGCACGTGGAAGACGTCCTCGAAGAGCGCGCCTTCGTCGCGGCCTGCGAGCTTCTTCTTCAGCATGCCGACGATCACGCCCGCCACCGACTCGTAGAACTTGAGCAGTACGTTCCCCACGAAGCCGTCGCACACCAGCACGTCACAGGTGTCGCGGATGATGTCGCGGCCCTCGACGTTGCCGACGAACTTGATGCCGGGCTCCTTCGCCAGAAGCTCGTGCGTCTCGGCGATGACCTCGTTTCCCTTGCCGCGCTCCTCGCCGATGTTGAGCAGCGCGACGCGAGGCTCCGCCAGCTCCATCGTCCGGCGCATGTAGACGCTGCCCAGGTGCGCGAACTGGACCAGGTGCTGCGGCTTGCAGTCGACGTTCGCGCCGGCATCGATGAGCAGCACCGGAGAGCCGATGGTCGGCAGGAGCGTCGCCACTGCCGGGCGGTCGACGCCGGGGAGCGGCCGCAGGATGAAGAGCGAGGCGGCCATCATGGCGCCGGTCGAGCCCGCGCTCACGAAGGCGTCGACCTGGCCCGCCTGATGGAGCTTGAGGCCGACCACGATCGACGACTCGGGCTTCTTGCGAAGCACCGAGGCCGGTGCGTCCGCGGCCGTGACCCGATCAGGTGCGTGGTGGAAGGAGAGCCGCTCCGGGATAGGTCCGTGCTTGGCAACTGCCGCCCGCACGACCGACTCGTCCCCGACCAGGACGATCTCGATGTCCCTGTCGAGCACCTTCAGGGCGTCGAGCGCACCCAGGACCTCGGGCTCCGGGGCCAGATCGGTGCCCATCGCGTCCAGCGCTATGCGCATGCCGACTCACCCCGTTGGGGAATGTTGCTCAGCGTCCCGCGTTCCACGGGGCGCGTACCCTCAGGTGGCTGCGATCTCGAGGACCGGCACGTCCCCGTAGTGTCCGCAGCTCGGGCACACCCGGTGCGGGACCTTGGAGTCCCCACACTTCTGGCATGTCTGCACGGCTACGGGTTGGGCCTTGAAGTGCGTGCGCCGCTTACGCTTGCGCTGCTTCGACGTACGCTTCTTGGGAACTGCCATGTGTCACCTGTCCTTTTGCGCCCGGAGGGCTTCCCAGCGTGGGTCGACTTCCTCGGCGGTGCACCCGCACGCCCCCTCGTTCAAGTTGGCGCCGCACCGCGGACAGAGGCCGCGGCACTCCGGATCACACACCACGTACGGATTCGTCGCGAGGATCACCTCCCCGCGCACTGCTTCTCCCAGGTCCAGATCCCGCTTGGACGGGTCGAACGGGTAGGCATCACCGTCGCCCACGTCCTCGTCGGTCACGTCGGCCGAGAACACCAGCGTGACCTCTTCCTCGACCTTCTCCTGCAACGGCCGCAGGCAGCGCCGGCACTCCTGCGCCAGCGTGCCCTTCAGGCTCCCGCGGGCGACCACCTCTCCGGTTCCCGCGAGCGAGACCCGGAGCCGGACGTCCACCGGTCCTGCCCAGTCGATTCCGCTGTCGTGCCAGAGCGCGTCATCGGCCGGAACCTCGGTCTCCACGAGCACCGATCCCTCGCGGTCCACCCGCCCGAGGTCCACCTTGAGCATAGGCGTCAAACCTAAGTGTCGCGCCCCCCTTGTCTAGCCGTTTCGGCCCCGCCCGCCGGGGCTTTCCGGCGTCCCCCGGGTGGCCCCGTCAGCGGACCGCGATGCGCTCGAACTCGGAGAAGAAGAAGGCGATCTCCCGGGCCGCATTTTCGTCCGAATCCGAAGCGTGGATCGCGTTCCGGCCCTTCGACTCCGCATGGAGCTTACGCACCGTCCCTGGCGCGGCCTCGGCGGGGTCCGTGGCGCCGATCGTGGAACGCAGCTTCGCCACCGCGTCGTTGGCCTCGAGCACCATCGGGATCACCGGCCCCGAGGTCATGAACTCGACCAGCTCGGCGTAGAACCCGCGCTCGCGGTGCACGGCGTAGAACTCGCCCGCCTGCGCCTTGCTCAAGGACACCAGCTTCAGCGCCTTCACCGTGAACCCCGCGCCTTCCAGGTGCGCGAGGATCTTGCCGGCCTTCTTCGCACCCACCGCATCGGGCTTGAGGATCGCGAGAGTCAGGCTCACGAGACACCTCCTGCGCGCCGCACGCGGGCGGCGTTCTGCAGGTGGAGCGCGCGGAGCACCTTGGTGCGCGTGACGATGCCGATCAGGCGGCCTTCCCGCGCCACCGGAATCTGCTCCACGTCCTTGTGCACCATCATGTGCGCGGCCTCGATGAGCGGCTGCCCCTCGGAGACGCACAGCACAGAGCGCGTCATCACGTCGCGCGCGGTGAGCGGCTCGTCCGTGGAGGCCGATTCGTCCGCGTCGGCCTCGTGCATCAACTGCCCGAGCGCATCGCCGGCCGTCATCATGCCGAGCACCTCGGAACGCTCCCCGACCACCGGGACCGCGTCCACGCCCTGCTGCACCATCAGGTCGACCACCTCGGAGAGCAGGGTCTCCGGCCGTACGCGGTGGTCGACTGCTTCGATCGCGTCCTCGACGAGGAGCGCGTCTTCCACAGTCGTCATCATCACTTCTTCAAAGCCTCCATGACGAGGCCGACGATGTCGGCCGGCCGCTTCGCGACCGGGACTCCGCACGCCTCGAGTGTTTTGATCTTTTCTGCCGCAGTCCCTTCCGCACCACTGATGATCGCGCCCGCGTGCCCCATGCGACGGCCCGGAGGCGCGGTCTGACCCGCGATGAAGCCGACCACCGGCTTCGACATCTTGTCCTTGGCGAACTTCGCGGCTGCCTGCTCGTCCGTGCCGCCGATCTCGCCGATCATCACGACCGCCCTCGTCGCCGGGTCCTTCTCGAACGCGGCCAGGCAGTCGATGAAGTTCGTGCCGATCAGCGGATCGCCGCCGATACCGACGCAGGTGGTCTGCCCGAGGCCCGCGTGCGTGAGCTGGTGCACGGCTTCGTACGTGAGCGTGCCCGAGCGCGAGACCACGCCGACTGGGCCCGGGCTCACGATGCGCCCCGGCAGAATGCCGATCTTGGCACCCCCGACCGTCAGCAACCCCGGGCAGTTCGGCCCCAGCACCCTCGAGCCGCGGTCGCGCGCGAACGCGTGCGCCCGGGCCATGTCGAGAACCGGCACGCCCTCCGTGATCGCGACGATGAGCGCGATGCCCGCGTCCGCCGCTTCCACGATCGCGCCTGCGGCGAACGCCGGCGGCACGAAGATGACCGAGGCGTTGGCGCCCGTGGCGGCGACCGCCTCGTCCATCGCGTTGAAGATCGGTACGTTCTTGCCGCTCGGGCCCTCGAAGGTCTGACCGCCCTTCCCCGGCGTGACGCCGCCGACCACTTGCGTACCGTAAGCGATCATCTCGCGGGTATGGAACGAGCCGTCCCGGCCCGTGATCCCCTGGACGATCAGCTTCGTGTTCTTGTCGGTGAAGATCGCCATGGCGGTTTCCTAGGCGCTCGCCAGTTGGACGGCCTTCTCGACCACGGCGTCCATCGAGGTGTATGCCGGGAAGCCTGCCTTCTCCAGGATCTTCAGCGCGATCTCCTCGTTCGTGCCGGTCAGCCGGATGACGATGGGCGGCTCGATCTCGATGCGGCGCATCGCCTCGATGATGCCGTTCGCCACGTCGTCGCAGCGCGTGATGCCGCCGAAGATGTTGAACAGGATCGCTTTCACGTTCGGATCCGAGGTGATGATCTCGAGCGCCGCGACCACCTTGTCCGGGTTCGACGAGCCGCCGATGTCGAGGAAGTTGGCCGGGTTGCCGCCGTAGTACTTCACCAGGTCCATCGTGGCCATCGCCAGGCCCGCACCATTTACGCAGCAGCCGACGTTGCCGTCGAGCTTCACGAACGAGAGGCCCGCCGCGCGTGCCTTCGCCTCCGCGGGCGGCTCGGCGGAGACGTCCCGCATCGCCGCGACTTCCAAGCGGCGGAAGAGCTCGTTGTCGTCGATGCTCATCTTGGCGTCGATCGCCTTCACCTCACCCGACGGCGTCGTGATCATCGGGTTGATCTCGGCCATCGAAGCACCGGAGGATACGAACGAGTCGTAGAGCTGCGAGATGATCTTCGTGGCCTGCTTGATGAGCGCGTCGTCGTCGTAGAGGAAGTTCGCGAGCCAGTAGGCCTGGTGCGGGAGGAGGCCGTAGCGCGGATCGACGGCGAGCTTCCGCACCTTCTCGGGCGTCTCCTTGGCGACCGTCTCGATGTCGATGCCGCCTGCGGCCGAGACGATGAACGTGGGCGCCTGCTTGGCCCGGTCGATCAACACCCCCACGTAGGCTTCCGTGGCGATGTTTTCAGCCGGCGTGACGAGCACCTTCTCGACCGTCAGTCCTTTGATCTGCATGCCGAGGATCTTCTCGGCGTGCCCGCGTGCTTCAGCCGGAGTCTTGGCCAGCTTCACGCCGCCCGCCTTCCCGCGCCCGCCCGAGTGGACCTGGGCCTTCACCACCACCGCTCCGCCGTACTTCGCGGCCAGTTTCTCGGCTTCCGCGGGGGTCGTGGCCACCTCGCCCGGAGGCACCGGGATGCCCGCGGCGCGGAACCGCTCCTTCGCCTGGTACTCGTGTAGGTCCATGCGGCTTGGAAGTAGTTGTCCTGGAAGCTGCTGAACTGAAGGGCTTTAGGAGGGCCGGGCGGCCCTCACGCGGGGCCCGGAAGGGGGCCGGAATCGGGGGTAGAATGCCCGGAAAAGCTACCAGCGGGCCCCGGGGGGATCAACGGATGGGGGGTGGGGGGGTGGGGGGACGCTCTCTCGATCCCAGCGTGGGTCAGAGGAACGGGTTACGGACCCGCACTGTGCCGTAGACGCGGCCGTGCTCGAAGTCCTCTGAAATGAGCTCGTCCAGCGCGTGGTGCTCAGCAAACGCCCAGAGGTGTGCGTCGGACGGCCACCGCCGAGTGGCCGGGTTACGGATGTCGTCAACCAGCGCGGCCACGGCGGTAGAGCTCCCTCGCGCGTCCATCTGCGATCCGAAGGTGGTGACTCCGCTGAGGCCTGCCCGGACTGTCTGGGCCTCTGGCGCTCGGTTGCGGCGTCGAAGAGGGCGAGGCGCTCGGCCACGTTGTGGACGTTCGCAGGTGCGGCGCTCATCGAATACCTGCGATCCCTGAACGGGACGTAGGCAGCCGACGCGCAAATCGCAGTGGAGGATCCGTTTCCTATTAGCAGGCGTCGTCCCTCAAGCCCCCAGCGGAGGTGTCCCATGTCACGTTCTCGGTTGTGCATTGCGCTGCTGCCATTCTTCGCCGTCGGGTGCATCGACGTGCCGTCACCGTCGGGGCCCTCGGGGATCGAGGCATCCCGCCCGGACTTCGAGCTCTACGACGCGCGCCAGGTGATGGACGCACGACGGGTGAACGTGAGCGTGCAGGGGACGTTCCAGGTGACGTCCGGCACGCCGCCGCGGGTGCTCGGAGCGGGTGGGCGGGTCGAGCCCGCCAACTTCCCCGGGCACCCTCCGGCCGGGCCGGGTACGTGCCTCGACGGCCGCTGGTTCAACGCGCGTGGCCATGGTACCAGCGGCTCGATGGAGAACCCGCATCCGCACTGCTTCGATCCGGGAACCGACGGCATCACGATCGTGCTGGAGCCGATCTCGAGTCAGCTCATCGCCTCGCGCGAGCCCGCAAGCACGACCCTCGTGCTCTCCAACCTGGACGACGTCTACGTGCACTACGAGGCGCCCGGGTCGACGTGCCAAACGAAGCCGTGCTATCAGGCGGGCGGCTGGGGCACGGTGGCGGCCTACGCGATCAACGCGGCGACCAACCAGCGGGTGGGGATCATCAAGTTCCCGTTGACACTGCAGAAAGTCTCGGGCGACCCGTTCGAGTGCACCCTCGATGGCGACCCGGCGCAAACCGGGTGCATCAACTTCATCTATACGGCGAGCTACAATCCGCTTCCGCCGGAAGAAGGAGGTCAAGGGACGCCGCAACCGGTGACCGGCTTCCTGCATTGGTTCGCGGTCAGGTAGGAGGGGCGAAACGAGCTTACACGGACTGTCGGGGCCTCCCGGCGACGAGGAACAGGCTCCTCGGGCGCTGGGAGGCCCTCCTCATATTTCTCACTCCTCGTTGCTTCACGCGAGAACAACTGGTACGCGATTCTGCTGCGATCGGCGCCTCGCGTAGCAGCCGAGCGAGGCGGCTACGGCGAAGATTCCTTCCCCACCTTGCTGCCCCAGCAAGCCGCTCCTAGCGTGGCACCGGTCGACTTCGCCCACGCGAGGCGACGACCGCTCCGCCATCCGCCAGGAGGCATCTGCCATGAGGTCCTATGCCGTAGTCCTGTTCGCGGGAGTCGCACTCGTGGCAGGCGTCTCGAGCGGCCAGGGCCAGGTGCCGCCGCTCGACGCGCCCAGGCCACTCGAGGCCCGAGCGAGCCTCTGGACGGAAGAGCTGACCTGGATGGAGGTGCGCGACCTCGTCGCCGACGGGTGGACCACGGTGATCATCGGTACCGGCGGCGTCGAACAGAACGGCCCGTACGTCGCTGGCGGCAAGCACAATTACGTGCTCGAGACCGTCATGCCGGAGATCGCGCGCGCGATCGGCAGGACGCTCCTCGCGCCGGTCGTGAAGTTCGTCCCGGAAGGGTCGATCGAGCCCACCACCAGCGGGCACATGCGCTATCCCGGCACCATCAGCCTGGAGGCGGCGACGTTCGAGGCGCTCCTGACCGATATCGCTCGGAGCTACAGGGCCCACGGCTTCAGGGACATCGTCCTGATCGGCGACAGCGGCGGCAATCAGACCGGCATGAGGAACGTGGCCGAGGCGCTCAACCGTCGCTGGGTGGCGGAGGGGAGCGATGCGCGTGTGCACTTCCTGTCGGAGTACTACTCGGAGGATCAGTGGAGCTACGACTTCCTGAAATCGATCGGGATCACGCAGATCGACCGCGCGCCGGGCGCGGAGCCGGACGTGCGCAGTGACTGGCGCAACGGTATGCACGACGACGTCTACTACGAGGCGCAGATCGCGGTGCAGGATCCGAACCACATCCGCGTCGAGGAGCGTGCGCGTGCCGGGCTGATGTCATTGCACGAAGTGCCCTACCCGTCGGTGACCTGGGTGGTGGACGTCGGGCGCAGGTTGGCTGCCTATCGCGCCGAGGTCACGGCGCGCGCGTTTCGTGCGTCGCAGGAGCGGGTGCGGGGCGGCGGCGGGTAAGCAGCCGTCAGTAGTCGAAAGGCGGAGCACCGATGGCTCAGGCTCCGACCACGAGCCTCCCCTTCGGCTCCGGAATCGCGCGACCCATCGCTTTGGCCATCTCGATCCACTCGTCGATGATGACCGCGACGTTCTCCAGCGCCTCTTGCTGCGATTGACCGTCTGCGGCGCAACCCGGCAACTCCGGGACCTCGGCGATGAAGGCGCGGTCCTCATCGCTCCAGGAGAGCACGATCTCGTAGCGATGCTCAGTCTTCATCGCGGAGTTCCTTGTCCAGTCCGTACTTCGCCAGCACGCGGCGGACCTGCTTCACCTGGTACCTCTTCGCCCTTCCCGACTTGTCCGGTTGCAGATTGATGATCTCTGCCACTCCGTCGCGCCCGAACACGTGATGGCTGCCCGTGATCCGTTCAGCGAACCGCAGTGCCTTCAACAGCGCCCTGAGGTGAGCGAACCGGACGTTGGCGTCCGAGGTTCCACCCATCACTCGCGACAATGTCTCACAGAGGCGCGCCATTCGCCAAGTCTCCGTGTCTCGGCGGGGCGCTGCGATGGTGCGATGGGACTGCGTTGATGCGATCCGCTCCTCGATCATGACCGCGACGCTCTCGAGCGCCTCGTGGCGCGTACTGACGTCCGACGCGCACCACTCGAGTCCGGGAAATCGGCGACCTGCGTCGGGCCTTCCGGTGTCTGCCCGACCTCGCGTCTGTCTGCCGCCTGACGGACTATCGCGCTCCACTACGTCGCATGGTGGAGTCGCTGAGGAGCGAGTTGCGGGTGGTCGCCGACGGGGTCGTGACGAATAGCCGTCGAATCGATGAGCTGGGACTGCGCGCCCTGGAGTAACGCGAGCCCGCCTACCTCGCCCCCTCCAACCTCTGGAGCAACGCCCGCAGCTCCGCGAGCGCCTCCCCGAACCCCTGCCAGTTCCCCTGACGCGCGCTCGCCTCCGCGCGTTCGAGCAGGTCGAGCGCCTCGGACGACCAGGCCGCTCCCCGCGGCAGCTCGAGACCAGTCGCGCCGGGAGCCGCCGACGATGTTGGCGCGAGCCCCGCGAGCGCCCGCACGGCGTCTTCGAGCTGCTCCATCATGACCACGCGCGTGCCGTCGCTCACCACGTAGCGGCGGAGCTCGGGGATCGCGTCCGCATCGGCTGCCAGGAAGATGGGCTCCATGTAGACGAAGCGGTCCCCGACGGGCACGAGGTGCAGATGCCCGGTCCAGACGTCGCTCCCGCCGGTGCGCCAGAGCGAGAACTGCTGCGAGATGAGGGGGTCCTGCTCGATGAGCGCTTCGATCTGCCGCGGGCCTGGCACCTGATCCGCCACCGGGACGTCGAGGAGCACAAGCTCGGGCTGACCGACTCCGTCGGTACGGCCCACGAGCGTGCCGGTGAGGTTCTGCCTCCCCGCCGGAACGAACACGGCGGTGAGCGAGAAGTGGGGGCGGGCCTCTCCCGGAAGCGCGTAGAGCGCGTACTCGGGCCGGTACGGCACGGGACTGGTCCCCTCGGCGAGTTCCTGGGGCTCGCTCCACACGTCCTGCTGACCGTGGAATGCAGGCGCGGTCTCCTGGTGGTACTGGAGCAGCACGCGGCTCTGGAGCCCGAGCAGCGAACGTGGATACCGCAGGTGGGAGCTCAGCTCGTGCGGCATCTCCTCGATGGGCGTGAGGAGCCCCGGGAACGCCGCCTCGTAGGCATCGGCGATGGGGTCGTCCACGGGCACGCGGTAGAACACGATCTCGCCGGTCACCGCGTCGACGGTGACCTTCACGCTGTTGCGCACGTAGCGCACGCCGCGGCGCACCACACCGAAGTCGCTCGCGGTCGCGAGCGGGAACGCGCCGGTGCCAGTGAACCCGTCGAGGACCCAGACGATGCGTCCCTGGTGGAGCACAGGGTACGGATCCTCAGGGAACCGCAGGAAGGGCGCGATCGCGAGCGCGCGCTCCACCACGAGGCGCCGGTGCACGAAGTGGCTCGCGTCGGTGAGCTCCGAGGCGAACAGCAGGTTGGCGTCACCGAACTGCCAGGCGAGCAGCGCCGTGCGGAGCGCCGACGTCAGCTGGATCCCCTTGGGATAGTCGACACCGGCCACGCCCGGCGTGGAGTCGGGCGCGAGATACTCGCCGGACTCGGGGATCACCACCGCGTAGTTCTGCGGCGTGGTGCCGAAGAAGACCTCCGGCCGCTCGAGACGCAGCGTCTCGAACCCCTGTCCCGCCGCAGTCGTCTCGGGTGACAGCCCGGACAACAGCATGCGCGGCCGCCCCTCGGGCGTGCGTTCGGTCGCCAGGCTCGCCACCAGGCCCATACCCGCCACGTAGCGCTTCCGCAGGTGCTGGTTCTGCCAGTTGGGATCCTGGATGCCCCCGGGATCGATCTGGCGGACCGCGAGCGCCACCGGCACTGGCCCGTCGGGACCCTGGTAGCGGTCGATGCTCGCGTCCGCGAAGTCGTAATACGGAAAGAGCGCCTCGAGCGAACGGTACGTGGCGAGGAGCGCGTTCGGATTCCACACGGGGAGTCCTTCGAACTGACGCGTGGCTCCCTCCCAATCGATATCGCGATCTGCGGCATACGCGAAGCTCCGGCGCTCGAGTCGGTCGAGCCCGAACCCGAGCCGCGTGAAGACGATATTGTGCTCGATGAACGGGGTCTCACGCGCGAGCTCGTTCGGCTCCACGCGGAACCGCTGCACGAAGCTCGGATAGAGCTGTCCGATCACCAGCCATCCGACGGCCACGGAAGCGAGCGACAGCAGCACGGGGCCCACCCTCCCCTGCCACGCTCCCCAGAAGGTCGCCGCACCGGCAAGCAGGTAGACGACCATGAGCGTCTGCAGCGCCGGGAGGCGCGCCTGCGCATCCGTGAACCCGAAGATCTCCTGCACCGCCGAGCTCCCACTCGTCAGCAGCAGATAGCGCTGTACCCAGAGTCGCGCCGCGAGCAAGACCAGGAACACGGCGATGAGCAGACCCAGGTGCACGCGCGGAAGCCGCTGCGCATCGAGCCCGTGGCGCGTCCAGCGGAGCGTGCCGGTGGCCGCGTACGCCGCGGTGACGAGTGTGAAGATAAGGAACGTGACGATGAGCGCGAGCGTGACCCCCGACGCGAGCAGAGGCACCGCGAATACGTAGAACCCGACGTCGTGTCCCAGCACCGGATCGACGAGCCCCCACGGCTGCGAGCTCGTCAGGAGCGCAGCCTGGATGCCGAGGTTCGGCGGCACGGCGGCCCCGAACCAGAGGCCGAGCAGCACCGCCGCCACCGTGATGCCCGCCCACACGAGCTGGCGCGGGATCCGCTCCGCGAACTCGATGTTGGCGAAGCGGCGGCGGATCTGGATGGTGCCGAGCGTGCTCGACGCCACGCGGAGGTTCAGCAGCACCAGCAGGCCAACCGCGAGCGCGGCCACCGCGCGGATCCCCCACTCCCAGAACACCCTACGCCAGAATACCGCAGAGTATCCTGTCTGGGCCTGCCAGAGGATCTCCACGTAGGCCGCGGCGAACGCGCGCCCCATCACCAGGAGGAGCCCGAGCGCGACCACGAGGGCGACCACGAGCCGCCCACCACGCAGCGTAGACAGGTACGAGCGCACGCCGCGGGTCATGCGCGCCGGGCTACGGGAGCGAGACTCCCTGGGTGCCGAGCCAAGCAGCCACCTCCTCGCGGATCTCGCCGAGCCGCTTCTGGCTCTTGGCCTCGAAGCGCGCCACGATCGCGGGCTGGGTGTTGGAGGCCCGCATGAGCGCCCAGCCGTCGCCGAAGAGCACGCGCGCGCCGTCCACGTCGATCACGTCGTGGCTCTTCCGGAAGTGCGCGACCGCCTGCTCCACGATGCTCCACTTCTGCTCCTCACTCACGTCGATGCGGATCTCCGGTGTGGAAACGTACACCGGGAACTCCGCGACCAGCTCCGAGAGGCTACGTCCTGAACGGCTCACGAGCGAGATCAGCCGGCATGCGTCGTAGAGCGCGTCGTCGAATCCGTAGTAGTCGTCGGCGACCATGATGTGCCCCGACAGCTCCCCAGCCAGGAGGGCCCCAGTCTCCTTCATCTTCCGCTTGATGAGGGAGTGGCCGGTCTTCCACATGATGGGCTCGCCCCCCGCCTTGGCGAAGACCTCGGGGAGGACCTGGCTGCACTTCACGTCGAAGATGACCTTCTGGCCCGGCCCGAGCTTCTTCAGCAGGTCGAGGCCATAGAGCAGCAGGAGGACGTCCCCGCGCACGATGCGCCCCTTCTCGTCCACCGCGCCGATGCGGTCTGCGTCGCCATCGAACGCCACGCCCAGGTCGTGGGGTGTGCCGCGGACGGTGTGGATGAGGTCCTCGAGGTTCTCGTCGACGGTGGGGTCGGGATGGTGGTTCGGGAACGTGCCGTCCGACTCGCAGAAGAGGGGGGTGACCGTCGCCCCCATCGCCTCGAGGAGCTGGACCGCGACCAGGGAGCCGACGCCATTCCCGCAGTCGACCGCCACCTTCATCGGGCGAGTCAGCTCCAGACGCTCGGTGACGTCGGCCACGTAGCGATCGAGCACCTCGACCCGCTCATGAGAGCCGTGCCCGGAGTCCATGTCCCCCTTGAGGATACGCGTCCGGAGCTCCTGGATCGCATCACCATAGAGAGCGGCCCGGCCAAGGCTCATCTTCACGCCGTTCCACTCGGGTGGATTGTGAGAGCCGGTGATCTGCACGCCCGCGTGCGTCCCGAGCACCGCCTCCGACCAGTAGAGCACGGGCGTCGGCACCGTGCCTACGTCCACCACATGAACGCCCGCCGAACGGATCCCCGCGATCAAGCCGGCGGACAGGTCCGGCGACGTCAGCCGGTTGTCGTGCCCGACCGCGATCTTGGGCTCCTTCGCCCCGGTCTGCGCGCGCACCATGGATGCGAACGCCTTGCCGACCGAGCGGGTGACTTCGGCATCCAAGTCCTGACCGACGATGCCGCGGATGTCGTACTGCCGGAAGATGTGCGCGTTCACGGGACCAACGCTCCGAGGCCGGCCACGCTCGCCCGTGCGAAGTCGAGCGCGGCGCTCGGGAAGAGGCCGGTATAGAGGACGAGTGCGACGCTGACGATCAGCGCCAGCTGCATGGGGAGCGGGGCGACCACGAGCGCATGCTGGTCCGGCTTGGCCGGGTTCTTCATCCACATGAACCAGGCGATGCGCAGGTAGTACCAGTACGACGCAACGGTCGCCAGCACGAGGATGACGGCGAGCCTCCACTGCTCGGCGTCGGCCGCGCCCTGGAGCAGATAGATCTTCCCCATGAAGCCGCCCGTGCCGGGGAAGCCTGCGAGCGAGAGCAGGAAGATGGTGAGCGAGACGCCGAGCAACGGCTGGGCCCACCCGAACCCGGCGTAGTCCTCGACCTGGAGTCGCTCCTCCGCCTGGTGCGCCACGCCGATGACGATCGCGAACGCGCCGGTGTTCATGAGCGTGTAGACGAGCAGGTAGAAGAGCAGACCTGCCGCCGCGTTGGTGTTGGACGCGGTGATGGCCACCAGGAGATACCCTGCGTGGGCGATGCTCGAGTAGGCGAGCATGCGCTTCACGTTCGACTGCACGAGCGCCATGAGGTTCGCGGCGACCATGGTGAGCGCCGCGAGCCACCACACGATCGGATACCAGACGTCGTCGGCCTCGGGGAACGCGACCACGATGACGCGCAGGAACGCCACGAAGGCGGCGGCCTTCACCGCCGACGACATGAACGCCGTCACCGGCGCGGGCGCGCCCTCATAGACGTCGGGCGTCCACATGTGGAACGGAACCGCGGCCACTTTGAAGCCGAACCCGATCGTGAGCATCGCGATACCGATCGCGAGCAGTCCCGGCGTTGCCGTGCCCGCGGACACCGAGGCGCCGATCGCCGCCACGTTCGTGCTGCCGGTCGCGCCGTAGACCAGCGCGATCCCGTAGAGCAGGAAACCTGTCGCGAATGCACCCAGCAGGAAGTACTTGAGCCCCGCCTCGGCCGACTTCCGGTCGCGCCGGTTGAACGCCGTGAGCGCGTAGACGCCGACCGACATGACCTCGAGGCCGAGGAAGATGACGATCAGGTCGCGCGCGGCGGCCATGAACATCATGCCCGCGGTCGCGAGCAGGATCAGCCCGTAGAACTCACCCGCCTGCAGGCGCTGGCGGTAGACGTACGCGAACGAGATCAGGATGGTGAGCGCCGCCGCGCCCAGCAGGATCCAGTTGGCGAAGAGCCGGAAGCGGTCGACGGCGATCATTCCGCCCGAGCCCACCTCGTGCACCCCGTAGAGCCACCCGTTCGCGAACGCCGCGCCGAGCACGCCGAAGAGCGCCAGCCAGCCCAGGTCGGCCGCGCCGGAGAGCGTGGGGTCGCCCGTGGCGTCCTCCCCGCTCTGCCTGTGCCGCTTGGACACGCCCACGATCAGGACGCCCATTCCCCAGATGCACAGCACGATCTCGGGGAGGAGCGCCCACCAGTAGTGCACGCCGCGGCTGAAGTCGAGCTCCATTACTGGGCGCGCTCCTCAGTCGCGTCGGGCACGTCGTCGCCGGCTGTCGACGCGGCGTCTGCGGTCTCGTCGAGGGGGGGGCGTGGAGCTGGCTTCCACCGTCTCGTCGAGCGACTGCGGCGTCTGGGGCTCGGCCGAGGCCGACACCTGCGCCCCCGCGGACTCCACCCGCTCGATCACCGCCCGCACGCTCGGCTCCATGCGCTCCAGGAACGGCGTGGGGTTCCAGCCGATCCAGATCATGAGCGCGCAGAGCGGCGCCAGGATCGCGAGCTCGCGACCGGAGGCGTCTTCCACCTCGCGGTTCTCGTCGGTCGCGAGCTGGTTGAAGAAGACCTTCTGCACCATCGGCAGCATGTAGTAGGCGGCGAAGATCACGCCCAGGGTCGCGAGAATCGCGATCGTCGGATGCGTCTCGAACGTGCCCAGGAGCGCGAGGAACTCGCCCACGAACCCGCTCGTCCCGGGCAGCCCGATCGAGGCGAGCGCGGTGATCACGAACGCGGTCGCGAGCCAGGGCGCCACGCGCGCGAGCCCGCCGAAGTCGTCGATCTTCCGCGTGTGCCTGCGCTCGTACAGCATCCCGAGCAGGAGGAAGAGGGCGCCCGTGGAGAGGCCGTGCGAGATCATCACGATGAGCCCGCCCTGCAGCCCGTTCACCGTCAGCGCGAAGATGCCGAGCACCACGAAGCCCATGTGCGCGACCGACGTGTACGCGACCAGCTTCTTCGCGTCCGGCTGCACGGCCGCGACCCACGCCGTGTACAGGATCCCGACCAGGCCGAGCACCAGCATGGTCGTGACCACCGTCGGGTGCTGCGACGCAGCCGGGAAGAACGGGAGCAGGAAGCGCAGGAACCCGTACGTGCCCATCTTCAGCAGCACCGCGGCCAGGATCACCGAGCCGGGCGTGGGCGCCTCGACGTGCGCGTCCGGGAGCCAGGTGTGCAGCGGGAAGACCGGCACCTTCACCGAGAAGGCGAGCGCAAACGCGGTGAAGAGCCAGAGCTGCTCGGTCATGCTCAGCGGCACCAGCAGGAAGTCCTCGTACGAGAACGTCGGCGCGCCCAGGAGGCCTTTGGCGCGCCAGAACAGGTACAGGATCCCGACCAGCATCAGCAGGGATCCGAACGCGGTGTAGAGGAAGAACTTGATGGCCGCGTAAATGCGTCGCTCGCCGCCCCAAATGCCCACGATGAAGTACATGGGCACGAGTGTGAGCTCGAAGAACACGTAGAAGAGGAAGACGTCCGTGGCGACGAAGACGCCGACCACGCCCGCCTCGAGCAGGAGCATGAGCGCGTAGAACGCCCGCTCGCGCGACTGGATGTAGTTGAACGAGCCCAGGATCGCGAGCGAGGTCGAGAGCGTGGTCAGGATCACCATGAAGAGGCTGATCCCGTCGACGCCGAGCGAGTAGCTCACACCCCACGATTCGATCCACGGGGCCGAGCTCGTCATCTGGAAGTCGGCGCTCGCCGGGTCGAACGCGAACCAGAGGCCGAGCGAGAGCACGAGCACGCCGAGCGACCACCAGAACGCCACCGTCTTGGCGCGCTCCTCCTCGGCCCAGAGCACCAGGCCCATGCCGAGCACCGGGAGCCACACGAGCGCGTGCAGCACCCAGTTCGCGTAGCCGATCGAGTCGAGGAGTGCGGTCACCGTCGCCGCCTAGAAGACCGAGACGCCGAGGATGACGAGCACACCCAGCGTGAGCACGAATGCGTACGTGCTCACGTTGCCCGTCTGGAACATGCTCACGCCCCACCCGACACCCTTCGACACCCAGCCGACGGCGTTGACGGTTCCGTCGATGATGGTCGCGTCGATCACGCGCCAGCAGAACTGGGACGCGCGCACGATGGGTTGGACGACGATCCAGTTGTAGAGCTCGTCCACGTAGTACTTGTTGTAGAGCACATTGGCGAAGCCGGTCGGCGCGGGCGCGTCGTGGGCGGGCACCGTCTTCTGCGCGCCGACCACCTTGAACGCGGCGGCGACCACCGCGGCGGCCGCGAGGAACGAGATGGCCGCCCAGGCCACTTCCCCACCGCCCACGGGTGCGGCGTGCGCCACCTCGCCGAGGTGCTCGAGCTGCACCTCATGGGCGCCCGCCGTGACGGGCTCCAGCCAGTGGTGCAGCCACTCGCTCATGGGAAGCGCGCCGCCCAGCCCCAGGAACGAGGTGCGCAGCGCCTCGGGCACGTTGATCCAGCCGCCGAACACGGAGAGCACCGCGAGCACGGCGAGCGGCACCCACATGACGGCGGGCGCCTCGTGCAGGTGCTTCGCTTCTTCGGCGCCCGTCCGATTTGAGCCGTGGAACGTCATCACCATCATGCGCGTCATGTAGAACGCGGTCAGCATCGCCGCGGCGAGCGCGGTCATCCAGAAGAGCGTGTAGAGGAGCGGGTACGGTGCGTTCACCGCCCCGCCGAACGCCGCCACCTGCCAGATGATCTCGTCCTTGGAGAAGAACCCGGCGAGCGGCCAGATCCCCGCGATCGCGAGCGTACCGATCCACATGGTGATCCACGTGATCGGCATGTGCGCGCGCAGGCCGCCCATGTTCCGCATGTCCTGCGGGTCGTCGTGCTTGTGCGTGTGGTGATAAGCGTGGTGCATCGAGTGGATGACCGCGCCCGACCCGAGGAACAGGAGCGCCTTGAAGAACGCGTGCGTCATCAGGTGGAAGACGCCCGCCGCGTACGCGCCCACGCCGACGCCCACGAACATGTAGCCGAGCTGGGACACGGTGGAGTACGCGAGCACCTTCTTGATGTCGTACTGCTGCAGGGCGATGGTCGCCGCGAAGAGCGCGGTGAGCACACCGACGCCCGCTACGGTCGCGCTGCCGACGGGCGAGAGCGCGAAGAGCACGGAGGAGCGCGCCACCAGGTAGACGCCCGCGGTGACCATGGTCGCCGCGTGGATGAGCGCGGAGACGGGCGTCGGGCCCGCCATGGCATCCGGGAGCCACACGTAGAGGGGGATCTGCGCGCTCTTGCCCGCGGCCCCGAGGAAGAAGAAGAGCGTGATCGCGGTGACGAGACCGCCGCCGTACACGAGCGACGTGGTCAACTGCGCATCGGCGAAGATCGGGACGAAGTCGAGCGTGCCGAACGTCGCATAGAGCAGGAACATCGCGACCAGGAAGCCGAAGTCGCCGATGCGGTTGACGATGAACGCCTTCTTGCCGGCGTCCGACTTCTCCTTGTCGCCGAACCAGAACCCGATCAAGAGATACGAGCAGAGCCCGACGCCCTCCCACCCCACGAACATGAGGGCATAGCTCGCGCCCATCACGAGCACGAGCATGAAGAACACGAACAGGTTCAGGTACGCGAAGTAGCGCGGATATCCGGCGTCGTCACGCATGTAGCCGACGCTGAACACGTGGATCAGGAAACCGACGCCCGTGACGATCATCATCATCAGGAGCGAGAGCTGATCCAGCTGGAGCGCCGCGTCGACCGTGAACGTGCCCGTGGCCATCCAGGTCCAGTAATGGACGACCACCGGCTCCTCGAGCGACGCTCCCAGCGCGCGCGAGAAGTTCACCAGCGTGATCAGGAACGCGAGACCCAGCACCCCGGGCCCGATGAGGCTCGGCAGCGTGTGCGTGAGCGGACGCTGAGCGCGCTCGCCCAGGTCGAGCTCCCCGCCGGCGCGCACCGCGTCCGCGGACTTCTTGCCGTGCGCGAGCGCCAGAGCCCCGTTCGCCAGGAACCCGAGCAGCGGCAGCAGCACGATCATCCCGGGGAGGAACGGAGTGAACGCGCCACCACTCTCGCCGGCAGGCGCACCGCCCTGGGCAGCGACGGACGCCGGGAGCGCCAGCGCCGCGAGCGCCGCGACGAGCGAAGGCCGGAGCGCGAGCGTCATCGGGCTACCACTTCAACAAGTTGAAGGAGCCCACGTCGACGCTCTCGTAGTGCCGGAAAATCGAGATGATGATCGCGAGGCCCACGGCCGCCTCTGCTGCGGCGACCGTCATCACGAAGAAGACGAAGATCTGCCCGTCGATCCCGAACAGGTTCGAGAACGCGACGAACGCCACGTTCACGGCGTTCAGCTGCAGCTCGATGCAGAGGAACATGATGATGGCGTTGCGACGGACGAGCACGCCGAAGGTGCCGATCACGAAGAGGATCGCGCTCAGGACGATGGCCTCTGTGATCACGCGTCGCTCCGCTTGGCGAGCACCACTGCGCCCACGATCGCGACCAGCAGCAGGATCCCCGTGATCTCGAACGGCACCACGTACGTCGTGTAGAGCGGACGGGCGATCGCGCCCACCGCGCCGTACTCGGCAGTCGCCGCCGCGATCGCCTCCGCACCCGCGCCCGTGGCCGCCACGTCGGCGCCACGCAGCTGGAGCGCGAGCATGCCGGCCATGGCTCCGCCGACGCCCGCCGCAACCACCGCGAACGCCCCGCCCTTCAGGTCGCGCTGCGCCTCGTGTCCGAGGTTGAGCAGCATGATGACGAACAGGAAGAGCACCATGATCGCCCCGGCGTAGACGATCACCTGGACGGCGGCGAGGAAGTGCGCCTCCATGAGCACGAACGTCCCGGCGATCGCGGCGAGCGTGGTCACCATGAACAGGAGGCTCCCCACGGGGCTCCGCGAGATGACGACGCCGATGGCCGCGCCGATGGCGATGCCGGCGAAGACGTAAAAGAGCACGGTGGTCATTCGGCTACTCGCCTGTCGGATCCGAAGGATCCCACAGGTTGGTCACCGGATGGTCCTGCTCCATCAGGCGGTCGAGATCGTAGACGAAGCGCGCCCGCGTGTATTCGGCGTTCTCGAAGTGCTGGCCGACGTGGATCGCTTCGACCGGGCATACCTCCTGACACATCCCGCAGAAGATGCAGCGAAACTCGTCGATCTCGTACACGATCGGGTAGCGATTCCCCTGATCGTCCTCGCCGCCGACGAGCCGGATGCAGTTCGCCGGGCACACCGTCGGACAGAGACCGCAGGCCACGCACTTGGGGCGTCCGTCCGCATGCGTCTCCATGACGTGCGTGCCGCGCCAGCGCGGGTGCAGCTCCGTCTGCTCCTCCGGGTACTGCTGCGTCACCTTCACCGGGTTCACCATGTGCCGGAAGGTGAGCGCCATGCCGGAGAGCGCAGCGCGCAGGTACGAGGTCGACTCGGGCTGAGGGCGATGCATGACCTTCACGCCGATTGCCATGGGCTACCTCCCCGCCCTGGCGACCGCGCCGGGAATCGTCTTGACCTCGACGCGCTGCGCGCGCTGGGCGGCGGCGCCCGCGATGGTGCGGCCGCGGTCGAGGAAGAACACGAAGGCCACCGTGGCCGCTCCGCTCACGGCGGTGAGCGCGAGACCGTACCCGAAGCCCCACGTCATGCCGATGGTGTCGAGCGTGAGGATCGTGCCCGCGATGAGCATCATGTACGCGAGCGCGGTCGGGAGCATGACCTTCCAGCCGAGCGACATCACCTGGTCGTACCGGAAGCGCGGGAGCGTCCAGCGCACCCAGATGTAGAGCACGAGGAACAACGCCGTCTTGGCGCCGAACCCGGCGAACGTGAGCAGCGTCTTCCACCAGGCCGGGTTGGCGAGAATCACGCTGCCGTCCGCGGCGAACCCGGAGATGAGCTGGCCCTGGTACCAGAACGCGTCGTCCCACGTGCCGGGCAGGTCCCAGCCCCCGAAGAAGAGCGTCGCCATCATCGCCGAGGCGGTCACCATGTGGCCGAACTCGGAGATCATGAAGGCGCTGAACTTCATGGCCGAATACTCGGTGTGGTATCCGGTGATCAGCTCGGACTCGGCCTCGGGCATGTCGAACGGGAGCCGGTTGGTCTCCGCGAAGGCCGAGATCACGAACAGGATGAACGCGAGCGAGAGCGGGAGCGCGAACCACATTCCGAGCTGCTGCTGCTTCCAGATGATCTCGGTGAGCGTCACGTTGCCGGCCAGCATGAGCACGGCGATGAGCGACAGGCCGAGCGAGACCTCGTAGCTCACCATCTGGGCCGAAGCGCGCAGACCGCCCAGGAACGCGTACTTGTTGTTGGAGGCCCACCCGCCCAGCACCACGCCGTACACGGCGAGCGAGCTGAACGCGAGCACGTACAGGATGCCGATGGGCAGGTCCGCGATGACCATGTCGACCACGCCCCACGGGGTCGGCAGCGGCGCCGCGAACGGGATCACCGCGAACGTCACCAGCGAAGGAACCAGCACCAGGATCGGCGCGAGGATGAAGAAGAACCTCGAGGCCGTGGCCGGAAGCGTCTCTTCCTTGATGATGTTCTTGATGCCGTCCGCGATTGGCTGCAGGAGCCCGAACGGGCCCACGCGATTCGGGCCGCTCCGGTCCTGGATCCATGCGGAGACGCGGCGCTCGGCGAGGGTGGTGTACGCGACCACCACCATGACGATGCCGAAGATGATGGGCCCCTTCAGCGCCATCGCGATGAGGGCCGGAACGCCGCTGATCGGCTCCACGCTCACGCCCCCTTCGCGCCGGAGGATACCGCAGCCCCGGAGATCATCGGCAGGGCTCCGCGCGCGCCGAGCTTCGGGTAGGCGAGGCCACCGAATGCCGGCACCGCTTCCGCGAGTGCGGCGTACGCGTCGGCCGCAGTGCGCGGCACGGCCTCGCCGGACAGCTCGCCGACCAGCGCGCCGAGCACGAGCCACGCCGGGCGTGCCATGCCGGGAGCCGTCAGCGCGGGCCAGAAGCGCTGCACCCGGCCCGCGTGGTTGGTGAACGTGCCCTCCTGCTCGGCGTGCGTGGTGACGGGGAGCACGACGTGCGCGGCGCGTGCCGCCACGGGCAGCTGCGTGCCGACATAGACGTAGAGCGCGGCTGATGCGCCGAACCTCTCGTCCTGGTCGGCGAGCGCGTCGCCCAACACGACCACGATGCCGTCGTGGGCGCGCACCTTGTCGAGCCCGCCCGTCGCGTCGTCCGCGCCCACGCGGTGCATACCGAGCAGCTCGGCCCCCTTCACGTTGGGCGCCAAGTCCTTTCGGCGCGCGAGCGTCGGGAAGCCTTGGAGCACGATCTCCTCGGCCGAGCGGGGAGAGCGATAGACGATTTCACCGCCTCCGAGCGCGCCCACGAGCTCCGCGAGCGCGCCGAGGTCTTCGTTGGAGGCGCGCGCCGACACCACCGCCTTCACCGGTCGACCTTGGAGCTCCTTCGCGCGAGCGAGCAGGCCACCGAGCGCCTCCTTCCACGCGACCGCCTTCGACGAACCGTCCGCTTGGCGCACCAGCGGCGCCTCGATGCGGTCGCCCTCGTTCATCCACTCGTAGTCGGCGCGGCCGTAATCGCACATCCACCAGCCGTTCACGTCGAGGTTCTCACGCGGCTTCACGCGCTGCACCACGTTGTCCCGGGTGTGCAGTTCGACATTGCACCCCTGTGAGCAGCTCGCGCAGACCGAGGGCGTGTGCTCGAGGTCCCAGGCGCGCGCCTTGTGCAGGAAGGCCTTCGATACGAGCGCGCCCACCGGGCAGATGTCGACGATGTTCCCCGACCAGTGCGTTCCATCGAGTCCCTCGTCGAAGAACGTGTCGATGACGGAGCGGTTACCGCGCTCGACTACCGTCAGGCGCTCGTCCTTTTCCACCTCGCTCATGAAGCGCACGCAGCGCGTGCACATGACGCAGCGGTCGCCGTAGAAGAGGACGTCGCCCCCGAAGTCGTCCCGGCCGAAAACCCGCTTGGGTTCGACGCCGCGGCCGTGCTCGCGGCCCTCGGCGTGCACGTAGTTCTGCAGGTCGCACTCGCCCGACATGTCGCAGATCGGACAGTCGAGCGGATGGTTCACCAGGTAGAACTCGAGCACGCCCTGCCGGTTGCCGAGCGCCTTGTCGGATACAGTCCGCACTACCTGGTTGTCGGCAACCGTGGTCACGCACCCCGGCTGCGGCTTGGGCGCGCCCTCGACCTCCACGAGGCAGAGACGGCACATCGCAGGCGACGAAAGCCCGGGATGGTAGCAGTAGTGCGGGACCTTGGTGCCGATCGTCTTGGCGGCCTCGAGGATCGTCGTCCCCTTCGGCACCGTGACGGTCTGGCCGTCGATGGTCAGTGTGACAGTGGCGGGCGCGGGCGCAGAGGGGGCCGCCGTGGGCGCGGAGGTCGGAGGCGTCGTACTCATGCGACCCCCGCCGGCACCGCGACCGGCACTTCGGTCGACCGGGCAGCCTTCATGCGCGCCAGGTACTCACCGCGGAACTTCTTGATGGACGACTGCACAGGAGGCGCCACGGAGTCCGAGAGCACGCAGATCGTGGTCCCGACCATCTGCTGCGTGATCTGCATGAGCGTGTCCAGGTCGGCTTCGGTACCGTCCCCGTCCTCGATGCGCCGCATGATCTGTGCGGTCCACGAGGAGCCCTCGCGGCACGGCGTGCACTGTCCGCACGACTCGTGTGCGTAGAAGTCCACCATGCGGCGCACGGCCTTCACGATGTCGGTGGTGTGGTCCATGACGATCACGGACGCGCACCCGAGCATCGAGCCCGCTGTCACGCACCCCTCGTAGTCGAGCTTGCACGACATCGCTTCTTCGGCATTCAAGATCGGCACGGAGGAACCGCCCGGAATGACCGCCTTGAGGCTATTCCCGTCGCGCATGCCTCCGCACACGTCCTCGATCAGCGAGGCGAGCGGGAAGCCGAGCGGGAGCTCGTAGTTCCCCGGCTTGTTCACGTGTCCGCTCACGCAGAAGAGCTTGGTGCCCGGGCTCTTCTCCGAGCCCCACTGCCGGTACCAGTCGCCGCCGTTCGCGACGATGTGCGGCACCGCACAGAGCGTCTCGACGTTGTTGATCGTGGTCGGCATGCCGAACGCGCCGTAGGCGGCCGGGAACGGTGGCTTCACGCGCGGGAGGCCGCGGCGCCCCTCGAGCGAGCTCATCAGCCCGGTCTCCTCACCGCATATGTAGGCGCCCGCGCCCTGATGCACGGTGACGTCGATGTCGTTTCCGGAGCCGAGAATGTTCTTGCCGACGTAGCCCTTCGCGTACGCATCCTCGAGCGCGCGCGCGAGCACCTGGTTGGTCTCGAAGAACTCGCCGCGGCAATAGATGTAGACGTGCTTCGCGCGGATGGCGTACGCGCCGATCAGGCACCCTTCAATGAGCTGATGCGGGTTCCAGCGCATGAGCTCGCGATCTTTGAACGTGCCGGGCTCCGACTCGTCCGCGTTGCAGAGGAGATAGTGCGGTTTGGTCGGCTGCTTCGGCATGAACGACCACTTCACGCCGGTTGGGAAGCCCGCCCCGCCGCGGCCGCGCAGACCGGAAGCCTTCACCACGTCCACCACCGCGTCCGGGCTCAGGCCGAACGCCTTCTTCAGCGCGCCGTAGCCGCCGCGCTCGACGTACGTGTCGATGCGGCGCTGCTTCGGGTCGCCGAAGCCCTGGCTGACGACGCGGGCTTCCTTGTCGGAGACGTAGGGGTAGGCCACGCGTCAGTCTCCGACCTTCTTCAGCTGCTCGACGATCTTCTGCACGTCGGCGGGCGTCACGTTCTCGTAGTAGCGCGAGTTGATCTGCACGCAGGTCGGGAAGCCGCACGCCGCGAGGCACTCGGCCTCGATCACCGTGAAGTTGCCGTCCTCCGACGTCTCGCCGAGCTCCGTGTCCGTGTAGCGCAGGAAGGTGGCGAGCACCTCGTCCGCCCCGCACAGGTTGCAGGAGATGTTGGTGCACACCTGCACGAGGTACCGGCCGACCGGCGCCTTGTTGTACATCGTGTAGAACGTGGTCACCCCGCGCACGTACGCCGGCGACAGCTCGAGCAGCTCAGCCACCCGGTCCATCGTTTCCGGGTTCACGTGCCCGCGGATCTCCTGCGCAAGGCCGAGCGTGGGCAATAGCGCGGCGCGCTTGGTCGGGTAGCGCGTCAGGATCTTCTCGAAGCGCTGCTGATACTCGCCCTCGAAGAGACGAGCCTCGGGCTCCTTGTCCGCGAGCATGTACGGGAGCGTGCCCGCGCCCGAAGCGTGCCCGCCGTGCTTGGGGCGCTCGCCGACGAAGTCGTCGCCGCGCACCTGCGCCTCGGAGAGGTCGAACTCCCCCGTGTTCCCCGCCCAGCCGGGGTTCTTGAACGGTGCCCCTTTCGACCGGCCGCTCATCGATCGATCTCTCCGAGCACGATGTCGAGGCTCGCGTTGATCATGATGAGGTCGGACACGAGGTGGCCTTTGGCCAACTTCTCGATCGTGGACAGGTTCACGAACGACGGGGGGCGCACGCGCCAGCGCACCGGCTTCGTGCTCCCTTCTTCGGCCACCACGTACATCCCCAGCTCCCCCTTCGAGCCCTCGACCGCGAGGTAGCAGTCACCCTCGGGCGCCTTGATCCCCTCGGTGATGAGCTTGAAGTGGTGGATCATGCTCTCCATGTCCGACATGCAGTCGGTCTTGGAGGGGAGCGAGATGTTCGGGTCGTCGACGTTGATGGGGCCGCCGGGGAGCCGCGCGATCGCCTGCCGCAGGATACGCACGCTCTGGCGCATCTCCTCCATGCGGCAGAGGTAGCGGTCGTAGCAGTCGCCGTGCTCGCCGACCGGGACCTCGAAGTCGTACGTCTCGTAGTCGTAGTACGGCCGGTCCTTGCGGACGTCGTACGGCACACCCGCCGCGCGCAGATTCGGCCCCGTGAGCCCGCAGTTGATCGCGTCGGCCGCGGAGATCGCGCCCACGCCCTGCGTGCGCCCTATGTGGATCTGATTCCCGGTGAGCAGCCGATCGACCTCGTTCAGCGTCTTCGGGAACTCGTCTAGGAACTTCGTGAGCCCTTCGATCCACCCTGGCGGCAAATCCGCCATCATGCCGCCCACGCGCGTCGCCGACGTGGTGATGCGCGCGCCCGTGAGCGCCTCGTGCAGCTTGTAGATCTTCTCGCGCTGCTGAAACGCGTACAGGAACGGCGTGAACGCGCCCACGTCGATCGCGGTGGTGCCGAGCCAGAGCAGATGGCCGAAGATGCGGTCCATCTCCATGCAGAGCACGCGCACGATCTTGCAGCGCTCCGTGACCTGGATACCCATCAGCTTCTCGACCGACATGACGTACGCGCAGTTGTAGATCAGCGGCGCGAGGTAGTCCATGCGGTCGGTGAGCGGCACGATCTGATTCCACGTGCGATACTCGCCGAGCTTCTCGAACGAGGAGTGCAGGTAGCCGATGTGCGGCGTGACCGAGAGCACCGTCTCGCCATCGAGCTCGCACACCAGGCGCAGCACGCCATGGGTGGCGGGGTGCTGCGGCCCGATGTTGATCAGCATCTCCTCGGTGTCGAACGCTGGCTCCGGGATGTCGAACGGAGCCAGCGGGCTCGCCGTGGGGAGACCGCCCACGCCCATCTCGGGGTTACGCCCGACCGAGAGCTCGACGTTCCTCGTGGCCATCAGTCGACGCCCTCCGCCGGCTTGCCGCCCGCGGTCACCTGCTGGGGCGTGCCCCCGTGCTTCAGGTCCGTGGCGGTGTAGAAGCGCTCGACGTCCTGCTCGAGCGCGCGGCGCGTCTGCTCGGCGCGCGAGAAGCGCCCGCGGAGTGGGAAGTCCTTCCGCAGGGGATTTCCCTCGGCGTAGTCGTCCGGCATGAGGATGCGCCGGAGGTCCGGGTGGCCGCGGAACTTCACGCCGAACAGGTCGAAGACCTCGCGCTCGAGCCAGTCCGCGGACTTCCAGAGGCCGACCACCGAGTCGATCTCGAGAGCGTTCGCAGGCAGCTCGCAGCGTACGCGGAGCGCGCGCTTGTGCGTGGTCGAGAACATCTGGTAGACCACGTCGACGCTCGCGCCGCCGTAGTCGACGCCCGTGACGTCCGACATCATGTCGTAGAGCTGCGAGGCGTCGTTCTTCAGCCAGGTGAGGATCTCGAGGCTCTGCTTGGGATCGACCCACACCACGGTCTGGTCTCCCGCGCTAACGCGATGCCGTACGATACCCGCCCCGAAGCGCGTTACGAGCGCTGCCACGGACGGGTGGTCGCTCGGCGCGGCCGCCGAGGTAACTGCCCCCCGCACGCGGATCTCGGATGGCAGCGGTCCCAGCTCGACGGCGTCGAGCGCGCTGCTGGACGGGTTGTTCGCCATGCTGCGGGTCAGGACTTCCTCGGCCGGACTTCGCCCGGACCGCCGGCCTCGACCGCACCGCCCGACAACTGGTCCTGCTGCGTCGAGTTCCCGAACGGGCCCGTGAGCCCGACGATCTCGGGTTCGCTCGCTTCGGGGCGCGCGACGGTCGCCGGATCTTCGGCCCGGTGCTCGAAGTGCTTGCCCAGCGACTCCTGGCGGATCTTCTCCTGGATCATCATCAGGCCGTAGATCAGCCCTTCGGGGCGCGGAGGGCATCCGGGCACGTAGACGTCCACGGGCACGATCGTGTCGATCCCCTGCACCATCGAGTAGACGTCGAACACGCCGCCCGAGCTCGCGCAGGCGCCCATCGACACGCACCATTTCGGCTGCGGCATCTGGTCCCAGATGCGGCGGAGCACCGGAGCGAGCTTGTAGGGGACGCGCCCCGCGCAGATGAGCACGTCGGCCTGGCGCGGGCTGAAGGACATGCGCTCCATGCCGAAGCGCGCCAAATCGTAGTTCGAGGCCGCCGCGGCCATCATCTCGATCGCGCAGCAGGCCGTGCCGAACGGCATAGGCCAGAGCGAGTTCGCCCGCCCCCAGTTGAGCACGAAGTCGAGCTTCGTGGTGAGGAACGTGGGGCTCCCGGGGCCGAAGAGGCCGCCTTGCGACTTCTGGACCCCGCCGCCCGGGAGGATATCGCCTAGACCCACTCCAGGCCTCCCTTCTTCCACTCGTAGACCAGGCCCGCGGCGAGCACACCAACGAACAGGAGCACCGCGACGAACGGCCCCCAACCCAGGTCACGCATCTGCACGGCCCACGGAATCAAGAAGATCGTCTCCAGGTCGAAGACGATGAAGCTGATCGCGACCATGTAGAACTTCACCGAGAAGCGGTGCCGCGTGCTGCCGAGCGGGATCATGCCCGACTCGTAGGGCATCAGCTTCTGGGGGGTGTCGCGGCGGGGGTTGAGGATGTGAGAGGTGACGACCATCCCCAGGGCATTCACGATCGAAATGCCGAGGAGGAGAAGGAATGGGAGGTAGGCTCCCGACATGCGTCGTCCCGCTTTGTGAAATCGTTCACGAGGCCCGACGGACGGCGCAAAGCTACCGGACGCGTCGCGAGAGTGTCAACCGGACCCGGCTGCGATTTTTCGTGGATTTTCGGGGGTGTTCGAAGGGGGGCGGGCCGCTCCCCGGGCTGGCGCGCATCCGGTCACGCCGTAGCCTGGAGTTCCCCAGTCCCCGGGCGCGATTTCGGGCCAACCGGCTACCGCCATGCTGCATGGAGCGTGCAGCGGGTCACGGCGTCGACTGCTACCTTACCAGCAATGAAAGTGGTGCTCAACATCGCCGGGATCCTCGGTCTCCTCGTTGGATTCACCTGGTTCTTCCAGGGCACCGGCCTGCTCCCCGGAAGCTTCATGACCGGCCAGATGCAACGGGCGGTCTACGGGGCAGTTGTCGTCGTGGTATCGCTGGTGCTGCTGACGCGCGTCCGCAGCCGCAAGCCGAAGGGCGCAAGCGAGACGTGATCTAGGGCTTCCCCATCGCGGAGCACCACGCCGCGCTCGCATGAGCCTCTTCATCGCATGGCCGTGGCTCGCGCTCGCACCCGCCGCGGTGTTCCTGCTGCTACACCGCAGCTCGGGGAACAAGCGCGCGCTTGTCGCCGCCCTGGCCTGGGGTGCGTACGCGGTCTACGAGTACGGGATGAAGCAGCGCTGGTTGTGCACCGGCGAATGCAACATCCGCGTCGACCTGCTCCTGCTGTACCCGATGCTTCTCGGGCTGTCGTTGGTAGGCCTCGTCGGGGTGGTGCGAGCCCGGCGGGAAAACGACGGACGTGCCGAACGTCGAGACCAAGACGCCTCATAGGAGCACGAGCCTGGCTTTCGCGGTGGCCGCCGCCCTCACCGACCTCGTCCTCCGCGCCAGCTGAGTCGCCCGTGGGCTGTGACCCCACGGCGCGCTCAGCGTGCTCGTCGCTTGCCTTTCGCCCCCCGGCGCGCGCCCGCCTTGGCCTTCTTCGTGCTCGACTTGCTCCTGGCGGCTCGTTTCGACGCACTCCGCTTCGCTGCGGCCTTCTTGGACCGCGCTTTCTTCTTCGCAGCGCGACCCGTCTTCGCTTTGTTCTTGGCCTTCACCCTCTTCTTGGCCGCCGCAGGCCGCGCGGAGGGTCTCTTGGCAGCGACCTTGGCCTTCGGCTTAGGCGCCGCCTTCTTCTTCCGCGTGGCGGGCACCGGCGCCTGGGAGTGCAGCGCGAGAACGCGGCCCCCTGGGGGTCCACACACATCACGATGCGATCACCCCCCGGGACGTCCATCGGCCCTGCGAGAATCCTCCCGCCGAGCGACGTCGCCTTCGGGGTCGCGGCGTCGACGCTTGCCACCTTGATGTAGGCGAGCCAGTTCGGCGATGCTGGCGAGGCCGCGGGCTTTGTGTAGATGCCGCCGTACATGAAGGCGCCCCGCCCGAACATCTGGTAGAGGCCCATCGGGGTCTGCATCGCTTCCATCTTCTTCCAGCCGAAGAGCGACTCGTAGAACCGCCAGGCTGCGTCCGGGTCCGTCGTGGCAAGCTCGTGCCACGAGAACTCTCCCACCTTCGGCGCCGACTCCGGCGCCATCGGCTGGGAGGACGCATGCAGGGCGAAGACGGCGCCCTGCGGGTCGGCGAGCACCGCAAAGCGGCCGCCGCCTGGAATGTCCTGAGGCGCAACCAGGGCGCGTCCGCCGAGGGAAGACGCGAGCCGAACGCTGGCGTCCACGTTCGGGACGCCGGCGTAGGAGAGCCAGTGAGCCGGAGCCCCCATCTTCTTCGCCTCATCCGGGAGCAGCATGAGCCCACCCTGCGGTACGCCGTCGTCGGTCCACATTCGATAGGACGGCATTTGCTCGAACGCCTGCATTCCCCAACCGGTGAGGGCGCGATAGAAGCGCTCGCCCGCCGCAGGATCGGTGGTGTTCAGCTCGTGCCAGACGAAGCGGCCGCGGTCCACGGTCTCCATCCCTTGCTCCCTTTTCATGCTGCGCAGCTAGCCCCCGTCAAATGACCGCCCCCGCGAGGCGCGCGCCAGGCCGGCTGGGGCGACGCGCCGGCGCGGGTGGGCTGCTCGGACGACCGGACCGGAGCCGACGCGTTGCACCAGTCGCGGCCGTCCTCCTAGCTTCGCGCCGCCGCGTTCAGACGAGGCCGGGCCCCGCCCCGCGATCCACTCCATTTCACGCAGGCCCGCAGATGCCGATCAAGAGTGACAAATGGATCCGCCGCATGTGCGAAGAGCACCGGATGATCGAGCCCTTCGAGCGCGGTCAGGTGCGCGAGGGGGTGATCTCCTACGGGCTCTCGTCGTACGGCTACGACATCCGCGTCGCGCCCGAGTTCAAGGTCTTCACGAACGTGCACAACGCGCTCGTGGACCCGAAGAACTTCGACGACCGCTCCTTCGTCGACATCAAGGGCCTCGAGTGCATCATCCCGCCCAACTCGTTCGCGCTCGCGCGCACCGAGGAGTACTTCCGCATCCCGCGCAACGTACTCGCGATCTGTGTGGGCAAATCGACGTACGCCCGTTGCGGCTTGGTCGTGAACGTGACCCCCTTGGAGCCCACCTGGGAGGGCTATCTCACACTCGAGATCTCCAACACGACGCCCCTGCCAGCCAAGGTGTATGGCGGCGAGGGAATCGCCCAGCTCCTCTTCCTCGAGGGCGACGAGCTCCCGGAAGTGGCCTATGTGGACCGGAATGGGAAGTACATGAAGCAGGTCGGCGTCACGCTGCCGAAGCTGTGAACCTGCGGCGCGGCGGCCGACCGGCCGGTCCGCCGCGCGGACGCAGCCCAACGACTGCGGGTGGCCTACCCCCTACCTACGCGCCGCCAGGTCGTTCACGATGTCCCAGTAGAAGCGCACGAACCGGTGCAGCTCGCTCTCCAGGATGCGTTCCTGGTCGCTGTGCGACCCGAAGCCGAGCGGACCGTCCTCCCTGTCGATTGCCGGGCCGATTCCGTAACACTGCACGCGCTGGGCACGCAGCTGCGCCATGTCGGTGGCGCCGGTCCCCATGGAGGGTAGGGTGACCGTCTGGTAGTGCCTCGAGACAGCACGTTCGATGGCGCGGAAGGCCTCAGTATCGATCGCGCTGCCACCCGGCGGCCGCCCGGTCGGATTCACGAAGCGGACCTCGACGGCCGGGTCGTTGACGACCTCTCGGATTTGGCGGAGTACCTCCTCGGGGTCGTCGTCCGGGAGCAACCGCACGTCGATGGTGGCGCGGGCCTCGGACGGGATGACGTTCGTGCGCGTGCCCGCCTGGAGGATGGTGGGAGACGCCGAAGTCCGCAGGATCGCCGCCCACCCGGGCACGTTCTCCTGGAAGTAACGGATCGCTGCATCGACGCGCGCGGGCTGCCCCGAGAGAAGATCGGCGACTGACCGAGCGTCGTTCGGCGGAGAGATCGGACCAACGCGGCGGAAGAACTCGGTCGTGGTCTCGTTGAGGCGGATCGGAGGCTGCCACTGGGCGACCGCCCCGACGGCGATGCTCAGGCGCGCAACGGGATTCGTTAGCAGGGGCACCGACGCGTGGCCGGCGGGCCCGCGGGCGATCAGCTCCACGGCCCGCGGGATCTTCTCAAGCGTGCCGATCGAGGCGTAACGCACGGCGCTGCTCTCTCGCGTAACGCTGCCGCCTTCGGCGAGGCAGAACTCGGCATCGATGCGATCGAAGTGCTCGGCGACCATGAAGTCGATGCCCCACCGGGTCGTACCCTCCTCACCCGCCTCGGCGAGGAAGATCACCTCGCGATCGAGCGGAACGCCCAGACGCTTGAGCGTCAGCATCATCATGAGCGACGCGGTGAGGTTGTCCTTGTCGTCGAGCGTACCGCGACCGTAGACGTAGCCTCCTTCGCGCACCGCACCGAAAGGCGGATGCGTCCACCGTGTGGGATCGACGGTCACCACATCGGTGTGGCCCATGAGCAGGAGCGGCCGCCGCGCCCCGCTGCCCGGAAGACGGGCCACGAGGTTCGCTCGCTCGGGATCGAGGGCGAACATTTCGACGGCGATGCCCTCGCGCTCGAGCACGTCCCTCAGGTAGTTCGCCGCACGGGTCTCGTTGCCCGGGGGGTTACTTGTGTCGAGTCGGACGAGAGCCTGATAGTGCTCGAGCGTCTCGGCTTCGATGCGGCTCCAGTCGGGCGCTAGAGACTGGGCTTGGGCCGCGCCGCCGCCCCAAGTGCCGAGCGAGACCAGCGCGGCAGCTGGAATGACGAGACGCCGCATCGTACCCTCCGGGGGGCGAGATACGTGCAGCCTAGCATCCTCGCGGGCGGGACGCCAACGCCGTATCATCCCTCCATCTCTCCAACGCTGAGTTCGTCGATGGCACGCCTAACCTGCGGTGCGCTCACCGCCGCCCTACTCTCAGTAGGTGTGGGAGCGCTTCAGCTCCCCCTCGCCGCCCAAACCGGGCCGAACCCGTACCGCCTCGTGGAGGGGCTTCAGGCCGGAGCCGGCCCCGGCCGCATCGGCGAGCCGTGGGCCAAGCTCCCCGCGGGTCAACAGATGGGCTCGCCGGGCGGCCTGCACATCGACGTGGACGGCGTGAGCCTCTGGGCGGTGATACGCTGCGGTAGCGACGGCACGCCGCGCGGCGGCCAGACCTACTGCAACGGCTCGAACCTCGATCCCGTCCTCCGCTTCGATGCGAACGGGAACATCACGGCCGCTTTCGGGCGACGTAGGTTCGACTGGCCGCACGGGCTGCACGTCGACCGGGACGGGAACGTCTGGGTCACGGAAGCTGGCGGGACCGATCGCGCAGCCGATGCCCGCGATGCGAACGGACGTCCCCTCGGGCACCAGGTCTTCAAGTTCTCACCGCGGGGCGAGTTGCTCATGACGCTCGGCGAGGCGGGGGTGGCGGGGAGCGACGAGCGGCACTTCACCGCCCCGAGCGACGTGGTCACCGCGCCGAACGGCGACATCTTCGTCGCGGACGGACACAACGCGAACGGCAACAACCGCATCGTGAAGTTCTCTCGCGACGGCAGGTTCATCAGAGCGTTCGGGAGCACGGGATACGGGCCGGGGCAGCTGCGCGGCCCTCACGCCATCGCCATGGACCCGAGCGGACGCCTCTTCGTGGCCGACCGGCAGAACCAGCGCATCGTGGTGTTCGATCAGGAGGGCAACTACATCACCCGCTGGACGCAGTTCGGGATGCCGAGCGACATCTGGATCGACGACGGCGGCACGATCTACGTGGCAGACTCCGAGTCCGACATGAACGAGAACCCCGGCTGGGAGAAGGGGATCAGGATCGGGGACGTGGAGACGGGCTGGGTCGACCACTTCATCCTCGACACGGGCGACAATCCCCCGATCACCGCTGGCGGGAGCGGAGCGGAGTCGATCACCGTCGACCGGAACGGCAACATCTTCTCGGGGGAGCCGCGCCCTCAGCGACTCCTCAAGTACGTGAAGGTGCGCTGACCCCGGCTACTGCGCCGCACTCACTGTGAAGGCGTAGTTCCCCTGCACGGTGTGCCCGTCGTCACCGACACCGCGCCACGATACGGTGTAGCGGCCAGCACTTAACCTGCGCCCCACGGCGACCGAGTAGATCTTGGTGTCGGCGCGGTCCTGGACGACGTCGGCGGTTTCGACTGCTGCGCCGGCCGGGTCGACGACCCGGATGCCGACTGTCCCCGCCTCGGCAGCTTCGGTGAACCAGAGGCGCACCTCTGCTGGTGAAGTCACCGTGGCGTCCGCGGCGGGCACCGACCGGGACAGCGCGAAGTGGACCAGGTTGGTGCTCGCGGCACCGAGCGTGAGGAGCGCGCCAGCCGCCACGAAGCAGAGCTTCGACCGTATGGTCCACCTCTCGGATTCGGAGTCCAACCACCGCCGGGGTTCAATGTAGGCCTTGTACCGCCCTCAGGCAAAGAATGCTCCCGATGCCCGCCGCCGGCCCCAGGGCGAGCAGCGCGAACGCCCACCGCCATTCGACGGCGTCCACCAACAGCGATATCGCCTGGATGGTGACCATCGTGAGCAGGAAGCCCATGGACGTCTGGAGCATGAGCGCTGTCCCGACCGAGTCCGCGGGCGCCACTTCGGTCACCAGGGCACTGAACTGCGCCGAGTCGGCCACGACGAAGAAGCCCCAGACCCAGGTGAGCAGGGCCACGATCCAGAAGGGCCCGCCCAGCACGAATCCCGCCAGTACGCAGCAGGTACCGCTCGCCGCCATGGCCAAGTTGACGACACCGTGCCGACCCACGCGGTCGGCGGCGGCGCCCCCCCACACGCACCCGAGCGCGCCGGCCGCGATCGCACCGAATGCCACCAGATCGACCACGGCTGCCGACGCCCGCCCCCCCGCCGCGAACGCCAGGTAGGTGGGTACCCAAGTCCACATGGCGTAGAGCTCCCACATGTGGCCGAGGTAGCCGCCCGTGGCGAGCATCGTCTCGCGGTGCCGCAAGATGCGCCCCACGCGGCTCCACTCGAACGGCCGTGACGGGAACGCGAACGGGCCGTCGCGATACCCGGTTCCCACGAGCAGCGCTGCCAGTACGCCCGCGACGGAGGCACCACCGATCACGGTGGCCGACGACGTGCCACCGACCGCCTTCAGCAGATACGGGAGCGCCTTCCCCACCGTGAGCGCGCCCACGAACGTGCCGATCGCGAACCCGCGCGCGGAGCGAAACCAAGTGGCCACCATCTTCATGCCCGGTGGATAGACGCCAGCGATGAAGGCGCCCGTCAGGGAGCGCGCCAGGAGGGCGAGCTCGTAGCCGGGCACGACGAGCAACGTGGCGTTCGCGAGTGCGGCGAGCAGCGCGGAGGTCGCGACGTACGCCCGTAGCGGCAGCGTGTCCGCGAGGTTGAGCAGCGCACCGGCAGCGGTGCCCACCACGAAACTGAGCTGGACCATCGTGGTCAGCAGCCCCACCTGCCCATCGCTGAGGGACCAGCGAGCCTGGAGCTCGGGTGCGACGGCCGTGGCGGTCATCCAGCTCGAGAGCGAGAGGACCATCGCGCTCGACAAGATGGCGAGCATTCGCCAGCGGCGAGGATCGTCGTCGGGGGCCGTCATGAGCCCGGAGAGATGACGGCGGCGGGAGCCGCGGGGCGGGCCGCTGGGGTCGGCGGAGAAGCCACCTTTGGGAATGCTTCGAAGTTCGAATCGTTTTCGCATCGAGATGGAGCAGCGCAGGAGGGGGCGGCTGGCCGGAGAGCCGAGACTCCCGCGTCGGAATGTTTCGAATTTCGAACGATTCCCAAGACGGCTGGGGAGAGGACCCTCCGGCCTAACCCCGCCCCTGGGATCTGGGCTACCCCGCCATCTGTTTCGCCACGAACCAGAGGTTGGCTGGCCTTTCGGCAAGTCGACGCATGTACCACGGAAACCATGCGGCGCCGTAGCTGATGAGCACGCGAACGCGGTGCCCGTTCCGCGCCAAGCGCTGCTGCTCCGCGCGCGCGATTCCGTAGAGGAGCGCGTACTCGAACGTGCCCTTGGCGAGCCCGAGCTCGACCGCCAGCCTCCCCGATTCTGCAATCATGCGCGGATCATGCGTGGCGATCACCGGGCGTCCCGTTCCGCCCAGCGCGCGAGCGCGGAGGAGTCGCGACGTCAGGCGCACGAAGCTTCGGTCGACGTCCGCCTTCTTGGGCATCGCAACGGCCGCCGGCTCCTGGTAGGCGCCTTTCACGATGCGAATCGAAGGGTCGAGGGGTAGGAGCGCCTCGAGGTCCGCGTCCGTGCGGTGGAGGTACGCCTGCAAGCAAACACCCAAGTTGACCGACGCCGCGCGCAGGCTGCGATAGATCTCCAGCGTGTCGTCCACGTACTTGGAGCCCTCCATGTCGATCCACACGATGGACTTCGCCGCCCGCACCAGGCCCGCGAGGCGGTCGTGCGTGCCGGCTGCACCGAAGTCGAGTCCGAGCTGCGTGGGCTTCACGGAGATCTCGGCATCGACCCCCTTCCGCTGGACAGCCGCGAGCACCTCCCGGTAGTGCGCGAGCACCTCGTCGGCCTCGGACTCGGAGCGGAGGTTCTCGCCCAGCAGGGTCAGCGTGCTAGCAATTCCCGACGTCCCGAGCTTTGCTGCGGCCTCGGTCGCGTCCTCGAGCCGCTCGCCCGGCATGAAGCGGCGCGTGGCGCGGCGGACGAAGCCATACCGAGGGAGGCGCTCGGCGAGCATGGGGTTGGTGGATGCCCAGAGCAGCGCCTGACGCAGCATGCGATACGCGGTCCGCCTCGGTGGGTTTTCGGGACGCCGAATGCTACCGGGAGTGACGACGGGAGCAAGGGCGGGTGCGGTCGCCATTGCTCCGCCCGACGCTCGTGGCAATGATCCGCCCTTCCTCGAGGATACCATGAAGCAAACCGCCGACCGCACCGCCAGGCGCACACGCTCCTTCACCGAGTCCGTCATCCGGGAGATGACGCGCGTGGCGAAGGAGCACGACGCCGTGAACCTCGCGCAGGGCTTTCCGGACTTCTCCGCGCCCGACGTGCTCAAGGAGGCGGCCGCCGCGGCGATTCGTGCCGACGTGAACCAGTACGCCATCACCTGGGGTGCGCCCCGTCTGCGCCGTGCTCTGGCGAAGAAGTATGGAGCGCTCTACGGCATGGACGTCGACCCCGAGCGCGACGTCACCGTCACGTGCGGCGCCACGGAAGCCATGGCCGCGGTCATGCTCGCGCTCATCGACCCCGGCGACGAGGTGATCATCTGCGAGCCCTTCTACGAGAATTACGGGCCCGACGCGGTGCTGTGTGCGGCCAGACCCATCTTCCTGACGCTCGAGCCACCCGCCTACCGCCTCGAGCGTGACGCGCTGGCCGCGGCCATCACGCCGCGCACCCGCGCGATCGCGATCAATACGCCCAACAACCCCACGGGCCGGGTGTTCGACCGCGCCGAGCTGCAGACCGTCGCGGACCTGTGCATCGAGCACGACCTCGTCGCGATCACCGACGAGATCTACGAGCACATCCTGTATCGCGGCACGCACATCCCGCTCGCGACACTCCCCGGGATGGCCGAGCGCACGGTGACGGTGAGCGGGCTCTCCAAGACGTTCAGTGTGACGGGATGGCGGGTCGGCACCATCGTCGCTCCGCCCGACCTCACCGACGCGATCCGCAAGGTGCACGACTTCCTCACCGTCGGCTCCCCCGCCCCGCTCCAAGAAGCCTGCGCGGTCGGACTGGAGCAGCTCGGGCCCGAGTATTACGCGTCGCTTTCCACAGCCTACGCGGAACGGGGCCGGATGCTGCTCGCCGCGCTAGGCGAGGCGGGCTTTCGCTGCGCGATGCCGGAGGGTGCGTACTACATCCTGGCTGATTACTCCGAGCTCTCCGACGAGGACGACACCACGTTCGCCAAGCGTCTCGCGCGTGAGGCGCGCGTGGCTTCGGTCCCGGGCTCCAGCTTCTTCAGCCAGGCCGAGCGCGGGGGCTCGCTCGTGCGCTTCGCGTTTTGCAAGAAGCACGACACGCTGCGGGAGGCGGGAACGCTGCTGCGGGAGTTCGCCGCGCGAAGGTGACGCGGCGGCGCCCCGCACGCACGGACGCCCTTACTCGGGCGCCTCCCTCAACACCGGCAGCGGCGCACGCCGCAGCAAGTCGCGCGAGCCCAAGATGCCCACGACCACCGTGAGCGCCCCCACCACGATCCAGATGAGTGCGAGCGCGCCCACGCTGGGCGCGTAGGCCATCTCGAAGACGGTAGGCACGACAATCGCCGCGCCGACCACGGCAAGCACGAGTCCACTCGCCGTAGCGACCGTCCCCAGGGCGATGTACTCCGATAGCAGCACGGTGAGCACCTGGGGCCGCCGTGCACCCAGCGTCTTGAGCAGCGCGCCCTCGCGGAGCCGCTGTACGCGGGACGTCGCGAGCGCGCCGAGCAGCACGATCACCCCTGCGAGCGCACTGAACGCGCCCAAGAAGGCGACGGCCTGCCGCACGCGCGAGAGCACGGTGTCGATCGCCTCTTGCACACGCGAGAAGTCGAGCGCGGAGACGTTCGGGAAGCGCCCGATCAGCTCCCGCTGGAGCGCTGCCCGCTGCGTCTCGTCCGGGAGGCGCGCCACCATGACGATCGTCTGGGGCGCAGCTTCCAGCACACCCGGCTCGACCACCGCGAAGAAGTTCGGCTCCAGCCGCTCCCAATCCACGCGCCGGATGCTCGTGACCACGGTCGGGACGTCGATACCGCTGACTTCCCACGTGATCGTGTCGCCCAAGTCCGCGCGCAGGCTGACCGCCACGTCCTCCTCGAGCGAAACGCCCGCCAAGTCGCCCGAGTCGATGGTCGTGTCGTCCTCAGAGCCGGGTGTACCGTCCCACCACCGGCCGCGCACGAGCTGCTCCGCCGGCCCGATGAACGGCCGGTACGTGTTCCGATACTCGCGGCGCACCGCCCATCCTTCGGGCCGCTCCTCTCGATTCGGGTTCTGCCGCAGCTCGTCCGGCGTGCGGCCGTTGATTGCGGCGATGCGCGACGTGACCAGGGGGGTGACGTCCGCCGACGGCCGCACGGACTCGGGCATGAGCGCGAGCACACCGTCCACCTGGTCCCGCTGCACGTCGAACAAGAGCACGTTCGGCTGACCCGCGCCGAACGAGAGCGTCAGCTCGTCGCGGATGCTCCCCCCCACCTCCACGATGGTGCCGATCACGAACGCGCCGAACCCGAGCGCGAGCGTGACGGAGAGCGTCTGGTTCTGGGGCCTGAACAGGTTCGACACACCCTGGCGGACGGGGTACGGCGCACCCGCCGGGAACCAACGACGTGCCGCCCGCGTGAGCAGCCACCCCGTGGCGCTCACGAGCACTGCCGCTGCCGCGAGTGCCCCCGCGAACCCCAGCC
The DNA here is from genome assembly GCA_016873995.1 of Gemmatimonadota bacterium. Classification (GTDB taxonomy): domain Bacteria; phylum Gemmatimonadota; class Gemmatimonadetes; order Longimicrobiales; family Gaopeijiaceae; genus UBA2982. Next base: position 82,153 of record VGVR01000010.1, read on the forward strand.
CCACCTCGGGCTCGGGCGCCTCGATCGTGCAGAGGAGCACGACGCTTCCCGCGGCGAGTGCGTACACGACCAGCCGCAGGGCATCGACCCGACGCCCGCCCGGCTCGAAGTCGTGGCGGAGCGCGGCCAACGGCGGCACGTCGCGCACGCCGAGCAACGGGATGAGCGCGAAGATGAGCGCGACCCACACGCCGATCCCGAGCCCTGCCGCTGCGCTCCCGATGGAGAAGCGCGTGGTAACGTCCACGGGCAGTACGTTCGCGAGCACCGTCGGCATGAGCGCCTGTGCACCGATGCCCACGACCACGCCAGCCAGGGCGCCGCCGAGTCCGAGGAGCGCCGCTTGGAGCAGGTACGCGGCGAACGCCGTTCCCTGATGCGCGCCGATGCAGCGCAGCACCGCTATCGCCGCGCGCTTCTCGCGTATGTAGACGTGGATCGCGCTGGCGACGCCCACGCCACCGAGAAGCAGCGCGCCCAGCCCGACCAGTCCAAGGAAGCGGCCCAGGAAGCGCACGCCATTCGACAGGCTCTGCGCCTGCTCCTCGGCCAGCGTATAGCCCACGTCGGCGGCGTCGAAGATCGAGTCGTAGCGCTCGCGCACGGCGCGCCGGTCTCCAATGTCGGGCAGGCGCAGGAACGCCTCGTAGCGCGCGAGGCTCCCGACCACGAGCAGCTGCGATTCGGCGAGCGTCGCCTGCGACACGTGCACGCGCGGCCCGATCGCCGTCTGGTAGGCGAGGTCGGTCGGCAAGTCGTCCACGGTGCCCGCGATCTCGAGACGCGACAGCCCCACGATGAGCGTATCGCCGACGTCGACCGCGAGCTGGGTGAGCACCGCGGGGTCGACCAACGCCCTGCCCGGCTCCAGGTGCGCCCCCCACGCCCCCGCTGGCCGCGTGGTGACGTCGCCGTAATAGGGATATCCCTCGTCGAGAGCACGCACCTGAAGCAGACGCACCATGTTCGACGCGGGCGCGAACACCATGGAGGTCGCGGTCGTCACGCGCGCCACGCCCGCGCCCGCGCTTCCTAGCGAGTCGAGCACCGACTCGACGTTCGCGGGCAGTGGTGCGTCGCCCGCCAAGCGCGCATTGGCGCCCATGAGGACGTCGGCCTCTTCCTGTACCGAGCGCGCGACGTCATCACGGAACGAGTGGATCGATACGAGCGCGCCCACGCCCAGCGTGATCGACGCCATGTAGACGCCGACGCGCCGGAAGCCGTGGCGGAGCTCGCGGATGGCGAGCCGCCAGGCGAAGCGTGGCCGGACGCGAGGCGCTGTCCGCGCCGTGGGCTCGCTCATCGCCCCACGCCCACCGCCACCGGGGCAGCATTCCCCGGCCGGTCCGACGCGATGCGCCCACTTGAGAGGCTGATCACGCGGTGCGCGCGCTCGGCGAGCGACACGTCGTGCGTGACGAGCACGAGCGTGGTCTTCGCATCGTGGTTCAGCTCCTCCAGCATGGCGACGATCGAGGAGCCCGTCTCGCGGTCCAGATTTCCGGTGGGCTCATCCGCGAACAGGATCTTCGGTCGGTTCACGAACGCGCGCGCCAGCGCCACCCGCTGCTGCTCTCCGCCCGAGAGTTGCGCAGGATAGTGGCCGGTCCTCTCACCCAGGCCCACGCGCGCCAGCAATGCTCCCGCACGCTCCCGCGCACCCGCGTACTCGCCGCGCAGCTCCAGCGGCACCAGCACGTTCTCGAGCGCGGTCAGCGTCGGCAGGAGATGGAAGGTCTGGAAGACGAAGCCGACGTTCTGGGCCCGGAACTCGGCACGGCCATCTTCGGTGAGCGCGAAGATGTCCTGGCCGTCGAGGCGGACCCTCCCGGCTGTCGGCTCGTCCAGCCCGGCGAGGAGCCCGAGCAACGTGGTCTTGCCGCTCCCCGACGGCCCGACGATGGAGATGAACGCCTCCGGCGGCACCTCCAGATCGATCTGCCGTAACACGGGTAGTGGACGGCCGCCGCTCGTGTAGGTTTTCTCGAGGCCCTCGGCCACGATCATCGATGACACGCTTCCTCACCCTCGCTTTGGCCCTGGTAGCTGCGGCGTGCTCCGGTCCCCCGGCGGGCGACACGGAGACGGCGCATCCCAACGATGCCGCTTCCGCGCCCGCGGCGTCGGACGACGGTCCTGTCGTGGTGTTCCTGGGGACCAGCCTGACGGCGGGCCTCGGACTCCCGACGGACGAGGATACCTACGTCGCTCGCGTGGCGGAACTCGCGGACTCGGCCGGCATCCCCATCCGCGCCGTGAACGCGGGGGTGTCGGGGGAGACGAGCGCGGGCGGGCTCCGGCGTATCGACTGGGTGCTCCGTGAGCCGCTCGACGTCCTCGTCATCGAGCTCGGCGCGAACGACGGGCTGCGCGGACAGGATCCCTTCGCGCTCGCGGACAACCTGACCCAGATCATCCGCGCGACGCGCACGCGCTACCCCGAGGCGCGCATCGTACTCGCCGGCATGGAGGCGCCGCCGAACCTGGGGCCGCTCTACACGCTGGCCTTCCACGACGTCTTTCCCCGCGTCGCAGAACAGGAGAGCGCGCAGCTGATCCCCTTCCTGCTCGCTGGGGTAGCCGGTATCCCATCCCTCAATCAGAGCGACGGCATCCATCCCACGCCTGCCGGGCACCGCATCATGGCCCAGACCGTGTGGTCGACGCTTGGCCCGCTCCTCTCGGAGATGGAGGCGTCTCGGTGACGCGCGGTCCGTTCAGTCCGGGCACCATGATCCTCGGAGGAGGCGCGGTCCTCCTCATGGGCTTTCTCCTGGTCGGCTACCTGCTGCCCTCCGACTGGGAGGCCGAGGCGAGCGCGGGACTACCGGTCGCGCCCGAGATCGTGTTCGGGTTCTTGGATTCGCCCGAAGGCTGGCAACGCTGGACGCCCTGGCCCGAGTCGGGCGTGCAGCGCTCGGGTCCCGAGAGGGGCGCGGGCGCGAGCCTGTCCTGGGACGACCCAGAGGTCGGGACCGGCTCGTTCACCATTGCCGCAGCCGCGGCGCCGACGCGAGTCGAGTACACGGTCGCGATCGACGAGGGCGCGATCCAGGCAGCAGGCTCCGTGGACGTCGCTGCCGACGGTGGCGGTTCGCGCGTCACGTGGCGGGAGCGGGGGGACCTCGGTTGGAATCCGCTCATGGGCTACTGGGCGCTCTCCATGGGACGCGCCCAGAGCGAGGAGATGGGCAAAGGGCTCGAGCGGCTGCGGACGCTCGCTGTGGAGGCTGCAACGGACGCAGGCCCCGCCGACTCGCTGGTGGCGGCCGGCGGCCCCCCCGTCGCGACTAGTCCCTAGCGCGGTTCCGCACCCAGTCGATCAACTCGCGATTCGTCTTCGTCTTCCGCATGGCGTTCAGCAGCTCGACCATCTGAGCCGGCGGGTCGCCACCGGCGAGCTGACGGCGCATCGCGCGCGATAGCCAGAGGCTGTCCTCGTCGAGCAGCAGCTCTTCCTTCCGGGTCGCCGAAGCCTGCAGGTCGATCGCAGGATAGATGCGCCGGTCGGCGAGCTCGCGGTTCAGGACCAGCTCGCTGTTACCGGTGCCCTTGAACTCCTCGAAGATCACCTGATCCATACGGGAGCCGGTGTCGACCAGCGCCGTGCCGATGATCGTGAGCGATCCACCGCCCTGGTTCGGTGCGATCTTGCGCGCGCTGCCGAGGAAGCGCTTCGGCTTCTCGAGCGCGTTGGTGTCGAGACCGCCCGACATCGTGCGGCCACCACCGCCTTCGAGCGTGTTGTAGGCGCGGGCCAGACGCGTGATCGAGTCGAGGATGATGACCACGTCCTCGCCTTGCTCCACCCGGCGGCGTGCGCGCTCGAGCGTCATCTCCGCGACCTGGGCATGCCGCTCGGGCGGCCGGTCGAACGTGGAGGCGATCACCTCGCCGAACCCGCACGACTCCATCTCGGTCACCTCTTCGGGCCGCTCGTCGATGAGCAGCATCATCAGGTGACACTCGGGATGGTTCTTGACGATGCCCTCGCCGACGGCCTGCAGCACCATTGTCTTACCCGCTTTGGCCGGCGCCACGATCATCGCACGCTGGCCTTTGCCGAACGGGCAGAACAAGTCGATCACCCGGTTGGTCATGTCCGGCTCGTTGCGGATCATGCGCCCACACTCGAGCACGAGCTGCTGGTCCGGGTGCATCGCCGAGAGCCGCTGGAACTCGGGACGCCGCTTCATGTCTTCCGGCGGCCGGTCGTTCACGAGCGCGAGATACGCGAGCGGAGGGCTCTTCCCCTGCCTCGCCTGCGTGGCGACGATGCCCATGAGCTCGTCGCCCGAGCGGAGCCCGAAGCGCTGGATGATGCGCGACCCCACGTAGATGTCGTCGTTGCCCGGTGTGTAGCCGGACTCGCGGCGGCGGATGAACCCGGAGCCGCTGCCGAGGACCTCGAGGAGCCCGAGCGGGCGGGACATCGCCAGCAGCTCTGCCGGATCTTGCGGCAGATCCGCCATCAGCTCGGCTTCGTTTCTGATCTCCGGCTCTCTCTCGCGGCCGGGACCGCCGCCTCTGCGGCGACGGCGCCCACGGCGACGGGGGCGCTTTCCGCGCGGTCCGCGATTGTCCTGGCTATCGCCGGACGGCTGTGGTGCTTCTGTCGATTCCACGACGCTCCAACCCATTGCGACGGGTACACGTCCACCGTAGTCGCGGAGACCCTCGACCCGTCCGGTGAATGAAACCCGCGAACGAGAACGTTCACGGTTTCGGGCTCCGTCGGCGGGCCAAGAGGCCGCGCCGGTGCCGACGACGTGCATCGGCTTGGACGCTTGGAATGTTCCACGTTCCCGCGCGTCCAGCAAGGAGGTCGATTCGTGGGCGACCTGGCCCATCGGCCGAGTTCGGCGCCGGCGTGTCTCCTCGAACAACGCCGGTGTGTCCTAGGCGCCGGACAGGACTGCGGACCCCAGGAGCCGGTAACAGTCTTCGTAAGTCACACGCCCTACGATACTTGCGACGTCACCGTAGGCCTGGCACGCCCCCTGCTCTACACTTGAATTGCATCGCTATAGCCAAGGAGGACACCGTGCGTACAACGGCGCGAGTGACATGGACGATGACGGTCGCGGCGGCCCTGGCGGCCGCGCCGGCAGGCGCGCAGTCGAGCCTGTTCGTGGGGGTGGGGTTCGGGTTCGGGGGAGTCTACGAGACGGGTTCGCTCTTCATGGGCACGTCGTTCGGACTCGGGTACGAGCACGGCTCCGCGTACGGGATCTACTCGGACACGTACGACGGGTGGGGCTATGGGTATCGCGGCTCCCGCCACTACCACTACAGCAGCGGCAGCTGCTGGGACTCCTACTGGGATAGCTACTGGGATCCGTGGAGCGGGTGGTACGCCGACTGCGTGGCCTATGGACCGTATCGGTACTCCTCGTGGCGGGCTCGCAGCTGGCGCTCGCGCTTCGGCGGCTGGTATGGCCCCAGCACCACGTTCGTGTACTGGAGCGATCCGTACTCTCCGCCGTGGGGTCCCTATTGGTCGTACGACCCGTGGGCCTCGTACTGGGATGGCTATTGGGACGGCCGCCGCTGGGACGCATGGACCCCGTACTACGGCGGTGGCGTGCGTACCGTGTATGCCGCGGGTGGCCGTCGTGGTGTGGCTGTGGTGCGGCCTTCGCCTCTCGGCCGGTACGGGCCGGAGTACAAGGAGGACGCGCGCGGCTCGAGCGTGCGGACGGCGACGCGTCGGCCGGCCGCGGCAGCGGTCGCCGCCCCGGCGCCTGCCGTTCGGAGCCCCGAGCCCGCTGCCTCCAGCCGCCCGTCGTCGCGGCCTGCGGTGAACCGGATGCCTCCGTCGGCCACGCCTACCCGTGCCGCCGCCCCAGAGACTCGGCCATCGGATCGGGTCCGCTCGGGGGGCGGCGCGGTGGCGGCGCCGGATCGTGGAAGCGCGCGGGCACCCGGCGCATCGGTTAGGGAGCCGTCGACACGCGCGCCTGCAGCTGAACGGCCCTCGGAGCGCCTCGGGCCTCGCGAGCCGGCCGCGCGTCCGTCGCCTCAGGTGCGGGAGCCGACCACTCGTGCGGGAGCGTCTCCGACGCCGCGCTCGCGTGCGCCGGAGGCCGCGCCGCGGGCCGAACCACGGGCCGAACCTCGCGCGGAGCCGAGGGCCGCGCCCCGGGCAGAGCCCCGTTCAGAGCCGAGGGCAACGCCGCGTTCGGAGCCCCGCATAGCCCCGCGTGCAGAGCCTCGTTCTGAGCCCAGAGCAGCGCCACGGGCTGAGCCCCGCTCGGAGCCCAGAGCAGCACCACAGGCTGAGCCCCGTTCCGAGCCCCGAGCGGCCCCCCGGCCGGAGCCTCGCTCCGAGCCAAGGGCGGCGCCACGGGCTGAGCCGCGTTCGGAGCCCCGAGCGGAGCCGAGGTCGGCTCCTCGGGCCGACGCACCCAGGTCTGGGGGCGGCACCGAGCGGCGGCCGCGGTAGCGGTATCTGGCTGGAGAAGGTGAGCGGGCTTTCGCCTACAGGCGAGGGCCCGCTTCCTCTTTCGAGAAGGAGACCCTGGACGCTGGCCAGAGGGGCGGAACATCTTTTCAGGTACACCTTCTTCGAGCGGCGACAGCTTCGCCAGAGGCCTTAGGCAGCATGCTGGGACGAACCCACCAACGGCGCGGCACGGATGATCGACGGCAGAGTGCAGAGCGTCGCCTCACCCCTCGCCGAAATGCTCCTCGGCGTCGCGCGGCCCCCAGCTCTCCTGGGTCGGACCGCCGGTCGAAAGATCGTCGGCAAGAGGCGTCCCGCTCCGGGCGATCCTGTCGGCCCAGGGACTTCTGGCCACCGAGGATGCATACGGGATCATCCGCGTAGAATCGATGTCGCGCGCCGATGCCGATGAAGCCGTCGCGCCGCTGGTCACCCGTACGTACCGCCTCTCGCACTCCCGGGCCTCGGACCTACAGGGTGCGGTCGACGCGCTCCTTTCGCCGCGCGGACGGATCGCAGTCATGGAATCGACCAACTCGTTGGTCGTCACCGACATCGCAAGGGTGCACCGCGCCGTTGCATCCCTCCTACGGTGACGGAGATACTGGAACCGGGGATCCGTCGGCCTGCTTCGGGGTTGATTCCGCGGATGGCAGTTCCTAGAACGTTCCACGCGGCCGTTGGCCGCCAGTCAACGGGCATCCCCCAGACCGGAGAGTCGGAGATGAGCCTCGCACGAATTCACTTCCAGCGCCTCGCACTTTGCGCAGCTCTCATCGCTGCGACCGTCTCCCCCGTCGCCGCGCAGTCACAGCTCGATACCGCGCAAGCGAGGGCTTTCCTCGGGAACTGGATGCTCCCCCTCGTGACGGACATGGGGAACATGAACCTGCAGTTGAACATCGTCGACCAAGGCGGAAAGGTCGCGGCAACGTTCGGAGATCCGACCCAAGGAGTCATGGCGAACGTCACGGACATCACGCGTCAGGGTGAGCAGCTGCTCATGAACCTCATGGTGGACGCACAGGGGCAGTCGATCGACGTGGCGCTTCAGATCACGCAGGATGGAGACGGACTCAGCGTGGACGTCGCCGCGATGGGTGGCGCCTTCACGGCCAACGCACGGGCGACTCGCTCGGCAAGTTGAGCCGATCGCTCGCCACACGGTAGCAAGATATTAGCGCCGGGCGTCCTCCGTGGGCGCTCGGCGCTTTGTTCGTGATCGGGTCAATTCAGGAAAGCGCGGATGAACAGCCTTCGGGGCCAGCTCCTCATCTCGGCGGGTGGCCTCTTCGACCCCAATTTCCGGCACACTGTCGTGCTCATCGGCGAGCACAATGCGGATGGGGCTCTCGGTGTCATCTTAAATCGGGCGCTCGACGTGACCGTAGCCAACGTCTTTCCGGCGCTGAGTCAGCTCGTTTCTCCCGATCAGCGCCTCTTCCGCGGGGGACCCGTCCAGCCCAATAGCGCCGTTCTCCTGGCCAAGTTCACCCACCCGGAGGCCGCGGACGTCCTCGCCTTCGGGTCCGTCGGGTTCCTCAGCGGAGAAGTGCCCGGCGACGTCGGCAAGACGATCTCTCGCGCTCGCGTGTACGCGGGATGCTCGGGATGGGGCCCCGGCCAGCTCGAGGCCGAGATGGAGTCGGACAGTTGGATCCTCGAGACAGCGCGTGAGGGCGACGTGTTCACCGACGCCCCGGACCTCCTCTGGAGCCGCGTGCTCCAGCGGAAGGGGCCCGAGTACAAGAAGCTCTCGCGGATGCCGTTCGACCCGTCGATGAACTGAGGGTGGAAGAGTCCGATCTTGCGGGGAGGAAGCAGACCCTCGGGGGGTTGTCCCAGGGCACTTTGGGAATCGTTCGAAGTTCGAATGACTTCGTCGTAGGCACATCCCCTTCGCGCGGGCACTTCGGCTCCCCGACACCTCGTTCGAGATTCGAACGATTCCCGAACCGGGCCTCGCGGGGATGACGTCGTCTCGGCGGTACGCGGAAGGGTTCCACGTGAGCACTCGTGCGCCTCGGCTCGAACCTGCGGTTCGAACCCGGACGGCGGGGTCGGGAAGGCTAAAGGTCTACTAGAGAGGCGCCGCCCGGATTCGAACCGGGGATAGAGGATTTGCAGTCCTCTGCCTTACCACTTGGCCACGGCGCCGAAGCCCCAGTCACGGGCCCGAAAACGTAACGTTCCGGCCTCGGGTTACAACACTCTTGCGTCTCCGGAGCCCAACGAGACATATGGCGCCGACTTCACTTCGGACCGCGCCGTTCATCCGTTAGACTCTGCCATCTTGGACGAGCGAATCAGCGAGTCGCCGGGCCGGAGAACCTGCCCGTTTGGTTTGGTCGTGAGGTGTGGTGACGTGCGGTGGGGAAGGCTTCTCTCACAACAGGGTGGATTCATGAAGCGGTTGCTGAACAGCATCACGTTGCGGTTGTCGCCGCTACCGCGCCCGGGGTGGTGAGCGCGCAGAACGTCATCGTGCTAGGCGCCGGTGCGACGATTCCGGCGGGTGACTACGCGAATTACGCGAAGTTGGGGTTCCTGGCCCACGGGGGCGCGGATTTCGGTGTTGCTCCGAACGTCTCCGTTGGGGCGCACGGGTTCTTCGGCAGCAACAGTCACGACACGGACGGTGACAAGACGAACCTGCACGGCGGTGTCGCCACGGTTGGCTACATGATCGCGACGTCAGGCTCGATCATGCCCCAGATCTGGGGCGGCGCGGGCTATCTCGTGCACTCGTACAAGTCAGAGAGCTTCCCTGCCTTCGAGGGATCCGCGAGTAGTCTCGCGGCCCTGATTGGGGCTGGCCTCGGGTTCCCGCTGGGTAGCGTGACTGGTATGGTGAACGGGTACATGCTCATGGGCTTTGGCGACAATGACGAGACCCGCTACTTCGCCATCGACTTTGGGGTGGGCATCCCGTTCGGCGGGGCGATGTAGCCGGCTAAGCTCGTCTAGCATCGGCACGAAGAAGGGGGGCGGCCGTGGTCCGGGCCGCCCCCCTTCTTTCTTTCTTGCATTTCCAGAGCGGGAAACCGGACTCGAACCGGCGACCCCAACCTTGGCAAGGTTGTGCTCTACCAACTGAGCTAGTCCCGCAACGTGT
>VGVR01000011.1 GCA_016873995.1 Gemmatimonadota bacterium
TGCCGCGCCTCGCGGCCCGCGCCGGCGGCGCGGCCGGCAGCGGGGCCTTCCGGACGAACTTGGGCCCCGACCTGGCCCGGGGAGGACAGGCCGAGCAGCGCCCCCAAACAGAATAGGAGGGCAAGCGGTCGACGACGTCGTGGAGGCATGGCCAGAGGGCTCGGGTCGGGAGCGAGCAACGCCAACATGGACCCGCGAAGGTCGCCCCGCGCTGGGACGGGCTGGGCGCGGGCGTCACCTTGCCGCCGCCACCCCCGCCGCGCCACAATCACATTTCCCCCCCCCTCGTAGGCCCCCCTTGAACACCGATTTCCGCGCGAAGTCCACGCTCGGCGTGGCGCTGGTCGGCGTACTGCTGCTCGCGCCGTTCGCGGTCAACCACGTCCGGCAGGAACGGATGCTGCTCGCTCTGGGCACGGGCGTGATCGTGCTCACCCTCGCGGCGCTCGCCTGGCTCGGGCGGAAGGGGTACTACCACCCCTGGGTCACCTTCGCGGGACTCACGCCGCCCATGCTCCTATTCTTGGGCGTCTCGATCTGGGAGCTGGGGGTCATCGGCGCGCTCTGGTGCTTTCCGGCGATCCTGATCTTCTACTTCATGTTGCCCGAGAAGCTGGCGTGGCTGTCCAACGCGCTCCTGTACGCGATCGAGGTGCCGCTGGCGTGGACGGTGGTGGAGACTCCGGTCGCTGTCAGGGTGGCGGCCACCCTGCTCGGCGTGAGCGTCATGGCCGCGATCTTCGTGCGGGTCATGAGCCAACAACAGCAGGCGCTGGAGGTGCGCGCGTTCAGCGACGCCCTCACCGGGCTGCACAACCGCGCTTTGCTCGAGTCGACGCTGGAGCAAGCGATGGAGCAGGCGCGCCGCACCGGTCTCCCCATGACTCTCCTCGCGCTCGACCTGGACTGGTTCAAGTAGATCAACGACGGGCACGGGCATCAGGCTGGGGATGCTGCGCTACGCGGCGTAGCGGACATCTTGCGCACCCGCATACGCAGGAGCGACAAGGCGTTCCGGCTCGGCGGTGAGGAATTCCTCGCCTTCCTGTACGGGACCGACCAGGAGCACGGCAGGCAGGTCGCAGAAGACCTCCGGCAGACGGTGGCAGCGAAGCCCCTGATTCCCGGACGGTCGATCACGGTGAGCATCGGCGTCGCCTCCTACTCGGGCAACCGGGACTGGGAGGAATGGCTGCGCCGCTGCGACCAGAACCTGTGCGGCGCCAAGGCCAAGGGGCGGAACGCGGTCGTTGGCTAGGGAGCGCCCCCGCCCCACCCACCACCTCCCCGGCGGACGCTTCCGCAATCCGTGGCCCGAGGCCGCGGACGACGATCGCATCCGGGGTGAGTTCAGGAAGGTCGCCTGGGAGTGGCTCACGAAGTCGATCCCGCCCGATCCGCAGCCAGACGCGCTTCCGGTGGCGACGGCGGACATGGCGCACCCGCGGTGCGACGACGCCGAGACGCGGATCACCTGGGTCGGTCATGCGACGCATTTCGTCCAGCTACCGGGACTCAACCTCCTCACCGATCCCATGTGGTCGCCGCGAGCGTCGCCTGTAGCCTCGGTCGGGAGGGCACGCTTCGTAGCGGCCGCACCGGGTCTGGAGGCGCTTCCGCACGTCGACGCCGTGCTGCTCTCACACGATCACTACGACCATCCCGATCGACCCACGGTGCTGCGCCTGCGCGAGCGCTTCGGCGCCGACCTGCCCTGGTTCACACCCCTCGGCTACAAGCGGTGGTTCGCGTCGCTCGACGTCAGGAACGTGGCCGAACTCGATTGGTGGGAAGGGTGCGACCTGCCCCAGGGCTATCGATTGGTGGCGACGCCTGCACGCCACTGGACGCGGCGCACTCCCTGGAGCACGAATCAGCGTCTATGGTGCTCGTGGGCGGTCACGTCACTCGGGGCGGCGGGACCGCGCTTGTACTGGGGCGCCGACTCGGCGTACGCATCGCATTTCAAAGAGATCTACGCGCGACTCGGACCGTTCGACGCCTGCGTCCTCCCGATCGGCGCATACGACCCTCGTTGGTTCATGAGCGCCTCGCACATGAACCCCGAGGAGGCCGTAACGGCCTACGAGGACCTGGGCCGCTCCGGCGCGTTTCTGCCGAGCCACTGGGGCACGTTCCGTCTGACGTTCGAGGACCCACTCGAGCCGCCGGTACGTCTGCGCGCAGCGTGGGAGGCGCGGGGGCTGGACGAAGGGCTCCTGCATGTGCCGCGGCACGGTGAGACGGTGCAGCTGCGGTCGGGAGGGAGCACCTCGGCGAAGGGATAGGCGCCCCGGTACCAAGAAGCTTCTCCCCGGCGCTCGGGAACGTACATTCCCTCCCCCACGCCAGCGCACCTCCCGCCTGGTTCTGACCGCAGCGCCCTCCCGCAAGTCCGAGAACGAAAGCTGATGTTCCGCCGCACCGACGACCTCCGCATCCAGGATCTCCGGCCTCTCATCTCGCCCGCGATCCTCATGGAGGACCTGCCGATCACGGAGGCCGCCTCTGCGACGGTGGCACAGGCGCGCGAGGAGATCGCTGCCGAGCTGTGGGGGAAGAGCGACAGGCTTCTGGTCGTCGTTGGTCCGTGCTCCATCCACGACCCGGACGCGGGGCTGGAGTACGCGCGCCTTCTGGCTGCGAAGCGGGCCGAGCATGCCGACACGCTCCAGATCGTGATGCGGGTCTATTTCGAGAAGCCGCGTACGACCGTCGGATGGAAGGGGCTCATCAACGACCCCAGCCTCGACGGCAGCTTCGCCATCAATCAGGGGCTGCGAGCGTCCCGTCGATTCTTGCTGGACGTAGTCGATCTCGGGCTTCCGGCCGGAACCGAGTTCCTCGATCCGATCACGCCCCAGTTCTATGCGGACTTGGTGTCGTGGGGCGCCATCGGCGCGCGCACGGCGGAGAGCCAGGTGCACCGCGAGCTGGCGTCCGGCCTCTCCATGCCCGTCGGGTTCAAGAACGGCACCGAAGGCAGCGTCGGGGTCGCGGTCGACGGCATCTTGTCCGCCAAGAACCCGCATCACTTCCTGTCGGTCACCAAGCAGGGCGTCGCCGCGATCGTCGCGACGAAGGGCAACGCCGACTGCCACGTCATCCTTCGGGGCGGACGCCATGGTCCCAACTACTCCGCCGATCAGGTAGCCGAAGTGGTGACGCTACTCCGGCGACATCATCTGGCCCCACGGCTCATGGTGGACTGCAGCCACGCCAACAGCGGCAAGGACCACCTCAAGCAGCTGGTCGTCGCCGAGGACCTCGCCAAGCAGATCGGCGGGGGGAGCGGCGCGATCTTCGGCGTGATGCTCGAGAGCTTTCTTGTGGACGGCGCTCAGAAGCACGACGAGGGCTCGCCCCGCGAGAAGCTCGTGCGCGGGCAGAGCATCACGGATGCCTGCCTGGGGTGGGAGCGCACGGCCCCGGTGCTCGACCGGCTGGCCGATGCGGTGCGGGCGAGGCGGAAAGCCGGGGCGTAAGTCGACCGGCCCGAGTCCGCGGCGCCGGACTCCGCGCCTAGGCACCCACAGCCGTCGTCCGGGGCTGTTACAATCGACCTCTCGGCGTGGCGTAGTGCGTGGGCACGTTCGGGAGGTCAGTCCCCGCCTCCGCCGCCCCTCCCGCCCGGGCGCACCCAACCGTCGTTGGCGGGACCGTTCTGGTGCGCGCGAGAGTCGGCGCTGAGCGGGTTTCCCGTCGCATTCCCGAACGCCGCGTTCGCCCAGAACTTGCCTGCCTGGTAGACGGCGTTCCGCGTGCGGATCTGCAGGTCGTGATACTCGCGGCTGTCCGGCGCAAACCCCGAGAAGCTGGCCAGGTCGGCGTTCCCGAGCAGCACCACGTCGACGCCCGGTACCGAGGCGATCTCGAGCGCGTTGTCCACGCCCTCGGGCGTCTCGATCATGACGATGACCAGCATGTTGTCGTTGGCCGACTGGCGGAAGTTCGACCCTGCAGGCACGAACGGCGTCCAAATCCCGGTCCCCTGACCCCCTCCGGTGCTTCTGCGCGCCGTCGGCGGGAAGCGGGAGTAGCGAGCGGCTTCTCTCGCCTCGAGCGCGTCGTCCACGGTCGGCACGATGATCCCCAGCATCCCCATGTCCATGGCCTTCTGAACGTTCCCCTCGAGGGCATCGGGTAAGCGTAAGATCGGCGTGGCCCCGACATTCGGGCACGCCGCAAGCATCGCCTCCACCTGGTCGAAGCGCATCGTGCTGTGCTGCATCTCGAACCAGGTGAAGTCGTAATGGGGCGCCTCCTCGCAGTACCGCTGGATGTCGAAGGCAGCGATGGTGTGGCTGAAGATCTGCTGTCCGTTGAGCAGCTTCTGCTTGGCGCGGTTGAAGAGCGGCCGCGTCGGCTCGTCCATGAACTCGCGCACCGCCCAGCCCCAGGGGCGGCCGGGGTCGACGGCATCGATGGCGACGGCACCCGTTCCCCAGCCGGCCGAGCTAGTTTGGGCGTGGGTGGCGAGCGGGAATGTCGCGGCTGCGGCCATCACCAGGGCGGCGACGAGCATCGATTGGTCGAGTCGCTTCACGGTCTACTCCTTGTCACAGGGCGGCCGAGCCGTGCGCGGGGGCACCGGCTGGGTCCGACGAATCTACTGTCCTCGGGGAACGGCCGCCGGACCCTGCCAGCATCCTTGCAACCGTTCCCGAACGGGTCGTGTCCCACCTAATGCCAGGAAATCCGAACGACCACCACGAGCCCTCGTTGAGTGATCTAGAGCTGGTAGAGAGGGCCAAAGGAGGAGACACGGACGCGTTCCGTGCGCTCTACGATATGCACGTCGACCGCATCTATAGACTTGCCACCCGCATGGCCGGGGACGACGAGCTGGCTCGGGACTTCACGCAAGACACTTTCGTGCGGGCCTGGGAGCGCCTCGACGGGTTCCGCGGGGACTCGGCGTTCTCGACCTGGCTCCACTCGATCGCCGTGTCGGTGAGCCTCAACGGCCTTCGGCGCGTCGACCGCCACCGCAAGCGGGAGTCCCCGCTGGAGGAGGCGGCCACCGTCTCACGGGCCGCCCGCCGCATGGAGCCCGACGTCAGGGATCGCCTGCACCGCGCGCTCGACGGCCTCTCCGAGATCTACAGGACGGTGTTCCTGATGCACGACCTGGAGGGCTACAACCACGACGAGATCGCGGATGCCCTCGGCATCGCGCAGGGCACGTCGAAAGCGCGGCTCTTCCGCGCGCGGTCGAAGCTGCGCGAGGCGCTCGGAGACGCGATGAGGGAGGATGACGACGATGCGCTTTACGAAGAACGGGATGTGGATGGCGGCCCTCGGGGTCGCGCTCGCCGCAGAGGCGGCGGCGGCCGCGCAGTCGGCGCCGATCGCGGTGACGGCCGAGCCGTCCGTGAGGGTGACCGCCCCCGCGCCGTGGCTCCAGGAGGATCCGGCGGCACGCGAGTACGCCGCGGCACGGCAAGCACTCAACGAGGGGCGTTATCAGGCCGCCGCGGACGGGTTCGCGGCGCTGCGCCGCACACGCCCCCAGTCAGGGTACGTGCCCGACTCGTTCTACTTCGAGGCGTTCGCGCTGAACAGACTCGGAGAGCGCACGCAGTTGACGAGAGCCGTGAGCCTGCTCGACGAGCAGCTCCAGCGCTTCCCGGAGGCGGCGACCCGCGCCGACGCCGACGCGCTCCGCGTGCGCATCGAATCGCAGTTGGCTCAGCGCGGTGACGCGCGTGCGGCGAGGAACGTCATCCGGCAGGCCAACCCCACGCCGCCGAGTCCAGCCCCAGCGCCGAGTCCCACGTCAGCGCCGAGTCCCTCGCCGGCGCCGAGCCCGGCGTCTCCGGTGTCGCCGGCGCGTCCTGTTTCGTCGAGCGCCCCGCGAGCCCAGGCGACCTGCCCCAATCAGGAAGCACGCCTCGCGGCCCTCTCGGCTCTGCTCAACATGAACGCCGAGCGCGCCGTGCCCATTCTCCAGGAAGTGCTCCGCAGCCGCGACGAGTGCTCGGTGGAGCTGCGCCGCCAAGCCGTTTTCCTGGTGTCCCAGCACATGAACGCAGAGTCGGTGGAGATCTTGCTCGACCTGGCTCACAGGAATCCCGATCCCGACGCGGAGGTCCGCGAGCAGGCGGTCTTCTGGCTGTCGCAGGTGCGCAGCGACGAGGCCATGGACGCGCTCGAGGCCATCCTGCGTGAGAGCACGGACCCCGAGCTGCGCGAGAACGCCGTCTTCGCCATCTCGCAGCAAGGAGGCGAGCGGGCCGTGCGCGCCCTGCGCGACCTGGCGGAGCGGTCCGACGTGCCCACCGAGCTACGCGAGAACGCCATCTTCTGGATCGGGCAGACCCCTGGTGCCGGCGGAGCGCGCTACCTCATGGATCTCTTCGACCGGCTCGACGACGAGGAGCTGAAGGAGAACGTCCTCTTCGGTGTTGCCCAGTCGAACGACGCCGAGGCGCTTCGCTGGCTGGTCGAGCGCGCCCTGGACACGTCTGAGTCGGTGGAGGTGCGCAACAACGCCCTCTTCTGGGCCGGGCAGTCGGGTGCGCTCGGCCTCACCGAGCTGCGCTCGCTCTACTCCTCGCTCGGTGCCGACGAGCAGGAGCTCAAGGAGCAGGTCATCTTCGTCGCCTCGCAGGAGAACGACGCGGAGTCCGTCGACTTCATGATGGAGATCGCGCGCACCGAGCAGGACGAGGAGCTACGCGAGAACGCCATCTTCTGGCTCGGCCAGAGCAACGACCCTCGCGTGCCCGAGTTCCTCTTGCAGCTGATCCGCGGATGAGGGCGGGGGGCGCGTGCTTCGCGGCCGCCGCGATCGCCCTCGTGCCCGGCTGGCTCACCGGCCAAGAACTGGCCGCCCGCGTGGCGGCGGTCGGAGACAGCGCCTTGCACGTGAGTTACGCGCTGCGGCCGGGCGCGGAGATCTGTGACCGCGGTGTTCGGTACGGGGAGAACTCCGTTTCGTGGCGCCGCGGTCGCGGTAGGGGACGCTGCACGACCGGGCCTTTGACCGTCGAGCTGACGGTCCGGCAGGGCGCCGTGCGTGACGTCGAGGTGCTCGAGCTGGACGAGCCGGGTGTACCGGGAGCCGCTGACCTCGGCGAGGTCGCCGCCTCCGACGCCGCGACGCATCTGCTGTCGCTCGCGCGAGGCGGTCCCGCGCAACCGCCGCTCGAAGACGCTGTCTTGGCGGCGGCGCTCGCCGACGTCCCCGAGCTCTGGCGCGACCTGCTCTCGCTCGCGCGCGACCGCGACGTCGAACCCGACGCGCGGAAGAGCGCCATCTTCTGGGTTGGCCAGGACGCCGCCGGCGCCGCCACTGCGGGCATCGCGGCGGTCGCGGCCGACGAGCGGGAGGACCAGGACGTGCGGGAGTCGGCCATCTTCGCCCTTTCGCAGCGCCCGGTGGAGCAGAGCATTCCGTTGCTCATGGAGATCGCCCGCTCGGCCCGCGAGGCGGAGACGCGCAAGACCGCGATGTTCTGGCTCGCGGAGTCGGACGACGAGCGCGTCCTCGCATTTTTCGAGGAAATCCTGCTGGGGCGCCCGCCTCGCTGAGCGGTCCGAGGTCCCCACCCTGGCGGCCGCAGGGCAGCGGCGCGTACCATTAGCGTCCTGAAGCCACGGCGGTTCTGCGTGGCCCCCTGCAAATTCCAGGAGGGACCGTGTCGTCTCCGAGGACGCGTGTAGTTGCGAAACTGCTGCTCACCGCGGTGTTGACCGCCTGCCAGCCCGGTGCCGAGGCCTCCGGTGGGGCAGGCAGCATGGTGCGCATGCCTGCGGACGCGTCCGGGCCGGGCGTCCCCGAGGGCGTGGCCCAGTTCGCGGTCGACCCGTTCTGGCCGAAGCCGCTCCCGAACAACTGGATTCTCGGCCAGGTGGCGGGGCTGTCCATCGATCCGGCCAATGACCATGTCTGGATCATCCACCGTCCCTGGACCGTCCAGGCGACCAACGCCGGCGCGACGCCCGTGACGACCGTGCGTGACAACACGTGGGGATCCAATCCGCTGCAAGCGATGTGCTGCGTGACCGCCCCCGCGGTGCTCGAGTTCGACCCGGAGGGCAATGTCGTCCGCAGCTGGGGCGCAGGTGGCCAGGGGTACGAGTGGTTCAACAGCGAGCACGGGATCCACGTCGACTTCAACGGCAACGTGTGGGTGTCCGGTAACGGGGTCGACGACCACCAGATCCTGAAGTTCACTCAGGACGGCCGCCACCTCGGCACCATCGGCGGCATCGGCGTCAGCACGGGCAGCAACGACACCAACTCCGTGAACCGCTCGGCCATCTTCGAGGTCGATCCGGAGACGAACGAGTTGTACGTGGCCGACGGCTACGGCAACCGCCGTGTGATCGTGTTCGATGCCGAGACGCTGGCCTACCGTCGCCACTGGGGCGCCTACGGTGAGCCGCCCGTCGACCAGGACCCGGGCCCGTGGGATCCGAACGCCCCGCCCAGCCGCACGTGGCGGACGCCGGTGCACGGCATCGCCATCTCGAACGACGACCTCGTCTACGTGACCGACCGCCCGAGCAACCGGATCCAGGTCTTCCAGAAGGACGGCACCTACGTGAAGGAGGCCGTGCTGGCCCCGCTCACCTACGGCCCCGGCTCGACGTGGGAGGTCACGTTCGATCCGTTCGACACGGAGCAGCGTTTCATCTACGTGCCCGACGGCACCAACAAAAAGGTCTGGACGCTCGATCGCGAGACGCTTCAGCCCGTGTACTCATGGGGCCGCGGTGGCCACGCGCCGGGCGAGTTCGACTGGCTGCACAACCTGGAGTTCGACTCCCAGGGCAACATCTTCACCGCCGAGGTGCAGACGGGCCACATCGTCCAGAAGTTCGCGCGCCTGCCGAACTGACGCGCTCAGCTGCCAGAGACGTCGAGGGCCGCCGCTTTCGCGGCGGCCCTCTTCGTTTTCGCGCCATCCTGCAGCCTTGCCCGCGAGCCACCGGTGCCGGGGCACCGCTTACGCCACCAACCGCTAGTGGTGCACCATACCCGGTGGCGCATCCGGCGGCATGATCATCGGCATGCTGAATGCGTGGTGCTCGCAACTCGCGGCGGGGTTGTAGGCCGCGAACATGCCGCTCGGGTTCTCCATGAAGAGCCAGACGTGCAAGTCGTAATGCGCCGGGAATCCTGTCCCCGGATTGTCGGGCGCAAACGCGAAGGGCACATCGCCGAACGTAGGCGGACGCCGATGCCCGGCCGCCTCCCATGCGGCCGCGGATACGGTGTTCGAGATGGCCACGAGCACCAGGGAGCTGTCTGGCTGGGGCTCGTAGACGAGCACCGCCGGCTGGAGGAAGTCCGTGTGCGTCCCCGTCGCGTCCAGCCGCGTCGCATCCTCGTCGATCCCGAGCAGGTCTAGACGGAGATAGTGCACGCCCATGACGCCGAGGTTCTCGAAGATCCCCAAGCTGTAGGGCGTCTCGCACACATCCAAGGGATCTCGCACATACCCATCGGCGAGCGCGACCTCCACGTTTCGATACCGCTCGGTTGCGGCCCGCACCTCATCGAGGGTGGGCGCGTCGGGTGTGCAGGCGTGCAGCGCCGTGAGGCAGACGGCCATCGCGATGGTCTTGGGGTCACGCATGCGGGCAAGTGCGTTGTGGCGGATCATGCCCGACATGGTACCACGGCTCCGTCGCCCGGGATACATTGCCCTCCTCGGTCACGCACCTCACCTCGTCCCCGCCCGAGCCCGATGCGTCTCGCCCCGACCCTCCTCGCCCTCCTCATGGCCTCCGGCGCGGAGCTCAGCGCCCAAGCCACCGCACAGGCCCACATCGCGCACGTGCTGACCGCGTTCCCCGGCGCGCCCAACGGGGCGGCGCTGCTGGCCGTCGCCGAGGCGGACGCCGCGCTCGCGGTCGAGCACGCCCGCCTGGCAGGCTCAAACCAGACGGACGTCGGACCGATGGTCACGCACTCCCGCCACCTCCTGCGCATCCTCGACGGCAGCGCCGCCCCCAGGGGGCCCGGAAGCGGTATGGGCGTCGGCCCGGCCGCCGACGCGATCGCGCAGCATATCGACATGGCAGCCGGGGCCGAAGGCGCGACCGACCTGGTGCGCACGCACGCGGCGCACGTGGCGACCTCCGCCCGAGCCGTGTCGGCCCGCACGGCCGAGATGCGCACGCTGGCCAACCGCGTCATCGCGGAGTCCGACTACGTGCGCGCCTACGAGCTCGTCCGCCAGCTCCAACGGCTGGCGGGTCAGCTGGTGCCTGGCGCGGACGCGTCGGGCGACGGCACGATCACGCTCTCCGAAGGAGGCCTCGCGCACGTGCGCACGCACATGGGCCTCATGACCGGCGCGACTGCGCGGTAGGAGGCGGCGCAGCAGGCGGTCCGGGCCGTGGGCGCGGCAGCATCAGCCCAGTAACGGGTCGCCGGCGCGGCGCACCTCAGCGCTCACCTAGTCAGAGTCGGTGCGCGTCGACAGCGCGCGCATCCACGCCTATACCAGGATCGGCAGTATCCGCGGCTCGCCGAGCAGTGCGCCCGGGTGGTTCGCCTGAATATCGCGCACGGCCCACTCGACCTGCGCGCGCGTGCACGACATGGTGGCGATGGCGAACTCGGCGTGGTCGACCTGGTGCCGATTGTGGCTGACCGTGTCGATGTTGATGCGCTGGCGCCCGATCGCGGTGGTGACGATGCCGGTCATGCCGGGCATGTCGGCGGTCTCGAAGACGATGTTGTAGGGGAGCTCCAGCTCGCCCAGGGGCCGCAGGTCGAAGTCCGTCGTGGCCACCTTCGGCAGCGCGTGCTCGCCGTGGCGCGCGAGGAAGACGATGTCGGAGACGATCGCGCTCCCGGTCTCGAGCGACCCCGCGCCCTGACCGATCAGGACGATCTCGCCCGCGTACCGGCCCATCACGCGGATCGCGTTGGTGGCGCCGTCGATCTTGGAGAGCAGGTTCGTATGCTTGACGATCATGGGGCACACCGCGGCGTGCACGGCGTCGCCGACGCGTTGCGCATGGCAGATGAGCTTGATCACGCCCTGCATCTCGTGCGCGAACGCGACGTCCCCGGCTGTTACGGTGTCGATGCCCTGCCGCGGCAGGTCCTCGAAGGCGAGCTCGAGGCCGAACGCCAGCCGCAGGACGAGGGTGAGCTTGTGGCCCGCGTCGCCGCCGTTGATGTCCAGGGTGGGATCCGCCTCTGCGTATCCTTTGGCCTGCGCGTCGCGCAGCGCATCCGCGAAGCCCTCTCCCTCCGCCGTCATCTTGGACAGGATGTAGTTGCTGGTCCCGTTCATGATGCCGGAGATGGATTGGATCTCGTCCCCGGTCAGGCACTCGTTCAACCCCTTGATGATGGGGATGGCGGCGCTCACCGCCGCCTCGAAGCCCACGCCCTTGCCGTTCTTCCGAGCCGCGGTGAGGAGATCCGCGCTGTGCTTGGCGAGAAGCGCCTTGTTCGCAGTGACGAGGTGCTTGCCGGCCTCGAGCACCCCGCGCGCGACGGCGAGGATCTCCGGGCCGCTGCCTCCGATCGTCTCGACGACGAGGTCGATGTTCGGATCCTGGAGGACCTTCTTGATTTCGGCGTCCGCCTGGGCGGGCGTCAGCTCGGCGCCATCACCCGCGTAGAACTTCCGCGGAATCGAGTGGCGCTTGGCCGATGCATCCGGCATGAGGTCCACGATGCGCGCGAGCACGACTTCGCGCCCCGCGCGCTCGCCCAGCGCCTCGCGCTGCTCCAGTAGGATGCGTGCGACACCACCCCCCACCGTCCCGCACCCCAAGATCGCCACCCGGAATTGCATGCCGTCGTCCTCGGATTCTTCGGTCTGAGTGGGGGTATGGATATGGCATCCGAGCGGGCCACGGAAGTGATTGCTCGCCGAAAGTCCCCGTGTCCCGAAGCGGGCCCCCGTGCTATCCTCGGACTCCGCTCGCACACGAGGAACCCAGATGAGACTGTCGAAGACCCTGCTCACTTCTTTGGCGGCAGCCGTGATTGCCGCCGCTTTCGCGTCCCCTGCGGCCGCGCAGCAGCTTCCGTACGGAGGCTGGACCGGGACGATGACCCCTCCGGGGGGCGAGCCGATCACCGTCAGCTACGAGGTGGGGGAGCTCGACGGTGCGCTCGCCATCGTGATGCGCGCCATCATGGTGCAGGAAGTGATCCCGTTCCACGACATTCGCGTGGAGGGCGACGCCCTGACCTTCTGGTGGGAGCCAGGGGTCCGTGTCGATTGCAGGCTCGAGCGGACGACGACTGGAAGCTACGAGGGCCCCTGCTCCGCCGCGGGAGACAGCGCCGCCGGAAGGCTCACGATGGTGCCACCGGTCGGCGGGCAGGAGTAGGTAGCGCCAGCTCGATGGCAGTTCGTCAGGGGCAAACCCGCAGGTTCCCGTCGACGTTGGCGTAGTCGAGGACGACGCCGTACCCGAACGTCACGCTGGAGCGACCGTAGAGCCAGTCGCCGAAGGCGATCGAATCCGGCTCACCCAGGATCGCACGCACCTCTTCCCGCGAGGTGCCGCCGCGGATGCAACGGAGCCCCTGGGTGGTGTCCGAAGGCCCCGGGGCGGCCAGCGTACTTGGAGCGGTCGAGGCAGGTTCGTGCTCGCCGGGGGGCGGAGCCGCCCCGTCCTCGGCCGACCCGCACGCGAGCCCCAGCGACATCGCCAGCGCCAGGGTCAGCGGCACCCCGACGAAGAGCCCGCGTGGCCGGAGCTTCATAGGAGGTAATCCATGAGGCGCTTGAGTTAGGTGCAGACCCCCTGCCCACGCCAGACTCGTGCCCGCCGCCCGGGTTGCGCGGGGCCCCGCCGACGGCATGTTGTCGTTCCCGCACACCGTCGGGAGATCTCATGGCCAAATACAAGAACATCCTCGAGACGGTCGGCAACACGCCGGTCGTGCGCATCAACCGCCTCGCCCCTCCGGGCGTCGACCTCTACGTGAAGGTCGAAGCCTTCAACCCGCTCGGCTCCGTGAAGGACCGGCTCGCGCTGGGCGTCATCGAGGCCGCCGAGGCCTCGGGTGAGCCGAATCCGGGTCAGACCGTCATCGAAGCCACCAGCGGCAACACGGGAATCGGCGTAGCAATGGTGTGCGCCGCGAAGGGATATCCCTGCGTCCTGGTGATGGCCGAGCAGTTCAGCGTCGAGCGCCGACGCCTCATGCGCTTCTTGGGCGCCAAGGTCGTGCTCACTCCCATGGCCGAGCGCGCCGTCGGCATGATCAAGAAGACGGTCGAGCTGGCCGAGGCGCACGGCTGGTTCATGACCCGCCAGTTCGAGAACGAGGCCAACGCGGACTACCACTCTCGCACGACGGCGCGCGAGATCATCCGGGACTTCGACGGCGAGCGGCTGGATTACTGGGTGACGGATACGGGACGGGCGGCACGCTCAAGGGGGTGGCGCGCGTGCTCCGGAACGAGCGGCCGCAGACGAGGGTGGTGGTGTGCGAGCCCGAGGACGCTCAGCTGATCGCCAGCGGCGTCGAGCAGAAGCGGAAGTCGGACGGCTCGCCTGCAGCACCGCACCCCGCGTTCAAGCCCCATCCGCTCCAGGGATGGACACCCGACTTCATTCCGAAGCTCACGGGCGACGCCTTCGACCTGAAGCTGGCGGATAGAGTGCTGGCGATTCCCGCGCCCGAGGCGCTGGCCTGCAGCAAGCAGCTCGCGGCCAAGGAAGGGATCTTCGTGGGCATCACGTCGGGCGCGACGTTCGCCGGTGCGCTCCGCGTCGCGCGCGAGGCCGAAAAGGGCACGAGCATCTTGGCCATGCTCCCCGACACGGGCGAGCGCTACCTGAGCACCCCGCTCTTCGCCGACGTGCCGGTCGAGATGAACGACGACGAGTGGAAGATCTCGCGCTCGACGCCGTCGGCGCAGTTCCCGGTCGCGACCTCCTGATCAGCCGCTGGATACGGCCGCCGCTGGCCCTCCGGCGGCGGCCGCAGCTGTGACTCGAACCACTAAGACCGGAACAGATACGAGAGCTTCACGAAGAAAGCGTCGCGGCTGCGCGTGAGATCGTCGAAGCGAAAGGCACGCTCCTCTTCGATTGTGCTCCCGTACCCCGCGAAGAGCACGGTGCCCGGACTCGGCTGATACGAGAAGAGCCAGTCGAGCTGGACGTCGTTGCGGTCCCATGATGCGACGGGCGCGTACATGCCGCTCTCGTCGTCGTAGGCAAGCAGCGGCCGGCCCGTGCGCCCGTCGTCTCGCAGGTCGTCCTGCTGCTGCGCCACGTACTGGCCGACGACTCTGACGAAGACGGACCGGAGGAGTTGATACTCCACCTTCAGCCGCGGTACGCGGTTGAGGCTCACCACGCTCCAGTCCGTGGGGCGGGCGACGCGCGTCTCGCTGTACGTGCCCTCGACGCGCACCCGCTCGGTGGGCCGCCACGTGGCGCCCAGCTCCGCCCACAGGAGGTAACCCGGTGCCCACTCGGCGAAGTTCTCGTCCCTTCCGAGTACGACGAAGCCACTGGCCGAGAAGGCGGGAAACTGTGGAGTGCCCACCGTAAGCACGAAATCATAGTTGTTGATCGTCGGCCGGCCGACGAAGGGCACGGTGTCGCTGCCGAGGTCGATCGCATATCCGTCGTACAAGCCGGGCGGCAGGCGGAACTGCTCGAGCAGGAACGAGGCCCCCAGGTTCCACCCGCCGCGGAAGACGAACGAGTTGTTGAAGTGGAGCTTGGCCTCGTCCGGCGAAGGCGCCAGAAAGCGGTCGTAGAGCCACAAACCACTCGCCGTGACATTCGCGCCCCAGCTCTCCAGGCGTGCACCCGGCGCGCCGAAGCGCGTGACGCGCGGCGTGACGCTCAAGGTGGCGACCCTGCCACGGCTGATGAAGCCGCTTCCCGCGCGGAAATCGGGGGAAATGCCGGAGGCCGAGACCGAGAAGCCTCGCTCGCGCCCGGCGCGACTGAGCGAGAGACTCCACATGGGTCCGGCCGTCACGTCCCCGCCCGAGCGTGTGCGACTTCCGGCGAGTACGGCGCCGAGCGTGTAGGCACCTGAAACGAGCCGGCCGTCTGCCGACGCCACTCGATTGTAGTTGGACCCGTCGACCCGGTCCGTGTACGTGACGCCTATGGTCGATCGTTCACCGACGCCCCGGCGCAAGCGCAGGATATTGTAGATGGGTCGATCGTCGCCGCTGGTGGAGAAGGACTCGGCATCTGCCGCAGCGAGGAAGCCCACGTCGGTGCCTCCGACCTGACCCGCCAGCTTGGCTGCCGCGACCGGGTCCGCGATGCGGCGCGTGTAGATGAGCGCACCCGGCGCCGCGAACTGCTCTGCCCCCTCGAGGAAGAACGGTCGCTTCTCCGGAAAGGCGAGCGCGAGGCGCGGATCGAACTGAATCTGCGCGGCGTCGGACTCCACCTGCGAGAAATCCGGGTTGATCGAGCCGTTCAGGGTGAGGTCAGTGGTGATACCCCAACGAGCGTTCACGCCGAACTGGCTGGACTGACGGTCGTAGGTCCAGCCGCCCGTCGCGCCCGGGGCACCCATGGTCTGGCTGGTCACCACCGGGTTGAGGTCGAGGACCAGGCCGCGGCGAAGGCCATCGAGTCCTTCCAGCGTGCCCCCTTGGGCGAGAAGAGACGTCTCGCCGCGACGCACCTGCGTCCACGTCTGGGTCTGTCCCGCATGCTGGACGCGACGGAGCACGTTGATGCCCCAGGTCTGCGGCTGCTCCGAAGGAAAGCGCAGGCTCTTGAACGGGACGTGCATCTCGATCTCGTATCGACCCTCGAGAACGCGGCCCGCGGACGCGAAGAGATAGTCCGGACTCAGGTCGATGCGCGCGCTCGACTCTTCGGCGCTGAACATGCCAGCTCGCGAGCGCTCCTCCTCACTCTGCGTGCCGTCTGCTTGCACCCCGAACGGGTTCACGGCGAAGACCAGCGCGCGCCGTCCGTCCCCGAAGGGGTCGAGCAGAATCTGCACGTAGTCGTCGCCGAAGATGCGATCCCGATCGGCGAGCGTCGCGTTCACGGGCGCGTGAGGCTCGAAGGCGCGGATCCCCAGGTACATCCCCTCCGGCGCGCACCAGACGAGGACTTCCGTCTCGTCTTCGGCCGGGAGGCCGTCCACGGGTTGGTACTGCGAGAAGCCCGCGAGCATGGCGGCCTGGGCCCAGACCACCTCGTCGAGGACACCGTCGACACGAGCTTCGGCGTCGAATCGAGGAACCTGAACCGCGACCGCGCCCTCCGTCCCCGGTACACCCCGGGGGAGGCCGGTACGGGCGGCACGCCCGCGGCGAGTTGGAATGGGAGGAGGAGTGTGAACATTGCACGTTTCGACGCACGCGGAGCCCGTTCGGTTGCCGACACCAGGCTGTCCAGAGCGGCGGCTCCCGCCGCTCCAACCGGCCGAGACACCCGAACCTACACGGACCGGCGCGATGGCGGGTTGCGGCCCGGGCTTCATCTCACGAGCGTGCTCCCCCCGCGCCTTGAACCGGAAAAGGCTCCCACGTGTCGCTCTCCAAGCGCGTCCGCGCCGCCGACGTGGCGTTCGCGCCCGTCAACGACTTCTACAACGCCTCGCGGTACTCGGTGGCGCGCTTCGATGCGGACGTCTGCGACTTCACGTTCGGCAATCCCCACGAGATGCCGCTCGGCGGACTGGTGTCCGCGATCCGCGAGCGGGCGATCCCGCACGACAAGAACTGGTTCGCGTACAAGTCGTCCGAGAAAGAGCCGGCGGAGTTCGTGGCGGAGCGCCTGGGCGCAGAGATCTCGCTTCCGTTCGAGCCGGCTGACATCGCCCTGACGGCGGGCGCATTCGCGGCGATCCTGGTGGCATTCCGGCTCGTGCTCGACGTGGGTGACGAGGCCATCATCAACGAGCCCGCGTGGTTCTGCTACGAGCCCATGCTGCTCGCCGGCGACTGCGTGCCCCGGAAGGTACGGCTCACGGGTCCGCGCTTCGACCTCGACCTCGCGGCCATCGACGCCGCCATCGGGCCGCGCACGCGCCTCGTCATCGTCAACACGCCGCACAACCCCACCGGGCGCATCTACGACGAGCGCACGCTCCGGGAGCTCGCGGAGCTGCTCGAGCGGGCGTCGCAGCGCATCGGCCATCGCGTGTACCTGCTTTCGGACGAGCCGTATCGACGGCTCCGCTTCGACGGCCGGGGCTTCGTGAGCCCCGCCGCGATCTATCCCTGGACGTTCATCTCCTACAGCTACGGCAAGGTGCTGCTCGCGCCCGGCCAGCGGGTCGGCTACCTGGCCATCTCGCCGCTCATGCCGGAGCCCGAACGCCGTGCGTTCCAGAGCGCGCTCTTCTCGGCGCAGATGGCGATGGGGTGGTGCTTCCCCAACGCGGTCATGCAGTACGCCGTGCCCGATCTCGAGAACATGTCGATCGATCGAGCCGCACTCGCCCGCCGACGGGATAAGCTGCTGGCGACGCTCGGGCCAGCCGGGTACGCCGTCGTGCCGCCCGAAGGGACGTTCTACCTCTGGGGGCGCTGGCCGGCCGGTGACCCCGACCGGCTCTGGAACGCGCTCGCGGACCGGAAGGTGTTCGTGATGCCGGGGAGCGTGCTGGGCTCGCGCGACTCGTTCCGCATCAGCCTCACCGCCTCCGACGATATGGTCGAGCGCTCGCTGCCTCACTTCGTGGAGGTCGCGCGCACCGCGCGTTGACTACGGCAGCGCGAGCTCCAGCTCGACAGGCTGCACCGACGTGCGGATGATGACGCCGATGCGGCCGCGCACGTCCGGCGGCGGAAACGAGGCGATGATCTCCGCCTCCTGGCCCGGTTGCACGACGATGGGGCTACCACTCGGCGCCCACCGCTCCGTGCGGTCGCCCAGGCGGATCTCGACGCCGTCGACGGTGAGCGGCCCCGTGCCGCGGTTCTCGGCTATCGCGTCGAAGCGCCCCGTCTGGCGGATCAGGCCCCACACCGTGAGGTGGAGCGGGCCGAAGTCGCGCTCGTAGCCACCGGACGGCCCGGTCGGCCAATCCACCGGATCGTAGCGGCGCAGCACCGAGCCGCACACGCCGCCCAGGTGGAGGAGGGCGAGGAACGTCGCGGCGGCGGCAACGGCGGTGCGGCGGTTCATGTCGGATGATACTCCGGCTCGTCCGACGAGGGCCACCGGCCGTTCGCGCTCCCGCAGGCGCAGTCGCCAATTTTCGCGTCGCCGAGACGTCCGCACCGCGCTATGATGTCGTTCGATGGCCGGCACCAACCGATCGGGAGCAGACACCATGGGACGCACGACCTTCCGCCACGCTGGCGCGACGCTCGCCGCCAGCCTTCTGGTGACCACCCTCGGTGCCGAGCTCGGAACAGCCCAAGGAACGCCGCTCTCCGTCGATCACTACGTGCGCGTGGTCTCCAAGGCCCCCTCGATGGAGGGGCAGCTCGCGCAGATCTACGTGCGGGAGCGCGTGCTGGCCGGAACGGCGCTGCGCTCCCGCGGTCTCGAGGGCCGCGTCGTCGTCTTCGTGCACGGCGCGGGCACGCCCGCCGAGGTCTCGTTCGATCCACCGGGCGCCAGCTGGATGGCGTTTCTCGCCGAGGCCGGCTACGACGTCTTCTCGGTGGACATGACCGGGTACGGCCGCTCGACCAGGCCGCCCGCCATGAACGACCCCTGCAACCTCTCGGAAGCGCAGCAGGCCGAGTTCGTGCCGACGCTGATCCCGGCACCGTGTCCGGCAACCTTCGCGTTCGCCGCCACCACCATCGAGTCCGATTGGCACGATCTCGACGCGGTGGTCGAGTACGTGCGCGCGCTCCGGGGCGTCGACCGCGTACACCTCGCCGCCTGGTCGCTCGGCGGCCCCCGGGCCGGCGGATACTCCGCGCGCTTTCCCGACAAAGTCGCCAGCCTCATCCTGCTGTCGCCGGCGTACGGTCGTGGCCGGTCGACCGGGGCGCCGGCGCGCCTGCCCGCTCCCGGCACGGCGATGACGAAGCAGTCGCGCGCGGACTTCGAGGCTCTCTGGAACCGGCAGGCCCCCTGCCCCGGCCAGTGGGAGCCGCGGGTGCGCGAGTCCGTCTGGACGGCCATGCTCGAGTCGGATCCCGTCGGTGCGACGTGGGGCACCGGAGTGCGACGCGCCCCGAACGTCACCACCTGGGGCTGGGGTCGGGTCGAGGTGTCGCGTCAGCAGACGCCGGTGCTGCTCGTCGCGCCGGCCACCGATGGGCAGGTGAACCCAGCGCGCGTGCGCGAGCTATACGAGGACATCGGCTCGCCCAAGAAGGTCATCATCGACCTCGCCTGCTCGTCCCACAACGCCATGTGGGAGTCCAACCGCGAGCTCCTCTTCGAGGCGTCCCTCGAGTGGCTGCGGTCCGGGACGGTCGGGGGCGTTGGGACGGGAGAGGTCAAGCTGGGGTATGAGGACCCGTCGTAGGCGGCTGCGTCAGGCATTTGACCGTCACGCCGGCCTCCCCCTAAGGTCTGTCATGTCATCATTCGGAGGAATCATGAGCTTCCCGCCCCGGATACCGGGTGTTTGGCGGCGTCTCGCCGACGTCCCAGTCGCTGTCCTCGTCCTCATCGGCTTCGCCGCCGCGCCCCTGACCGTGCTCGCTCAGGTCGACCACGGCCACGACTCGCCCGAGGCGGTGGTCCCCCCGGAGGTGCCGCTGCTCGAGTCGGTCTTGGGCGACTTCACCCGCCCGATCGATACGGAGGTCCCGATCGCGCAGCGGTACTTCGATCAGGGCATGCAGATGGTCTACGCGTTCACCTATCCGGTGGCGATCCGTTCCTTCCAGGAGGCGCAGCGGCAAGACCCGAACTGCGCCATGTGCTGGTGGGGCGAAGCGCAGGCGCGCGGGCCGTTCCTGAACAGCCGCATGACCGATTCGAATGCGCGTCCCGCATACGATGCGGCGCAGCGGGCGCTCTCCATGCTGGACCACACCGATGACCCGGTCGAGAGGGCGCTCATCCAGGCCATGTCGATCCGCTACGCCGAGGAGCACGTCCAGGCGCAGCGGGCCTCGCTCGACAGTGCGTACAGCCAGGCGATGGCCGAGGTCTATCGCGCATACCCGAACGACCTCGACGTCGGCGCGCTCTACGCCGAGTCGCTCATGCTCCTCAACACGGAGCGGGCCTTCTATCGCAGTGACGACCCGTTCGTGCAGGGCTTCCACGGCGTGCTCGAGAACGTGCTGGCCCAGGACATCAACCACATCGGCGCGTGCCACCTCTACATCCACGCCACGGAAGCGACCGACGTCGCCTTCAAGGCGGAGTCGTGCGCCGACCGGCTCATGACCGCGGTGCCGGGCGCGAGCCATCTCAACCACATGCCCTCGCACACGTACAACGTGATCGGGCGGTGGGGGAAGGCAGTGCGCGCGAACGCGCTGGCGTGGCGCTCCGACGACCTCACGGCTTCAGGCCAGGGCGTCTCGTACGCGGGCACGCACAACCTGCACATGCTCTTCTACGCGGGCTCCATGGACGGCCAGGGCCAGGTGTCGGCCGCCGCGGCCGAGGAGTACGCGCGCCAAGTGAACGGCGGCTCGTTCTACCACTCGCTCGTGCTCTTCCGCTTCGGCGACTGGCAAAAGGTGCTCGGCCTCACCGAGATGCCCGGGCAGCCGATCCAGCAGGGCCTGTGGGAGTTCTCGCGGGGATACGCGCTCCTGCGCACGGGCCACCCGGACAGCGCCGCGGTCTACCTCGCGCGCGTGGATCAGAAGCGCGATACCGTGCCCACCACCGTACAGATGCGGAACCACACGGCGCCCGATCTCCTTTCCATCACGGGCGACATCCTGCGGGGCGAGATGCTGCGCGCCGAAGGCAAGCTCGCCGAGGCGATCCCCGTATTCGAACGTTCGGTGGCCACGCACGACGGACTCCGCTACGACGAGCCCGAGCCGCTCAACTTCTCGCCGCGCCACTGGCTGGGCGCCGCGCTCCTCGAGGCCGAGCGGTACGCCGACGCCGAGCGCGTCTACCAGGCCGCGCTCGAGCAGCACCCCGACAACGGCTGGTCGTACTTCGGGATGGAGCGGGCGCTGCGAGCGCAGGGCAAGAACACGGAGGCGGACGCGGCCAGGGCCAACTTCGAGCGCGTCTGGTCACGGTCGGACGTCATCATCACGTCGTCGCGCTTCTAGGGTACGCTTCGTGGCGTACCGCCCATGACGGCCACGTTTTGGAAGGGCCGGGCGGCCACCGCCCGGCTCTTCGCGTTTGTCGCCGCGGCGTCCCTGTCCGCGTGCGCGACGGCCTCGCCCGAGGCGCCCGCGTCCACGCCGACGCCCCCGGCGACCTCGACGACCGCATCCGAGCCGCTCACCCCCGTGTACACTGCCGGTCAAGCGACGCGTGGCCAGGGCACGTTCGCGGGCGTCTGCTCGACGTGCCACAGTCGCAACGAGTTCGCGGGACCGATCTTCGCGATCACGTGGAGGGCGGAGCCGCTCAGCGGCCTCTACCAGCAGATCAGCACGAACATGCCCCAGGACCGCCCCGGGAGCCTGACGCCTCAGCAGTACGTCGACGTGCTCGCGTACATCCTGCAGCTCAACGGCATCCAGCCGGGAAACCAGGAGCTGGTGGCGGACCCTACGACGCTCGCGCGGATGGACTGGTGACGGCACACATCCAGGGGGTGGAGCGGTCGTCGCTGCCGCTCCTCGCGGCGCTCTCGTCTTTCGCACTCGCGTGTTCCGCGCCCGCAGCGGAAGCCCAAGCGCCAGCGACCGCGCACCGCACCGGCGAGTTCCAAGCGATCCTCACCCAGCGCGCGCCCGAGTCCGATCCACGTCGGTGGAGCGAGCGCTTCCAGTTCCGGGGGGATCTCGACGACTGGAACTACCACCTGGCCACCGAGAGCTTCAGCCTCTATG
The DNA here is from genome assembly GCA_016873995.1 of Gemmatimonadota bacterium. Taxonomy (GTDB): domain Bacteria; phylum Gemmatimonadota; class Gemmatimonadetes; order Longimicrobiales; family Gaopeijiaceae; genus UBA2982. The sequence goes on from VGVR01000011.1 coordinate 21,843, forward strand.
TGCCGCCTTCCTACGAGCCCGACGGTGAGCCGTTCGGCGTCGTCGTGTGGGTGTCGGCGTTCGACCGAGGCGACATCCCAGCGGAACTCCGTGCCGTCCTCGACGAGCGCCGCCTCATCTGGGTCGGCCCGAACAACGCCGGCAACCGCCGCCATCTCTTCCCTCGGATGGGCCTCGCGCTGGATGCGGTCCGCAATGTGACCGAGCTGTACGACGTCGACGCCGATCGGATCTACGTATCCGGGCTGTCAGGAGGCGGGAAGGTGGCGGCCATGCTGGCCGTTGCTTGGGCGGACGTGTTCACGGGCGGGCTCCCTATCATCGGCATGACCACGTACCTGCGCGTGCCTGTCGCGTCGAGTCCCGGCCAGACGGTGTATCGCTTCGCGACGCCGCCGCCGGACGTACTCGCCCTCGCCAAGCAGCACCCGATCGTCATCATGACCGGCAGCGGAGACTTCAACCGTGAGGAGTGCCGTCTCACCGCCGCGGCATACCAACGGGAAGGGTTCACCGACCTGCACCTCGTGGACATCGACGGCATGGGACACGAGATGCCTTCTGCCGAGAACTTCGGGCGCAGGTTGGACCTGCTGCTCGCCTCGTCCGCGGCTGCGAGGAATGCCGCGGCTAACTAGCGGACCTCGGCTCCCCAGCGCTCCAACATCCAGCGACCGGCGACGCGAAGCACGGGCACGTAGGCCCCCATCATGTAGTGACCCGCTCCGGGCAGCACCCGCATCTCCACGGGATGACCGCGAGCCGCGAGCGCCGCGTACGCCTCTTCCGCTGGCCCGAACGGAACCACCTCGTCGTCCGGACTGTGGATGATGAAGAGCGGGATGCGCAGGCCCGCGATCTCGGGGGCGCCCGGTGAGCCGGCCATGACGATCGCCCCCGTAAATACATCGCCGTGGCGCGCAGCGATGTACCACGTGCCGCGCCCACCCATGCTGAACCCGGTGACGAGGACGCGCGCGCGATCGATGGCGTGCTCCGCCATGACGTGCTCGACCAACGCCAGCACGGCATGCTCCGAGCGGGCGGTCGCCCAACTCCGGTCGGGGACGTCGGGTGCCACGATCACCGCACCCCAGGAGCGCAGCGCCGGCTCGACGATCCCCTGCATGAACTCGCTGCCGTAGAACTCGCCGCGGCCGCCGGGATGCAGCGCGAGCACGAGCGGTCGCGGAGCGCCGCGGGAGCGGTCGTAACCCGCTGGCAGCCCGAGGCCGTAGCGGATCGATGTGCCATCGCCGAGTGCGAGCGAGGTCTCCTCGATGGTCGGCGGCTGTGGGGCCTGCGCCAGCGCGTGACCGGGCGCGGCCGCCGAAAGGAGTATCACCGTGGCGAACCCCGCCAGCAGCGTCACACCCGCGAACATCGACGACGAGTGAGCAAGCCGTCGCCTCATCGCACGCGCAGCAGGCGGACGGTGGACGGGTTTCGCACCGGACCGCCCTCCGTCGCAGTCGTCGTCATCCACAGCGTATCGGCACTCAAGTGGAACGAGTACTCGTTGAAGGCGCCGGGTGCCATCGCGTCCGGATTCTTGGCCACGATGGGGCGGCGGGTCATCGTGCTCCCCGACACCTCGAACGTCCCGGCGTTCGCGGTGAACGGATTCCATACGGTCGCCAGGATCTCCGCAGTCGCCGGCCCCGGAGGCAGAGGCGGGCGGGGCGTGTCGCTGGTCACGAACGTGTAGCTGTAGTGCCGCCCCGTGAACAGCAGCAGGCCCGGCTGTGGCGACTCGACCGTGCGCGCACCCGGCCCGCTGACCTCGATCTCCACCACCCTCCAGGCGCCTTGGAGGCCGGGCGGAGCCGCCTGCGCGTCGACGCCCCGCGCCGCGGCCATCGCGGCGACACACATCGCGAGCGCGAGACCTCTCACTCGAGGCGTCAGGGAAGTACGAACGTGTGCACGCTGGGCGGAGCGTTCCCACCCATGATCGTCACGTACTGGCGGCCGTCGAGCTCGTAGGTCACGGGCGTGGAGGGCTGATCGCCGACGGGTGCCTCCCAGAGGAGCCGGCCCGCAGCCGCGTCGAGCGCGACGATGCGGTTGCGCGAACCCCAGAACACCAGGCCTCCCCCAGTCGAGAGGGCACCGCCGTTCTGGCCGTCGGTCTCGAAGCGCCACACCTCGCGGTTGGCCACCGGGTCCCACGCCTTGAGCGCACCGGCTGGCCCGCGCAGGGGCGGCGGGTCCGGCCGCACGACGTCGGCGCCCCGGGCAACGCCCAAGTTGCGCTGCCCCTGTCGGTAGTTCACCTGCACCATCTCGTACCATGATTGGTTGTTCTGCATGGGCAGGTAGACGAGCTGCGTCTGCGGATTCCATGCGAACGGCCGCCAGTTCGCCGCACCCCCGGGTCCGGGCGAAAGCCAGGCACCGCGCCCGTTCATCCCGTAGCGCGCTTCGGGCGTCTCGATCGGGCGGCCGGTCTCCGGGTCCACGCCGGACGCCCACGTAACTTCGTCGGCGAACGCAGACGCAGAGATGAACTCGCCGTTGATGCGATCGATCACGTAGAAGAACCCGTTCTTCGGCGCCTGTACGACGACGGCACGCTGGCGCCCCTCGATGGTCAGGTCGAGGAGCATCATGGGCTGCACGGCCGTGTAGTCCCAGTCGTCGCCCGGCGTATTCTGATAGTGCCACACGTACTCGCCCGTCTCGGCGCGGAGGGCCACGATCGACGCGAGGTACAGGTTGTCGCCGCCGCCGGGGCTGCGTTGATCGCGACTCCACGGCGCGCCGTTACCCGTGCCGACGTACAGCAGGCCGAGGCGCGGATCGTAGGCGAGCGCATCCCAAACCGTGCCGCCGCCACCTACCACCCACCACTCCCCGCTCCACGTCTCCGCCGCTCGCCGCATCGCCTCGTTCTCGAACCCGAGGGCCGGGTTGCCGGGGACGGTGTGCCACCGCCAGGAGAGCTCGCCCGTCTCCGCGTCGTACGCAGACACGTAGCCCCGCACGCCGAACTCGGCCCCCGAGTTGCCGATGATCACGTTCCCCGCCACCACGCGCGGTGCCTGCGTGATGCTGTAGTCGCTGTCCCGCGGCGTGGTCTGCACGGCCCAGCGAACGATGCCCGTCGCGCGGTCGAGCGCCACGAGGCGCCCGTCCAGCACACCCACGTAGACCTTGTCGCCGAACACGGCGACGCCTCGGTTCACGTTGCCGCAGCATACGCTCGGTCCCCCCTGCTCCTCCTCGGGGATGCCCGGGTCCCAGTGCCAGAGCAGCTCACCCGTGCGCGCGTCGAGCGCGAACACGTAGCTGTACGGTCCGGTGGCGTAGATCACGCCGTCGACTACGAGCGGCGTCGCCTCGGGCCGGGCCCCCGTCTTGGGGAGCGTCCAGCTCCACGCCGGGCGGAGTTGGCCCACGTTCGCGGTGGTGATGTCCGACAGCGGGCTATAGTGCGTCTCCGCATAGTCGCGACCGTAGGTCAACCACTCGGCGGGGTCGGCGCGGGCGATACGCGCCTCGTCGACCTGCGCCGCCGCCGACGCCACGGAAACACACAGAAGGAGAGTCGACGCGAAGACGGCCAGGGAGCGGGGGGTCATGAAGCCTCCTGAGAGCGGTCGGTCGCGCTGAGTATCGGCGATCGGCCCGCACCTCCGCCAGTGAGCGGCCGAGGTCCAGGTGGTTCCCTCCCCCGAAATCGACCACGGCCGCACACGACTCGTCGTGAGCGGCTGTGGGTCGCTCCGGCCTACCTCTCCAGGCGCCGATGAGCTTCCTGGCGCCGCAGCCCACCCACTTCCAAGTGGAGACGTCGGCCAAAATACGCCCAACCTTCTGTCTCCATTGCACTTACACGTTCCGCCCGCCCCCGAAGGGGCCTCGGCAGCGGCTCCGAATCGGGATACGTGCACCCTTTCGGTGCGTGTATTGGATACCGGCGCCCGGTCCTCCCGTGGCCGCCGCTCGCCTACCATCATGGGCCGGCAGAGTAGTGGCCTCGGAAAGCCGCGCAGTGGACGTCGGGTTGTTCAAATCGCCCCTTCACGGGACATTCCTTCCCCGAACGAACCGGCCCTGCCGCGGGAGCCATAGCGGACGAGTGGCCGAGGGTTCACCGAATCCAGGCGAACGAGCTTCCGAAGAGACCATGCAGCCGGGCACACCGAGTCGCCGGAGGGGCACTCTCATGGGGCTCCTCGTGCTGTGCCTCTTCAGCCGAAGCGTCTCGGCCCAAACGGCCGAGCCCGTTGCGACGCTCTCCCTGGACAGCGTCGCGATCGCACAGGTCTTCGAGCTGCGCGTCCGCGTGCACGTGCCACCGGGAATCGTCGTGTACTTTCCGGACACCATCCCCGCGACGGAGGAGATCGAGAGCTTCGGGTCCGTGAGCTGGCAGTCGCGAAGGGCGCCGGACGGCGGCGCAGAGCTCACACTCGTCTACCCGCTCATCCCCTTCGGTGCCGGCACGACCAGCGTCCCTGGGGTGGACATCGTCACGACTCCCCTCTCGGCAGGAGCACCCGGCGAGTCGATCGCGGACGGCTCCCGAGTGGGTGCGTGGAGCGACGTGCCCCGCGGCCTCGCCCCAGGCATCACCCGGGTTCGCACGCCCGACCTGACCGTGCGGGTGCGCCCGCTCCAGACTGCCGAAGACATCGTGGCGGGCGTGTCCCCTCGCGGGCCCGACGACGTGATGGGGATCGGCTGGAGTCCCTGGACCATACTGTTTCTTTCGGTATTCACTGCGCTATTCGTGGTGGCGTGCGCCCCGTGGGTGCGGAGCCTACTCGCTGCGATTCCCCATCGCCTCCACGTGCCGGATACCAGACCGATGACCGCGGAGGAGGCACGCATCGCGGCGCTCGCAGAGCTCGAGCGCATCGCAGCGACGCCCTATCTGGTGGAGGCTGAGCGCAGTCTCTACGGCGCCACGAGCGGTGCGGTCCGCGGGTACGTCCAGCGGCTGGATCCCGAATGGGGGCCCGGCCTCACGAGTACGGAGCTCATGGACGGACTGGGAGCAAGCGAAGCCAACGGCGCTGGGCTCGCCGAGGAGATGTTCGTCGCGGAACGCGTCAAGTTCGGTCGACACCGCACCGGCGGCTCGGCCTTCGCCGCTCACCTCGGGGCGTTGAGGGACTGGCTCTCCACCAAGGGCTCGGGTCACCTGTGAGCCTGGAATTCACCCGCCCGCTCTGGCTGGTCCTGCTCGCTGCTCTGCCGTTCTGGTACTGGTGGATCCGGCCGCGCGAGCGATGGGGCCTTCTGGTTGCACGCGGGGACGAGGCCGGCGAAGCCGCGCTGAGCCTCTGGCTGGCGCGCTGCCTGGAGCTGCTTCCACCGCTCCTGCGCGGCGGGGGCGTGGCGTGCCTCATGGTCGTTCTCGCCGACCCGCAGCTCGTCCGCACGTACGAGGAGCCCCTGACGGAAGGGGTGGCCATTGCGGTGGCCATCGACCTTTCGACGTCCATGGGCGCGCGAGACATATCTGCCAGGGCGTCCCGGCTCCAGGCCGCCAAGGGCACGGTACTCGACTTTCTCGAGGGCCGCTCCGACGATGTCGCGGTGGTGGCGTTCGGGGGAGAGGCCCTGACTCGGATGCCCCTCACGCGCGATCACTACGTCGTCCGGGAAGTGGTGAACGACCTCGATTCGCGCCTGCTGCTGGACGGCACGGACCTCGCCGCGGCCATCACGGCCGGCGCCGGCCTGCTGCGCGATGCGCCGCACCGGTCGAAGATGCTGATCCTTCTCACGGACGGCGCCCACAACGGCGAGGGGATCACGCCCGCACTCGCGGCCCGAGCCGCAGCTGCTTTCGACGTGCGCATCTACCCGATCGCGATCGGCACGGACTACATGCTCGCCCGTGACATCGACGAGATGGAGACGGTGCTCACCCAGGCCGCCGTCATCACCAACGGCCGCTATTTCCGCGCAACGGACGTGGAAGCGCTCGAGCTGATCTACGAAGAGATCGATCGGCTCGCCGCACCCTCCGAGGAGGTCGTCGTCCGCACCGAGTTCACACCACTCGCGCGCTGGTTCCTGCTCGCGTCGGTGCCGCTGCTGCTTCTCGGAGCGTTGCTCCGGGGCTCGCGCTGGGGCGTGCTGCCATGACGCTGCGCTACCCCGAGTTGGCAGCGCTGGCGCCGTTCATGGCGCTGGTCCTCGCGCTCGCGCTCGGCACGCAGTGGCGTCGCCGCAAGCGACTCGCGCAGGCGTACGACACCTTGGCGACGGGACGACTGCTCCCCTCGACACCGAACCGCTACCCGCGAGCGCGGCTCGCCTGCCTGGTCACGGCAGGCCTGGCGGTCGGGCTCGCCTCCGCCGGACCGGCCTGGGTCGACTCCGACGATTCACCGCCTCCTCCACTCGACCTCGCTCTGGTGGTGGACCTCTCCCTATCCATGGGTGCGACAGACGCACTGCCGAGCCGGATCGCTCGGGCCCGCGACGTGGTCGTGCGACTCACGGAGGAGCTCCCATCCGCGCGCTTCTCACTCGTCACGTTCGCGGGCTGGCCGTACGCGCTCCTGCCCGCGACAGACGACGCGAACCTCGTGCGCTACTTTACGGATTCGCTCCGCGTCGAGCTGGTGCGTGAGCTCGACCGGGGAAGCGCCCTCGGTGAGGCGCTGTACCTCGCCAGCGCAACCGCAGAGGCGCGCGCTCGGCCGGACGCGCGACGCGTGGTACTCGTCCTCTCGGATGGTGACGTTCAGGACGAGACGAGCGTCGCGGACGTAGCTTCGGAGCTGTCTGCCGCAGGGGTCGAGATCTGGGCTGCCGGAATCGGATCGGAGCGCGGTGCCACAGTCTTCGCGGGAACCGAGCCCGTCATGGACGGCGATACACCCGTCGTAGCGGCCATGAATGCTGATTTGCTGCGCGCGCTTGCCGACGCCGGGGGCGGCACCTACGAAGACGGGACCGACGAGGGGGGCCTGGAAGCGCTCGTGGCGGAAATGCAGGCCATCAGCGGAGACGCGCGCGGATCGGGCCCGCCCGTCGATGCCACCTTCCTCCTCGTACTGCTCGCGGTACCGCTCCTCCTCTGGGATGGCGCAGCAGACGCGGGACGGGGAACGATCGCCCTCGGTCCGAAGGCGCGCGCATGAACGCGCCACGACTCGCGAGCGGGCGGCGTCGCCTGCTGCTCGTGCTGGTCTCCTTGTTGGGGATCGCCATCACGCTGCGGGCCGACCGGGCCAGCGAAGCGCGAGCGAACCGTCTCCACCGTGGAGATCGGCTCGCGGAAGCGCGGGCCACCTACGAGGCGCGCCTGAGCGCGGAGCCCGGCTCGGTGCGGCTGCGGTACAACTTGGGCACGACGCTGCTCCGCACGGACGAGCCGGAGACGTTCGCGGAGCTGGCCACCGCCAGTGGCACCGCGGACGAAGAGTTGCGCGTGCGGGCGTTCTACAATCTCGGCCTGTGGAGCCTCATCCGCGCCATCGTCGCGGTCTCGGCCGACTCGGCGCTCTTCCACGCAGCCAACTCCGTGGAGGCGAACAAGAGCGCGCTCCGGATGGAGCCGGAGCACACGAACGCCTCGTGGAACCTGTGGCTCGCGCAGCGGATCCTGGCCACGGCCGCGCCCGAGCTGGGTATGAACGACCCCGGCGACATCAACGGACCGGACAACATCGGCGAGCGTCTGGAGTCACCGAACCCGATGGACCCGTCGCAGACGGAAGGTGTCGACGACGCGGGCGCACCCGCCGAAGACGAGGCGCTCGCAGGCGAGGACGAGGGGCCGCTCGCGCCGCGTGAGGCCGAACAGATCCTCGGCTCGGGCCACCGGAACCCGTCGACCATGATCGACAAGCTGCTCTATCGCGAGGGGCGGAACCGCCGCCGACAGGGGTCCTTCGTTGACGGGCCGCCCTGGTAGACCGACGCGGCGGACCGTCGTGTACGGTCCGCCGTCAGGCTCCCGCGCGACCTCGGACGCGGCTACCAGCCCGCAGCCTGCCCGTCCTTGCGATGGTCCGACCCCGCACGGTACACGCCGTTCACGGGGTGATCCTCGGCCACGCTCTCAAGACCGAAAGAAGGAGCCGGTAGTGTGGGGTCGCGGGTGAACAGGATGCCCTGAAAGCCACCGACCGCTCCACCATCCACTGCACGCACCTCGTGCCCCTTGGCCTGGAGCGCAGGCCCCACCAAGTGGAAGAGATCGGTCTCGAGGGAGAGCACGTTCGACCCTTGGCTGTGCGTGAAGCGCGCCGCGTCGGTGGTCATCTGCACATTCATGCCGTGGTCGATGACGTTGACCATGTGCTGCACGTGCGTCTCGGGCTGCACGCTCCCGCCCATGTTGCCGAACGTCATGAGCGGCTGACGGTCCTTCATGACGAAGCCGGCGATGATCGAGTGGAAGGGCCGCTTGCGGGGAGCGACGAGGTTCGGGCTCGCCGGATTCAGCGAGAACGCGCTGCCGCGGTTGTGCAGGACGATGCCGTACGGCGGGACGGTGGCTGCGCTCCCGTACACCGAGAACACGCTGTGGACGAACGAGACCATGTTGCCCCACCGGTCCGCCGTGGTGAGGTAGATGGTCCCGCCGTCGAGCCCACCTGTGACCGACGGCTCGGCGGCTCGTGCCATGTCAATGCGACTGCACAGCGTACGCGCGTAGTCCTTCGACAGCAGTCGATCCACCGGCACGTGCTCGAACTTCGGGTCGCCGTTGTAGGCCTGCAGGTCCGAGTAGGCCAGCTTCTTGGCCTCGACCATGAAGTGCCAGTAGTCGGGATGCGTGGGGCCGAGATCCGCGAGCACGAGGCCGTGCACCGGCGCGCACACCTCGAGGATGTTGAGCATCTCCAGGGCCGCGAATCCCTGACCCGGGGGCGGCAACTGGAAGATGTCGTAGCCGTGATAGTTGGTCGTGATCGGCTCGACCCACTCCGACTCGTACTCCGCGAGGTCGGCGTTCGTCATCACGCCGCCGCCCGCGCGAACTTTGGCTACGATGGCGTCGGCGATGGGCCCTCGGTAGAACGCGTCTCGCCCGTCGCGCTGGATGAGCCTGAGCGCGGCCGCCAGCTCCGGATTGCGAATGAGGCTGTAGAGCGGCGGAGCCTCTCCGTTCACCAGGAACGTCCGGTTCGAGTCGGCGTCGCGGCGTAGACGCCCCTCGGCGGACAGGATGTCCGCGTGACGCCGCTCCGCCTGCCCCCACCCCTCCTCGGCGATGCGCGCTGCCCGCTCGAACGTCTCGCGGAAGCCCATCGTGCCGAAACGCTCGAGCAGCGCATCGTACCCCGAGATGGCACCCGGCACCGTCGCCGCGTTCACACCGGAGCCGGGCATCCGCTCCACACCGAGTTGGTTACGGAAGAACTCGGGGGTCCACCCTGCCGGCGCCCACCCTGCGGACGAGAGCCCATACAGCTTCTGCTCCCGCGCGACCCAGACCAGCGCGAAGAGGTCGCCGCCGATGCCGGTGTCGTTTTGCGAGGTGACGTCGAGCACCGCACCCGCAGCGACGGCCGCGTCGATCGCGTTGCCGCCGTTGCGGAGAATCTCGAGCCCCGCCTGCACCGCCAGCGGATCGCTGGTGGCCACCATGCCGTGCCGCGCCAATACCTCGGAGCGGCCCTGACCCTGCCACCCCTGGGCTCGCGATCCGCCCACCGCCGCGATGGTCGCGGCCGGGTTCGGCTCGTCCGCCGTAGGCGCGCCGAACGGATGGCTCGACTGGGCAGACGCGGCCGCGGCGAAGACGAGGAGGCCGACCGCCGACGGCGTGACGCCGACCAGCCGGCCACGGATAGAGCAGAGACTCGTGCGCATGGGCACCTCCTCTCGGGCAAAGACCTGCAACCGCAGTGCGGCCAATGTAGGACGTACGGTCGCGGCCCGGATAGGCTGCCCCGACGCCTCCGCCTGGTATCCTGATTCGGAGGTTCGTCTGCATCCTCGGGCCGCCGCATCCGACTCGGGACACTAGCTTTCGGGAGCGGGCCGTCGGGCCGACTCACCCATGAACCGGAGCCGTGTGACCCCTCGTCCGCGTGCCCAGTACGACGTCATCGTCCTCGGGAGCGGTCCCGCAGGATGCGCTGCGGCTACCTTGCTCGCCCGCGAGGGTCATGCGGTGGCTTTGGTTCGCCCCGGCACTCCTGCAGCGGCCGCGCTGGGCGAGTCGATCCCACCCTCGGCCCGGCGCATTCTGGCCGAGCTGGACTTCTTGGCGCCGCTCGAGCGCGCGGCCTTGCATGCCAACCGGGGCAACGTGGTGTGGTGGAGCGGCGAGGAGGCCCGCAGCGAGACGTTTCCCGACGGACAGCTCGGCTTCCACACCGATCGGGCGAGCCTCGAGGCCGTCCTGCTCGGAACCGCCGAGCGCGCCGGCGTCAGCGTACTCGACCATGCCACCGCGCGGTCCGCCGCGGAAACCCCCGAAGGCTGGCGTGTAGTCTGCGAGCGCGAGGGCGGACCGAGTCTCGAGGTCTGGGGCGACTGGGTCGTCGACGCGACCGGGCGTCACGGCCTGGTCGCTCGCACCGAAGGCCGCCGGCCTGACCGTGGAACCTCGACGCTCGCGCTGGTTCGGCGGTGGCGCCGCACGGATGGGTGGCCCGACGAGCACGCGCATCGCACGCTGATCGAGAGCTACGCCGACGGGTGGGCTTGGTCCGTGCCCCTCGACGACGGCGTGCGCTGCGTCGCAGCGATGATCGGCGGCCGCAGAGTGCGCAGAGGACGGGCGGGCGTGGCCGCGACGCTCGAGGCCGAGCTGACCAAGACGCGCCATCTGAAGCAGGCTCTCGAGGGTGCCACGACCGAAGGGGAGGCATGGGCGTGTTCGGCCTCGCTCTACACGGCTGGACGATTCGCCCGTCCAGGGTTGCTCCTCGCCGGGGACGCGGGCTCGTTCATCGATCCCCTCTCGTCGTTCGGGGTGAAGAAGGCGCTCTCGTCCGGATGGCTCGCCGGTATCGCCGCGCATACGGCGCTCGTCGACTCCCAGTCCACGAGTGCGGCGATCGAGTTCTTCGATCGACGGGAGGCCGACGTCTACCGGCGCTATCGCAACTTGTCGGCCCCGTTCTTCGAGCGTGCGGCGGCCGTGTACGCGACACCGTACTGGGAGGTGCGCGCACGTGCCGCCCGTCGAGCCGGAGGCGAAGGGCCGGACTCGGCCGCTGACCCCGATCGCACCGCAACCGAGCTTCCCGAAACCGAGGTGCGCGCCGCGTACGAGGTGATTCGCGCCCGACCCACCCTGGACGCGGTCGTCAGCGCCGCGCTACGCCGAGTGGATCGACCCGCCATCGAAGGTCACCGCATCGTCCTGCAGGAGCATCTGGCGAGCGTCCGGTGCCCCGAAGGCATCAGGCACGTGCGCGGCGTGGACCTCCGTCAGCTCGTCGCGAGCGCGCCCGGCCACGGCGAAGTGCCCGACGCCTGGGCCGCATACAACGGCGCTGCGCCGCCGGTCACCCTTCCCGACTACCTCACGGCGCTGGCGACGGCGTTCGCCGCGGGCTTCCTCCAGCACGGCTAACCGCGCCCCGGGCTCCGAGGCCCGTGGCCAGCCACCGCCTCGTAACACCGGGAGCGCGGGAACGCCCGAGTGGCGGGCCGCAACGCCGGGCGCCGCGCACGTGCTGGGCCTCCGCAGCCTGGCGGCCGGCCTCCCACGTCGGCAAAATGTCGCGAGTCGCTCACCGCCCGCGATTTCCTCGAACCCCAAGGGAGCCCATGGCGCCTGGTCGTGCGGTGCTCCGGGTCGCCGCTCCGCTGGCCCTCGGTGTCGCGGTCGCCTGCACCCCGGCCTGGGCGCAGTCAAGGAGCGCGGACGAAGCCGCTGGGTTCGCCATCGAGAACGCGGCCACGGTCGCGCGCTGCTCGCGCTGCCACCGGCAGGACGACGACGGCCGCATGTCGCGGATCTCGTTTCTGCGGAAGACACCAGAAGGTTGGCAGACCTCGATCCGCAGGATGGTCGCTCTGCACGGCGCGCGCCTCAGTCAGGACGAAGCTCGGGAGATCGCTCGCTACCTCTCCAATGAGCAGGGCCTCGCCCCCGAAGAGCTGCGGCCTGGACTCTTCGAGGTCGAGCGCCGCCTGATCGACCACGACTGGGACGGCGATTCCGGCGTCGAGTTCACATGCATCCAGTGCCACTCGATGGGGCGTGTGATGACGCAGCGCCGCACCGAAGAAGAGTGGGGCTTGCTGCTCGCCACCCACCGTGCGCTCTACCCCCTCGTCGACTTCCAGGCCTTCCGTCGAGCCGGCCCCCCGCCCGAAGAGGGCGAGCGCCGTCACCCCATGGACGTCGCGATCGCCGAGCTCTCGGAGGCCTACCCGCTCGAGACGGACGAGTGGTCGGCATGGGCCGCGACGAAGCGCCCGCCCCGTCTCGCTGGACAGTGGGCGTTGTCCGGCGTGGAGCCCGGACGGGGGCCGATCCACGGCACCGTGACCGTCGCCGGAGACGCGAGCAGTCCCGACGAGTTCACCACCACAACCGAGTACGTGTACGCCGAGACGGGCCAGCGCGTGCGGCGCACGGGCGACGCAATGGTCTACACCGGCTACCAGTGGCGCGGCCGCTCCAACCCCGGCGCCGACGACGAGCTCCGCGAGGTGATGTTCGTCGAGCGGGACCAGCAGAGCATGAGCGGGCGCTGGTACCGGGGTGCGTACGACGAGCTCGGGCCGGACGTCACGCTCCGGCGTGTCGGCGCTCCGGTGGTCACGGGCGTCTTCCCCTCCGCCGTGCAGCGCGGATCGACGGTCGACGTGCGCGTCTTCGGAGGCGGCATCAATGCGGCCTCCCCCGCGGACCTGGACTTCGGGGCGGGCGTCACCGTGATCTCGGTGACAGGCCCCACCAACGGAGCCCTCACCGCGAGGCTCCGGGTCGACGCAGCCGCGACCGTCGGCGCGCGGGACCTCTTCGCTTACGGAGCCCTACTCCAAGGCGCCCTGGTGGTGCACGACGGCATCGACCGCATCGAGGTGACTCCCGGCAGAGGCATGGCGCGCGTGGGCGGCGCGAACTTCCCCAAGGGATACCAGGTGTTCGAGGCGCACGGCTTCGACGACGGCCCCGACGGCGAGCCGGACACGGACGACGACCTCGACCTGGGCCGCGTGAGCGTGGAGTGGCGCCTCGAAGAGTACGCCGCGATCTACGGAGACGACGACATCGACTTCGTGGGCACGCTCGGCCAGGATGGCATCTTCGTTCCGGCAGAAGACGGCCCCAACCCGAATCGGTCGGGAAGCAGGAACAACGTCGGAGACGTGTGGGCCGTGGCGACGCATACACCCCCCGGCGGACAGGCCCTGAGCGCGCGAGCGCACCTGATCGTGACGGTGCCGCTCTACATGCGCTTCGATCCGTGGGGCCCGATCGAGGACCCCCGCGCGCTGGGGGCGAGCCGGTGAGCCCACCCGTCGCAGCTTTGTCGCCGACGCGGACCGTACGCAACGACCGCACCTTGGCGCTCCGCGAGTTCCATCCCTTCGAGGCGTTCGGGGCGCGCTTCCTCTACATGGTGCCCTCGGCCGGCATCTTCCGGCTGGACTCGACCGGCGCCGCCATCCTCGACGCGCTCGCGGCCGGCCCGTGCGAGCCCGACGCGCTGGTCGAATCACTCAGCGGCGAATACGAGATCGATCGGATCCTCGAGACCATCCACGAGCTGACCGAGATCCGCGCGATAGGCGATCCGTCCGCGCCCAAGGAGCAGGTTCCCAACGACCTGCCTCCCGCGGACTTCCCGCTCAACACGATGGTCCTCAACGTCACGAACAAGTGCAACCTGGCGTGCACCTACTGTTACGAGTACGGCGAGGACAAGATCGTCGACACCCGGTACGGCAAGCAGCCCAAGTTCATGAGCGAGGAGACCGCCGAGGAGAGCGTGGACTTCCTGCTGGCCGAGTCCAAGGGGCAGCAGGTCGCCCGACTCACCTTCTTCGGCGGCGAGACGCTGCTGAACTTCCCGGTGCTCCAGAAGACGGTGGCGTACGCGCGCCGGCGTGCACAAGAGCAGGGCAAGCGCGTCGAGTTCAGTTTCACCACCAATGCCACGCTGCTCCGGCCCGACATCATCCAGTGGCTCGCCGACAACCAGATCGGCGTGACCATCTCCATCGACGGCCCGAAGGCGGTGCAGGACGGGCTCAGGGTCTTCAGCAACGGGCGCGGCTCTTACGACGTGGTGCTGCCGAAGATCAAGGAGCTCCTGCAGGTGCACCGCAGCCGCCCGATCGGCGCGCGGGTGACCCTCACGCAAAAGCACCTGAACGTCCTCGAGATCTTCCGCCATCTCACGCAGGAAGTCGGGTTCTGGGAGGTCGGGCTCGCGCCGGTGACGACGCAGGACCACCGCGACTACGCGATCACACCGGAGGGAAAGGACGAGATGCTCCGTCAGTTCGAGCAGCTCGCCTGGGAGTGGCTCGAGTGCGCGCTGCGCGACGAGCACCACGGGTTCTCGAATGCCCGCGACACCATCGAGGAGATCCACAAGGGCGTCAGCAAGGCATACGGCTGCGGTGCGGGGCTCGGCCTCATGGGCGTCGCGACCGACGGGAACGTGTCGCTCTGCCATCGCTTCGCGGGCTCGCCCGAGCACACGCTCGGTCACGTGTCGAGTGGCGTCGATCGCGTGAAGCAGCAGAGCTTCCTGGTGGATCACCACATCGCCGCGAAGACGGACTGCCATACGTGCTGGGCGCGCCCGATCTGCTCGGGCGGATGTTACCACGAGGCCCACGTGCGCTACGGCGACTCCTCACACGCCAACTTGCACTACTGCACGTGGGTGCGGAGCTGGACGCACACGTGCCTCGAGATCTACGGCGCGTTGGCCGAGAAGAACCCCAAATTCCTGGAGCGCTTCGACGCGTGAGCGTCTGGGCACGGAAGAAGGAGCGATCCGAATGAAGCACCTGAAGCCGATCAATCAGAAGGCGGTGCGCATCGAGGCGTACGTGGCCCGCGAGGCGGCAAGCACGTCCGCGCCCGAGCGCGACGTCGTCGGTCTGCGCCGGCCGCCGCACGAGCAGACGGGCCCACACTTCCCGCTGGGCTGCTCCTTGGTGTTCTCGCCGGGGTGGGAGGTCGATTCGGACGGCGGCACCGCCGGGCTCTGCCAACCCGTCGAGCGGGACATCTTCGACTGCCACCTCTCCTGCTTCTGGCCGGCCCACGTCCCGGATCAGCTGAACCACGCGCTCGACTGGACCGGCAAGTGCGCGTCGGCCCAGAAGGACTGGCGCAACCTCGACCTCATCTTCCCGTGATCGCTTTCGTGCAGAGGCATTCCTTCGCGCGCACGGTGCTCGACGCCCTCGCGGACGCCGCGCTCGTGGCGTTCGTTGCGCTCGTAGACACCGCGCTCGTGGTGCTCGCAGGCGCCGCCGCGGCGGCCGCGTCACCAGCCTCCGCCCAGACCGCGACGTGGTACATCTCGACCTACGCGCGCGACATCGCGATCTGGGATGAGGCGACCGAACGCATAACCGGCCGCATCGACATGGGCGGCCTGCTGCCGACGGACATCCAGGTGAACGAGGCGAGGACCCGACTCTACGTCGAGGAGGCGTCCGGTCAGCGCATCTCGGTGGTCGACCTGGCGATCAGGCGCGTCGTGGACGAGATCGCCCTCTCCCACGACAGCGTCGTGGTGCGCATCGACGGCTTCGCCCCCCACCCCTCCGATCGACGCGCCGCGCTGGTCGTGAAGAAGTACACCAAGCGCATCGATCGGTACGTGGTGGAGGGGCCGTTCCTGCTCGAGTACGACCTGACGACCAAGCAGGTCACCGACACGCTACCCTGGCCCGACGACGAGCCGCGCGACCGCGGCCTGGGATTCAACTACTCACCGGACGGCGAGACACTCTACATGTCCGCCGAGGACATCATCGCGCTGGATGCGGATACGTTCGAGGAGGTCGATCGGTGGGAGATCTCCCGCCCGCTCGAGCCCGGACTCGGACAGACGAATCCGCCCACGTTCTCGGGCACCTACGACGAGCCCGGCGTCGCCACGGGGCTCTACCGTATGACGGACCCGGCGCAGAACCGGAGCATGATGGGCATCGCCCAGGTCCGGCTCTCCGAGAAGTCGGTCGATTTCTACATGCTCGGTCCCGCCGAGCCCGTCAGGTTCTTCGCGCTGGCACCTGGAGGCCGCAAGGGCTACGCGCTCTACTCCGAGGTGGGGCGCTATGAGTTCTGGGAATTCGATCTCGAGGGGCGGCGCGTCGCCCGCAAACAGCCCTTCGCCGGAAGGCCCCGCATGGGACTCCGGGTCAGCGCCGACGCCCGCAAGCTCTACGTCTACGTGGCCGGCGCGACCATCGATGTCTACGATGCCGCGACGTTCGAGCTCCTGCGCACCGTGGAGCTCGGAGCGGACATGCTCGGGTCGGCAGTGATTCCGGGCACCCGGTAGCCGGCAGCGCTGCTGGCAGGCGACCGGCTGCGCTCGGTATTCCACTGATGGCGATGCTCGATCCCCACCTGCGACGGGCGCTCGCTCACGTCCGGCCGTATGCCTGGCGACTAGCTCCTGTCCTCGCGCTCTCCCTCGTGGGGACTGCGGTGGGTCTCGTGCTACCCTACCTGTCGAGGCTCATCGTCGACGACGGCATCGTCCCCGGGGACTTCGCTGCGCTCCTGCGGACGGTCGGACTCTTCGCGGCGCTCACCGTGCTGTCGTTCGGCCTGAACGTCGTCGCCGGCCTCCGCTACACGCGGGTGTCCGCCGACATCCTCTTCGACATGCGGCTCGCGCTGTTCGAGCATCTGCAGCGCCTGTCTCCCCGCTTCTACGCACGTACGCCGCTAGGCGACATCGTGTCCCGCATCAATGGGGACATCGGCGAGATCCAGCGCGTCACGGCGGAGGCGACACTGGCTTGGCTCGGGCAGACGGTCGCGTTGGTGGGGGCGACCGCGATGCTCGTCTACCTCGACTGGCGGATGTTCCTCGTCAGCTCCGTGGTCATGCCTCCCGCCCTCTGGGCGCTGATGCGCTACCGAGGTCAGCTCGAGGATCGGGTGCGGGTGCTGCGGGAGCGCAGCGCCGACATCGGCACGTTCCTCATCGAGTCGATCCAGGGCATGACCACCGTGGTCGGCGCGAACGCCCAAACGCGGGAGGTGGCACGCTTTCGTGCGCGCAACGACTCGTTCGTCGACGCGCTCCTGTCGATGCGCAGGTTCACCTACCTGGCGGGGGGGCTTCCGGGGCTCCTGCTCTCGGCCGGCACGGCGGTGGTGTTCGTGTACGGTGGATACCGAGTCATCCAGGGCGATACGACGCTGGGGACGTTCGTCGCGTTCATGGCCTACCAGGCGCGACTCATGGCTCCCGTGCAGGGGCTCATGGGGATCTATACGAACCTCGCCACCGCGCGCGCCTCACTGGTGAGGGTGCACGCCCTGCTCGACACGCGCCCCGACGTCGAGGAGACCACCACGCCCATCCCCCTCGAGCGCGCAGCGGGCCGCGTCGTCTTCGAGGGGGTGAGCATCGCGTACGGAAGAGGGGCGGAAGGGCTTCGCGACATCGACTTCGAGGTTCAGACGGCGAAGTCGTGGCGATCGTCGGGGCGAGCGGAAGCGGCAAGTCCACGCTGGCCGACCTGCTCACGCGCAGGCTGGACCCGGACGCGGGACGCATTCTGCTGGACGGACACGACCTGCGCTCGCTCCGCCTCGCGGACCTGAGGGAGAGCGTCGCGCTCGTCGAAGCGGACCCTTTCCTCTTCCACACCACCCTGCACGACAACGTGCGCTACGCGCGGCCGGAAGCGACCGATGCCGACGTCGAACGAGCGCTACGTGCCGCCGGCCTCGGCGAGCTGGTGGCATCCATGCCCGCCCGCGGCGCCACCGTGGTGGGTGAGCGCGGCAAACAGCTCTCGACCGGTGAGCGACAACGGCTCGCCTTGGCGAGAGCGTTCCTCGCCGATCCCGCGGTTCTGATCCTCGATGAGGCCACCGGCGCCCTCGACCCTGCGACCGAAGCGGGCGTGCTCGATGCGCTCGAGCACCTCATGACGGGGCGCACGACACTGCTCATCACGCATCGACTCGACCTCGCACGCCGCGCGGGCAGGGTCGCCGTGCTCGAGCAAGGCGCGATCGGCGAGATGGGGCCGCCCGAGACACTGGCACGCGAGGGCTCCGCGTTCCGGAGCCTTTTTCCCGAGGCGGGCAGGTGAATCGAATCTCGGTCGCCGTCATCGACAGCGGCGTGAACGTGCCGCACCCGCACCTCCCTGCGGTGGCGGGCGGTATCGCCTTCGACCTCGAGGGGAACGAGCACAGCGACATCGTCGACCGGCTGGGCCACGGCACCGCTGCCGCCGCAGCGATCCGCGAGAAAGCGCCCGAGGCGGAGCTCTTCGTCGTGAAGGTCTTCGACCGCGAGTTGGCCACCACAGTGCCCACGCTCGTCCGCGCCATCGACTGGGCTTCTGAGCGCGGCATTCGGCTCATCAACCTCAGCCTCGGCACGCCGAACGAGTTCAGGGTGCCGGAGCTTGCGCCGGCGGTGGAGAGGGCCGTCGCTGTCGGATCCATCATCGTATCCGCACACGAGCTCGATGGGCGGGTTTGGTTCCCGGGCTCCATGGAGGGAGCGATCGGCGTGGTCGTGGACGCCGCGCACCCGCGCGAAGACGTCGCCGTCGCGGAGTCGACCTCGGGGACCGTGCTGCGCGCATCACCGTATCCGCGCCCCATCCCCGGAGTGCCGCCAGAGCGGAACCTGAACGGGATCAGCTTCGCGGTGGCCAACGCGACCGGCGTGCTCGCCCGACGTCTGGGTGAACACCCGGAGGTCAGGTCCGCGGAGCACGCCATGGAGCTGCTGCGGCGGCCCGGCTGACTGCGCTCAGCTCCCTCCGGTCGCCTGCTGCAGGGGCGCCGCGACCACGGTGCGGTTGCGTCCCTGATGCTTGGCATCGTAGAGGGCGCGGTCGGCGATCTCCACCATGGCCTCGAGCGTGCTAGCGGACTCGGGCAGGCCGGCGACACCCAGGCTGACGGTCAAGCGCAACGGAATCGGCGGCTCGTCGTCCTCCGGGTCCACGACGAAGGTGTGCTCTTCGATCGAGCTGCGTATACGCTCAGCCACCAGCCGTGCCTCGGCCACCGAAGTCTCCGGCATCATCACGAAGAACTCCTCGCCTCCGTAGCGCGCGGGCTTGTCGATCGAGCGCAGCTTCTCGGTCAGTAGGCGGGCGAGCTCTCGCAGCACGGTGTCCCCCGCACGGTGCCCGTACGTGTCGTTGATCTTCTTGAAGTGATCGGCGTCGGCCATGAGAATCGACAACGGCCGGCCGTGCCTGAGTGCTCGGGCCACTTCGTCGGCGAGCATCTGCTCCAGGGCGCGCCGATTCGCCAGACCTGTGAGCTCGTCCTGGAGCGCCAGTTCCCGCGTGCGCATCAGCTCCAAACGAACGTGCGCGCGTTCGTCCTCGAGCCTACGTCGCTCCACGGCCGCCAGAGCCAACGCGGCCTGGTCGGCGAGGGCACCCGCGAACTCCATCTCCGCGGCCGTCCAGGTGCGTCGCTCCCCGACGTGCTCGAGGCAGACCACACCGACCACGCTGCCGTCACTGCGAATCGCGGCGTCCATCATCGAGGTGATGCCGAGTGGGGTGAGGTACGGGCCGCTGAACTCGCTCGGGCGCGAGTCTCGGCGGGCGTCGTGCCCGTCGATGGCTCGGCCCAGCTTCAGCGCATCGAAGTAGCGCGGATAGTCCGTGGCCCGGAGCACCGCGCCCCGGGTGTGTCGGTCTTGCGTGCGCTCGTAGAGCTCCTCGCAGCGCAGCTCCGTGCCGTCCTGGCTCATCAACCACACGCTCGCCCGCTCGACGCCGATGATCTCCGAAGCTATCCGCGTGAGCTCCTCGTGAATCATCGTGAGCCCCCCTTCGTCCGGGCGCATGCCCGCCAAACGAACGAGCGCCTGCTGCTGCCGGAGCGCCATGTCCTGGAAGGCGGACGCGCTTGGGCGCAGCTCGTGGCGAGCTTCCTCGAGCTCGAGCGCCGCCTGTTCGCTACGCGCGTCGGCCTCGGCGCGAGCGGCACGCTCGCGGGCCAGCTCTTGCTGCAGTCGCTCGATGTCGGAAGCCGTCATGATCCACCCGAGAGGTGGCGGATACCTTGGGTCGGTATAGTTGCCGCGTCAAGCGAATGCGGCGATCGGCGGCGGGGGCGGTCGCCCCGCCCCCGCCCGCGCCATCGCTCAACGATCGCCTTCGTCCTCCCCGCCCTCCTCCTCACCCTCACCACCCTGCATCATCGGCATGCCGGAAGCCGACCCGCTCACGTAGGCCTGCGCGGCCCCGTGCTCGTAGACCAGTCGGCCTCCCGCGGCGCCCACTTGGATGCCCGCGGCGAGCACGGCCAGCGTGCCCACCGAAGCGACTAGGCGTGCTGCTCGACCAGCCACTCCGGAGAGCAGCCCGACGCCAGCGACCAACGCCAGAACGCCGGAGAAGACCAGGAAGCGTTCGGCCGCTTCCTCGTGCTCGTTGATGGCAGCCTCGCTGACGAACGCCTCGACCTTCTCCTCCTCGGCCTCACCGGTCTCGAGCGCTACCCAAGCGCTGCCAGCAAGCGCGACCGCGAACGCGGCGGGAATCGCCCAGCCCTTCAGAGGCGCGGCGCCACGCCGAATTGCCCACAGGGCGATGGCGGCGGAGATTGGCAGAAGTACCACGAAGACCATCGGGAAATGCACCACGATCGGGTGCAGGGGCTCCGGAAGCATCGGTCCTCCTTTCTGAGAGACGCCTGAACGATGCCCCCACCGCGGAGCCCGCAGTATCGAACAGGGGTATCGGTGTGCCCCGGAATTGGCCCACCAGAAGCCACCTATCACATCTGTTGGATGCCGGCTTGGACCAAGAGCACGAGAGCCAGGAGAAGCTGAGAGTCATCCTCGTCGTCGCCCTCGTGTCGATTATCGTCGGGGGCAGCATCGACTTGGCCATGGATCAACCGCAGGACTGGCTGAGCTTCCACGTTATCTTCGAGACGACGATGATCGCGGGGGCCTTGGTCATGGCCACCACCCTCTGGCTGGGCTGGGCGCGCACCGCCCGCTCGGTCGAGGAGCTGCGCCGCTCGCTCGAGGCTCGCAAGGTGGAGCGTGACGCGTGGCGGAGCAGTGCCGAGCACGCGCTCGAAGGCATGGGGCGCGCCATCGACGCCCAGTTCGGCCTCTGGCACCTCACTCCCGCGGAGCGCGACGTCGCGCTCATGCTCCTCAAGGGCTACAGCCACAAATCGATCGCCAAGGAGACCGGACGCAGCCCGCAGACCGTGCGTCAGCACGCCGCCGCCGTGTACCGGAAGGCGGACCTCGCGGGCCGCGCCGAGCTGTCGGCCTACTTCCTGGAGGACCTCATGCTGCCGAAGGGCGAGGCGAGCGAGAGAGCACCCTAGCGCGGGCCCTGGCACGGGAACACCGGCCAGCGCCCGCGTCTAGACTGTTCTCACGGCGAGACGACGACGGTCACGTCCTCGTAGTCGATGAGCCCGCCGTCGTGTGCCAAGCCGCGCACCACATAGGTGCCCGGAGCAGAGAACGTTGCCCGCGCCGCCCAGCGATTCTCGGGCGGCACCGCGGGCGGTCGCCAGCCTGCTGACCAAGGCGCATTGCCCCCGTCACGTCGATCCTCCCAGACCTTGATCTGCGGGGGATCGAAGGTCACAGCGCCCGGTCCACGGTAGTGGTACCACGAGAACCGCAGTCCGGTCGCCGAATTCGGAACCTCCTGGCTCTGCCCGACGCGGTACGAGTTCGGGCGGGCCGACGGCTTGCCGTCGTCCGTCGCAACCGCGCTCAGCGAGACGGGCTCACCAACACGTGCACGCAGAGTGCGCTCGCTCTCGAGCGTGACGCGCGGTCCCACGTTGCCGACGAGCGCCGGGTTGAAGCCCGAACGACCGCCGGCGCCGAAGTTCGCGCTCATGACGATGTCATCCACCGCATACAGAGGATGCAGCGTGCCGTACGCGCGCTCCGTGACCCCGTTCGTGGTCAGCGTCCACACCACCTCGCCGTCCCCGAAGCTCGCGGGCACGTCCACCCCGAACACGAACTGGTTGCGCCGCGGGAAGAAGTGCGTGGGCTGCCCTCGGTCCGGACCGGCGGGCTCGATCCGGTTGTCGGGGCCGACGGGCACGTCGAACTCGCGGTCCCAGTTCCGGTTGTAGTAACCGAACCAGAGCCGGAACGAACCATCGGGGTTGGTCGAGAAACCCTCGTAGGCCAGCGCCACGTTGTTGTCTTCGGGGCCGCCTTGGGCGTTCAGCGCCGTCGGTTCGAGCGCCGCGACCGCGATGTTCACGACGGCCGCTGTCCACAGCTTCGTGCCGGAGATGAGCATGGCTCCCCTCACTGTTGCACGGCAGGAACGGTGGCGTACCCGCACAACGGGCACCCGAGCATCGCCTCGCCCTCCGCGAGCCCGTGCACCTGACGGCGCCGCGCGATCTCCGCGGCGAACTCCTCATCGGTCAGCGTAATCCCGGGGAGGAACGTGATCGCCATGTTGTCGATCGAGCGGTGTCCGAGCCCCTGCCAGTTGCGCGGATCGACCACGTTCTCGTTGTCCTCCGTCGTGTCGAAGTACGCGATCATGTGCACCAGCGT
Organism: Gemmatimonadota bacterium; assembly: GCA_016873995.1. GTDB lineage: Bacteria > Gemmatimonadota > Gemmatimonadetes > Longimicrobiales > Gaopeijiaceae > UBA2982. Next base: position 44,498 of record VGVR01000011.1, read on the forward strand.
GCCGGCCGGGAGGAGCGGCGCGTGGTCAGGGTCGTAGCTGTAGACCTTCACCCAGTCGTGGTCGTACCCCACACAGTTGAGCGTCTCGGTGCGGCCTGCCCAGATCGCCTCGAAGCACATGCGCACACCCGACGCGTGCATGTGCGGCTCGAACGACGTGACCTTCATGTTCTGCTCGAGCGTGTGATAGAGGTGGATCTCCTGCCCCTTCCGCATCGGCGCGAGATCGATCTCACCGTTGCCGAACGTCAGCATCAGCTCCGACTTGCTCGGCTGATAGCCACGCGGATGGAACTTGAATCCGAGCCGCAGGTGCGCAGTGGTGGTGACGTCGTTCGAGTGCATGTGCGCGCTCGAGATGAAGAACGCGGAGCCAGCGCGGAGCAGCGGTGACGCCTCCGGGTCGAAGTGCTGAGCGTTGCGCCCGACCTCGTGCACCGGCCAGAACGGCCCGCCGCCTCGCCCGCCCGGCACCGTCGACGTGAGGATGGCGTGGTGGAATATGAACTTGCCGCCCATTCCCCCTTCCGCATCGCTGATCTCGAGCACCTGCATGGCGGCGACGTGGCGGTCCTCCGTGAGCCCCGTCGCAGCGCGGTCGATGACGCCCCACCAGTCGGGCGCGTTCGCTTCCATGGTGAACGAGGGCAGATCGACGACCAGGTCGGGCTCGCCGATGTCCCACGACGGGCTGCTCGGCCAAACCAGCGGCGCGGGGAGGTCGGCGCGATTCCCCTCGGGCGCACCGCTGTCAGCCCAGGCGGCGATGAGTCCGATCTCGTGCTCCGAGAGCGCCTCGTCGTTCGCGAAGTGCTGTATGCCGACGTCGCGCTCGACGAACCAGGGGGGCATGACACCCGACTGGTCACGGAGCTGCGTGCGCTCCTTGATGCGTGACGCCCAGCGGCGCGCCTCCTGGTACGACTGCAGAGACATGGGCGCGAGCGAGCTGGCCCGGTGGCAGCGCTCGCAGCTCCGCTGCAGGATCGGCGCGATGTCGCGCGCGTACGTGACCTGGGCGGCCTGCTGCGCGGTGGCGGGCGACGGGGCGAGCCAGGCGGCCCCGAGCAGAGTGGCGAGCATCGCGCCGGCGACGGCGTTCGTCGACCTCATGCGGTCCTCCTGGACAGGGAGTCGGACTGGCCTACCGATAACTCTAGCGGCCCCGAATTTCAAATAAATTGCGGGCAAGTGTCGGAGTGTTGCAGGCGGCGGAGCGGGCGCCTCCGCGCCTCGCCCACCCGGGCCCCTATTCGACCCTACTCCCGTCCGCCCATCCCCTCCACGGCGAGTAAGGCCAGCGCCATCGCGGCCGTCACGGCGGCGAGCGTCCCTCCGTGCACGCCCCGGGGGTCGTCACCCGGCACGTGAAACCACGGGTTGCTGCCGCTCACGATCCCCATGCCGCGGTAGCCGTGCTCCACGAGGTCGCGGAACTCCCCGATGCGGGTGTCGGTGCGCAACGTGAACGTCGGCAAGTGGGCGAACGCCTGGCGCAGCGCCGGGGCCAACTCCTCCGTGGCCTGTAGGGTGCCGGTCGTGACACGGTCGGTCGGCAGCAAGCGACCGTCGACCTCCTCCCAGGGAGGCGTCGCGATCTGAGCACCCAGGTGGACCCATGCACGCGTACGCTCCGGGGGCGGCGCGAGCTGGGCCTCGTGAAAGAGGCGCGCGCCGAGATAGTCGAGCTCGTGTCCCGAGGTGGCCACGAAGAGATAGTTGAGGCCGTCACGCCGCGTGCTCACCCACTCGGCCAGCGCAAGCAGCATCGCAATCCCTGGACCGCGCTCGCCTGCCACGGTGAACCACCCGCTCGACGGTGTCGACACGACGATCCAGTCCGCCTCGGGATCCACGACGTGCGTCGCGTACGTCGTCGTCGCGCGCGCCTCCTCGACCATGCGCCCACGCAGAAGCACGGTGACGTCGCGGTCGATCGACTGCCGCAGGCGCGGCGTGTCCGCTGCACCGTAGATCAGTGTGGGCACGGGGCGTTCGACGTCGACGTACGCACGCTCCGCGTTGATCGCCTGCAGGAGCCCGAGGCCCGCGCCGTCGCTGGTCTCGACGAGGATCGCCGCAGCTCCCGCTTCGAGCGCCTTACGGTCGAGTCGAGCACGCGCCGCCGCAGGCACACCCGGCTGCAGCCAGGCCACGGCGCCCCGTATCCGGTCGGCAGGCGTGCTCTCGCCGACGAGCACCAGCCGGCCCGTGACACCCTCGGCTGGCGTGGCGCGCGGCAGCCAGACCGGAAACGCCTCGATCTCCCCCCGCTCGTCCCGAACGCTCGCCTCGTCCAAGAAGAACTGGCGCAGCGCGAACGCGTGCGAAGAAGTCTCGAGGCCCAAGGTGCGGAAGCGCTCCGCGAGCCAGGCGCTGGTACGCACGTCGCCGGGGTGCGCGGTGCGATGCACGCCGAACCCGTAGTAGGTCCGAACGTCGGCGAGCAACCGCTCGGGATCGAATGCCGGCTCTTGGGCGCGCGCTTCCACGACACAACCGGGCCATCCGAAGCACAGGGCGACCACCGCGATGATGGTGCGCGCGTCCGTTCGCTCGAGTGCCATGATCGGGCTCCTTCGCTCTGCCCCAGTAGACACACCCGCGTACGGCCACGCCAGCCCTCGCCTACGCCCTGCGAGGCGTTGCGCGCGCCCAGGCGGCCGGCCATCATGGCGCTCCTCGACGACCGGACCCCTCTGGAAAGCTGAAAATGCATCAAGAGACGACGTCCGGACCCCCTCGGACCGGTGCGCGCAACACCCCCGCCCGCGTGCTGACTGCGAGCCTGGTCGGCACCACCATCGAGTTCTTCGACTTCTACATCTACGCGACGGCCGCGGTACTGGTCTTCCCGCAGCTCTTCTTCCCGGCCTCCAGCCCCGGCGCCGCCAGGCTGGCCTCGCTCGCCACCTTCGGCCTCGCGTTCGTCGCGCGGCCGATCGGCTCGGCGGTTTTCGGCCACTTCGGCGACCGCATCGGCCGCAAGACCACGCTGGTCGCCGCGTTGCTCACCATGGGCATCTCGACGGTGGCGATCGGGCTGCTGCCGACCTACGCGGCGATCGGCATCGCCGCGCCCGCGCTGCTCGCGCTCTTCCGGTTCGGCCAAGGCTTCGGCCTCGGAGGTGAGTGGGCAGGTGCGGTGCTGCTCGCGGTCGAGAACGCCCCTCCGGGCAAGCGCGCCCTGTACGGGATGTTCCCGCAGCTCGGCGCACCCATTGGACTCTTCTTGTCGACGATCGTGTTCATCGCGCTCTCGCGCAGCTTCGACGACGATGCGTTCCTGTCGTACGGCTGGCGCATCCCGTTCCTGGCCAGTGCAGTGCTCGTGCTGGTCGGTCTCTACGTGCGTCTCACAATCAACGAGACGCCGGTGTTCGCGGAGTCGATGCGCCGACAGGAGCGCGTCGCGCTCCCCATGCTGGTGGTGGCGCGCGAGCACCCGCGCATGCTCGTGGCGGGCACGCTCGGCGCGCTCGCGACGTTCGTACTCTTCTACTTGATGACGGTCTTCACGCTCGCGTGGGGCACCGCCGAGCTCGGCTTCGAGCGGGAGGAGTTCCTCTACATCCAGCTCGTCGGCGTCGTCTGCTTCGGGGTGCTGATTCCGGTCTCGGCGGCGATCGCGGAGCGAGGACGGCGGCGTATGCTGCTCACCGCGACCGCCCTCATCGGCCTCTTCGGGCTGGTCATGGGCCCGCTCTTCCAGATGGGGACGCCGGGCGCCGTCGCGACGCTCGCCATCGGGCTCGGCCTCATGGGCCTCACCTACGGTCCGCTAGGCACCGCGCTCTCGGAGCTCTACCCGACCGCGGTCCGCTACACGGGGAGCTCCCTCTCGTTCAACCTCGCCGGCATCTTCGGCGCCTCGCTCGCGCCCTACATCGCCACGTGGCTCGCGGGGCGTTACGGCCTGAACTACGTGGGCTACTACCTCACCGGCGCGGCGATGCTCACGTGGCTCGGCCTCCTGGCCATCCGCGAGACGAAGGACGAGGAGCTGAGCTAAGACCGAACGGCCGGGACCCCGCGCGTTGGCGAGCCCCGGCCGGGAGAGTCGACTGCGGAAGAGCTAGCGCCGGCTGCCCAGGATCGAGCCCGTGAGCTCCTCGTACTCCATGTGGTAGCCGACGCACACGACCTCGCGGTCGTTGCGCTGCTTCCAGGAGCCCTCGCTCGGGTAGAGCGTCGTGTAGTCGATCACCGAGTCCTCGTACCCTTTGCCGATCGCAGCCGCGAAGCGGTCGAGGCATCCCTCGTAGGCCAACTCCTCGACGCGCTCCTCGCCCGGCCACTCGCCCGCGATGTCGAACGTGGCATAGACCTCGTTGTCGTGCGGCTCCGAGCAGGGCACCGCGGGAAGTTCGCTGATCTCTGTGTTCTCGAAGGCCTCGTCGTTGAAGCAGTCGCCGACGTGCACCTCGAACACATCGACGGCACCGGCCGTGGTGATCTCGCCCGCGGCGTTGCGCTCCGCAGCGGCGTTGATGCCGATGACGGCGGCAATCGCCGCGCCCACTATTCCGGTGATGGAGCGTCCGTCAGCCATGGGGATCCTCCTCTTGTGGCTCCTCGAGCCGTGTGCGATTGCTGAACCGGGGCGGGGAGTGGCAAGCCCGGTGCCATTCGGTCGGACACCGGGCGAACACCATGAGACGCGGGTTGTCGGGCCCTCCAGCGATCGGCGCGGGCCTTAGGGGGGAGTCGCAGCCTGCACGGAGTACCGGGCAGCGGCACGAATTGCCCGGGCGGCCGCGGGCCGTCCCCCGAAATGGCCTCGACGCGTCGCGCCCCGGAAAAGGAGTGGCCGGAAACCCCCGAAAGGCACTCGGGGTCCCCGGCCTAGACTGCGATCCTGCCAGGACTACGAGATCGGCGGCCCCACGCGGACAGTGACGCGCGAGTCCGTGAACAACCCACCGTCGTCCGCTCTGCCCTGCAGGATGTACGTACCCGGCTGCGTGAACGTGACCTCGGTCACCCAGACGCCGTCCTCAGGAAGCTCCGGCGGCACCCAGAACGGCGCCCACGGGGAGTTGGAGAACGGGCGGGTGTCTTCCCAGGCCGCAACCTGCGGCGGGTTGAACGAGGTGACATCCTGCGAGTCCACACCCTGGGGCCCGCGGTAGACCGACCAGCTCATGTTCAGCCCGATGATCTTCTGCACCGTGATGCGAATCGGCGGCGAGATCAGCGCGCGCTCCAGGTCGAGCCCGCCGGAATCCGTCAGCGGAAGCCGGTTGCGGCTCCTGCGCGGAAGCCCGTCGTCCCCTACCCACGCCTCCAGCCGCACCGGCCTGCCGACCACCGCCTGGATCTCAGTCGGCGTCTGCATCCGCACCTCTGGGGGCGTGTGCGCGCGCAGCTCGGGGCTGCTCGTGCCCGCCCCGAGCGTGCCGGTCTCGGACATGATCACGACGTTGTCGATGTAGTAGTCCGGGCGGAGCGAGCCATGAGCCGACTCCGACTCGCCGTTGCGCTGGAGCGTCCAGGAGAGCTCCCGGTCGCCGAAGTCGGCCGGCACACGAACCTCGAACGTGAAGCGGTTCCGTCGCGGCAGGAAGTGCGTGGGCTGTCCGCGATCAGGCTCGCCCGGCGAGAAGAAGTTGGCCTCGCCGATCGGGAGGTCGGGCTGCTCCTCCCAGTTCCGATTCATGTAGCCGAACACCATGGAAAACGTCCCGTCGTGGTTGTCCCTCCACCCCTCGAAGACGGGCGCCACGGTCTGGCCACTGCTGTACGTCAGGCCCTGCGCGTGCACGCCCGACGTCAAAACGAGCGTCGCCGCCGCGAACGTCGCGGCGGCGACCGTCATCGACTTCATTCTCATCCCTCGTAGCTCCGTGCTCAGTTGTCCTGTTGACCCTGCTGCGCCGACGCGAGCGGGCGCGCACCCGGGGTCGGAATGGCCGCTAGGCAGAGCGGGCAACCGATCATGTAGTCGTTCTTGGTCATCTGGAAGAACGCGGCGCGCTCCTCGACCTCCTTGGTGAACTGCTCCTCGGTCATCGTCACGCGCTCACCCAGGTCGATGAACATGTTTCCGACCGAGCGATTCCCCGCGCCCTGCCAGTTGCGCGAGTCAGGGACGTTGTGGTTCGTCTCGGAGTTGTTCATGTAGCCGCGGATGTGCAGGATCGCGCCCGGCGGCACCAGCGGTGCGTAGTTGTCCTCGAAGACGTACGTGCGCACCCAGTTGTGATCGTAACCCACGCACGACAGCGTCTCGGACTTGAAGCCCCAGATCATCTCGAGGCACATGCGCTCGCCCGGCGCGTGCAGGTGCGGCTCGAAGCTGATGATCTTCGTGGGCCGCGTGACGACCGTGTAGGCGTCGAGTTCCTGACCAGCCTGGCCGCCGCGGATGTCGATGTCCGTCCCGTTGGCGAGCGAAGTGATACCACCGCGATACATCGGCTCGTATCCCTCGGGGAAGAGCTCGAACGCGATCTCGAGGTTCGCTTTGGTCGTGCGTCCGTTCGAGTGCAGGTGCACCGACTCGGATGCGATGCGCGAGTTCGCGCGGAGCAACCGGCCCGCCCCCTCGGCGAACACGTCGGCATTGCGGCCGACCTCGTGCACCGGCCACTGCGTCTGCTGCGAGCCGTCCTCGAGCTCGGTGCGCCAGATCAGGTGGTGGACGATGTACTTGCCGCCCACCGTGGCGCGGTTGCCCGATCCGGTGGTCGGCACGTCGTTGACCTCACGGATCTGGACCGCGCGTACGTAGCGATCCTGCGCGAGCGGGATCGGGATGCTCTCGATCTCGCCCCACCAGTCGGCGGCGTCGCCCTCGACCGTGATATCCGAGGAGCGCACGACGACGTCCGGACGGATCGTCCACTCGTCTCCATCGCTCCATAAGCGCGGCGCGGGCATGTCGGCCGGGTTGCCCTCGGGCGCGCCGTTGGCCACCCAAGCCTGGATCTTCGCGAGCTCCTCGTTCGTCAGCGACGGATCGTTCTTGTAGTGCTGGATGCCGATGTCCTTCTCGGAGTACCACGGCGGCATGGAGCCCATGCGGTCGCGGATCGCCGTGCGATCGCGGATGCGGCTGGCATACCGACGCACGTCCTCGTAGGTGACCAGGGCCATGGGACCCCCACCGTTCGGCCGGTGGCAGTTCTCGCAGCTACGCTGCAAGATCGGCGCGATGTCCTTGGAGAACGTCACCGTCGCTGGATCGATGCCGAAGTCACGGGCGTCGAAGAGATGCAGGCGCTGTCCCGAGGACGTCGATGCCATCGTGACCTGGGCGCTGAGCGCACCGGGCACGAGTGCGGCGACGGCGCCGCAGGCGAGGGCGAAACGGACGGAGGTCTTGACGAACACGGACACGGCTATCTCCCGCGTGGGGGTCGGACGCTACGAGGCCGGCCTACGGTGACCGAACCGCATCAATATTCGGTGAAATGGGGGGTCGCAAGCCAGGGGCCCCGAAGCTCAGGGCCCGGAACTGGCGGACCTGGGCCCACCGTTGTGGGCCGGGGGAAGCGGTTCCCTGGTCGCCTTTCGGGTGGGATGGCCGGTTCCCGTCGACTGCCCAGGTCGGGGCGTGTCATATACCGAGCCCGCCCGCGCCACCCATGGCGAAATCCTGTTTCGGCCCGTGCCGTCGCCTTATCGTGGCCGACGACGACCCTTACGCTCCGCGGAGGTCCTGAACATGACCGCTGTCCGACCCCTCGCGTTCACCATCGTGTTCGGCCTTCTCATCGCCGGCTGCAGCGAAGGCACCGGTCCGGGAGGCTCGCCGCCTGTTCTACCTGCACCGGAATCGATGGAGTTCGACCTCAGCTTCTTCGGTGGCGGCTCACCTTCGGCAACCGCATCGGGCCCGAGTCGAGTAGCCGGCGTGAACTGGGTCGCCGCCGCTGCGAGCGTCGCTGCTGCCAACCTCGCAGTCGTGGTCCACACGGCGATCCCGCTCGCCACGTGGCGGGCCGCAGCGGCGCAGCGGCCGGTTTTCGAAGACGGCAAGTGGCACTGGCGGTTCACGACCAACGTGTATGGGCAGCCTTTCAGCGGTGACCTCACCGGGTATGTCGAGGCCAACGAGCTGATCGCGGAGATGCGCATCACCGCGGCCTCGCTCGGCCTCACCAACTTTCTCTGGTACGTGGGGACCGCACCGGTCGGCGGGACCACCGGTTCATGGTCGTTCTACGACCCGGCTTCCCCCTCCACTGTCGTCGGCACGATCGACTGGTCGCACCCCGGCACGCTCGTCTGGAACGTGAGCTTCATCGTGATAGCGGGCCCGAACATGGGCGACGAGCTCACCTACGACGTCAACGGCGCGGCCCGCTCCGTCTCCTTCACCGATGCCTCGGCCGGAACGACAGCCGTCATCGCGTGGAACGCCACCACGCAGGCAGGCTCCATCACCGCCCCCAACTTCAACGGCGGCGTGAAGGCCTGCTGGGACACCACGCTGGCGAACGTGGTTTGCCCGTAAGCAGCGAGACCTGAGGAGGGCGGCCGCACGTCCGCGGCCGCCCTCCTTCCTTCTTCCCACCTGCCGCGACGTCAGCGCGCCGCGCCCAGCGTACCCGGATCGCCCTCGCGCAGCGGGTTGGTGAACGTCCGGCCGGCGTCCGCGAGGCTCGCCATCACGTCGTCTCCAGCCGGACGCGTGCCGCGCGTCACCCACGCCACGAGATCGTCGAACGCCCGGATCATCTCGGACTGACTGAATTGGCAGTGGCCGGGGATACGATAGATGCGCTGGACGAGCAGCTCGTCGCGTCCGGCCGCGTGCACAGCGTCCTTGAGGAGGCGTTGCAGGAAGATCGGCACGAAGAGGTCGCCCGTTCCGTGCATGGTCAGCAGTGGGCGCTCGATGGCGCCGTCGAACGCGCGCTGCTCCTCGTACGGACCGCCGTCGGGGCCGCGCACCGCAGCGTCCCCGGTCACGTCGCGGGCACGCTCGTTGAGTGTGGTGGCGGATAGGCCGAGCCCCGGCTCGATGCCGTAGACGACCCAGCGCGTGTCGATCGAGCGCGCGGAGCTCGTGGCGCCACCTGCGAGCGCGCCGCCGCTGATGTTGGAGAGGAAGCGCGACTCCAGCCCTTCCAGGGCGAAGGGGCGTATGCCGCCGCTTATCTCGATCTGCACACTGGCGAGTTGGCGGCCCATCTGCGTGTACGCGGGCGGCTCGCCGAGCAGGCTTGCGACCCGTGCGGTCTGCTCGCGCAGCCCGTCCTGGGTGAACTGCACGCCCGTGATCACCTCGGCTGCCGCACCCACCGCCGCATTGAAGTCGAAGAGCCCGGGGCCGGAGGGGCACATCGCGAGACCGCCCGCAAAGCTCGTCGGATACTCGTGCATCCCGAGCAGGGTGACGTGCCCGCCCATCGACGTCCCGGTCAGGTACACGCGCTCGGCTGCCCGCCCCGCGTTGAAGCCGGTGAAGAGATCGATCAGGGCCATCGAGTCCTCGAGCCCCTGCCCCGGCACGTACCCGTTGCAGCGGTAGCTCGACGCTGCCCAAGCGAAGCCCTGCTCGACGAGGCGCTCACGGATGGGGTGGTTCCCCACGCGCAGGACGGTTCCGTTCGCGCCGCCGGTGGTGCGGAACCCGTGCGCGAAGAGCACGAGGTCGCCGTTCCAGTTCGAGGGGATCTCGACGCGGTACAGGCCGCTCTCGGTGCGGCCGAAGAACGCGCGCGCGCCGGGGAGCGCCTCGAAGGCAGGGTCGTCATCGCGCCACTGGAGGTTCGGGCACGGCACCGGATCGATGGCGACGGCCCGCGGCGAGGTCGGCGAAGTCCGGCTCGTCGGCGTGAACCCCACCCCCACCAGAACCCCGCAGGCGGTGACGAGCCAGCGCGCCAGCGAAGCGCGTCCAATCATGGTTTTCTCCTCGGATTGGGAGTGCGTCCGCGAGAACCTATGTCTGGCCTCCCGGAAGGGCGAGGCGGCGGCTCTTGACAGCCGCGGGTACGACGTCGTAGCACCACGTGGTGGGCCATCTGACCAGGAGGGTGCCATGAGCAGCCAGGGCAGGTCGCGGCGTTCGTTCCTCGTCGGCTCGGCATCGGGCCTGAGTGGGGCGTGGTTCTTGGCCAACTACCCCGGCATCCTCGCCGCCGAGGAGTTCGTGCTCGAAGCCGAACGCTCGGAGCAGCAGATAGGCTTCGCGTTCTTCACGCCCGAGCAGGCGGCCGAGGTCGAGGCGGTGGCCGCCCAGATCATCCCGACGGACGAGACACCCGGCGCCCGCGAGGCGCGCGTGGTGAGGTTCATCGATCGGGCGCTCGTGACGTTCGAGAAGGGTCGCCAGCCCGACTACACCCGCGGCATCGAGGAGCTCACAGCTGAGACTCGGCGACGCTTCCCGAGCCGCTCGCGCTTCTCGGAGCTGACGTTCGATCAGCAGATCGAGCTGCTCACGGCGATCGAGACGACCCCGTTCTTCAACCTGGTCCGCACGCACACCATCACCGGGTTCTTCGCGAGCCCGGTGCACGGCGGCAACTACGGCAAAGTGGGCTGGGCGCTCATCGGCTTCGATGACGCGCTCCAGTTCGAGCCGCCGTTCGGATACTACGACGCGCTTCCCGTGCCGCCCGCGCCCAGACTCGGCGTAGGAGGTCAGCCATGAGGACGTTCAGGCCGCAGGAGCAGGTCGATTTCGTGATCGTCGGCTCGGGCGCCGCCGGCGGCATCATGGCGAAGCAGCTCTCGACCGCAGGCTATTCGGTCGTAGTGCTCGAACGCGGCGGCTGGGGCAAGTTCGGCCACGAGCAGGACTACACGAAGGACGAGCTGCTCAACAGCAATCCGAGCCAGGCCGACATGCTGATGAGCGACCCGGTCCGGATGCCGAACACGTTCCGTCGCACGGACCGGGACCGGACCGTGGCGGGCGTCCACTCCTATGGATGCTGCGTCGGTGGCGGCACCGTCACCTACGGGGGGAGCAGCTGGCGCCATCTCCCCTGGGAGTTCAACGAGGCGACCACGGTCGGCACGATCGCCGGCACGGGGCTGGCCGACTGGCCGATCACGTACGAGGAGCTGGAGCCCTATTACACGCAGGCCGAGTGGGAGGTGGGCATCTCCGGGCTGCGCGTGGACTCGCCGTTCGTCGCACCGATGTCGCGCGAGTATCCCGTGCCGCCCGTGCCGCTCAAGTCGTCGGGCGCGCTGCTCAAGACGGGCGCGGCCCGGCTCGGACTCACCGTCGTGCCCGGCCCGCTGGCCATCATCACCGAGCCCTATCAAGGGCGCTCGGGGTGCGTCAACTGCGGCATGTGCTCGGACTTCGGCTGTCACGTGCGCGCCCGCTCGAGCTCGGCGGTCACCGTGCTTCCGATCGCATTGGAGACGGGACGCTGCGAGATCCGCGCGAACGCCTACGTGCACGAGATTCCCGTCGACGCCCAAGGGCGCGTGACGGGTGCGATCTACTTCAACGAGGCGAACGAGCAGGTCTTGCAGCGCGCGCGCGCCGTGGTGGTGTCGGCGAACGCGAGCGAGACCGCCCGGCTGCTCCTCATGTCGAAGTCGTCTCGGTTCCCCGACGGACTGGCCAACTCGAGCGGGCTCGTCGGGCGCTACCTCATGCTCGGCAACATCGCCAGCGCGAACGGGCTCTTCGAGCACCCGCTCAACGACTACAAGGGCGTGGTCTCGGGCGCTGCGGTCGTCGACTTCGTGCCCTCGGACGAGCGCCGCGGGTTCTACGGCGGTGGCCGCATGACATCCCGGGGCTACGCGACGCCCATCAGCCTCGGGCTGAGCGGGCTCGCGCCCGGGTCTCCCCGTTGGGGCGCAGGCTATAAGCAGGCGCTCCGGGAGCAGGCCCAGCACAAGATGACGATCACCTGCTTCACGACGCAGCTTCCGCTCGAGACCAACCGCGTCGACCTGGATCCCGACGTCAAGGACGCATGGGGGCTGCCCGCGATGCGCATCACTTCGCAGAGCCACCCCGACGACATGCGCAACCTGGAGTTCTTCCGGCAGAAGTCGATCGAGATCCTCGAGGCGGCCGGGGCCACCCAGGTCTGGGCGCCGCAGGCCGGCGACAGCCGCGGCAGCGCTCACAATCGCGGCACCTGCCGCATGGGTAACGACCCGGCAGCCTCGGTGGTGAACCGCTACCATCGAGCCCACGACGTGCCGAACCTCTTCGTCGTGGACGGGAGCAACCTCGTGACAGGCGGGCGTAACCACCCCACCATGACCATCCAGGCGCTCGCGTTCCGGGCTGCGGAGAACCTGGTGCGGGCGGCGCGAGCGGGAGAGGTGTAGCGGTCGCCACCGCCCTAGCAGACACAGGACCAGGATGAGACGACGCGACTTCATCGTCCGCGGTGCGGTCGCCGGCGGCGCGCTATCGATGCTCGACCTGCGCGCGCTGCTTGCCCAGCCAGCCCGTCGTGACGACTTCGAGTTCGATGCCCAGGAGCGGGAGCTGGCCTTCCGCGCGCTGGACGCCGCGCGCGCGGCCGGGGCGACCTACGCCGACGTGCGCGTGAACCGCAACCGCAGCCAGAGCGTGTCGACGCGCGAGCAGCAGATCACGGGCATCTCGGACAACGAGACCATGGGCATGGGCGTCCGCGTCATCGCGGCCGGCTCGTGGGGCTTCGCAGCCACCAACGCGCTCACGAGCGACGAGGTGGCACGCGCGGCGAGGCAGGCCGTGGCGCAGGCGCGCGCGAACGCGCTCACGCAGCTCCGGCCGGTCGAGCTCGCGCCGGCCGAAGTCACCCCGAACGGGCAGTGGAGCAGCCCGATCGCCGTCGACCCCTTCGAGATCGCCATCGAGGACAAGGTGAGCGTTCTCTTCGGCGCCAATCGAGCGGCGCAGGGCGTGCGCGGTGCACGCTTCGTGTCGTCCTTCTTCTCGTTCCTGCGCGAGGACAAGTTCTTCGCGAACACGGAAGGAACGGTCACCAACCAGACCATCTACCGCACCACGCCGAGCGTGAGCGTGACGGCAGTGGCCTCGGACGGCTCCGACTTCCAGTCGCGCGAATCCACGGACCTGTCGCCCCGAGGCCTCGGTTGGGAATACGTCCTCGACTCGGACCTCGGAGGCAACGCCGAGCGATGGGCCGAGGAGGCCGTCGAGAAGCTCTCGGCGCGGCCGGTCACAGCGGGGCGGTACGATCTCGTGCTGCTGCCGACGAACCTGTGGCTCACGCTGCACGAGTCGATCGCGCATCCCACGGAGCTCGACCGCATTTTCGGCTTCGAGGCCAACTATGCGGGCACCAGCTTCATCTACCCACCTGCGGACTTCCTCGGCCGGTTTCGCTACGGACCCGAGATCATGAACATCCAGGGGGAGCGCAGCTCTCGGGGCGGCCTCTCCACCGTCGGCTACGACGACGAGGGCGTGCGCCCGCGCGACTACCTCATCGTGCGCGACGGCGTGCTCAACGATCTCCAGACCACGCGCGAGCAGGCGCCTTGGCTGTCCGACTGGTACGGGCAGAGCGGACAGGCAGTGCGCTCGCATGGCTGTTCCTATGCGCAGTCGTGGTCCGACGTCCAGTTCCAGCGCATGCCGAACGTCAACCTCCTCCCCCACCCCGACCGCGACGTCCCGCTCGACGAGCTCGTCGACGGTGTGGAAAACGGCATTCTCATCGACGGCAATAGTTCGTTCTCGATCGATCAGCAGCGCTACAACGCACAGTTCAGCGGTCAGGTGTTCCGCGAGATTCGTAACGGCCGGGTCGGCGGCATGCTCAAGGACGTCGCGTATCAGCTGCGCACGCCGGAGTTCTGGAACTCCATGGACCTGATCGGCGGGCGGAGCACCTACTGGGTCGGAGGCGCCAACAACGACGGCAAGGGGCAGCCGTCCCAGATCAACGCGGTGAGTCACGGCTGCGTGCCGAGCCGCTTCCGGCAGGTGAACGTGATCAACACCGGCCGGGGCGCCTGACGTGGCCTACCTGTCGCGTGACGAGGCCCGAGCCCTCGCGGGGCGCGTGCTCGGCATGTCGCGGGCCGAGCAGGCGCGGGTGAACATCATCAGCGGGGCGACCGGCAATACGCGCTTCGCCGCCAACCAGGTGAGCACCTCGGGAGACGTGACCGACACGTCCGTCACCATCACGAGCGCGTTCGGCCGCCGCGTCGCCTCCTCGACCACGAACATGCTCGACGACGCTTCGCTTCGCACGGCCGTTCAGGTCAGCGAGCGGCTCGCACCGCTGGCGCCGGAGGACCCCGAGTACCCCGGCGAGCTCGGCGCCATGACCGTCCCCGAGCGCAACGCCGTGTTCGCCAGCACGGCCGAGCTGACCCCCGAGGCGCGGGCCCGCGCAGCGGCCGAGGTGACCACGCTCGCGGCGGCGCGCGGGCTGGTCGCCACCGGTTACGTCGAGCACCGCACGGGCTCGACCGCGGTCATGACCACGCGGGGCCAGTTCGCCTACCAGGCCTCGTCCAACGCGAACTTCTCGACCACGGTGCGCACGCCCGAAGGAACCGGCTCCGGATGGGCCGGTGCCGGCTTGTTCGACTGGAACGAACTGAACGCGCGCGAAATCGCCGAGCGGGCGATCGAGAAGGCGGAGCTCTCCCGAGGGGCGCGCGACGTCGAGCCCGGTCGCTGGGTGACGATCCTGGAGCCCACCGCGGTGGCGAACATGGTCGGGCTCATGACCGGGAGCCTCGGCGCGCGGTCGGCGGACGAGGGGCGGTCGTACTTCTCCCGCCCTGGAGGAGGCAACCGCATCGGCGAGCGCTTCCTCGACGGGCGCGTGACGATCTGGTCCGACCCCACGGATCCGCGCGTCCTCTCGACCCCCTTCTCCGGCCAAGGACTCCCCAACCGGCGTCAGGTCTGGGTCGAGAACGGCGTGCTCAGGTCGCTCACGTACGATCGCTTCTGGGCGCAGCGCCAGAACCGCGAGCCCACCGGCTTCGTGAACGGCTACTACATGGAGGGCGGCAACGCGACGCTCGACGACATGATCCGCTCCACCGAGCGCGGCTTGCTGCTCACGCGCCTCTGGTACATCCGCAGCGTCGACCCGCGCACCATCCTGTTCACGGGCCTCACCCGGGACGGGACGTTCATGATCGAAAACGGGCGCATCGCCTATCCCGTGAAGAACCTGCGCTGGAACGAGTCTCCGGTGTTCATGCTCAACAACATCGAGATGATGGGACGCCCCGTGCGCGTCAGCCCATCCGAGTCGAGCGAGGTCTCTGCCGCGGTCGTGGTGCCGCCACTCAAGGTGCGCGACTTCACCTTCACTTCCGTATCCGACGCGGTGTGAGAGCGCGTACCATGCGCGGGAGGATCCCGTTCGTGGTGAGAGCAATCGTCATCGGCACCGCGGCCGCCGCGTGTGTGGCCGCCGGCGCACCCACGTCCGCGCAGGAGCCGCGACCTCGGTGGGACGGCGTGCCGCCGATCCGCTTGAGTGAAGGCGAGCTGCGTCTCCACACCGCGGACGAGCCCGACATCGTCGTGCGGGTGCTCACCACACAGCTCTCGCACCCCTGGAGCCTCGCGTTCCTTCCCGGTGGCGAGCTGCTCGTGACCGAGCGGGCAGGCCGCCTGCGCGTGATCCGCGATGGCGTGCTCGACCCCACGCCCATCGCGGGCGTACCGGAGGTGAGCCAGGCGGGCACGTTCACTGGGCTGCTCGAGGTGGCGCTCCATCCCCGTTTCGTGGAGAACCGCCAGCTCTATCTGACGTATCGGACTCCCGGCCCAGATGCTCGCGTGGCGCTCGCCCGCGCGCGCTTCGACGGCCGAGCGCTCACCGATTTCCGCGTGCTCTTCCAGTCCGAGGGCGATCCGTTCACGACCTCGTCCGGCTCTCGTCTGCTCTTCGCGCCCGACGGTACGCTCTTCATGCCCGTCGGCGGCGCACCCAACGCGGGGGACAACGGCGCGAGAGCCCAGGACCCGACTACCCACTCCGGCAAGATCCTCCGCCTCCGCGACGACGGGACAGCACCCGCGGACAACCCGTTCGTCGGGGAGCGCGCCTACCTCCCGGAGATCTTCTCGCTCGGGCATCGCAACCCGATGGGGCTCGCGCTCCATCCGGTGACCGGCGAGCTGTGGGCCGTCGAGCATGGGGCGCAGGGCGGCGACGAGGTCAACGTCGTGCAGGCCGGGCGCAACTACGGGTGGCCGTTGGTATCGCTCGGACGTGAGTACGCCGGCGCGCGCATCTCCGACAGGTGGTGGCGCGAGGGGATGGAGCCGCCGACCATCGCCTGGCTCCCCTCGATCGCTCCGTCTGGCCTGATGTTCTACACGGGCGACCGATTTCCCGGCTGGACCGGCGACCTGTTCGTCGGCGCGATGATGGTGGGGCGCGTCGAGCGCACGGGACACATCGAGCGCGTGGTGCTGAACGACCGCGGCGAGGAAATCGGCCGTGAGGCCATCCTCTCGGAGCTCCGGCAGCGCATCCGCGACGTCCGCCAGGGCCCGGATGGCCTCATCTATGTGCTCACCGACGAGGACGAGGGGGCCCTGCTCCGCATCGAGCCCGGACGCTGAGGGAGCGGTTGGGTGACGAGGCCTGGCACCTCGAGCCGTTGCGGTCGGTCGCCCGGCACCTTCACTTACCGCCTCATCGGATTTCCCCTAGCTCGAGCGCAGCCGAGGAGACGGACCATGACGGCACCGGGACCCCACATGCCCACCCCCGACCGCGACGAAAGCCGGAGGCGGTTCTTCAAGTTCCTGGCCGCGAGCCCGCTCGCCGCTCTGGCCTATGCGTCGTTGCCCCATGGATGGCTGGAGGAGCTGGCCGCCAAGGAGCCGGTGGATCCGTTCGTTCCGGGATCCTGGAGGGTGCCCGAGTGCGTGAGCTGCGGCGCGCCGATCCTGCCGCCGGCCGCGGCCCCCGCGAACGCGCACCTCAGCCTGCCGACGCGTCAGCAGGCGCCGCAGCAGATCCCACCGCAGAACGCGCAGGAGGAGCAGCTCACGGGCTCGCTGATCGCCTCCCCCGAGGACGCCGTGAACGTGTGGGACTTCGAGCGGGTGACCCACGAGAACAACCTCGCCCAGCACTGGGACTACCTCCACATGGGCGTGGAGGACTACGAGACGCGCAGAGCGAATCGTGAGGGATTCAATCGCCTCGCCCTACGCACCCGCAGGCTGTCCGCGGAACCGCCCAAGCGTCCCGACACCTCGATCGAGATTCTCGGCCAGCGGTTCAATTCGCCGCTCTTCCTCTGCCCGGTGGCCGCGCTGCAGGCGTACCACACACAAGGCGAGGCTGGCGCAGGACGAGCCGCACGGCGCCGCGGCATCCTACAGATCCAGTCGAATCAGAGCTCCATGTCGTACGAAGAGATCGCCGAAGCGCGGGGCGAGCCGCACTGGTTCCAGATCTACACCCAACCCGATTGGAACCGGAACAAGCGACTGATCGACCGCGTCGCCGCTGCAGGCTGCCCCACGCTCGTGTGGACCGTCGACCTCCTGGGCGGCAGCAACCGTGAGCTGGCGCGGCGCTCCGTCGTCGGGGAGGGCACGCAGGGCGCGCTCTGCCAGAACTGTCACAACCACCAGCAGGGGTACCAGCGCCCCATGAACCGGGACTCTGGACCTGCCGGTGAGCGCATCCCGTACACCTGGGACTGGGTCAGCCGGCTCAAGGACGCCAGCGACATGAACTTCGTCATCAAGGGCATCGTCACCGCCGAGGATGCCGAGATGGCGATCGAGCACGGCGCGGACGGAATCTTCGTGTCGAACCACGGTGGCCGGGCGGAGAACTCCCTGTGGGCCTCGATCGACTCGCTCCCCGAGGTCGTGGCTGCAGTACGCGGGCGCGTGCCGGTCATGATCGACAGCGGCGTGCGGCGCGGCACCGACGTCTTCAAGGCGCTCGCGCTCGGCGCCGACGCGGTGGGCATCGGCAGGCCGTACGTCTGGGGCCTCGGAGCGTTCGGCGAGGACGGCGTGGACCGCGTCATCCAGCTGATCATGGCCGAGCTCGGCATCGTCATGGGACAGACGCAGACCACGTCAGTGGCCGAGATCAATTCGCGGTTCGTCATGGAGCGGCCGAACCCGATCATGATGCGTCACAACGAACTCGGATTCGGCCTGTGAGGGTGTCCGCGATGAGGTATTCGGTTCGTGGCACCTTCCGCGTTCTATCCGCTGCGATGCTCGCGACGGCGCTTGCCTCCGCCACCGAGGTCGGAGCGCAGCAGAGCACGTTCGACTTCACCGTGTCGGGCAACTCGACCGTCCGGAGCTGGACGTGCACGGTGAGGGGCGCCGCTCAGGTCACGACGGGCTCGGGTGCCGCGGTGCGGGGCTTCGACAGCGGGGTCGCCGGGGTCGCACTCACCGTTCGGGTGAACGACTTCCAGTGCCCCGAAGACGAGATGCGCCAGCACCTCCTCGAGGCGATGCGTGCCACCGAGTATCCGACCATCACGTTCCGGCTCGACAACTACCAGGCGAGCGCCCAGGGCGTGACGGCGAATGGCTCGCTCACCATCCAGGCCGCGACCAACCCGGTGAGCCTCCCGCTCACCGTGACTCCGGGCAGCTCAGGCGTGCAAATCGCCGGCGAGCTTCCGCTCGATATGACGGCTTAT
Source organism: Gemmatimonadota bacterium (assembly GCA_016873995.1). GTDB lineage: Bacteria > Gemmatimonadota > Gemmatimonadetes > Longimicrobiales > Gaopeijiaceae > UBA2982. The sequence goes on from VGVR01000011.1 coordinate 63,068, forward strand.
GGCGTGCAGCCGCCGGTCGTGATGCTCGGGCTGATGCGGGTACGCCCGCAGATCCGCATCCAGTTCACGGGGACGGTGGGTCGGTAGGCTCAGCGGGGCTGCGCAGCGGCCTCTCGCTCCTGCGCAGCCACCACGTCGCGGAAGAGCCCCTCGACCGCGTCGAGCTCGGCCACGTACCCCGCCGGATCGATGAACGGGTTCGGCGTCTGTCCGAGCCGGGCGTACTTGGCATTCATGCCGTACATCGCCGGATGCGAGGCCAGCGGGATGTCCGGTTGGAGAGAGCGCAGCACGGCGAAGCCGCGCCGGTACTGGTCGGCGATCGTCGGATTCGTGGGGTTGTTGACGAACCGGAACCCCGGGTTGCTCCCCATGCTGCCGATGATCACCACGTCGTAGGACGGCCCACCTTCCTGAACCGTCAGCGTCCACGTCGTGCACCCCGGTGTGTGCCCCGGCGTGAGTCGAGCGACGAGCGTCGATCCGCCCAGCGTGACTTCGTCCCCGTCGCGCAGAACGCGATCGATCGGGTGGGGCTTATCGCCCGGCCGCATGCGCTCGAGCAGCGGGACGTCTTCCGCCATCGCCATGACGCGCGCACCGGTCAGCTGCTTCACCAGCGCATCGCCCTCCATGTGATCACCGTGCGCGTGGCTGCCGAGAATGATCTCGATGTCCTCGAAATCGAAGCCGAGGTCTTCGACGGATCTCCGTAACGTCGGAACGGCGTTCTCGTAGTTCGTATTGATGAGGATGTGCCCCGCGGGCGTCGCGACCAGAAACGACGCGAGGCTCTCGGTCCCGACGTAGTAGAGGTTCCCGGCGATCTTGTGGGGCGGGAAGTAGGCGCGCTGCTGTTCCGAGGTGCCGACGTTGCGGCGGAACATCGCCTCCTGGCGCTCGAGGATCGGCGTCTGTGCCGCGGCCTCGAGCGAAGCGAGCACAGCCACCAGGCTCCCGAGCACGAATCCTCTCGAACGCATCCGGCACTCCGAGGTTGGGTCTGCGGTGTCCAGCCGGTCTCTACCGTTGCCAGAGATAAATGATCCGACGCGGCTCTCGGCGCCCTCGGAGCCAGCTCGCGAAACGGCCTACTCCCGAAGCGAGCTCGGCAGCGCGAACACGAAGACCGTGGAGCTGCCGATCGGCGAGGTGTATCCCAGGTCCGATACGTCGATCATGCTGTCGTACACAGTGCCGCCGCCGGTCGCGACCGCTACGTACTGCACGCCGTCCACCGCATAGCTGATCGCGCCGCCCGAGATCCTCGCGTTCAGGATCGTCTCCCACAGGACCTCGCCGGTCTCATCGTCGTAAGCACGGAAGCGGCGATCCCAGTCACCGCCGAACACGAGCCCGCCACCCGTGGAGACCAGACCTCCCGAGTGCAACGTCGGCCAGCGCCGCTCCCAGAGCACCTCACCCGTCGACACGGACACGCCCTTCACGATGCCGAGCGACTCCGGGTGCTCGGGGGCACGGATCGAGATGCGCCTGGCGCCCAGGCCGAGCCCATCCCACGCCGTGGCCGTTTGCTCGGTCCACGAGTTGTGTAGCGGCTGGTAGACTGCGCCCGTCAGCGGGCTGTACGTGCCGGGCCACCATCCCTTCGCCGCCCGTTGCCCCACGACCACGGTGTGTCCGACCGCGCGATGCCTGAGCGCGGCATTCGTCGTGACTCGCCCGTCGGGCGACACGCCGAGGACCGCATTCTGCACGAGGATCGGGCTCGCCCACAGGAACTCGCCGGTCGCGCGGTCGAGGACGAACTGCACGCCGCCCTTCCCTGCCGTCCACAGCACCCGCCGCGTCGCAGTCGGATTCACGGCCGGGTTCGGCCACTGTACCTCGGCGGACGGATCGATGCGCGCATCGACCAGGATCCGCTCGCCGATGTGGTCGAGGTCCCAGTCATCGCCCGGCAGGTGCTGGTAGTACCAGACCAGCCGTCCCGTGTCGGCGTCGATCGCCAGCGTCGAGTTGGAGTAGAGCGCGTCGCCTGCCTCCCGCCCGTGCACCACCGAGGGATACGGACCGGGCACGCCCGTACCCATGTAGATGAGGTTCAGCTCCGGGTCGAAGCTGCTCACGCCCCAGGGCGACACGTGGTAGCGCTGCTCGAGCGGCAGCCCACCCCAGGTGTCGCCACCTGGCTCTCCGGGGCGCGCGACGGTGTTCACGCGCCAGAGCTGCTCCCCCGTGCGCGCGTCGTGGCCCAGGATGAAGCACCCGCCCGGGGTCCTGTCGACGCCACCCCAGAGTCCGCACGAGCGACCCGTGACGATCACGTCGTTGGCCGCGATCGGGCCCGACGTGTAGTTGGTGGCGAACTCGGCGCTCGCCATGAACGTCTCCCAGACCACGTCGCCCGTCGTCGCCCGCAGCGCCACCAAGTACCCGTCGCGGCTCGCGTAGTAGACCTTGTCGTCGTACAGCGCGAGGTTGCGCACCGCACCGAGGCGGCCCGCGTTCTCCGCGACCGTGCGCTCGTACTCCCAGATCAGGTTCCCCGTCCTGGCGTCCACCGCCTCGATGCGGTCGTTCGGGTGCACGAGGTACATCACACCCCGATAGACGAGTGGGGTCATCTCCATCGTCCCAGGCCCGATGGCACGGGACCACGCGAGCTGGAGGAACTCGACGTTGTCCTGGTCGATCTGCGCGAGCGGGCTATGCGCCCACGCGTCGTGCGTCCTCCGGTACTGGGGCCAGTCCGCGTCGGACGGATGATTCAGGATCTCGTCGGTGATCGGCACGAAGTCCTGGGCGAGCACGGGGTGGCCCGTCCATGCGCACGCGAGGGCGCCGGCCAGAATCGGCCGCGCGGCAACGGTCCGTAGGGTGGCACGCGTCATTACAGGACCTCCGGGCCCCGCCCGATAGCGTATCGCGCGCGATGAGGCTCGCAGCATCGTACGCACGGGGAGCGCATGCCGCCATGCGGCCGCAGACGTCTCAGGTCCAGAAGTCCTCGCGCGAGTCCAGAAAGACGGCGGTGAGCGCCTCCGTGGCGGCGGCCAGGCGCACGCGCCCCCGCGGGCCCGAGGTGGGTGAACTCGAACCGGTCCTGGTTCTCGAGCTGACCCGCTCGTCTTACGCTGCCGCCAGCCGGCGCCTGCCGACTCTGGACCACGCGAAGTCGATGAGCAATGCGATGATCAGCGATGCTCCGACGAGCGGGAAGACCACCCCGACGACCGCGACGGTGCTGAGCACGCCGATCCTCACGTGCCGCTCGGCCGGCGGAGGTGGCGCCGCGAGCGTCCCTTTGGGTCTACGCTTCCACCACATCACCGGTGCGGTGAGGGCCAGGGTCAGGATCGCCGCGCATCCCATGAGCATCAGGTAGCGATTCGGCGCGCCGTACTGGCGTCCTTCGTGGACCGCGACGCCCCACTCGATGGTCCGGGCGACTAAGCCGTAGTCGGCGTAGCGCACGTCCGCGACGACGTCCCCCGAGTACTGATCGAGGTAGATCGTGCGCGTGTCCTGCGCCTGTGGCGACGTATGGACCGCGGCGTAGGCGCCCGCTGGACCCTCCGGCACTTGTACAGCGTACGGACGCGGCAATCCGATGCGATCGAACGCGGCTACCGCCGCGTCCAAGTCGATGGCTGCGGACGCCGCGGTGGGCATTACGGACCCGGGGGGCATGAAGTGCTCCATCGCCCACGGCGTCTCGGTCTCGACCTCGGCGACGCCGTGCGAATGACCTCCTTCTCCGGTGATCATCGAGGGCAGCAGGAACGATGGCGTGACCTGCGCGGGTGCTGCCGGCTGACCGAGGTTCCGCACTGCGGCCCACTGCTGCACCCTCGCGCCCCAGAACATCGACCACGGCATGCCCGTCAGCACGAGGAAGGCGATGACGCCGCCAGAGATCGCACCCGTCACGGCATGCAGGTCACGCCAGAACGTGCGACGCTTGGCGGGCAGCCTCACGGTCACCACACCACCAGACGCACCCCGCGGCCACCACAGGAACACGCCGGTGCCCAGGAGAACGAGCACCCAACCCGCTACGGCCTCGACCACCGAGCTCGCCCAGAAGCCAAAGAGCTGGAGGCTGTGGATCTTGCGGATCGTATACATCACGCCGCCGAACGGAATCGATCCCCGGACGGTCCCGTCATAGGGATCCGCGTACACGGTGCGCGCCTCGCCCCCCACTCCCACGAGGAGCCTCACGGACCGGTCGGGTCGCTCGGGGAGCGTCAGCTGGACGACGCTCCCACCCGTCTCCGCCTCCACGCCGGCGGTGAGCGCGCTCACCGGCATCGGCGCTGTCGCCCGTGACTCGACCTCAATCATGTCCCGGTAAACGATGCCATCGATCTCCGGGGCGAACAGATACGTCGCGCCGGTAAGCGCCAGCATGACCAGCACCGGCAGCACGAGCAGCCCTGCATAGAAGTGCCACCGCCAGACGGCGCGATAGACGGCGGACGTGGGAGCTTCGGACATGCGATCCTCCATCAATGAATGCGTTTGCTTGTGGCTCGGAGCGACGCGGGCGGAGACCTCCACCGCCCGCGTCGTCCGTCGCCCTCGCTCGACTCGGCGCCTAGTACGCAAACCGCGCGCCGACGTAGACCGACCGCGGCGAGCCCGGATACAGTGCGCGCGCACCCGTCGCGGCCACGTCGAAGACGCGCACGGTGGCCGTGTAGCCTGCGTCGAACAGGTTGCGTACCTCGCCGAAGAGCTCCCATCGCTCCGTGGACCAACCCGCGCGCAGGCCCATCAGCACGTGGCCGTCCACCGTATACGTGTTGTTGAAGTCCGCGAACCGGTCCCCCACGTAGTCGAGCGTGGGCCCGGCGTACGCGCCGCCGGCGCGTCGGTACATCATCTCGGCGCGTGCTGCTACCTTCGGTGCAGCCGGCAGAGCGTTATCGCCGTACACGTCGTCGACGACGAAGCGAAAATGGTTGAGCGTGAGGCTCACCAGGGGGTCGATGCGGTGACGGTCGCCGACCGCGACGCTCACGCTGCTGAACGCCTCGATGCCGGCGTGCACGGTCTTGTCCACGTTAGTCGTCAGGCTGTTCCCCGGCGCGCCCGGGTCGTCGATGGAGAGGATTTCGTCGCTGACCTGCGCGTAGAACGCGGCGACGTCCCAGCTCCACTGAGTATCGCCCGACGGCGTGCCGGTGGACCGGAGGCCGATCTCGGCCACGTTGCCCGACATCGGATCGAGTGTGGCGCCGCTGCCCAGGACGTTGTCCTCCATCTGGTACGTGGTCGGCGCCTCGAACAGGCGACTGACGTTGCCATACGCCTCGAGCGTCGAAGAAAGCGAGGCGATGATCCCTGCGCGTGGGTTGAATGCGTTGTAGTCCCGCTTCGGGTTGCTCAGCGTGCCGCTCCCCGCGTCGGTCGTGCGCACGTCACGCGCCGCGCCGACGTACTGCGCACCGAAGACGAACGTCCACCGATCGGACAGGCGCCAGCGGTCCATCAAGTACGCCTCGAGACCCCTCGCGCGGTTGTCGACGTATTGCGCGACGCCGTTGGGCTGGCCGCCGAGGTTGCGGTAGTTGCCGCCTTCGACGGTGCCCGAGCCGTAGTTGACGCCCATGAGTAAGTCGTGCGCGCCGACTACCTGGTTGTAGCGCACCACTCCGCCGAGGTCGCGGTGGTCGGTGTCGACCAGGAGGCTGAACACCTCGACGGGTGGGTTCGGCCCCGGTCCGTCGAAGTCGACCATGATGCGGTCGACGATCGGGTGATAGAGCGCCTGCTCTTCGTACGACAGGCCTGCCATCAACGACTGGTTCGGCCCCGGCGTCCACGTCAGGCGGGTCGCGACGCGTCCGGTGATGAGGTCCTTCCCGTAATTGCCGCCGAGTGCGACGCTGCTCGCCTGGTTGGGGTCGGCGGCCACCTCGGCGCGCGTGAGCGCATCGGGAAGCAGGACCGAATAGTCCAGGTACGTCCCGAACACGCGGACGTCGACCCGCTCAGACGCCAGCCATCCAGCGTTGGCGTACACGCCCCAGCGCTCCAGGCGAGAGTGGTCGCGGTAACCGTCCCACCTGCGCCCCTCCACGGTCACCAGCCCGTCGAGCGCCTCCCCCGCGGCACCGACCGTAGCGCGGCCATTGAAGGGACCATAAGCGCCGCTGTTGATCGTGACCGACAGCGGCGGGGTGTTGCGCGCGGTGGGCGAAATGACGTCAATGGCGCCGCCCAGTGTGCTCGCGCCGTACGTCAGCGCGTTGGCCCCGCGTGCCACCACCGCGTAGCGCACGCTGAGCGGATCGACCACACGGTTGTGGTTGTTGCCGTCGGCCGCGGTGACGGGCAACCCGTCCTGCAACATCTTGACGCCGTTCCGGTCGTAGTCGACCGCGTCCAGATTGGAGCCGCGGCTCGAGAAGAACAGCTCGTCCGAGCCTGCGCTGCTCTCCGCCCAGACGCCGGGAACGTAGCGCAGCATGTCGGCGAGGCCGTTGACGGGCCGACGCACCAACTCTTCGGCTTCCACTACCGTGACGCCACCCGGCGTCAGCGCACGCTGCGCATCGATCTCGGCCCTCACCTGGGCCGCGCTCACGTCGATGCCGTCGATCACCAGGACTTCGAGCTCGACGTCGGCCACGACCGAGGCCGAGGCACCGACGGTCACCCCACGCTCGATCGGCAGGTACCCCGGAGCGGTGACCCGAAGCGCATACTCACCCGCGGATAGGCCGGCGAAACGATAGCGGCCGGCACCATCGGTCGCGGACGTACGGGCCGTGCCCGGAGCGCCGACGATCTCCACGGTCACGCCCGCGACGCCGGCGCCCGTGTAGTCCGACACGAGCCCGCTGATGCTGGACGCCTGCTGCGCGGCGCCCGCCGTGACTGTCACTGCCAGCAGAAAGACGACTATGGCGATGGCCAGTCGGAGCTGGCGCCACGAAACGTCTCGTTCACCACTATGAATACCCAACATGAACCCTCCCTGAACGGATTGGCTGATGAGCGCGGCCCACCACACGAGGCGTGGGGACGCGCGTTGGACACTGCGCCGTGCGCAACGCCGTCAGGCGTGCGCCACGAGATCAGCCGAGGAAGGGCGGCGCGTGCGCGTAGGGAAGGCGGTACGGTACCGGTTGCTGCGGAACGACGGCGGGCAGAGGAGCCGCGGCGACCTCGACGCGCTCCAACGTGCCCCAGGCCGCAAAGGATGCGGTAGCCGGGAGCGCGGTCGGCGAGGGCGTCGCGCACGGACCCACGCAGTCGCACGGTCCGTGGCCTTCGGAGTCCGATTCGGACGCATCCGCCGAGCCACCGTGGTGGGCGTGGTGCCCGCCACTCGCCGACTCCGCGGCTTCGACGAAGAACGCCCCTTCATGGTGGGGGCAGGGGTCGAAGCCAAACCAATGCTCCGCGCCACCGAGCATGACGAAGGCCGCCACCAGCCCGACGGCGATGCGATGAAGAGCGGAGTGTCTCACGACTTCCCTAGAAACGGATGCGTCCCCGGCACGAAACCAACGCGAGGACACGGTCCCTGTCAATGAAGAACGACACCCCGGCGCCCCTGCCTGTTGAAGGGGCGCCCACGCCACCAGAGCTAGGTCCGCGGCCGCGGCCCGTACACCGGCAGCGGCTGCCCCGCCTCCAGGGCACCCAGGTCGGGCGCACGGCCCGCAAACCCATCGTTCACGTTCGGGATCACGACGCCGCGGTCGATTGCCGCCGAGCCGGGCCGCAAACGGAAGTCGAGGTCCTCGAACCGCTACAGCCGCTGCACCCTGCTCGGGTCACGATCGAGTTGCGGTACGTTCACGAAGACGTCGTAGTCCACCAGCACGTTGTTCCGGTCCTGACCGGTCGCGCTCTGATACTCCTGGAGCGTGGCATAACCGCGACGCTGGCTGCCGCCGGCGCCGCCCGCGGGACCCTGCAGCGTGACCGTTCCCGCGCGGATGTTCGGGGCGGGCGGCGAGTTCCACTGGAACGCGGGCGTCTGTCCCGGATTCGGCCGGAAGCCGTTGTAGTCGGAGGACGTGTAGTTCGTGCTCGTGTTCATGGTGAAGATGGCGGGCGCGTTGCCCTGCCCGAGCATCAGGTTGTTCCGCCAGTGCGAGTTGGACACGGACCCGGGTGTCGTCTCGCTCGTGACCGTGTTGTGGTAGTAGATCACGCCCGGAGAGTTCGCCGACGCGCGCGTGGATCCGCCCGGCGCGTGATAGACGATGTTCCTGATGAAGTAGATCGGGCCGCCGACCGACGGCTGCGTCGACATGGGGTGCGACGCCGAATTGATCAGCACGTTCCGCATCACGCGGCCGTTGTGCATGCTGCCGTCCATCTCGATCGAGTTGTCGTGCGCGTTCGTGATGTAGTTGTTGTAGATGTCGATCGAGTTCGGCCGCCGGTTCCAATACTCGCGAGGTGGATAGCTCGGCCCCTCGTGCGCGTGCGAGCCGTCGGGCATCCCGTAGAAGTCCGTGTCGATGCCGTCGTGGAAGTCCGCCACGTAGTCGTACGCGATGACGTGACCGGGACCATACACGCGGACCGCGTTGTACGAGTACATGACGGGGGGAAATTCCTGCCCGTCCACGCCGTCGAACTGCTCCCAGAACTGGCCGTTCCAGCCGATGAGGTGATCGGGGTCGTTGCGACCCAGGAACACGTTGTCGGCGATGTAGAAGTCGCTCGATCCCGAGTAGTTGGTGAACACGCCCATACCCACCTGCTCGAAGCGGCAGTTCTTCACGGTGAGTCCCTTGGACCCCACGATGAGCTGCGTGCCCGCCCAGATGGCGATGTCCGTGTTCCTAAACGTGATCCCCTCGAAGTAGTTGTAGTCGGCCGCCTTCACGTTGAAGAGGTTGAAGTTGCCGCGCCCGTCGATGATGACTTCGCCGTCGCCGGCCGCCTTGATCACAATCGGACGCTCGGCCGTGCCGTCGGCGAGCAGGTAATACGTGCCCTCGAACGTGGCAGTCGCGTTGATCGTCGTCTGGTTCGCGTAGTACTCGTACTGATACGCGTACGTCCCCGCGTGCATGAGGAAGACGTCGCCGGGCTTGGCACGCGGCCGCCCTCCCGGTGCCGTGTCTCCCGCGCCGCAGCGGTAGTTGTACGCGCACATCAGCCCTGTGAAGGACGGCTCCTCGCGCGGCCCCGTATAGCCTACCGGGTAGACGTGATAGACGCTGCCGCCTTCCGCGGGCATCGGCTCCGGCCGCGTGCTGACCGTCACGGTCCGCGAGGAAGCGCCGAAGATTCGGTCGATGCCGTCCGGGTCCGATATCTCGAGGCGCACCTCGTAGGCGGTGCCCGGCTCGAGGTCGAGGATACTCCCCGCGAACATGTTGGGCAGCTCGAGCGCGAAGGCATCCTCCTGCTCCACGCGCTCGTGGTGCAGGCGCAGGAGCGGCATCCCGGTCAGCCACGCCGCATCCCCCACCTTCCGATAGGAGACCGCCACCGACGCGTTGCGGTTGGCGTCTCCTTGGATCAGCCACTCGAAGCCGAGGTTGATGAGCGTGGGCGGGTCGATGACCAGCTCGCCGGGGCTCACGCCGAGCGCCTCGGACGACTCGGGCCGCTGGGCGTGAGCCTGCCCTGCAAGCGCGAGCACGGCCGCGACTGGCATGGCGACGGAAGCGAGTCTGTTCTTGATCATGATGTGCGCCAGTGAATGAGGTCGTCGCCGCGTGTGGTCGACGTTCGCGCGGAAAGTGCGGGGCGGTCGCGAAGGGGGGCAAGCGGCCGGTCGCCGCGTTACGAAGCCGCGATCCGCTCCGCGTCGTAGGCGTCGAGCTGCGTATCGGAGCTGAGAATCGCGACACCTTCGTCCAGGGCCTGCGCGACGAGCAGCCGGTCGAAGGGATCTCGGTGGTGGTCCGGCAGGTCGGCGACGGAAGCGGCGTGGGCATGGCTCACGGCGAGCGGGAGGACGCCGCTGGACTGCATCCGGGACGGAACGTACCTGGACACCGGCTCGGGCAGAGTCAGCGTACCGCTCCGCACCTTGATCGCGATCTCCCAGACGGAAGCCGCCGAAAGCAGCAGCTCGGTGTGCTCGTCGTCGATGAGCGATCGAGCTCGAATCCCCAGCCGCTCCGGCTCGGCCTGCATCCAGAGCCAGACGTGGGTATCCAGCAGGACCCTCACGCGCCGAAGTCCTCGAGCACGGTCGGCTCCAGCGGATCGTTGAAATCCTCGGGAACCAGGAACAGCCCACGGTCCCGACCGAGAGCCCGACCAACTGTCGAGTCCATCGGCACCAGGCGCGCCACGGCCTTTCCGCCCCGGGCAATCACGATCTCCTCTCCGGCTTGGGCACGGCGTACCAGCCGCGACAGGTGGGTCTTCGCCTCGTGAATGTTCACCGTCTTCGCCATGCCCCATCATGACTAGACTAATGGACTTAGTCAAGTCATAGACCGGACCTGAGCTTCACAGCACCGTCGCGCTTTTCGGCGCTGCCCTCCATCGTTCCCGTCCTCATGAGCCGAGTCGACCCCTACGCAGCCCTGCGGGTCCAGGAGTTCCGCTTCTTCCTGGCCGTGCGCTTCCTGCTCGTCTTCGCGTGGGCGATGCAGTTCATCGTCATCGAGTGGGAGGTCTACACGCTCACCCGAGATCCTCTCTCCTTGGGACTCATCGGCCTCGCCGAAGTGATTCCCGCACTCTCGCTGGCGCTGCTGGCGGGCCACTACGTGGACCGATTGGAGAAGCGAGCGCTTCTGCTCAAGACGGTGGCGGGCTTCCTCGTCATCAGCACAGGGCTCTTTCTGCTCACGTGGCCGAGGCTGCAGGAGCGCCTCTCCGTCCAGATCACGGTGGCGCTGATCTACCTGCTGGTGTTCTGCGGGGGCGTGGTGCGCGCCTTCTTGGGGCCGACGGTGTTCGCGCTCTTCGGGCAGCTCATCCCGAGGACGCTCTATGCGAACGCCGCGACGTGGAGCAGCGGCGCCTGGCAGATGGGCGCGGTTCTCGGCCCGGCCCTGGGGGGCGTGGCCGTGGCTTGGCTCGGCGTGCACTGGTCGCTGCTCGCGGTTGCCGGCTGCGCCCTCAGCGCGATGCTCCTGTTGAGCCGTATCGCGCCGAAGGCGACTCCCTCGGTGCCGGAGCGTGAGTCGATTCGCGACAGCCTGAAGGAAGGGCTCCTGTTCGTCTACCGCACCAAGGAGGTGCTGGGGGCGCTGTCGCTCGACATGTTCGCCGTGCTCTTCGGCGGTGCCGTGGCGATGTTGCCGATCTTCGCGCAGGACATCCTGGACGTGGGGTCGACAGGTTTCGGCGCGCTGCGCGCGGCCCCCGCGGTCGGATCGTTCGCCGTCATGCTGACCGTCGCACACTTCCCGCTGAACCATCGCGCGGGCCTGAAGTTGCTCGGGTCCGTGCTGGTCTTCGGCGTGTGCATCATCGTGTTCGGATTGTCCACGACGTTTTGGCTGTCACTGATGGCTCTCTTCGTGAGCGGCATCGCGGACGGCATCAGCGTGGTGATTCGGCAAACCATCCTGCAGCTCCGCACGCCCGATGCCATGCGCGGCAGAGTATCCGCCGTGAACTCCATGTTCGTCGGCTCCTCCAACGAGCTGGGCGCCTTCGAGAGCGGCGTGACCGCGAGGCTCATGGGCACCGTGCCGGCTGTCGTGTTCGGAGGCGCGATGACGGTACTCATCGCGGTGGCCACAGGGGTGCTGTCGGCGGATATGCGGGAGCTGGAGCTGGAGGACGGACGGACGTAGGGGGAGCAGATCGCCCGAACGCCGCGCTGGCCTCCCCTTGCCCCGGGCGCTCGATCAGGCTCCTATGCGTGGACGTCTCCGTCTTTCGCGGGAGCCTCGAGATGTCCATGTCAGCCCTGAGGTCAGCCCTGCGCGCGGCCTTCGCCGCCTCGCTATCCCTGCTCCTCCTCAAGCTCCCAGCATACGCGCAGCTCACGCGCCTGGCGGTCGAGCGCACCGAGCCGCTCGGGCACGACGGCTACGAACGGCTCACGGGCCACGCCTACGGAGAGCTCGATCCGCACCATCCGCTCAACGCCATCATCACGGACCTCGAGCTCGCGCCGCGCAACGCGCGCGGGATGGTCGAGTATGCGGCGACGTTCACGATCCTGAAGCCGGCAGACATGACGAGGGCGAGCGGCGTCCTGCTCTACTTCGTCCCGAATCGCGGCCGGATCGACCTGACGCGAGACGCGTTCGTGGTCGATGCGAGGGCGCGCGGCCATGTGCTCGTCGCGAGCGGATGGCAGGGCGATCTCGATCCGGCCGCGGGGACCGAAACGCTCTCTGTCCCGGTGGCCAAGAACTCCGACGGCTCGAGCATCACGGGGCCGGTGCTGGCCCGCTTCAGCGACATGGCTCCGGGCACGAAGACCCTGCCGATTCTGCGGGGCGGAGTCGCCGGCACCGCCGATCCGGCCAACCTCGACACCCACGAAGCGACACTCACCCGGCGCGCGTCCGAGAGCGGCCCGGTCGTCCCGCTGCGCAGCTCGGACTGGGCCTTTGCGGACTGCGGTCAGACTGCGTTTCCCGGCAGACCCGATCCGAGGAAAGTGTGCGTGAAGGACGGGTTTGATCCGGCCTACTTGTACGAGCTGGTGTACACGGCCAAGGATCCCGAGGTGCTCGGCATCGGCTTCGCGGCCACGAGGGACCTGATCTCGCACCTGCGCTACGGCGCACAGACCTCGGGCGCGGCGACCAACCCCATCGCGAGCAGCATCACTTCGACGGTGAGCTTCGGCAACTCGCAGTCCGGAACCTATCTGCGGGCGTTCATTCGACTGGGCTTCAATCAGGATCTGGCCGGTCGCATCGTCTTCGACGGCAGCAACCCGAACATCGCCGCTCGGCTGCTGGCGATGAACATCCGCTTCGCGGCTCCGAGCGGCGGCGCCCAGATGTACGACGCCGGCATTGAGGGCGTCGTCTGGTGGTCCTCCTACGAGGACCAGGCGCGCGGGCACCCGGCCGCCTCGATTCTGGATCGCTGCACCGCCACAGGCACCTGCCCGAAGGTCGTCGAAACGTTCGGCTCCGCGGAGTTCTTCAACCAGCGGGCCTCTCCCACCCTAGTGGGCACCAGCGCCGACCGAGACATCCCGCTTCCCCCGAACGTCCGCCGCTATGTCTTCCCTGGTGTGAGGCACGGCGGAGGTCCGGGCGGATTCGATGCCGACCCCGAGCTGGACGACTGCTGCGGGCTGCCCTCGAATCCCAATTCATCCAACGAGTCCCTGCGGGCGCTCCGCGCCGCATTGGTCGACTGGGTCGTGAGCGGCACGCTGCCCCCACCGAGCCAATACCCTCGACTGGATCGGGGCGAGCTGGTCTCGCCGACCCGCGCAGCGATGGGGTTTCCGGCGATCCCCGGAGTGCCGCTCCCGGACGGCATCCTGAATCCGCTCTACGACTACGACTTCGGTAGCGAGTTCGACTACAGGGACGTGTCGGGAGTGATCACGCTGCAGCCTCCAGTTGTCCGGCGCGTGCTCCCGACCCTCGTGATGAAGGTGGACGCCGATGGCAACGAGGTCGCCGGCGTAGCGAGCGTGCTGCACCAGGTGCCTCTCGGCACGTACACCGGCTGGAACACCGTCCCGAGCGGGTTCTTCGAGGGCGGGATTCTCACCAACGCCGGATCCTTCATCCCCTTCGCGCGCTCCCGGGCCGACCGGCTGGCCGCAGGTGATCCGCGACCGTCGCTCGAGGAGCGCTACGGGACGCACGAGCGGTACGTCGCGTTAGTGCGCGCCGCCGCGGAGCGACTCGTGCGCGGACGCTACCTCCTGCAGGACGACGCCGATCGGCTGATCGCGGAAGCCCTTGCCAGCGACGTATTGAAGTAGGGTCGGTGCGCGGCGTCACGGCCGCACCCGTTCGGGGCCTTGCCCTCTGGCCGCCCCCCGCTTCAGCGACCGCTGCCCAACACCGAGCCCGTGAGCTTCTCCTGGTCCACGTGGTAGGCGACACAGATCACCTCACGGTCGCTCCGCTGATTCCACGACCCCTCGGTCGGATAGATCGTCGTCAAGTCGATCTCCGAGTCCTCGTAGGCCTTGCCGATAGCTGCCGCGAAGCGGTCCAGGCACCCCTCACCGGCCAGCTCCCCGATCCGCTCGACGCCCGGCCACTCGCCCGGGATGTCGAAGGTGGCATAGATCTCGTTGTCGTGGGGCTGCGAGCACGGGATCGCGGGAAGCTCCTGCACCTCGGTGTTCTCGAAGGCGCCGTCGTCGAAGCAATCTCCGACCCGCACCTCGAACGCGCTGACCGCCCCCGCCTCCGTGATCTCGCCCGCATCGTTGCGGCGAGCGGCGTTGCTGATGCCGACGGCTGCCGCAGTCGCAATCCCCGCCACTCCGACTATGGTGCGTCCGTTCATGCTGACCTCCTCCGTGCGGGTCTCTGGAGCGAGGGCCGACTACCGAGGGAGCGACCCTCGCGGACAAGGTATCACGGCGCGACCTCCCCGGCGGCGCACCCGAGCTCGGGTTCGACACCGCGCGTCGGGTGCGGCGGGCGAGGACATTGCCCACGTGCCGCGCCGGCGCGGGGCGACGTCGACTCCTGCCCACTCGACGGGAACATGCCGTCGCGCGGGCACTCATCGCACCCTAGCTTCACCGCCGCGTCGCGAGCGATAGCGGCACCAAGCCCTGAGTGGAGGAGTCATGAGGTCGACGAGCCCGATCGGCATCCTGGGAATGTGCGTAGGTCTCGGTGCCGCACCGGCCGCGGCGCAGCAGGCCGCGATGCCCACGACCGTGGAGGGGCTGCAGGCCGCCGCGAAGGCCGCGGCTGGCACCGAATTTCCGGGCACGTTCATGCGGCTCTGCATCCCGCCCCCGCCACCGACCCCCGGTGGGCGCGGTCGAGGTGGCGGCGGTGGTGGCGGTCGCGCAGGCGGCCCGCCGCGAGAGACTTGGTATGCGGAGCCCGCGCGGGTCGGTGACAACCTCTACTTCCTCGGCACACAGGATCACAACTCGTTCGCTCTCGTGGCCGAGAGCGGCGACATCATCCTCATCGATGCGCTCTTCGACTACGCGACGCCGGACGAGATCATCGGGGGCCTGCGGAACATGGGCCTCGATCCCAACCGCGTCCGCTACGTGATCTTGTCGCACGCCCACGGCGACCACGACGGAGGCGTGAAGTACCTCCAGGACGTGATCCCCGGCGTGGCCATCGTGTACGGCGAAGGGGACTGGCCGTCGGTACTGGCGCGCGGAGCCGAAGGCGCGGTGCGACGCGGCGTCGAGAACGACGGTGCCGACGGGCGCGTGGTCTCGGTCGGAGACGGCGACGTCTCCGTGCGCGTCGTCACCATGACAGGGCACACGCCCGGCACCCTCTCGTTCCTGTTCGAGTTCGAGGACCGCGGGCGGCCCATCCGGGTCGCGTACGTCGGCGGTACCGCGATCCCGTTCAACGCCGATGCGGCGTACTACGACCAGTACATCGCTTCGTCCGCGAAATTCGCACAGGCTGCGAATGCGTACGGCGCCACCGCGCTCATGTCCAACCACACCGAGTTCGACCTGGGCTACTTCCGGTCGCACACCGCCGCGAATCGGCGCGGGAGCGATGTCCACAACCCCTACGACATCGGCGCGGAGGCCGTCCAGGACTACTTCGACGTGGTCCGGTACTGCGCGACGGCCGCGAAGCTCAGAGCCACGGGACGGATGTAGCGCAGCTGCGACTGCGGGTCAGTTCGTCCCGCGAACTCAAGGAACCCTCCCGGTCACCGACCCGGAGATCGCCACCAGCTACCCTTGCTCGAGCGCCGCCAGCCGCCACTCCGACGCGCGCGGCACCCAGCAGTTCAGCCCACAGGAAACGAGCCCGGCGTCCGTGAAGATGCGTCGCCAGGCCCGCTCGCTCCGCGGCTGCCATCCCTCCCGGTCCCCGACGAAGTCGTCCTCGGCGGTGAACGCATCCAGCCAGAGAAGTCCGCCCGCCACGCGCCGCAGCGCCGCCAGACCCTTCCGCACGTCGTCGATGGGGACGTAGTGGAGGACATCCGAGCAGACGACGAGATCGTAGGACCGCCGGAGGCGCAGCTGTCCCAACGTGCCGAGCGCGCCGTGCCGGATGTTGCGGCGGCGGCCGAAGCGGCGGACCACGTATTGGCTTCGCTCGATCCCCTGGTACGTGAGACCGGGGCGGGCGCGTTTTAGCGGTGCGCGCCAGCGGCCCTCCCCACATCCGACGTCGAGCACTGATCGAACGGGGCGTTCGAGAACGTACTCGGCGGCCGCGAGCGCGAGCCGGGCCCGCCGGACGATCAGGTCGTCGTCGATGACACCGCCCCGCCGACCATACCAACGCGTGAAGTAGACTTCGTCGTAACGCTTCACGAATCGCGGCAGCACCATTCCTCAGGCATCGCGCACCGGCCGCTCAGTAGATCCTCTTCCCTAGCGCCGACAGCAGCAGCTCGGTGCCGAGCTCCGCCGTCGCGTTGCGGACGTCCAGGATCGGGTTCACCTCCACGAGGTCGATGCCCGCGAGCCGCTTCGAGTCCGCCACCATCTCCAAGCACAGGTGGGCCTCGCGATACGTCAGGCCACCCTTCTTCGGCGTCCCCACGCCCGCCGCAAGCGACGGATCGACGACATCGATGTCGAGGCTGACGTGGATTCCATCGGTCCCGCGCGCCGCGGTGTCGATCGCCTCTTGCGTGACGCTCGACACGCCGCGCTGATCGATGTCCTTCATGGTGAAGACACGTACGCCGCTGTCGGCTACGAGCTTCTTTTCCCGGTCGTCGAGATCCCGCACTCCGATCAACGCCACGCTCTCGGCCCGCACCTTACCCCGAAATCCGCCCACGGACGCGAGGCGCTCATCGCCCAGTCCGAGCAGGTGCGCGAGCGACATCCCGTGCACGTTGCCGCTGTTCGTCGAGGCGGGCGTATTCATGTCGCCGTGGGCATCGAACCGGAGCAGGCCGAGCCGGCGTTCGCGCTCCCGGAAGTGGCGTGCCACGCCGGCGACCGACCCCATCGCCACGGAGTGGTCGCCCCCGATCGTCACCGGCAGGCGGCCTTGGCCGAGGCCGGCGTAGACGCGCTCGCAGAGGTCCTCACATACCGCAGCGATGGGCCCGGAGTACTTCTGGTTGGCATGGCCGATGTCGCAGAGCTCCGGCAACGGCACCGCGACATCGCCGGAGTCGATCACGTCGTGGCCGAGCGCGCGTATGCGCTCGGCGAGGCCCGTGATGCGGAGCGCACTCGGCCCCATGTCGACCCCGCGGCGGTTCCCACCGAGATCGAGCGGCACACCGACGAGGAGGACTTTGCTCATGGAAGGCCGGTTCCGTCACGTTGCGGGAGCATGGCGGTGGACATCGCTTCAGGATGAGGTTCCGAATCGCAGCATCGCAGCAGCGATGTCCCTTGACGCTTCGTCTCCCCGAGCCTGCAACGCAGCTACGATGCGATCTCTATCCGCGTTGTGGCGGTTCTGACTCAGCTTGAAGGCGGCATCGACGCGCGTGACCCGCAGCTCGAACCCGACGATGCCTTTCAGCTCCGAGTCCCTGAGTGCGCTCGGCATCTCGTAAAAGTCGAAGCGCGGCGGGGGGTCGGTCGGCGGCTCGTAGTGATCCGAGAGCGCGCGCAGCGACGCCACCATCTCATCAGGCGCTGTGACGATCCGCGCAACACCATGGCAATGCACAGCCTGGTAATTCCAGGTGGGAACGTTCGGCTGATCGTACCACGTGGGGCTGATGTACGTATGGGGACCAAGGAAGACCGCCATTGCCTGCTCGGACTCCTGCAGCTGCTTCCACTGCGGGTTCGCCTTCGAGAGGTGGCCGCGCAGGTACCGCGTGCGCCCCGCATCGTAGCTCAGCTCGATGGGCACGTGCGTCGCCATCAGGCCATCCCGTCCGTTGCTCACGAGCGTAGCGAACCCGTGGGCCCTGAGGAACCGGTCGACCTCCTGATCGTCGGTGACGCGATATCGGGGGGGGAACGTACATCATCCACTCCAAGATGAGTCAGCTCGGCCGTGTCAGAATGGTAAACCCGAGCGCCGGTATCAGCCGCCAGCTCAGCCCGTCTGTCAGCGCCGCCTCGCGTGCTCGGCGAAGAAGTCGAACATCTCCGCCAGACGCGGCGCGACTACGTCACTGTGACCCCCGCCCGGCACCTCGATGTACTCGAACGGAGTCCCCAACTCGCGCATGCGAGCCACCATGCCGCGGGACCCGGACACGTTCACCGTCGGGTCGGCATCGCCATGGACGACGAACTGCGGCAGATCTCGGATCCGATCGAGCGTCGCGGGCTGTCCGGCGCCGGCGAAAGCTCCGAGGGCGGCCCAGAGATCCGGGTACTTCGGCCCGATACGCCAGGTGCCGATCGCCCCCATCGAGTGCCCCATGAGATAGATGCGGTCCGGGTCGACGTTGTAGTCCCGGCGCACTGCCTCGAGGACGCGCATCACGTCCTCCTCGCTGCGCTCCTGGATCGAGCGGGTCGTGGGGTCGGCGGGCGGAGTGCCGAGCCCCCACCCGTAGGAGCCGTCGACCCGGTAGCCGAGCGGCGCCGCCACCAGGTACCCACGCTCCTCTGCCAGACGCGGCATCAGCCGGTCGTATCCCGTGAAGAAGGAGTCCTCCGTGCCGCCGAGGCCGTGCAGCGCGACGATGAGCGGCATCGGGCGGGAGGCGTCGTACCCGGTCGGAACGTACATCCGGTACGGCATGATCTCGCCCGCCGACTCGAGCAGATAGTGGCGCTTGAAGTCCCCGGTTCTGCCGACGTACGGATCGCGCCCCGAGGCGCTCGCGGCGAGCACCTCCTCCGCCGCAGTGAAGTCGCCGGCGGGGTCGAACGTGCGCAGCTCCAGCTGCCCCCGGTTCACCAGCCGCATGCGGTCGACCGGATAGAGAATGTCGGCCCGCACGGAGTGCGGCGCCGAAGCCGCTCCCCGCTCGAGGCGTGCAATCGAAGCGTCGAGGCCCGAGCGCACCGCCACCTGCAAGGCCGTCGAGCCGACCACGTGCCCACCTTGCGATACGGACACCGCGAGCTGATAGGTGCCGTCGGGCACGCCGGAGAGGTCGAGGTCGAGGAAGCGGGGCGACTCGCGGAGGTCTCGTGTCACGCCATCGAAGGCGCCGAGGTCCTTGATCGTGACCGCAGCCCCGACATTCGCCCCCGCCTGAGGCGCTGCGGGTCGGCGGAGGACCGCGCGCCCCGAAAGCGGCCCCGCGAGCTCGACGCCAGGGCGGTACATCTGCTCCAACCGCACGGTCCAGGGGCGCGCCGGATCCACCACCACGCGGTCCGTGCGCAGCAGCAGCGACGTCGAGTACTCGAGCGAGTCCGACCACGCCCGCCCCGCGAGCAGCACCGGGCCCTTGGCGAGCAGCTTACGGAGCTCGCCCGTGTTGCCCGCGCGCGTCGCCTCGGCGATCTCCCGGTCGAGCTCGTCGATCTGCTCTCGCAGCTCACCCGCCGGTCGTACCGTGGCCTTCTGAGTGTTGTAGCGCACGCGGAGCGACGACAGGCTCGTGAGCGCCTGCGGCGCGGCCGCGGCGGGGATGAGCGCGAGGGCGAGGGCAGCTACCGCGGCGGGGGCGACGCGTGCGTGGCGCACGAGAACCTCAGGGGCTAGGGCCGAACGGTGGGTCCGGATCGCGCACGAAACTTAAGTCGAACGCGGGACTACTGCTCGAGGAGGAACCACCAGCAGGGCGGCGGGCTGTTAGAGTTACCGCTCCAGGAAACCTCGAGAGCAAGCCGTGGCGTCGCTCAAAGCCGTCGTCTGGGTCGTCCTCTGCCTGATCTGGGGCTCGACCTGGATCGTCATCAAGATCGGACTCGACGACCTCCCGCCGATCAGCTACGCGTGGATTCGGTTCGCGATTGCCAGCGCGGTCCTGTCCGTCGTACTGCTCGTGCAGAAGATCCCGCTCCCCAAATCAGTGGGAGAGTGGCGCCTGTTGGCGGTGACCGGACTCCTGCAGTTCTCACTCAACTACAGCCTCGTCTTCTGGGCCGAGCAGCACATCACGTCGGGACTCGCGGCGGTCATGCAGGCGAACATCACCCTGTTCGGCTTGATCTTCGCGTGGATCCTCCTACCGAACGAACGCATCACCCCGAACAAGATCATCGCCGTCGGTCTCGGCGTCGTCGGCGTGGTCGTCGTGTTCAGCGATCAGCTTCGTGTGCAGAGCGCCATGGCGTTCTGGGGATGTCTCGCCGTCTTCGCGTCCGCCTTCACCGCCTCGCTCGCGTCGATTCTCGTGAAGGCCAGAGGAACCGCCATGCACCCGGCGATGCTCACCTGCGGCCAGATGGTGTGCGGCTTGCCCGCGCTGGTTCTGTACGGCGTCGCGGTCGAAGGCAATCCGTGGGCGTTCGATTGGACCTGGACAGCCATTTGGTCCGTGCTGTATCTCGCGATACCCGGGACCATCGTCGCGTTCTGGCTCTACTACTGGCTGCTGTCGCACGTGGAATCGACGACCGCGATGACCATCTCCATCGTGACGCCGATCGTCGCCGTGTTCCTCGGTGGGCTCATACGCAACGAACAACTGCCGCCGCAAACCGCCATCGGCGCGGCGCTCATCATGGCGAGCATCGTGCTCATCGTTCTGGGAAGGGGGGCGCGCCTCCGTTCTTGACCCTTCGTGCGCATCCCCGTATGTCTGGGCGATGACCCACCTGCCCGCCTCAGCGAAGGCCGCGCTCGCGGCCCTCGGCGCCCTGGCCATTCCCTTTGCTGCCGAGGCGCAGCGCGCCGCCTCCCGTACGGCGCAGCGCTACGACTTCGTACCCGCGATCGAGCATGTGCAGTCCGGCAGCTCCCGGGTCTCGATCGAGGTTCTCTCCTCCCGGAACGACATGGTGACGGGAGGGGATGCGCTCGTCCGTATCGCCTACCGCGCAACGGAGGACCCGCGCACCCTCCGGGTCGAGCGGAACGGGACCGACGTCACGAGGTCGTTCCGAACCGGACGGCCGGGAGAGCTCCTCGGCATCGTCACCGGGTTCGAGCTCGGCGAAAACCGCTTGATCATCCGCTCCGCAGCCGGCTCGTCCAACGTGACGGAGCTCACGATCACGAATCACCCCGCGTGGGGTCCGATCTTCGCCGGCCCGCACGAGCAGCCGTTCGTCTGCACCACGCACCTTTTCCGGCTGCGGTCCGGCGGCACGCTCGGTGCGGCGCTCGACGCGCACTGCTCCATCGAACGGCGGGTAGACTACGTGTACCGTACGAGCGGAGGGGCATGGGCTCCGCTCGCGGACCGCACGCAGCTCCCCTCCGACGTGGAATGGCTGACCGTGAACGGAACGCGCATGCCGTTCGTGGTCCGGATCGAGACGGGTACTGCGAACCGGGCCATCTACGAGACGGCGATCCTGCACGACCCGCGGACGCCCGAGCCGACCCCGTGGAACCCGAGCCCCGGCTGGAACGGCCGGCTCATCTATACCTATGGCGGGGGATGCCGACCCGGGTGGTACAACCAGGGAACGGGAACGGCGGGCGTGCTCCCCGTCGCGCAACTCTCCCTCGGCTACGCGGTGGCCTCGTCGACGCTCAACGTGTTCGCGAACAACTGCAGCGAGCTCCTGAGCGCCGAGGTGACGACGGCGGTGAAGGAGCGCTTCATCGAGGCCTACGGACGTCCGCTCTTCACGCTCGGGTGGGGAGCGTCCGGCGGGGCGCACCAGCAGATGGGCATCGCCGACAACTACCCTGGCCTGCTGGACGGCCTCGTGGTCGGTCTGTCGTTCCCCGACATGACCTCGGGCACGGTGTTCAAGTCGGTGGACGCGCGCTTGCTCGAGCGCTACTTCGGCGAAGTCGCTCCGGGGCGGTTCACGGAGGAGCAGCAAGTCGCGATCTCCGGATTCAGCAACCGAGCGAACATTCCGAACATGAGCGGCATGGCCCGCCGGTCGGATCCGACGGCCGACTTCCCGGACGTCCTCCCACCCGAGGCGCGCTACGATCCGGTGACGAACCGCACCGGGGCCCGGGCCACGATCTACGACCACACCGTGAACGTGTACGGCCGCGATCCCACGAACGGATTCGCGCGGCGCCCGCTCGACAACGTCGGCGTTCAGTACGGCCTGAGCGTGCTGAACGACGGTGTGATAGACGTAGACCGGTTCCTCGACCTGAACGAGGGCATCGGCGGGCTCGACATCGACTTCCGACCGCAGCCTGAGCGCCACGTGGCGGACCCGGACGCGACGTCGCTCGCGTACCGCACCGGTCGGATCATCAGCGGGCGCGGGCTCGCCTCCGTGGCCATCCTGGACTATCGGAACTACACGGATAACCTGCCGAACGGCGACAACCACATGAAGTTCCACAGCTTCTCCACCCGGGAGCGGCTGATCCGCCAAAATGGTCACGCCGACAACCACGTCTTCCAGGTGACACCGCGCGGGGGCGCGTTCGGAATGGACGCGGCGAATGGACCCATGGCCGAGTCTCTGGCCCTGCTGGACGCGTGGCTCACCGCCGTCGTCGGCGACTCCTCGGGCGCGCCTCTTCCGGAGCGCATCGTGCGGCACCGCCCCGCCGCACTCGTGGACGGGTGCTGGACCCCGGAGGGGCGGAAGATCGTGGAGGAGCAGACCTACGACGGTCCGGGCGAGTGCAACCAGCTCTTCCCGACCTATTCGGCGCCCGCGTTGGTGGCAGGTGCGCCCGTCGTGGACGACGTCGTGAAGTGCCACCTGAAACCGCTCGATCGCGCGGACTATGCGGTCCCGTTCACCGCGGCGCAGTGGACGCGCCTGGGCCGCGTCTTTCCCGCGGGAGTCTGCGACTGGAGCCGCCCCGGTGTGGGGCAGGCGCCGCAGGTCGGAATGTGGCTCAGGGCGGAAGCGGCGAGGTAGACAAAGATCCGGGGCACTTCGTAGCGCTCCACGATGGCCCCATTTGGATGTCCTATCCGTACCGCCGTGTCCGCGCGAACGAGGACGGCGGCACCGAAGCACACGACCCACCACGGCGTACCGCGCCGCGACGGGGGGCAGGGCGTGCCTGGGAGGCGAACGCGGACGCGGACATGGGAGGGAAAGATGAAGGGTTCTACCGTGGAATCTGTGGGTAGAGCGGAGTAGGTAGAGAGGCGCGGCGTGGGGGTGGAGGCGGGGAGCGCACCCTGCGGGGTTCGTGGTACGATG
>VGVR01000012.1 GCA_016873995.1 Gemmatimonadota bacterium
GCGGCGGCGGCGGCGGATCTCCTCCGCACGCGCCCGCTAGCACCATCGCGGCCACGACGGGCGTAATGAAGCGACGGACGATCATCACGAACCTCTCTTTGGACAGAAAGTGGTCACCTTGGCGGCCGCCGACCGCGGCGCGCAAGACGAAAGTAATGCCCTGCCCCTCCCGGAAAAACCCTGTTGCCATATAGGACAAATGGCCCAACGGCGCAACGTTGGGCTCCTATCCCGTCGCGCTAGCGAGGAGTCAGCGCCGGGGACCAATCCGGCAGACCGACTTTGCGTCCCGAAACGATCGCCCGGATCCGCCCACTCGCCACGTCGACCACGAAGAGCCCGTACCCCCAGTAGCGTTCCCCCACGAACACGAGGTGACGCCCGTCTGGGGCCCAGCTGGGATCCTCGTTGTTCCCCTCGGTGGTGAGCTGACGCAGCACACGCCCGCCTTGAGCCAAGTCCGCCACCAGGATGTGATACCGCCCCCGCTCGATCGCTCCATGAAACGCCACCAAGTCCCCCCGCGGCGACCAGTCGGGCGAGGTGAAGTACCCGCCTCCGCCATACTCATAGGGGGAGAGCGTCTCGGCCGACCCGCCCTCGGCTGGCATGAGCATCACCTGCGGAACCGGATCTCCGAAGCGATTGGAATTGAAGGCCAGCCAGCGTCCGTCAGGGGAGAAGGTGGGCGAGAAGTCATACCACGGGCCGCCCGACAGGTACGCCATGCAGCAGTTGCGCTCGACGTCGTACGTGAAGATGCCGCTGCGCGCATCCCCACCCAACACCGAGAATGCGAGCGTCGAGCCGTCCGGGCTGTACGCCGGCGTGATGTAGTCCCCGGCGCCACGCACCGGCTCGAGCATGCGCTCATGCTTCGTTGCAGCTTCCAGCTCGTAGATGCGCGGATATCCTGACTTCCACGAGGTGAACGCGATCTTGCGCGCGTCCGGCGACCACGTCGGCGACGCGACCATCGATCCGTGGTCGGTGAGGCGCTGGAGGTTCTCGCCGTCGGAGTCGATCACATAGACATCGCTGTTGCCGTCGCCGTCGGTGATCGTGAACGCGATCC
Source organism: Gemmatimonadota bacterium (assembly GCA_016873995.1). GTDB lineage: Bacteria > Gemmatimonadota > Gemmatimonadetes > Longimicrobiales > Gaopeijiaceae > UBA2982. The sequence goes on from VGVR01000012.1 coordinate 1,076, forward strand.
GACTGGCCGCCATGCCCGGGTCGCCCGTCGCCCAACGCACCACCTCGTCGGAGGCGCGGTGCACGGCCATGCGGAAGTCGGGGCTGGAGAAGCTGGGAATGCGGAAGCGTCCCTGCTCGCGCACCGACCCGTAGACCACGTCGTGCAGCTCGAGCAGGAGCACGTAGCCTTCGCCCGCTCCTTCGAGCCGGCCGCTCACGAGCCAGTCTGCGCCGAGGCGGTCCCAGAGTTGGTAGTCGACGCCGTCGCCGATGAGTCCAGCGGGGAGGGAGTCCATCACCTGGAAACGATCGGAGTCACGCAGATCGCGACCGATGATGGCCTCGGCGTCCGGCGCGAGCCCCTCACCCCCGAAGCTCCCCGTGAAGGGCTTCACCGCCAGCGTCGGTACGTAGGAGGTCGAATAGACGAGGCCGAGGCTGACGCCGGGAATCTGATCTTGCGCCCGGAGGCCAGTCGCACCTGCCAGCAGGGCCATCACCAGCGCGGGTATCCAACCAGTCCGGTTCATCGTCGCATGCCTCATGGAAGGGTCTTCCTCGCGGTCGTGCGGCCGTGGTCGGTACGTCTCACTGCCCGCCGCCCGGACGGAACTGGAAGTTGACCGGCTGGGATTCGTACGGCAGATCCTCCGGGAGAGGGCCCAGGCGCCCCTGCCCCGCGCACTCCACCGCGCCCATCGCCTCGAAGTCGAAGGACGCGTTCCCGGAGCGGTTGACGAAGCGCAGATCCCGCACGGAGCCGTCGCGCTGGATCGAGAAGTAGACCACGGCTTCCCAGCTTCCGCCGTCCCGCCAACGGAAGCAGCGCTGAATCTGCAGGATGATGTTGTTGTAATAATCTGGGTAGTCGCGGTGCAGCCCTTTCATGCTGACGTCGATGCCCTCGCCTGTGCGCGTCGGCTGCGGCTCGGTGGTAGGCTCGGGACCCGCCGCGGGCCGCGGGTCTGCGGAAGGTTGGGGCTCCGGAGTCGGAGGCGCAGGCCTCGGCTCCGGCTGCCTCGTCTCCACCGTGACCGCCGGCTCCGGTTCCGGCTCCGGTCGGGGCTCCGGCTCCGGCGGACGCTGGGGCGGGGGTCGCTCGACCACCAGCTCCTCCTCCGCCGGCGTGTACTCCTCGGCTTCGACGGCGGGGGGCGGAGATACGAGATCGATCTCGTAGGAGATGAACTCGATCGTCGGCTCCCGATCGAGTGACGCCGCCCACCCCACCACGAAGAGGGCGCCGTGCAGCGCGATCGACAGCAGCATCGCCCGCCGGTCGAAAGGGTCGAAGCGGCGCATCAGACTGCCTCAGGGCTCCCCTCTCCAGGGCTCGGCGACGAGCGACCAGGGCACGGCACTGTTGACCGCCGTGGCCATCACGCGGAGCACCGGGCCGAACGGGGCGAGCGAGTCGCCCCGGATGAAGACCCGCTCGACGGTGCCCGCGGACAGCAGTTGGGGGAGGCCGGCCTCGAGCTCCTCGAGGCTCACCGTCGTCTCCTCCATGATGATCCGGCCGTCCCGCAGCACGCTGATGAAGAACGGATTGTCCGAGGAGCTCAACGCCTGGACGTCCGCCCGCGGCACGTCGACTTCGATGCCGCCCTGCATCATGGGCGCCGTGATCATGAAGATCACGAGCAGCGTGAAGGCGAGGTCCACGAGGCTGGTGACGTTGATCTCGACACTGACGGGGAGGTCGCCCCGCGAGCGGCCGCGCCGCCGTGTGCCGATCGCGCTCATGCCTAGATCCTGCCCTCACGTGCCAGTGTGCCGATGAACTCGCTCGAGAAGCCCTCGAGCTCCCCACTGACCAGGTTCAGCTTGGTCACGAAGTGGTTGTACCCGAAGACCGCGGGAATAGCCACCACCAGCCCCGCCACCGTGGTGATGAGCGCTTCGGCGATGCCCGGAGCCACCGACATGATGTTGCTGGAGCCCGAGATCGTGATCCCCAGGAAAGCATCCATGACACCGATGACGGTGCCGAGGAGCCCCAGGAGCGGCGACACCGTCCCGATCACGGCGAGCATGCCGATGCCCTGGGCGAGGGCATCGCGCTCCTCGGCCTCTTCCTTCTCGAGCACGAGCCGCAACGCCTCGAGCTGGGTGAGCGAGAGCCCGGCCGTGGGCGGCGCGTTCTCGCGCAGGGCGCCGGGGCGCAGCTCGCTGAAGAAGTTCACGCCTGCCCGGAACACCCGTCCGTACGGCGACTCGGGGAGCGCGAGGATCGCCTTGTACGCGTCCTCCAGCCGCTGTGCTTTCTCCATGTGCTGGAGGAACTTGTCGCCCTGACGGCGCACTTCGCCGAATTGGCGCGATTTCCGGAAGATCAGCCACCACGACACCATCGAGAACAAGAAGAGGATGCCGAGGACGATCTTGGTCAGTAGCGTCCCCTGCACCACCATGTCGATGATCGACTGCGGGGGCGCACCCGCCTGCAGCATCGGGATCAGATGGAGACTCATGCGGATGCACCCGCCCTCTGGGCCGCGATGTGGTCGAAGGTTTCTTTCAGACCCTGCTCGAGCGTGAATGCCGGTGCCCATCCGCGGCTACGCAGTAGGCCCGCATCCAGCGTGCTGTGGCGGAGCTCGCCAGGCCGCTCGGGCTTGTGGTCGCGGCCTGGCGCCCTCCCCGAGACTTTCTCCAAGGCGCTCGCCAACTGGTTCACGCTCGTGCCGACGCCGGTGCCGACGTTGAACGCGCGGCTGTCGAGTCCCACGGCTTCCGGCATCGCGAGGTTCGAGGCCAGCATGTTCGCCGCCACCACGTCGCGGACGAACACGTAGTCGCGGGTCTGCGCTCCGTCGCCGAAGATCGTCAGCGCCTCGTCCTTGAGGAGGCGATTGCAGAAGATCGCGACTACGCCTGCTTCGCCGTGCGGGTCCTGGCGCGGGCCGAAGACATTCGAGTAGCGGAGCGCCACGTACTCGAGCCCACGCACCTTACGATAGTAGTAGAGGTAGTGCTCACCGGTGAGCTTGGTCACGCCGTATGGTGACATGGGAAGCTTGGGCGCGGTCTCGGGGGTCGGCACCTGCTCCGGTTCACCGTAGACGACGCCGCTGCTGCTCACGTACACGAAACGGCTCGTGCCGACTTCAATCGCAGCCTCGGTGAGGTTCAGCAGCCCGAGGACGTTGATGCCGGCATCCTTGGCCGGATCGAGCACCGACACCCGCACGTCGATCTGGGCCGCGTGGTGGTTCACGACGTCGAAGCGGACCTCCCGAAACAGGTTGCGCATGTCCTCAGCGCGGATGTCCATCTCCACGAACTCCGCCTTCTTCGGCAGGTTCGCCCGCTTGCCCGACGAGAGGTTGTCGACGATCCAGACGGCGTCGCCTGCGGCCATGTAGGCATCGGCGACGTGGCTACCGATGAAGCCCGCTCCGCCGGTGACCAGGACCCTGCGTTGTTTGGTTCGAGACATCGATGGCTGGTGTGAAATCAAAGGAAATCCCCGCCGGCCGAAGCCGACGGGGACTAGGTAGGGAGCGTCGGTGCGAGGACTCGGCTCATCCTCGCGGGTGGCATCAGCGCATCTTTCGGGCCAGCCGCACCACGACACCCTGGCGAAAGACGTCGTCCACCATGGTGGTGATGCGCGCCGCCGCCATCGTGGGAGTGAGGCCGACCACCTGGAGTGAGCCTTCCGCCGTACCGAGGGCTGAGCCGTACAACACGAACTCGTCGCCGATCGCCACACCGTCGTTGGAACCGAGGTCCAGGAACGCCACGTGGCCTAGGTCGTTGAGCTCCTGACGGCCCGAGAACCCCATCACCATCGCCTCGGAGCCCCCGGACATCTCCTCCGCGTACTGCCCGTGGCGGATCGTGTAGTTGGGGACCGGTCGCACGAAGTCAACCGGCTGAACGCGCTGGTATTCCTTCGTGACCACGCCGATTACCCCATCCTCACTGATCGTAGAGACCGTCAGCACGCCGGTCGGAACGATGACCTCCCCCACTCGTTCGATCGTCCGCATCCGGCGGAAGATCTGGAGCTCCGCGCCGACCCGCGCGGGGGTCGGCATGGCCACCCGAACCCGATCGAACATGCGGATCGTCGAGGCGCGCGCGCCTTCGGCCGCGAACCCTGCGATGGAGCCGGCGTTCTCGGGATCCGTTTCGAGCGGTACGACCCAGGGCGCCGAATACACGGCGTCGCGGGTGACGGCCACGTAGGGGATGTCCTGGGCCGTCACGACCGCGGCACGCTGGCTCGCGGTATCCGTGTGGAAAATCGTGCGAACCTGCTCGGCCGGCCTCGCCTGCCGGAACCCGAATTGCACCAAGTCGACCGGACCCGCGGGGGCGGCCGCGACGTCGACGGGCTGGTCGGCAGGTTGGTCCGCGGGGGGCTGGTCGGCGGCGGGTTGGTCCGGTGCCGGCTGCGCGACGACGGGTTGGCCGGGGGCCGGCTGTGCCGTCTGCCCGGTGGGCGCAGCCGCGACCGTCTGCCCGGGGAGCCCGGGGATCACGAACACCTCGTTCGGGAAAATCAGGTTCGGGTCGGCGATGCTGTCCCGATTCGCCTCGTAGATGACCCGCCACTGGAACGGGTCCTGATAGTAGCGGACAGCCAGATCCCAAAGCGTGTCGTCACCGACGACCGTATGGGTGCCCACGGGCTGCTGCCCGAGAGCGAAACCTGGCAGAATCAGTAAGGCGAGTAGCGGCGCGGCCGAGCGAACCATGCGGGCTCCTTCGGCAATAGGGACAAGGGCTTTCCGCCCCGGGAAAGCAGACCGAAGATAGGCGCCGCCCCAGCGCCGGGTCAACGCATTTTTTGGAATTGACGTCAGATGTTTCCCTTGGGGACCGGCGCAGAAGTCACCGCCGCGCGCCGCGGTCGAGTTCTTCGGCGAGCGATGCATAGGCTCCGGCCCCCACCACGACGTGGTCCAGGACCGGGATTCCCACGGCTCGCCCGGCGTCCCCGAGCTGGCGGGTGACCGCCCGGTCTTCCGCGGAGGGCGTAGGATCTCCCGACGGGTGGTTGTGCACCAGGATCACGGATGCCGCGCCCTCCGTGACGGCCGGCCTGAACACCTCCCGTGGATGGATCAGGGACGAGTCGAGCAGCCCGCGAGTCACGAAAACCTCACGGATCACCCGGTGGCGGCTATTGAGCAGGAGCGCGTGGAACTCCTCCTGGACCCGGTCCCGTAGCCGCGGCCCCATGAGGGCGAAGACGTCGGCGGGCCCGCGAATCGGGTCACCGATCTCGACCGTCGCGGCGGCGGCTCGACGGCCCAGCTCGAGGGCGGCCAGGACCCGCGCTGCAGTTGCCACGCCCACCCCCGGGACGCCCTCGAGCGTGGCGATGTCGAGGGAGGCGAGCCGCGCCAGCGATCCGTCGGCCGCCGCGAGGATCCGTTGGCCGACGCGCGCGGCCGAGTGCCCGCCGCTCCCGCTCCCGACGATCAGCGCGAGCAGCTCACCGAGCGCGAGGTTGGCCGCGCCGACGGAGCGGAGCCGCTCCCGCGGTCGATCCTTGGAAACCTGAGTGCCGAGTGTGGGCGAGTCGGGCATGACACACGATCGCCGCGAGTCTGGGCCACCGGGATAGCAGAAGCGGTCAAAGTCGCGCCATGAGAATGCGCGCGTCTTCCTTCGGGCGGTCGTAGTACCCACGCCGAACCCCGACCTGGGAGAAGCCGAAGCGCTCGTACAGCTGCAGGGCTGGCGCATTGGACTCCCGCACCTCGAGGTAGACCGTCTCGACGCCGCGCCCGCGCGCGGTCTCGAGCACGTGCGCCAGCAGCCGGGTGCCCAGCCCCTGGCCCCTGAGGGACGGAACGATCGCGAGGTTCGCCAGCTCGCCTTGGTCGAGAACGCACCAGAGCACAGCGTAGCCAATGATCCCGAGCGAACGGTGCTCCATGACGAGCAGCTCGACGGTCGACCGACCGAGGAGCTCCAGGAACGTGCCCCGCTGCCACGGGCTGGTGAATGCCTCCGTCTCGATCGACACCACTGCGTCCACGTCTTCGGCGCGCATCGGACGCACCCCGAAGGCCGCTGCCTCGTCCGCTAGGGCGTCCAAGCGGGCTCGGCGCTCGAGGGACGCACGTAGCGGGGCTCCCATGTGGATACGTTCACCGGGGAGACTTCACCGACTAGCGCACGCAGGCGCAGCAGTCCCTCGGCCAGCGAGCGGGTGGGCCCCGGGCCCAGTCTGAAGCCGGCCTGCTCGATCGCGCCGCGGTGTCGGCGTGCACCGTCTCCGACGAAGACAGCTTGCGCGGCCAGCTCCCCTCGCAAGACCTCGCCCAGCGTGCCGCCATGCGGCGAGGCCACCTCCTCGACCGACATGGCGCCTACGCGGTAACACGCACCGTAGACGCGATCGGCCCGAGCGTCGAACAACACGTAGCGCACAGGTCCGGCATCCTCGGCGAGCGCCGCCGCGGCCAAGCTGGGGTGAGCCCACAGGGGCAGTCCCAGCGCGTGCGCCAGGCCCTTCGCCGTGGCGGCTGCGACGCGCACGCCGGTGAACGACCCGGGACCCTCGCCGACCAGGATGCCGGCGAGGTCGGCCGGCCTGACACCGGCCTCCGACAGGGCCTGGTCGATCATGGGCACGAGGCGTGACGCGTGCTCCTGACGAACCTCCAGAGCGCCGCTCGCGAGCACCTCGTCACCGAAGCCGACCGCCACCGACCCGAGCGCGCCCGAGGTGTCGAAGGCCAAGTAGGGAGCAGGAGTCATCAGACCAGCGTCGGCGACAGCGGAAAGGGCGCGAGCGGGGGTGGCGCGCCGACGCGCACGACCTCGACGTTCCGCACGTTCGGCTGGCCCGGCGGTGTCGAGAGACGGATCGACCAGTGATCGGGCGGAAGCAGTGACCCGGCCCGCTCGGGCCACTCGATCACGACGATGTCGGACTCATCCGGCAGCTGCGCCCACCCCAGCTCCCAGAGCTCATCGGTCTTGTCCAGGCGATAGAGGTCGAGGTGCACGAGCTGTCGACTCCCCCGGGCGGGATAGCGCTGCACGAGCGTGTAGGTGGGCGAGGGCATCACCTCGCGCACACCCGCGCCTTCCCCGATGGCGCGGGCGAGCACCGACTTGCCAGCGCCGAGCGGACCCGAGAGCGCGAGCACGGCGGGAGCTTCCAGCGATTCGCCGATGAGCCGGCCCCACCTCCGCAGCTCCGGTTCGCTCAGCCTCATGATTCCCTGGCCATCGGTCTGTTCCTGGTCGGCACTCCCGATCAGGACGCCGAATATAGCCGCTCACGCTCGATGATCGCGCGCACGCCCTCCTGCAACCAGGCGCCGACGTCTTCCCCGCGGCGGCGGCGTGCGCGGATGTCACTCGACGAACAGTCGACGCGGCGGACGGGGACGAACACGGCCTCGTCTCCACCGGGCACTCCGTCGCGAAACGTGGCGGCCGACTCACCGGCTCGGTCCATCACCGCGAGTCGAACCAGCCCGACGATCTCCTCCGGTCGGCGCCAAGACGCGAAAGCACGGAACTCGTCGGCGCCTATGATGAGGTAGAGGTCCGCCGTCGGGTACGTGGCCCGCAGGCTCTTCACCGTGTCCACCATGTACGAGGCGCCGGGGCGGTCCATCTCCACCGTCGAGACCTCGAAGCGCGGATCCGCGGCGGCTGCGGCGCGCACCATCGCCAATCGCATCTCGGGACGGCTGACGGGAGAGTCACGCTTGTGGGGCGGATCTCCCGCGGGAATCCAGAGGACCTTGTCGAGATGCAGCGCGTCGGCCACATCCGCCGCGACCGCAGCGTGCCCGACGTGGGGCGGATCGAAGGTGCCTCCGAAGAGGCCGATGCGAGGCCGCTCGGCCGGGTCGTGCGTCAGGAGGTCGTGCCGCTCCCGCGGAGCTCGGCTGCCTCCGGCGAGTCGGGGTAATCCTGCAGCAGCTGGTTGCGCGCGGTGTCGGCGAGGTCCTGGTACCCGATCGCCTCGTTCGAGCGGAAGATCCCGAGCAGCGCCTGCGGAGCCAGATCGGTCTCGGGATAGAAGTCGACCACGAACTGGAAATAGATGATGGCCGAGTCGTACTGTCGGCGGCGGAAGTAATGATTCGCGTTCAGATACTCCTTCTCCGCCATCGTATGCCGGAGCGACGCCCGCAGCGAATCAGCTGTCTCCGCCTGCGTCGTGCCAGCGTAGTCGACGACCACGTTGCCACAGATGGTGATCGCCTCCTCCGTGTAGCCTTGGTCTCGCTGCGGATGCGGCGCGAGCATGGCGAGCGACCGGCATTCGCCCAGGGACGCATCCGGCGCGAGCGGATTGCTCGCGAAGCGATCCAGGAAGCGGCGATACTCGGAGCGAGCCGTCAGATAGTCGTCGGCCTCGTAGTGCGCGCGCGCCAACAAGAGCCCCGCCTCGGGTAGGCGCGGCCAGTCCCCGAAAGAGACGTGGAGTCGCTCGAGAGCTTCCACCGCGTTGTCCGCGTTCCCCTCCGCCAGCTCGTTCTCGGCGATACGATACAGGTCGTCGGCGGTGAGTCCCTGGTACGGGTCTCCTCCACCGCACCCCAGCAGACCGAGCGCGACGGCCAGAGAGACGAGGGCGAGGCTAGGCGGTTTCATCGGCATGGGGCCTGCATACACTGGCGGCCCTTCGCGGTTCGCGGGGGTCGTTTCGGGAGTGGCGCGGCGCCTCCCCAGTGGGGGCGGGGGCCGTCGACGGGCCACTACCTACAGCGGCCCTCGCGGAGGTGCTCGAGGCCGCGCCCGAAGCGAATCTGGTCGAAGGCCGACTGGGCCCGGTCGACCAGGGAGCCCGCCCCGTCCGCGTAGCGGACCTGGGCGTAGGCTTCCATGGCCGCGTCGCACTCGCCGAGTTCCGTGAGGATCTCGCCCTTCTCGAACCAGGCCTGCGCCTGGATGTTACGCGGCTCGCCCACCTCGACCGTCCGGTTCACCAGCTCGAGCGCACGGTTGAGCTCCTCCGGCTCGAGCGACCGACCGCGGAGCTCGCGGGCGATGTTGAACGCGCACGTGCCGATGTACCAGTCCACCTCGCCGCGCTCCCAGGGCCTCACCATGGCCCGGAACTGCTCGAAGAAGACGAGGGCGTGCTCGCAGTCGCCGATCTCCTCGTGTGCCTGCCCCACCTCGAACACGATCTCCGGCAGCGAGTCCGTCGCCTCGGCCAGCGCGATCTCATAGAAGGGGAGCGCGCGGCCGTACTCGCCGTTGCTGAAGTAATGCCGCGCGAGCTCGAGCGTCATGTCGCCCACCCCGATCCCGGGCCGCAGCTGGAGCGCGCTCTCCACCGCGGTCGCCATGGCGAAGCGGTCGTCCGAGCCATGTGCGTCCCGCGCGAGCCGCATGAGATCCGAGACGGCCTGGTCCACCAAGTCCGGGTCACGTGCGGCGGCGTCGCGGTAGTACGACCACGCGTCGTCCACGCGGCCCATCATCGCATACGTGTGTGCGACCCGCGCCGCCACCTCCGGGTCGTCGGCGCCCTGCCGGATGGCGAGGCGGTACTCGGCGAGCGCCTCCTCGAAGTCCCCCTGCGCGAACGCCTCGTCCCCGCGCCGGACCGAGTTCTCCTCGGAGCCACGCGGTGAGCACGCCGCGAGCGCGAACAGGGCGGACAGGATCTGGCGACGGATCAGGGTCTTCATCACGCCCATACAATAGCAAGGACCGGACCGCTCCGGTCAGCGACCGCCACTCTTCGGTGCGGAGTCGGCCGTGCGCGGGGCCGCGGACGCCAGGTAGGCGCGCGCGCGCATGTCGGTGGGGTCGTCCACCAGGCACTGCTCCCACTGGCGGACGGCTTCCGCATCCCGCCCGAGGCGATGCAGGACGACGCCCAGGCGCACGCGCGCGCCGACGAACGAGGGGCGGGCTTCCAGGATCAGAGTCAGCTCGCTACTCGCCTCATCCAGTTGTCCCAGCTCCAGCAACGCCTCCGCGTACTTGCTGCGGATGTCCATGAACCGCGGCCTGATCTCGAGCGCCGTCTTGTAATGCGTGATGGCGCGCTCCGGGTGGTTCGCCACCAGATAGAGGTCTCGCAGCTGCGCGTGCGTCACCGCGATGCGATTCCCCACCTCGGACGGGAAGACCGGTGAGTCTCGGCGATCCAGGTCGCCCGCGCGGCTGAAGGCATCCGCGGCCTCCTCGTGGCGCCCGAGGTCGTTGAGGATGATCCCTCGGTTGAGGTGAGCCTCCGCGTAGGTCGCGTTCTTCGCCACCGCCGCGTCGAAGTGCTCGAGCACCTCTTCCAGCCGGCCCAGCATCGCGAGGCACAGGCCCGCCTTGTTGTGTACGTCCGCGAAGTACGGGTGCTCGGCGAGCACGCCGAGAAAGGTCTGCAGCGCCGACTCGAAGTCGTCCCGCTCCCAGGCGCTCACGCCCCGGGCGACGATCATCCGCGCGTGCTTCTGGTCCGTCGGCATGACGGAAGGTTGATGGGTTGGGGTGCAGGGGTAAAGGGCGCGGAGCGGACCGCTGCCAGGCCGCCGCGCTCGCCCGCCTGATACCAGTGCGTCTAGATCGTGCGCGCCTTGGCGCCGGTGCGCTCGAGCTGCTCCCGGAAGTACGGGATCGTGCGGCGGATCCCCTCGCGCAGCTCGACCTTCGGCTCCCATCCCAGGACCGTGCGGGCCACGGTGATGTCCGGCTTACGCACCTTGGGGTCGTCGGCGGGGAGCGGAAGTGAATCGATCGTGGACCGGCTCCCTGTCTCCTCCAGCACGACGTCAGCGAGCTCACGGATCGTGAACTCGTTCGGGTTGCCGATGTTCGTGGGCTCCACACGATGCGAGTGGAAGAGCCGGTAGATGCCATCGACCTCGTCTTCGACGTAGCAGAACGAGCGCGTCTGGCTCCCATCCCCGTAAATCGTGAGAGGATCCCCGCGCAGTGCCTGCACGATGAAGTTGGAGACAACGCGGCCGTCACCGGGGCGCATGCGGGGGCCGTAGGTGTTGTGCGCGAAGACGCCGTTGCCTGCCAGGAAATTCTCCGCCCCGGGGACCGAGAAGTCGTACACGTACTCGGTCGGCTCGATCGCCTCGATCGAGTTGACCTGGGCCCATACGAGGTCGCCGGTGCGACGGGCATTCAACGTCTGCTGCACGCCGCGGTCCCAACGCAGTATGTCGAAGTCAGAAACCTCACAGACGGTGACGCGGAAGAAGGGGAACTTGCGGTCGCCGTAGCGGGCCTTGAACGTCGTCGCGTACCTACCGACCGACGCCACGATGCCGAACCGGAGCAGGACATAGGTGAGGTCGGTGGCCAGACCCTCGCTCGTCGTGTTGAACGCGAGCTCCCGACACGCGGGATAGTTCGAGTGGGTCCCGTCACCCTCGCGGTACCCCTCCAGGAAGTGCTTCAAGCGTGAGAGGGGCAGCTGGAAAATCCAAGGTGGGACTCGAATCTCCTTCGAGTACCCGGTCACCTTGAAGACATCCCGAAAGAGCGTCAGGAGCGCTTTTCCGTCGACATATAGGGACGGACCCCGCGTTGCGTTCGGCGCAAGGACCGTGGCCTCGACGCCCAGGCATCGCTCGAGAACGTTCGCCGCGCGTCCGACGACGTGCCCGTCGGAGCTGATGAGGAGGCGATATGTACCGCCGGCCTCCACGTGGCACCCTTCTGCGACGAACACACCGAGCAGCCACAGCAGCTCGTCACTCACCTCCACACGGTTCGGAATCGAGATCGAGCGGCCGGAGCCGTAGGTGCCGATCCGTACGTCCGAGGGCCAGCTCACCCCTCGGCGGCGTTGAAGCCTCGCCGCCACCCACAGTGGTACCTTCCCTACCTTCTTCCAGGCGCGCCACACGCAGCCGATCGTGTTGCGTCTTCGGGCACTCCCCGCATATCGGGCGCTGTCTTCCAGTTGCTCGAAGATGTCGTCTCGCCAGGCTTCCAGGACCTCCGAAATCCCCTCGCCCACGAGCTCCCAGTTCCAGAGGGACTCCTCGTCAGCCGAGCTGCGGATCAGGTGGTCGGCGAGATCGACAGTGGGTCGATCCCGCTCCACCACCGGCAAGGCTCCGGGAATCGCGATGTCGTCACCGACGGTGAGGGAGCGGACGGGCACCGCCTCGGGACGCCCGTCACGGTCCCGTCGGAACACGCTGTGGTCGCCCGTGACGCGAATGTGCCGCCCGTACCTCGCGCTCACTCGGTAGGCGTCCTTCGCGAATGAAGGATGTTTGATCAGCGCGTCCGCCTCGCGCAGCTCGACAGTGAGGGTGTCGGGGTTGAATGCGGGGACGCGCATGCTTCGATGCACCACCAGCGCCTCGGACGTACGCGAGGCGAAGTAATCCTCCACGGGTTCGATGTGAGAGGTCTCGTCGTTGAACAGGAGCACCGTCTCGTCGGCCATGATGCTGTTGAAGATCCTTACGATGCGTGTATCCACTCCGTGGTATCTGTGGTACGCCATCGTCATCGCTTCGGCGAAGCGCTTCGCCTCGTCGTACACGCCCCGGAAGCCCACCGGGTTCACGTTCCCCCAGTACGACTCGGTCTGCGGGTGGACCAGCGGGTCACCATAGACCTCGGAGGTCGAGGCCAGCAGGAGTCGCGCCTTCTTCGCCAGCGCGATCCCCAGCGCGTTGTGCGTGCCGAGGCTCCCGACCTTGAGCGTCTGGATCGGCAGCTCGAGGTAGTCGACAGGGCTCGCGGGAGAGGCGAAGTGCAGCACGCCGTCGATGGCCTCGTCGAAATAGCACGGCTTCGAGATGTCGTGCTCGACGAAGCGAAAGCCGGGATACTTGTCGAGGATGCGGACGTTGTCGCGCGAGCCGGTGATGTAGTTGTCGATCCCGATCACCTCGTGGCCGTCGCGCAGGAAACGCTCGGCGAGGTGCGACCCCAGGAACCCGGCAGCGCCGGTCAGCAGGACGCGCACGTCAGCGCCCCGCAGCGCCGGCGGGATACGCGGACGGTCGGCCGATCGAGTGGTACTCGAAACCCGCCTTCGCGACGTCGGCGGGATCGTAGAGGTTCCGTCCGTCGAAGATGACCGCGCTCGCCATCGTGGACCTCATGCGCTTGAAGTCCGGATTCCGGTAAGGGAGCCACTCCGTGTGGATCAGGAGCGCGTCGGCGCCGGCCAGCGCATCGTAGTTATTCGGCGTGTACGTGATCCGGTCGTCGAAGTGCCGGCGCGCCTCCTCCATCGCCACCGGGTCGTGCGCGGCCACCGTCGCGCCGGCCTCGAGCAGTCCCTCGATGGTCACGATGCTGGGCGCCTCGCGCATGTCGTCGGTGTTCGGCTTGAATGCGAGCCCCCAGATGGCGACTCGGCGGCCGGCGAGCTTGCCGCCGAGGCGGCTGGTCAGCCGCTCCAGCAGCGTCCGCTTCTGAGAGGCGTTGACACGCTCCACAGCCTGCAGGATAGACGCGTCGACTTTCATGTCCGTCATCGTCTTCACGAGGGCCTGGACGTCTTTCGGAAAGCAGCTGCCGCCGTAGCCAATCCCCGGAAACAGGAAGCTCGGACCGATGCGCGCGTCGGAGCCCACACCCCGACGCACCGCGTCGATGTTCGCTCCGGCCTCCTCGCACAAACGGGCGATCGCGTTCATGAAGCTGATGCGTGTCGCCAGCATCGAGTTCGCGGCGTACTTCGTGATCTCGGCGGAGGGCACGTCCATGATCAAGATCGAATGCCCCGTGCGCACGAAAGGAGCATACAGGTCCTTCAACACCTCCGCGGCATACTCGGAGTCGACGCCCAGCACGACGCGGTCGGGCTTCATGAAGTCGTCGACCGCCGCCCCCTCCTTCAAGAACTCCGGATTCGAGCAGACGTGGACCTTGTGCTTCGTCTCTTTTTCGACGGCCTCGCGCACCAGCTTCGCCGTGCCCACCGGAACCGTGCTCTTCGTGATGACGACCCTCTCGCCGTTCATGGATTGGCCGATCGTCTTCGCCACCGCGAGCACGTGCGAGAGGTCCGCCGAGCCGTCCTCGTCCGGCGGTGTTCCGACCGCGATGAAGATCACGTCGGACGCACGCACCGCGGCGGGCACGTCGGTCGTGAAGGTCAGCCGTTTCGCCGCGAGGTTGCTCTCGATGAGCGGCTCCAGCCCGGGCTCGTAGATCGGGACCTCACCGCCGTTCAGGCGGGCGATCTTCTTCGCGTCGATGTCCGTGCAGACGACGTCGTTCCCGGTCTCGGCGAGACAGGCTCCCGCCACGAGGCCCACATATCCGGTTCCAATGACGGCAACTTTCATTCAGGAATGGCTCGGTCCTCAGGTTGGATCGGTGCAGCGGGGAAGATCGTGCAGGGGTGGCCGAATCGGCAGGGCCAGCCTACCGAGGCGCTCTGAACAGTTCCTCGGCCAGCGCGCCCGCTACTACACGGTAGGCCGGGGCGTAGGAGGCGGTAAATGATGTCGAGTGGTGGAGTGCCGGCAGGCCCTGCCTGACCATGTCTTCGACGAAGACGCCCCAGGTCGATGCGGGCCAACGGGCGGCGTCCACCTGCGGGGCAACCGCGGCGGCACACCGGAACCCGTCGACGCCCCCCCCCCGCACCGCCCCCGCCGTCGCGAGGAACGCGACCAGCAGGGCTTCCACATCTCCTCCGGCCGCGAGATACGGGCGCAGATGGACGCGCGCGACCTCACCGCCAGGGGCGATGGACTCGACCGTCTCTTCGAGGGTGCCCGGGCGCGGTGCCAGCGCAGCGATCTCGTCGGTCAGCCACGCCCGTGCCGACGCCAGGTCCGGCGCGGCATGCTCGCTGCCGAACACACCCTGATGGAGAAGCTTGTACGTGTCCTCGAACGTCATGAGCGGATAGCGCGCGGCGTGCGCAGCGATTACCTCTCGCCAGCCTTCGCGGTCACACGCGGCGGTTTGCGCCTCGAGTCCGGGGGTCGCCACGACCAGCGCGCAAAACGCGAGCACGCACTTCACTTCGTCGCCGCCGCCCGCAGCTCGAAGAGCTGATCGCGCAGGAGCGCCGCGCGCTCGAAGTCGAGCGCGCCCGCGGCCTCGGCCATCTCCTTCTCCAGGATCTTCACGTACTCTTCCAGGTTCACCTCGTCGGCATAGGTGGCGGCGGCCTCGGCCACCCTCGGCGCGGCGGTGCGCGCATCCGCGACGCGCGTGGCGAACTCGATCTCCTCCACGCTCTTCCGGATCGTCTCCGGCGTGATCCCGTGTTGGGTGTTGTGCGCCACCTGGATCTCACGACGGCGGTTCGTCTCGTCGATGCACCGCTGCATGGACGAGGTCACCCGGTCGGCGTACATGATCGCCATGCCTTCCGCGTTGCGGGCAGCCCGCCCGATCGTCTGGATCAACGAGCGCTCGTCGCGCAGGAAGCCCTCCTTGTCGGCATCCAAGATCGCGACGAGCGACACCTCGGGCAGGTCGAGCCCCTCGCGCAGGAGGTTGATTCCCACCAGCACGTCGATCTTGCCGAGCCGGAGTTGCCTGAGAATCGCCATGCGCTCGATCGTGTCGACCTCGGAGTGCATGTAGCGTACCCGCACCCCCACCGACTGGAAGAACTCCGACAGATCCTCGGCCATGCGCTTGGTGAGCGTCGTGACGAGCACGCGCTCGCCCCGCTTCTCGCGCTTCCGGATCTCGGCGAGCAAGTCGTCGACCTGGCCTTTGACCGGACGGACGTCCACCGTCGGATCGATGAGTCCGGTGGGACGGATGATCTGCTCGACGACCACGCCGCCCGCCTGTCGCACCTCCCACTCTCCGGGCGTGGCCGATACGTAGACCGCCTGCGGGACCAGCGAGGCCCACTCCTCGAACTTGAGCGGCCGGTTGTCGAGCGCGGAGGGGAGCCGGAAGCCGTGCTCGATGAGCGTCAGCTTCCGCGACCGATCGCCGTTGTACATCCCATTGATCTGCGGGATCGAGGCGTGCGACTCGTCCACCACGATCAGGAATTCCGCCGGGAAGTAGTCGAAGAGGCACGCGGGGCGCTCCCCCGTCCGGCGGCGGCTGGTATAGAGCGAGTAGTTCTCGATGCCCGGGCATGTGCCGATCTCCAGCATCATCTCGATGTCGAAGTTCGTGCGCTGCTCCAGCCGCTGTGCTTCCAACAGGCGACCATCGGCGCGGAAGCGCGTGAGCTGCTCCGCCAGCTCCTGGCGAATCAAGGGCACCATCTCTTCGATCGTGCGCCGCTCCGTGACGTAGTGGCTCGCCGGGTACACTGCCGTGCGCTCCAGCGAGGCGATGATCTCGCCCGTGAGCGGATCGAAGCGTGAGATGCGCTCGACTTCGTCCCCCCACAGCTCGATGCGGATCGCCTGCTCGTCGTAGGCCGGGTACACCTCGACCGTGTCGCCGCGCACGCGGAAGGTGCCTCGCTCGAAGAGGTAGTCGTTCCGCTTGTACTGGATGGCGACCAGCCCCTTCAGGATCTCACGGCGTGGGCGCTCCTCGCCGACCTGCACATGGAGCATCAGGCTGCGGTAGTCCTTCGGATTGCCCAAGCCGTAGATCGACGAGACCGACGCCACCACGATGACGTCGTCGCGCTCCATGAGCGAGGACGTCGCGCGCAGGCGCAGCCGCTCGATGTCCTCGTTGATCGACGCGTCCTTCTCGATGTACGTGTCCGTCGCCGGCACGTACGCCTCCGGCTGATAGTAGTCGTAGTAGGAGATGAAGTACTCGACCGCATTGTGCGGGAAGAGCGCCTTCAGCTCGCCGTAGAGCTGCGCCGCAAGCGTCTTGTTGTGCGACATCACGAGCGTCGGCCGCCCGTGGTTAGCGATCACGTGCGCGATCGAGAACGTCTTCCCCGTGCCCGTGGCGCCGAGCAGCACCTGGTGGCGGTCGCCGCGGGCGAGCCCTTCGGTCAGCTCTGCGATCGCGCGCGGCTGGTCGCCCGAGGGGCGGTGGGGGGAGACGAGCTGGAAGTCGGACACGGCTGCTACCTACCGGCGCCGCCACCGAGCGTAGAGGCTCAGGTTCAGGTTGGTGAGGTCCCGCCCGTAGAAGTAGCGGTGATACTCGTGGGTGATGATGAACCCCGCGCCCAGGTCGAAGTCGCCGACGAAGTAGAGCGTGCTGGCGCCGAAGTTCAGCGAGACGTTGTGACAGCAGTAGATCTGGTTGTTCGCGATCGCCCAAGCGTAGTAGGCGTCGTTGTCCTTCATCTGGCGCTCGACGTACACACCCGCCCTCCCCCACGGTGCGTACAGGTCGGCCGCGAGGAACTGCGCGCCCCCTCCGGGCCCGATCCCCGCGCCGATCACCTGCCCCTCCTGCGTGTATCCCTGGGTGACGATGTGGTGAGCGTAGTAAGTGGGGTTCGCGCGGATCTCGTAGGTCGTCGACCGCTCCAGGTGCGTGAGCTCGCCCGTCAGGGCGAGGAGGCGGTCGCCCGTGAGCTCGTACGCCTTGCGAAGACCAAGCGTGTAGGCCTGGGAGTGCTCAGGCTCCAGGATGAAGTCACGGAAGGACCATGCGTGGTCGTTGCGGGCCCACTCCCCGTAAACTTCGAAGCCGCTCTCGGGCAGCACCCACCGTGCGAAGAGCGAGAGCAGCTGGTCATGCTCGTCGTCGCCCGTCGGGTTCGAGGTGGAGCCCAGCGTCTTCTTGCGCAGCCCTCCGAGCACGGCGAAGTAGTCGCTGAAGGGCAAGCCGTCGTCCGGGATGTAGCCGTAGAACAGGCGGGTGAGCCCGAGCGAAAGGCCCTCCACGAAGTCGGGTGAGTACGTCCCCACCAGTCCGGTGACGAAGCGCCGCGTGTTGGCCACGTTCGGATCGAACCAGTCCGACTGCGTCAAGCGACCCCAGATCCAGCGCGCCTCGAACCCACCGATCCTCGTGTCGAGCTGGCCGTCCGTGCCCAAGAACGCGTGCGGGAACCCCGCCGCGTTGTTGCTCATGATGATGGGGTTCCGGGTGGCTGGCCCCCACCACTGGTTGGCGGTGCTGACGCCCAGGGTCGCGCCGCGCACGTCGAGCCGCAGCTCCGACTGCCCCGGATCCAGCGTCCAGAACGCGTCGGGTCCGAAGCGCTGTGGCAAGTCGATCACGCGCCAGGGATACGCGTAGACCGGCAGCCCAGTGACCGTCCCGACCCCCAGCTCGAAGCTCGCGTTCTGGTTGTGGACGAGCGCCGGATGGAGCATCAGCGAGAGCCCGCGCCAGGAGGCGCGGGCGCCAAAGTCCAAAGCGCTCGTTAGGCCCTTGCCCTGCGAGACGGCGCCGTCGTTCTGGCCGACCGGGTAGCTCGAGTTGAAGTAGGTGCGGAATCGGGGGTCGAGGAGCGTCACCCTCGGAGCGTCTGCAGCTCCCAGTGTCGTCCGCAGCTCCCGCGCGGCCCAAGACCGGTTGGAGGCCAGGATCGAAACGCGCGCAGAAGGGATCGGTCGCACCGTGAACGACCCCAGGTCCGCCTCCCCCAAGATCTGCAGAACGCGCAGGTAGTCCTCGAAGGGGTCGCCGATCGCCAGCGATTGGGCGGCGGCCTGCGCGACTGGCGTAAGGGCCAACAGCGCGGCCGCGAGGAACCCTCGACTCCGCGAGCTCCTCATACCCACCCCAGCTCATCCTCGTCGAAGTGCTCCCGCCGCTGAACGTCGATGACGCCCTTCACCCGCCCGACGGCCCGTCGGATCTTCTCGAGGTGGGCCAGGTCGCGGACCTCGACGACGAACTCCCCATGCATGCCCCCCGCCGACGCCCGCATGTCGGCATGGGAGATGTCCGTACCCGTGTCCGAGATGGCCTGGGCGACGTCGGACAACAGCCCCCGTCGATCCGTGCCCTGCATGTAGAGCTTCACGAAGAAGCGATCCCCCTTCTCCGCCGCCCATTCGATCTCGATGCGTCGCTCTTGATCGCGCGCGAGCGCGAGGACGTTCGGGCAGTCATTGCGGTGGATCGAGACACCCCGCCCGCGGGTAATGTAGCCGATCACTGGATCGCCCGGGACCGGCTGGCAGCATCGCGAGTAGCGCACCATCAGGTTGTCCATCCCCTGGATACGCACGCCTCGGCCAGACAACCGCAACTTGGCCGCTAGCTTGGCCAGGGGACCCGGCTCCCGCGGAGCCTCCTCGACGGGCTCGTGATCGGGGTGAAAGTGCTTGATGACTGCAGTCGGCCCGACGTCCCCCCGCCCGAGCGCTTCGTAAACGTGGTCGAAGTCCGGATGCCCCAGCGCCTCGGCACCCGTCCTGAGAGCCTCAGGAGCCTGCGGGAGGGTGCGGCGGACCCGCTTCAACTCTCGGTCGAGTAGCTCCTTGCCGAGGCGAATCGCGGCGGCCGCTTCCTCCCGCCGAAGCCACTGGCGGATGTACTGGCGCGCCCGCGAAGTCTTAACGAACGCCAGCCAGTCGCGGCTCGGCCGCTGCTTCGGGTTCGTGATGATCTCGACCGAGTCGCCGTTCTTGAGCTCCCTGGAGAGCGGGGTCATCCGGCCGTTGATGCGCGCGCCGGCGCAGTGGTATCCAATCTGCGTGTGCACGGCGAACGCGAAGTCGATCGGCGTGGCGCCAACCGGAAGGGGCTTCACGTCTCCCTCGGGCGTAAACACGAAGATTTCGCCGCGGAAGAGATCCATGCGGAGGAATTCCATGAACTCCTCCGGCTCCTTCGTGTCCTTCTGCCACTCGATCACCTGTCGGAACCAGGAGAGCGCCTCGTCGGCCTCGTTCTCCGTGCGCCCGGAGTCTGCCTCCTTGTAGCGCCAGTGTGCTGCGATGCCGTGCTCCGCGGTGCGATGCATGTCCTCCGTGCGGATCTGGATCTCGTACCGCCTCCCGCCGGGCCCGAGCACGGTCGTGTGCAGCGAGCGGTACATGTTCGACTTCGGCGTGGCGATGTAGTCGTGGAAGCGCTCTGGGATCGGCGCCCAATGGCTGTGGATCACGCCGAGTGCCGCGTAGCAGTTCTGAACCGTGTCCGTGAGGACTCGCATCGCCATGAGATCATAGATCTCTTCGTACGGACGGCCGCGCCGCTCCATCTTCCGGTGGATCGACCAAAGGTGCTTGGGGCGTCCGCTCACGGCCGCGGGGATCCTAGCCGCCGTCAGCACCTCTTCGAGAGGGCGCTGCATCTCCAGGACCTCGCGCTCGCGACCCCGTCTCCGCTGCCGCACCTTCTTGCTCAGGTCTACGTACGACTCCGGCTCCAGGAACTTGAAGGCAAGGTCCTCGAGCTCCCAACGGATCGCAGCCATGCCGAGTCGGTGGGCGAGCGGCGCGTAGATCTCTCGCGTCTCGACGGCGATGCGCCGCCGCTTCTCCTCGGGGAGGTGCTCGAGCGTCCGCATGTTGTGCAGGCGATCGGCCAGCTTCACCAGGATGACGCGCGCATCGCTCGCCATCGACAGCAGCATCTTCCGGTAGTTCTCGACCTGCTGTTCGCTGGCCGAGCCGAACTCGACCCGTCCCATCTTCGTCACCCCGTCCACGATCGCGGCGACCTGCGGTCCGAACCGCCGCTCGATCTCTTTGACCGGGATGTCCGTGTCCTCGAGCGTGTCGTGGATCAGGCCGGCGACGATCGTGTCGGAGTCGAGCCTGAGGTTCGCCAGGATCGTCGCCACCTCGACCGTGTGGCTTACGTACTCGTCGCCCGACGCGCGCCTTTGCCCGGCGTGCGCCTCCGCCGCGAAGTCATACGCGCGGCGTATAGTGTCGACGTCCAGACGATCGGCGTAGCCCTCCAGTGCCCGCGCCAACTCGCGAGGGAGGTCACGGATCGTGGGGGTCGACCGGGAAGAAGACGAGGTCGACATCGGCATGACTGTGAATCTAGACTGCTTCGAGCGGCCAGGACCAGCACAGCCCCGCGAGAGATAGGCCGGCCGGCCTACGGCTCACGCCTGAGCGCCGACGCCCGTGCCCGCCGAAGTCCGGTCGTGTGCGCCCGAAAGGAACCATCGGTACGTGGACTCGATTCCCGCGCGTAGGGGAATGCGCGCCTGCCATCCCAGCGACGCCATTCGGGATACATCCAGGAGCTTGCGTGGGGTTCCATCTGGCTTGGTGGCGTCATATTGGATCTTGCCGGGATAGCCCACGACGTCCTGGACCATCTCGGCGAGCTCGGCAATGGTGATATCCTGTCCCACGCCCACGTTCACGATGTCCCCGTCGTCCCAGACATTCATGAGGTGCACGCACGCGTCGGCGAGATCGTCGACATGGAGGAACTCCCGCCTCGGCTTGCCCGAGCCCCACACCTGTACCGTGGGTCTGTGCTCCTCCTTGGCTTCATGGAACTTTCGGATCAGCGCTGGCAGCACGTGACTGGAATGTAGGTCGAAGTTGTCGCCCGGGCCGTAGAGGTTGGTCGGCATTGCGGCGATGAAGTTGCAGCCATACTGCCTCCTGTACCCCTGGCACATCTTGATCCCGGCGATCTTCGCGATCGCATACGCTTCGTTCGTCGCCTCCAGCGGACCCGTCAGAAGAGCGTCCTCCCGTATCGGCTGCGGCGCCAGACGAGGATAGATGCACGAGCTCCCCAGGAAGAGGAGCTTGGACACACCGTTTCGGCGCGCGGCCTCGAGGACACTGATCTGGATGGACAGGTTCTCCCGGATGAAGTCGCCCGGGTACGAATCGTTCGCGAGGATGCCCCCCACCTTCGCCGCAGCCAGGAAGACATACTCCGGACGTTGGCGGTCGAAGTAGGAGTCGACCATGCGAGCGTCCGTGAGATCGAGGGTCGATCGATCCGCCGTGATCACCCGATACGCGTCGTCCTTCGAGAGTCGCCGAACGATCGCCGAGCCGACCAGACCTTTGTGTCCGGCGACGAAGACCGTACTGCCCGACTTCATGGTCACGGCGATGCCAATCCCCGCTGGGCCAGTGCGTGGCCGTGGTCGGTCAGCATGCGCTCGCCTCTCGCAAGCTCCACGTCGTGGTCGACCATCATGCGCACCAACGGCTCGAAGCCCACGCGCGGCTCCCAGCCGAGGGTCCGACGAATCTTGGAGGCGTCGCCGCAAAGGTGATCCACCTCTGTCGGGCGAACGTACCGAGGATCGAAGCGAACATAGTCCCGCCAATCCAGCTCGACGTGTCCGAAGGCGACGTCGAGCATCTCACGCACCGTGTAGGACTCGCCCGTAGCCACGACGAAATCGTCGGCGTCGTCTTGCTGGAGCATTAACCACATCGCCTCTACATAGTCGCCCGCAAAGCCCCAGTCGCGACGCGCATCGAGGTTACCCAGGTACAGCGACTCCTGCAGCCCCAGGTAGATGCGGCCGACCGCGCGAGTGATCTTGCGACTCACAAACGTTTCCCCACGCCGAGGGGACTCGTGGTTGAAGAGGATCCCATTGCTGACCGGTATCCCGTACGCCTCGCGGTAGTTCACGGCAAACCAATGCGCGGCAACCTTGCTCACCGCGTACGGACTGCGGGGATAGAAGAGCGTCTTCTCGCTCTGCGGTGGCGCAGATGCCCCGAACATCTCCGACGACCCCGCGTTGTAGACCTTCGTCCGGCGGCCCGTCCGACCATCGATGTCCCTCACCGCCTCGAGCAAGCGCAGCGTTCCGCTGGCGTCGACATCGGCCGTGTAGAGCGGCTGATCGAACGAAACCCGCACATGGGACTGTGCGCCCAAGTGATAGATCTCATCCGGCTCCGTGGTCTCTATCACGCGCCGTAGGCTCGTGGCGTCTCCGAGCTCGCCATAGTGAAGGAACAGGTTGACGTGTTCCTTGTGGCGGTCCTCGTAGAGGTGGTCGATTCTGTCGGTATTGAACGACGATGCGCGCCGAATAATTCCGTGAACGGCATACCCCTTGGCCAAGAGGAACTCCGTGAGATAGGAGCCATCCTGCCCGGTGATTCCAGTAACAAGCGCTCGCTTCATGTTTCCTCAGTCAGGCAGGTCGCTGCGGATCGGGTCATGACTCGCAAAGGTCACTACGGCGCAGACTGTTTCAAGCTGTGCGCGATGTCGCCGCCCCCACCACCCTCTTGCCCGGGCGGAGAAGAGCCACGACGCGGGAGGGAAAGACTCGCTCGAAGGCCAGCCGTGTCCAAAGCTTCGCAACGCGCATCAGGAAATACATTGCGGCAGATACTCTGCCGCGGCCGTGGCTCACTGAAATGAGACGCTCCTCGTTCATGCATCGGATGGGGTTGCGCCACGATGCACCGCCGGCCTGCATCTGCGCATGAATCTTCGGAGAATACACCCCCCGCACGCCGGCTTTCGTCACTCTCAACAACCAATCGTAGTCCATCGCGAAACTCCAGCGCTCTTCAAAACCTCCGTACAGGCGATACACGGACTCCCGAACGAAGAACGTCGGATGATTCACTCGGGGCATGGAACGATTCACCGTCCGCGCGTAATTCGCGTTGCCTTCGATTTCTATGAAGGGGACGCCCCGGTGATCGACCAGCATGAGATCTCCAAAGGCGAAGTCGGCGTGCGGGTTTTCCTGCATGAGCTGAACGGAGTCGGCGATCTTGGTCGGTGGCAGGTAATCATCCGCGTTGAGCAGCTGAACGTAGTTCCCGGTGGCGAGCGCGATGCCCTTGTTGAACGCGTCGCTGATACCGCGGTCAGGCTCCGACACGACCTTTAACTTGGGCATCGCGGAACCCATTTCGTTAACGACCCGCAACGTGTCATCACTCGATCCGCCATCGATGACGATGTACTCGATGAATGGATAGGTCTGAGCCAGAACACTCTCGATAGCTCTTCCGATGGTACCACCGGCGTTGTAGCACGCCGTGACCACGCTCACCAAGTCAGGCCCCGTAGCGTGCGATCTCGATGCGGCCATCAGTCCCCAGGAACGTTAGCGGCCGATCCGAGTCCGTCGACGCGACGCGCGTGCTCGAGGTGCCGCTGAGTCAGGAACATGACGTTCATGCTGTTGGAATCGATGTCACTCACGCGAACGAATGGAGCCAAGCATGAGCGCTCGAGCACATAGGGTCGGTATCCCGACTCGGCTAGCAGGCCTTCGACATCCTCGAACGTACATGAGAATCGCCGCAGGTAGGGCTGCGAGACCTCGAGCATGATGAACGGCTCGTGCTCCGCGATGAGCTGTGAGGCGCCCTTGAGCACGAGGAGCTCAGCCCCTTCAACATCGGCCTTGAGGAAGGTGACCCGGCTCCGCGCGAGCACGCATTCCTTCATGACGTCGTCTAGGGCGACCACGTCGATGTCGGATCCTGCCGCGCTGGCCGGAGCAAAGGTCATAAACGCCTCCTGTCTGGCCGCATACCCATCCGTGATCGGGATACTAACGCTCGCGCGCCCCTTCCTCTCGCCGGCCAACACCTTGAGTATCGTCACGTTCTCGATGCCCAGGATCTTCAGCGTGCGCGACAGTAGCGCAACGATCTCACCCTGCGGGTTGATCCCGATTACCTGCTCACAACTCCCGCGTTTGGAAAGCGCCAAGGCGTACTGTCCCTGATTCGATCCCACATCGACGACCGTTCCAACTCCGATGGAGTCGAGGAGACGGAGAACGAACTCCTGCTCTGGCTCGTAGAACCTGCGAGCGAAGTAGCAGCGGAAGACGACTTCGATCTGTTTGAGGACTAGTGAGACGCCCCCTGGGAGCAAGGGCAGCAGACGTCGCTTGAGGGCCGCCCTGGTCGGGAGCAATCGTCATATCCTCCTTCGGGCGGCGTGCAGTTGGAATACTTCGGTCATGAACCTCCCCTCCTTCCGGCGGCCGAACGGACGTCGAGCGCGCAATTCAGTTTCCTGACTTCTCTCCGGATTCGGGCAACAACAGGTTCGCGCTCCTCGCCACATGCTCGAGCACAGCGTCGTAGTCGTGAGGGTGGCCGATGTCGTACCAGACACCTTGGAAAAGCCTGTGCCTCACGTCCAGTCCACGCGCTAACCCCGCGTGCATCAAGTCATCGAAGCCAAAGAAACTGCCCCTCGGAACCAGGTCCATGATCGACCTCTTGAAGGCGTTGACGCCCATCGCCACGAGAAAGTCATGGGTCGGCTTCTCTCGGAAGCCGACGATCCGCCCGCTCGGCTCGTCGACGTCGAGCACCCCGAGGGGAACCTGGTTCACCTTCCTGAAGGCGGAGACGGTGGCCTGAGCGCCTGACGCCACATGGTGCCGCAACAGGTCACCGAAGTGCATGTTCGTACAGATGTCGCCGTTCATCACGATGAAGTCGTCTTCGAGCCCTCCGATCGTGGCCAGGGCTCCCACGGTACCCAGGGGCTCCTCCTCCCGGTGGTAACGGATCTTCAGGCCGTATCGGCTGCCGTCACCGAGCACCGCCATGATCAGATCGGACTTGTAACCCACGGCGACTACAATATCCTCGAAGCCGCAATGACGCAGTTGCCTCATCACCATCTCGATGACTGAGCTATCACCTAGAGGAATGAGTGGCTTCGGCAGTACCGTGGTCAGGGGACGCAGCCGGAGGCCTTTGCCACCAGCCATGATTATCGCTTGCGAAGGGGCCTCCCCTAGTGGCGTCCGGTCTCAGGCATCTCGTTCTCGGCCCTACACGTTATATATCTGCGATTTGAATCGCGATAGGTTGGCCGGGTCCGTGAACCATTCAATCGTCCTAGCCAACCCACGCGACAACCCTCCCCTCCCACTGAATTCCGGCGTCCATTTGAGTAGAGATTTGGCCTTCGAGTTGTCGGCCAGCAGGCGTTCGACCTCGCTATTCTCCGGCCGTAACCTCTGACTGTCGACCTCGATTGCGATCTCGACATCCATGGCTTCGGCGATCGTCCTTGCGACGTCTCCAATCGAGACCTCGAAGCCACTACCGAGGTTCACTACCTCGCCTACCGCATCAACGGCCTGAGCAGCGGCAATGAAGCCGCCCACCGTGTCCGATACATAGCTGAAGTCGCGGGTCGGATGAACCGACCCGAGCTTGATCGTTCTCGCGCCAGCAGCAATCTGCGTGATGATGGTCGGAATCACGGCGCGGGCAGATTGGCGAGGCCCGTAGGTATTGAACGGTCGAAGGACCGTAACAGGCGTGCCGAAGGCGTGATAGAACGACATGGCGATCTGATCCGCCCCGATCTTGCTCGCTGAATAGGGCGATTGTCCCTGAAGCGGGTGGAGTTCCGTCATCGGTACGGAGCGGGCGGTTCCGTACACCTCACTCGTGGAAGTATGGACGAGCCGGTGGACGCCCAGGCTGCGAGCCGCCTGTACGACGTTGAGGGTCCCCTTGATGTTGGTGTCGACATACGTGTCAGGGGAGTGATACGAGTATGGAATGGCGATGAGGGCGGCGAGGTGCAGCACGATCTCACAGTCCTTCATCGAGGTGCGTACGCCATGAGGATCCCGCACGTCACCGGAGAAGACCTCGAATTCACCCGCGACATCGGGCGGACACTCATCCAGCCAACCCCACGAGTTGAATGAGTTGTAGCACACGAACGCGCGCACGTCATCACCCCGTCGCACGAGTGCTTCAGTCAGGTGCGAACCAATGAACCCGTCTGCGCCCGTGACGAGTATTTTCAACCGCGCCTCTCTAGGTGGATTTGGATAGCCTCTTGAAACGCCTGGTATAGCAGCATCGCGGTCCTCTCCGGAGAGAACTCCGTGAGGAGCCGGTCCCGCAGCGCTCGGGCACCGCGGGGCGTTTCGAGTGCGTTCTCGACTGCCGACCTAATCGACGCACCGTCACCGGGATCGCAATACCATGCGGCTTCTCTCAGGTACCACTTTCCGTAGCCTCTGTTCGTAGCCACGACGTTGCACCCCATGAGCCCGCCCTCGAGCGCCACGTGGCCGGAGTTTTCCGTCCAGCTCGGCATGACGACCACGTGCGCGTTCCTAAAGGCGGAGTAGAGTGTCTCGCGGTCCACGAATCCCAGGTAGTGGACATTGGGTCGAGAGTCGACCAGATCCATGACTTCGCGGTGGAACGAGGGGTGGGACCCGTGCGCGCCACCTATGAGCACGATCGGGACATCCATTCCGTCCAGGGCGCGCAGGAGACCTCCTTGGTTCTTCAGGGGCTCGATGCGACCCGGACACAAGACGAAATCCCGTAGCCCATGTCGTTGGAAAAAAAGCCCTGAAGTGGCGTGCTCAGCCTGGTCGCTAACTTCGATGGAGTTGGGAACAACGCGGTGGGCGGGCGCCGTGACCCCCAACTCAGCCTGGATGTCCTCCATCTCCAGGGGAGAGTCGGGCGTGACGAATGACTCACGGATAACCTCCCTCTGCTGCTGCTGATAGCCCATCCATGCTTGTCGAAGCCCCTCTTCGATGTGCCCGTTGCGGGCTGCATAGTATAGGCTACGCGCCTTTTGATATCGCTCGTATCCTCCGAGCAGCGTGTATGCTCTCCTAACCATCGGCATCTGGCCCAGACGAACGTACCTATCGAGGTCGGCCCTCGAGTTATACAGCGGCCGAACGACTGTTGGCACCCGCGAGGCTCGCGCGTTGGTCATCTGTGCGTGGGTCTCGTGAACCCTCGTGATAGTGTGCAGGTAGACCAAGTCGTAGGGACGCAGGTCGACGTTCGAGTCGACGCTATGGACGAAGGTGACACCCTTGCTCTCGAGAAACGGCTTCTTGAGCATGAAGGCGGTCATTTCGCCGCTCGGGACGTCACCGACATCACGCCTACTCTGAACCAGCACCCTCACGTCTTCATCCGTTGCCGGAATGGCGCTTGGATCGAACCATGGCTTGATACGTCATCCAGTGAGTTGAGGCCGAATGGTCGAATTCCACCGGCACCTACATGCTGGTTCCTGAAGCGTACGTAGATGTGCCAGCTGAGCGCATACGCGAGGATGTACACGTACCACTGTATGTACCACCACGCATTGGGAATCAAGACGCCATGGCCCGTCAGTGTGACGAAGGCGACGAAAGGCCCAATCAGCATTAGGTATAGGAGCTCCTTTTCCTCTCTCAGTCGTCGTACGTGTCGAAACGCAGAGGCGAACGCGATTGCGACCGCCAGGGTCATTCCCAAATGCAGAAGAAACCCCGGTAAACCCATTTGAATGAAGGAGATCAGGTGGGATGAATACTGTGAAGACGGGTACCCGAGGTACGGTACGGCGGCCTCTTGTTCGTTGCCGAAGCCAACGCCCCCGAGTGGGTTCTCGAAAATGATGTCATCGGCGATTCCAAAGCCTCGCGCCCGGTCGGAAACAGAACCACTCGTTCCCGAAAATCGCTCGATGACCGTGAATCGGAAGACCATCCGACCCAGGGTAGTGCGCGCAGCCACCGCACCCCCGAGGCCCAGGGCTATGAGGCCCACCACTACGGTCCACCTCAAGCCCGTCCTCAGCGCGGTCACCCTATAGGCCAGCGCGCCGAAGAGAACCAACCCCACCACCATGCTGAACACTCCAGCCGTGGACATGGTCAGGGGAGCGACTGACACGATGAGCGCCGCGCCACCGAAACACAGAATACTGTCTATGCGTCGCGTCGCGATCAGACCCAGGCTGAGGCCGAGGAACAGACAGACGTTCAGGAACCCCATATAGAACGCCGGCTCGGAAAAGAACGACTGGACTCGGGGGAATACGAAGCCAAGGCCCTCCGCGTCGGGATCGACCAGCGACATGATACCGGTGCTGTTCGCGGTTACCCTGCCGAGTATGCCAAAGTCGCCGGCGCCCGACAAAAATCCGAAACTCGCACTCGCGGCCTGAAGCAGGCCGTGAGCAGCGAAAGCCGCCCCGCAGAAGACGATCGTCCGCATGACCAAACGAGTCCTGGTCAGGCTGTCGACCCAAAGCAGCATGCTCAGAAAGAAGAGTGGCCTCAGCGGGAAGGTGGACACGAGCTGGCGGACGCCGAGGATGGGGTCGATGGCATAGAAGATCGACACGCCACCGGCGATGGTAATACCAAGCGCCACCGGAAAGATCACGGGCAAGGGCCGTCGCCGAACTCCCGAAAAGGCGACCCACAACATGAACCCCACCGCTGCCCCCGACACGACCGCCTGCAGGCCGGGAACGAAATCCACCAACATGACGGGCTTGGTCAGCAGGGTGACCAAGACGACGACAACAGCAATGATGCTCCCCATCAGATCGTCCAGCGCGTTGCGCCCCGGACTACACCGCCCGAGTCAATAGGGCCGCCCTCACGTAGTCGGTGTCACAGAGGAGCTCGATGGCGTCGGCAGGCGAAACACGTGTGTACAGACCTCTCCGCTGAAAGTCCGTCTTGATGACCTGCTGCGGCTCATAGCCACGGCGCTCGAATACCTGGGCACCGCCGTTGGAGTGCTGATTGGACGCGAGAGTGGCTACACCGTACCCGGCCTCGAACAAAGCCCGCAGGACGACGCGCATATTGTGCTCATGGTCATCGTATCTCGGCCGGTGCACTTCGAATAGAATCATCGGACGAAACGCTCGGTCCGCGAGCATGGGAAGGAGCCCAGTCAAGATCTCGACCTCGAATCCTTCGACGTCCATCCTGAGGAGATCGATTCTTCTTCGCCCCCGGAGGAAGTCGGGTATGGTCACGACCGGTACCTTGACGGCCGACGAGCCGACCAGGGACTCCGTGTCAGCGCCAGAGTGCACCTTCGGGTAGAAGGTGTGCCAATTCGACCTGGCCGACTGGAAGAAATCCTGCTCACCCGTCTTGTCGGCCACCCCGACGTTGAAGGTCTCCACCACGCCGTTCATGTCGTTGAGACCGAGATTGACGTTCAGTAGATGGAAGTTCGAAGTCGCCGGCTCGAGGGCGTAGACCTTGCCGCTATCCCCCACGAGCCTCCCCATCATCACCGAGTAGTAGCCGATGTTGGCGCCGATATCCAGGACCGTCATCCCCGGTTTGAGCACCGACCGAAGCATGATGACGTGCTCCTTCTCACGAGCTTGGATCAACCACAGTTCTCGGGAGATTCCTTCGTCGAGGAGATCGAGGAGCAGTCGATAATCGTGGACGGCCTTTTCTGCGTACCTCATGCCTGTGGCTCGCCGGAAGTAGTAGCCAGGGTAGTTCAGGGCCAGGCGTACGAAGTCTTGGCCGCTCAAGTTCATGTAGTGTGGAATGTTGCTTAGCCGCATGTGTGCTGCTTCCGTATAATGTGTTGGTCGCTGTTTCGGCCCATGTCGCCCGACTCGCGGGCACTATGTCGACGAGGGCCCCTTCTCGCTGCGTTCCCGCTTCGCATCTCAGAGTTGAACGATGCGACCGTCACGCTGAGACTCCCGGGCGGCATCCACTACCGAGACGGCCCTGATGCCCTCCCGCAAATCCGACATCAGCTCTCCTCGCCCCAGCACTGCTTCGATGAAATGCCGAATCTCCGCAACGTACGATCGATCGACGGCATTCTCCTCGGGAACCCTCCATTCACACCAGTCGCCGCGATCCGCCCTGAACCAACGGACTCGGCCCTCCGAGAGTACCCATTCGATCGTTCCCTCGCGGCCCACGATGCGGCAGCTCCGATGGGAAGGGCGTTGTACGTAGTCGAGGTTCACGGTAACCAGGGTACCGCTCTCGTATCGAATCAGAAGGGCCGCCGCGTCCTCGGTCTCGATGCCTAGATCGCCCAGGTTGTCATGAAATCCCACAACCTGTGAGGGACGTCCGAACATCCAATTCGCGTAGTCGACCTCGTGAATGCAGTCGAGAAGGCAGCCCCCGCCTAGATCACGACGGGCGCTGTAGCCCTTGCGATAGTCCTCGGAAGGGTGCCAGGACGGCAGATAGCTGCCGCCCTCCACGCGAGCGGACACGGGCTGACCGATAGTGCCACGTTCCAGCAGTTCGCGTACGTACGCGACGCCAGGATGGAAGCGCCAGTTGCAGGCCACCATCACCCTTACGCCCTTCCGGTCGGCCAGTTCGAGGAGCTCCGCAGTTCCGTCGGCAGTGTGGCAAGCAGGCTTTTCCACGAACACGTGCGAGTCGGTATCCCGCAGCAGTTGGAACAACTGAGCTTGGTGATGGATCGTGGGGGTGGCAATGACCGTGACGTCCGCACCTGACCGGAGCAGATCCGCTTCGGTGTCCACGACCTGAACTGTGTGCGTCGAGCCGACCGCCTTCCGCCTCTCCGGGTCGACGTCGAATGCCACTATGTCGGAGTAACCAAGGTCCAGGACATTGCGAAGGTGACGCCGACCAATGCTCCCGCAGCCCCATACGGCGAACCTCAGACAATCCTCCTCAGGACCTCGAAGGCCTCGGCATATTCGGATCCGCAGCACGCGCCCCGCCACCGCGCGAGGGCTCGCAGCGCCTCCGGCGAACGGGGATGCGGCGACGCACGTCGCTCCGATCGATACGCCTCCATCGCCTTGATCTTGGCCTCCACGTGCGCCGAGCTGACGTGAACGAACTGGGTGGGCAGAAACGCATTCGCGGCCAACGGCGCCCGCCACTCGGTCGATGAGGGCACTTCGAAGGAGAGAATCTCCTGCACGGTCTCGCCAGGCATTGGTCGGCAGGCAGTCATGACCGCCTCCAGTGTGCAACGATGGTCGACGTTGAGGTCGGCGCCGTGGTGAGTGAGGACGACGGTGGGACGAACCGCACGTTTCTTCTCCTCCACCCTCTTGACTATGTCGAGCAATGGAATCGAGTCGAAGCGATTGTCGGGCAGATCTAGCACTTCGGCACTCGCGGCCCCCACGACCTTCGCCGCGCGTTGAACGTCCGCTTTGAGCGCCTCGAGCTCACGCTCCACCGCCCTGGGGTCGCGACGCTCCGACCTCGAGGTGATGCCTTCCCCCAGGATGAGGATGTGGATCTCCGATCCGTCTCCAGCCCACCGCGACATGGTGGCTCCGCAGCCGAGGATCTCGTCGTCGGGGTGAGACGCAATGACGAGCGCGATGCTCATCCGCTGTCCCTGAGGGTGATCGAGCAGTCGGCAACTATCTCGCCGTGCCGCCGGGCAGCCCGCGTGAATCTAAGAGTCAACGGACCGATGTCCAGGAAAGCATGTGGATAACCCTCTGCATCAAGCATTCGGATGTGGTCGAAGAGTTGGTCGAGCGTCTGAATGCCGGCAATGCTGCTCTGCTCGGGCGTCCGACGCTTGAAGGCGACCGCCTCGCCCTGCTGTGGCTCACCGTCGGGATCCTCTCGGATGATGTCGTGGATCATGGTTTCAATCACGTCTGCGGCTCGAAGGTAAATCTCCTCCGCCGCCCCGTGGAGCGAGAGGGGCCGCTTGAGGAGCACGTCTCCCGCGTCCAACGTCGCATCCGCGAGGATGGCACTGACCTGCGTTTCGGAGATGCCCCTCGAGATGAGGTTTTGCAGGGGGCTACCTCCTCGCCCGAAGGGCAAATCGGTCATGTGGAACACTACGCAATCGTGCTGGGAGTGGACACTGGCAGGGATGATCCATGACCAGTGGGGGAAGAAGACATATGTCGGTGGGGGCGTCCACAGCGACTCCGAGATTAACTCATGAGGGGAGCGGATCAATACGAACGACCCACGGATCCGCGCCCCGAGACGCTCAACCATGCCCTCATACCACCTTCGTGATGCGGCGATGACGAACCGTCGATCGTCCGTTGCCCAGGTGAATCGTCTCCTGGCACCGTGGGACCCATCCTCCCGAAAACCCGACCTCTCGAAGGACCTAATGGACGCGATGTTGTCGGGCTTTACCCAGCCCACCACACGCTTGATCTCGGGCCAACTCGCCGCAATCCTCCTGCATCCTGACTGAAGAAGGCGACACCCCAGCCCACCCCCGCGGTGAGCGGGATCTATACAGTAGTCCACCTCGGCTTCGTCGCCCGTGCGGTCGAAGCGAATCTGTCCCACGAGGACCCCTGCCCTTCCCGCGAGAAAGATTCGTGTGGATTGGGCGTCGTCCAGCCGAGCGCGCAACCACTCGAGGTGGCCGTCCCACTCGATCAAAGACGATCCAAACGCGTTGCGCCTCGTGCTGGGGTCGTTGGCCCAATCGAAGAGTACCTTGCGGTCCTCCCAGGCTGCGTTCCGCAAGCGAAGTCTCATGATCTGCTGCGCCAGCCTCGTCCTAGTGGTGTGTCCCAGAAATTGAGTGACAAAGCCGCTGGATCTTCTGGAGGATCGAGTCGGCCGTAGCGGTCCAAGCGAAGGGTCGCGCGTTCGGATTGTAGCTGTCCGTGAAGGCACGGATCTTCGCCACGAGATCCGGTACGGACTTGAAAGAGCCGCGGCGAATCGCTTTCTGCGTGACGATGTTGAACCAGATCTCGACCTGATTCAGCCAGGACGAGTAGGTGGGCGTGAAGTGGAGATGATATCTCGGCCTGGCCGCGAGCCAGCGCTTGACCTTGGGGTGCTTGTGGGTGCTGTAGTTGTCGACCACGAGATGGACGTCGAGCTCAGCGGGTACGCTTGCATCGATATGCTTGAGGAAGGCCAAGAACTCCTGATGGCGGTGCCTGGGTCTGCACTGGGTGAGAACCTGACCGGATGCGACATCGAGCGCAGCGAAGAGCGTCGTGGTGCCGTGCCGGACGTAATCGTGGGTTACGCCTTGGACGTAACCGAGGCCGAGGGGAAGCAGGGGCTGGGTGCGTTCGAGAGCTTGGGTCTGGCTCTTGTCATCGACACAGAGAACCAGAGCATGATCGGGCGGGTTGAGGTAGAGCCCGACGACGTCGTGCACTTTCTCGACGAAGAACGGATCGGTAGAAAGCTTGAAGTTCTTCTGTCGATGAGGCTGGAGGCCGAACGCCGACCAGGCGCGCTGTACCGTCGACTTGGACAAGCCGGTGACTTCGGCCATGGAGCGGCAGCTCCACTGCGTGCTGCCGTCGGCCGGCTTAGTCTCGAGGGTCGTGCGCAGCAGAGCCATGATTTCGTCGTCTTCGATGCTGCGTGGTTTTCCGGGCCTTCGCTCGTCGTACAGACCCATCAGCCCTTGAGAAAGAAAACGAGCGCGCCACTTTCCGACTGTCTGACGACTGGTTCCAAGCTCCTCGGCCACTTCTTTGTTGTCCACGCCGTCCGCGCACCGCAGAATGATGTGAGCCCGCTGAACCAAACCGGCAGGCAGCGTCTGCGAACGTGCGAGCGACTCCAACTCTTCCCGAGCACTGCCGTCCAACGCAAACGGCCGCAACGCGCGTCCGCGGGGCATGGCCTTTCTCCCATCAAAGGGGATGAGAGCCAAGCTACACGCGGCTTCGCTTCAAGACAACATATTTCTGGGACACAACACTAGGTAGTCGCAACCGCGTGACAATGCGTTCGGGGGGGGGGGCAAGTGGGTCCACGATGCTGCGTGCTCGTCTCAGGCGTCGCTGCTTCCCAGCAGTTCCCAAGTCAGCGCAGTGCCACGTCGAACCGCCTGCCGCACCGGCCTCCCCAATACCAGCTCGAGGTACTTCGGTGCCAGTCCAAAACCGGGCCTGATCGAGCGAACGTTGTCCGTAGTCAGCGTGTCTCCAGCCTGTAGGTCGGCTACGACGTACAACGAACGCCGGAATATGGACGTCTCCTTTTCCTCGATCCCCGGCCCGAAGATCACGCTCCCCACCATCGCCTCGGCCCTCCGAACGCTAGCCACCATGCTGCGAAATTCCTCGGGTTCGACCGAGAAGTGACTGTCCACACCGCCATCTGCCCGACTCAGAGTGAAGTGTTTTTCAATAAGACACGCACCCAACGACACCGCGACCACGGGAGCGATGATCCCTCGACTGTGGTCGGAGAGGCCGACCGGACACTCCATGGCGTCCTGCAGCATCGCCATCGTGCGCAGGTTCATCTCGATGTCGGGTGCGGGATAGGCGCTGGTACATCTGAGTAGGGCAAGCTCATTCACTCCACCCCGCCGAAGCGTCGCGACGGCATGGGCGACTTCATCCTTGCTGGCCATTCCAGTGGACATGATGATCGGCTTCCCCGTTGCAGCCACTCGGGCGAGGAGAGCATCGTCGATGAGCTCGAACGACGCGATCTTGTACGCCGGAGCGTCGAGTCCCTCGAGGAAGTCCACGGCGGTGCTGTCGAAAGGCGTGCTGAAGACCTGGATGCCTGCCTTCCGACCCTCCTCGAACAGAGCGGGATGCCACTCCCACGGAGTGTGTGCCTCCTCGTAGAGATCGTACAGCAAGCGACCACCCCAAGGGCCGCTGCCCGGCACCCGGAACTCGGGCTGATCGATGTCGAGCGTCATCGTATCGGCCGTATATGTCTGTAGCTTCACCGCGTCCGCTCCCGCCTCTGCTGCGGCGCGGATCGTCGCCAGCGCTCGATCGAGATCGCCGTTGTGATTTCCCGACATCTCTGCGATCAAGTAGCAGGGATGACCGTTTCCAATCCGGCGGGTCCCGATCGCGATGGAGTCACGCACGCGCATCTCGCCTTTCCTCGATCTCAATGGATTGACTAGCCCCCTCCATCGCGCCCCCCGGGTGCCAGCAGAACCTCCGCGACCCGGTCCGCCCCCCTCCCATCCACTAGCTCGGACGCGGCCTTCGCAGCCCTCCGAAGACCCGACACATTGGAGAACCAGGGTCCGAGACGGTCTCGAATCGAGTTCGCCGATTCGCGGGTGAGCCAGCCAAGGTTCACACCGAGCCGATGGCTCTCGATGCTCGCCGCCACGCGAACCTGGTTCAGCGCAATGCTCCCGACCGCCATCGGCAAGGCGAGCCGGCAGCACTCCCAACAGGTACTTCCCCCAGCCGTAACACAACGATCCGCCCACAACATGTGCTCGACCATGTTGTCCACGCTGCGCAGAACCTCGATGCGGGTTGTCGACTGCGAAGCCGCGCGCTCGATCGAACCATCATCCTGAAAGGCAGGCCCCGCAATGACTCTAGTTTCGGAGCCCTCCAACCGCATCCCTGCAATCGCTTCGATCACCTTGGGGGTACACCCCTCCGGGTCCGCGCCGCCCATCGTGATGAGAATATGAGGATGACGATTCGACGCCCTGTTTGCGTCGATCTGGAGGCCTCCGCCAAATTCCTTCCGCAACAGGGCATACGTCGGCCCGAGAAGCAGCCGCGTACGCGTGTTTTCGGCGTACCGCGTTTCGAGGGCATGGAGATTCTGGTTCAGAACTACGTCGCACTCATACGGGCCGCCACCCAGGTCGTCGATATAGAGGATGCGCCTTCCTTCCGTGCGAATGGCAGCGAGGTACGCCGGGTCGAAGTCGTAGCCGTCGACGACGATCCACTCAGCGTCGTGCAAGCGGGCTGCCGCAATCGTCAGCGCGCTATCGTCAGAAGCCGCTGCGTGCGCGAGCGGCACGACGCCGAAGCCCTCCGAGCGCAGCCTCTGGAGCAGCCCGGCGTCCGCGGTGCGAGTGACGAACAGCGGAGTCGCATCTCTGCGCTTCAACGCCTGGGCGAGGGCGATGCATCGCATGAGGTGCCCTGCTCCGATAGCAGCCGACGCGTCGACGCGAATGATCACGCTCACCGGCTGGACCCAGTCGTCATGCAATGGCGGCACGTTCCGCGTCGAAGCGCACGGCGCTCCGCCCATGCGTCAGACGGCAAACCTGGCACGGCTGCGCGTCGCATGCCGCGCGATCAAATCGTCCAGGGCCGCCCGCACCCTCTCGATGAATCGTGGGACGTCGAATCGCTCCGCATGCCTACGGATGAATGCTGGGTCAAAGGTCATCGTGCGTGATCGCTCGACGGCATCTATGAGAGACTCCGTTGTCTGCTCGTCGAAGAGGAGCGTGGTACATGCCCGGCTATCGCCCGAAAACGGGACCGAGGTGTCGAGTATCCCTCCGCGACCGTAGGCGATGACCGGAGTGCCTGACGCACTCGCCTCCAGCGGCGTGAGGCCATAGTCCTCATGTTGCGGGAAGATAAGGGCTTTGCACTCTGCATAGAGCCGCGACAGCTCATCGTCATCAACACGGCCGAGAAAGGTGATGTTGCTGCGCGCGAGGCGCCTCAACTGCCTCTCTTGGGTCCCCCTTCCTGCAATTCGAAGTGGTAGTCCCATCGTGTTGAAAGCCTTCACGACCAAGTCGACCTGCTTGTAGGGTTCGAGACGAGACACGACAAGGTAGTAGTCCTTCTTCGTGTTGGAGGATTGGAAATTCCTGCAATCGACCGGAGGACTGATCACGTGAGAGACGTCACGCGAGTAGGATCGTCGAATCCGCTCT
Organism: Gemmatimonadota bacterium; assembly: GCA_016873995.1. Classification (GTDB taxonomy): domain Bacteria; phylum Gemmatimonadota; class Gemmatimonadetes; order Longimicrobiales; family Gaopeijiaceae; genus UBA2982. The sequence continues at coordinate 38,109 of VGVR01000012.1, forward strand.
GCCGTCCCCTGGGTCATCGCCCAAAACGCGTCCGGCCGCTGAGCCGACTCATAGTCGAGCTTGCGGAGGGCAGTCAGCACCGGGGCGAAGAGCCTCGTAGCCGCTCCGCCAAGCTTCCCCCGAACATACGAGTCGGGATTCCACAAGAGTCGAAACGGAGTGTAGCAGTACGACACGACCAGCGCGTCTTCGCGGACTTTCGCGTACTTCGCACCGTGGGTAGTCGACTGCAAGACGACGTCGTAATGGGTGAGGTCGATCGACCTCGCAGCCATCACTCCCAACGGGAAGTACAGCGCCTTATAGAGAGTGTCGGACCTTGCTGCAGTGTGATACCAGCTGGAAGTGATGTCGAGATGCCTGAAGGCGGGATACGATGCGTGAGGCAGATAGCAAGTCGTGAAGATCGGAGCCCCGGGAAAGGCCTCGGCGAGGTGAAGCAGCACCCGTTCCGCACCGCCGCGACTCACGATCATGTCATGGACGATGGCCAGGTTCACGGGCGCCCTTCCAGCGCCAGGTCCGCGTCCACCATCTCAGCGACCAAATCCTCGAACGAGATGGAATTCTCCCAGCCGAGCACTCGCCTCGCCTTCGTGGGGTCACCCTGAAGGGTCGACACTTCGGCGGGCCTGAAGTACATGGGATCCACCTTGACGTACTCCCGATAGTCCAGGTCGAGGTGACGGAACGCAGCCTCGCAGAACTCCCTGACCGAATGCGACGTGTTGGTCGCAATGACGAAATCATCCGGCGCGTCCAACTGAAGCATGCGCCACATTGCATCCACGTACTCCCGTGCATGCCCCCAGTCCCGCCTGGCATCGAGATTCCCAAGCCTCAGTTCTCGCGACTCTCCTCGACTGATCTTGACCGCATTGGACGTGATCTTCCGCGTAACGAACTCGTGCGGGCGCCTCGGCGACTCGTGATTGAACAACATGCCGCTACAGGCGAACAGGCGGTGTCGCTCACGGTAGTTCCGAACCAAATGGAATGCGGCCACCTTGGAGATTCCGTACGCCGAGGTCGGATGAAACGGCGTCCGCTCAGTCTGAGGTGATGTCTCCGCAGCTCCGAACATCTCACTCGAGCCCGCGAAGTACAGTCGACAGCTCGGCGCCACATCCTTGAGGGCCGCAAGCACGTAGTGCGTGCCATTGATGTTCGCATTCAGCGTCGAGAACTCGTCTTCCATCGAGTATCCCACGAAGCTCTGCGCCGCCAAGTGGTAGCACTCGTCGGGAACGACGTCCCTGATCACGTTGAACAAACTCGGATAGCTGTCCAGTGACGTCGAGTGCAGGACCAGTCGATCCAGGAACGGGCGGATGCGATGCATTCTGTGGTCGGGGGCTTCGAGCGAAACCCTGCGTACGGTGCCGTGGACTTCGTAGCCCTTGCCGAGCAGCAACTCCGCCAAATAAGAGCCGTCCTGCCCCGTGATGCCCGTGATCAGTGCCTTCTTCATTTCACTAGCGGTTGCCCAGTGGAAGCAATGTTGGGCAGCGAGAACGACAATGAGCGGCCTAGTGCATCGCCCCACCCATCGGAGAAGCCCGTCCCAGGTTGCCCGCCTTCGACGACAAACTCTCGCCTCGAACGAAGTGACGGAACAATACCGCCCGGTCCAACCCAGGGCGAGGGCGACCGGACCGCCGCGCCCTCCGCAAGTCTATGCCTGCGTTCGTCCTCCGACAGATCACCGTCCATTGCCTTGCCTGCGGCGGCACGTCTAAGTACCCTCCCCACGCGCAGTCCGGGGGCGCCCCCTCGCACACCGTTCGGGGGCGGGGCGGCCCCTGCTCTGGTCGGCTTCCGGCGAGTCCAAGCAGCCCGCGCCAGCAGGCCGCTTGGACCACGTTGGTCACCTGCATCATGGAGAAGGCTGGAAATGACGCGTCGAAGCAAGGCCGAACAATTCGAGCCCCTCCCGATCCTGAGCGAGCGGGCAGCCGCTGGGGGCAAGAAGGACATCAAGCGTTGCACCCGGTGTCTCATGGTCGAGACCAACGAAACGATGACGTTCGACGAGCACGGCGTGTGCAACATATGCCAGTCCTTCGCCGATCGGGACGGCTGGAACCCCGTGGCGCGCGAAGACGAATTCCGAGAGATCATCGAGCAGTATCGGGGAAAATTCATGTACGATGCTGTTGTTCCCTTCAGCGGTGGAAAAGACAGCGCTTGGGTGGCATACGTCCTTGCCCGCAAGTACAAGCTCAAGCTCCTGCTAGCGACCTACGATTCGAACTTCCGACGTCCAGGCCACTTGCAGAACATCGATCGCCTGGTGCGCGCCCTGAACGTCGATCACGTCACGTTCCGCTCGCGGCAGGACATCATTATCAAGACCATGCTGGAGGCGAACAAGCGCAAGGGCGACTTCTGTTGGTTCTGTCACACCGGGGTATGCGCCTTCCCCATGAAGGCGGCCATGCAGTACAAGACCCCCCTCATTGTTTGGGGCGAGCCCAACAGTGAATACGCGGTATACACTCGCTATCAAGCATCCCCACGCCGGCTCGGTGCCGAACCCGAGGGCAACGAACGCGCCTTCAATCGCATGATGAACCTCGGCATCAACGCCGAGGACATGGTCGGATACCTGGAGGGAGTCGACCCCCGAGATCTCGAGCCCTATCGATTCCCGCGTTACGAGGAGTTGCAGGAGCTCCGAGACATGGGCCTGCGAAACGTGTGCTTGGGCGACTATCAGCCCTGGGATCCGATCCGACAGATCGCGACATTGCAGGCAGAGATCGGCTGGGAGACAGCCGAGGTGGAGGGTCTTCATCCGATGTACGCCGGCGAGAAGGTCGAGTGCTTCCTGCAGGGCGCTCGCGACTATCTCCGCTTCATCAAGCGAGGCTACAGTCGCACCAATCAGCGCGCAAACGCGGAGATCCGCCGGGGAGTGCTCACGAGGGACGAGGGCTTGGAGCAAGAGAAGTACGACAAGCGCAAGCCGGCGAGCCTTCCTCTAGTTCTGAACTACATGGGACTCTCGGAAGAGGAATTCCACGCGATCGCGGCGTCGCATTCAATCGCGCCGTGGGTCTTCGACCCGTCGGATGTCGAAGACGGCAAGCCGTTGCCAGATCACGAACATTGGGAGGACGTGTTGCGCCGTGACGACCCGACCGATTGAAGTCGCGCTCATCGACTACGGCCTCGGCAACCTCAGGTCGGTGGCCAAGATGCTCGCCACCATCGGGGCGAAGGCCACGATTACGTCCGATCCAGACGTAGTCCGCCGGGCCGACAAGGTCGTCCTTCCAGGCGTCGGCGCATTTCCTAAAGCCAGGGCCAACCTCCAAGAACTCAACCTCATTGAGGTACTCGAGGAGGTGGTGATCAAGCGGGGCAAGGCCTACCTCGGCATTTGCCTGGGAATGCAGCTGCTTGCCACCGAAAGCTTCGAGGGCGAAAGGACCGCCGGCTTCGGTTGGATTCCAGGTCGGGTACAGGCCCTCGCCAAAGGTCCGGGCCTGCGCGTTCCACACATGGGATGGAACGACATCTCCATCAAGAGAAAGTCCGAGCTATTCACGGACTTTCACGGCAGGCCGACGTTTTACTTCACGCACACCTACAACCTGCTTTGTGAAGACCAGCGAGACGTGGTGGCGACAACCAACTACGGCGGATCCTTCGCGGCCGCGGTCCAGAAGGACAACATCTTCGGCACCCAGTTTCATCCTGAGAAGAGCCAGACGCACGGGCGCATTCTGATGGAAAACTTCTGCCAGTGGCGGGGATAGGACATGCTCTGCACCCGCATTATTCCCGTCTTGACGATCAAAGATGGGCGCATGATCAAGACGATCCAGTTCGACGTCTATCGTGATGTCGGCGATCCGGTGACGACGGCGAAGTACTACGACTCCCAGGATGTCGACGAGCTGGTCCTCCTCGATATCACAGCAACCCAAGACGGCCGCGATCCAGATTGGAGAACGCTCGAGGCGTTCGCGAACGAGTGCATGATGCCCATCACCATGGGCGGCGGCGTTCGATCGGTCGATCACGTGAGGAAGATGCTTCGGATCGGCGGCGACAAGGTCGCCCTCAACAGCTCCGCCGTTGAGGACCCTTCCCTGTTGGCCCGCGCCGCGGGAGCCTTTGGGGCCCAATGCATCGTCCTCGCCATTGACGTGCGGGCGACGGCGAGCGGATATCGGGTCTGCACTCATGGGGGCGAGCGAGCCACGAACTTGAGTCCCGTGGATTGGGCCGTTCGGGCCAGCGAGCTCGGAGCTGGCGAGATCATCCTCACGTCGATCGATCGCGATGGCACGATGGCCGGATACGACTTGGAGCTCCTGAAGCAGGTGACGTCGGCGGTCGATGTGCCCGTGGTCGCCGTCGGTGGCGTAGGCACGCTCCATGACATCGTCGACGGCTTCACTCAAGGTGGCGCGCACGCGCTCGGGTGCTCGAGCATCTTCCATTTCACAGACAACAAGCCGGTGAAGGCCAACGCCTTTGCCGCCGTCTCCGGGATGCACGTGCGGCATGTCTGATGGCCGACCACGGCCACGGAGGACCGAGTTGAGGATCGCGTGGGTCGCTAGGGACGGGTACTCGGATCTGTTTCCGATGATCGAGCGACGACTCGCCGAGCAACTCTCGATCGAGTCGTTCTTCCTTTGCCACACGCGCGACCAAGCCGAGCTCCTTGAGCAAGGCCACCGCATCGGCAACGTCACGGTCATCGCCAAGGCCGTGTCGGCAGTCGCGAAGGTAGAAGACCCTGCGGCCGAGCTCGAGGTCTACGCCCGGAAGTACCAGGCGGCACCGGTCATTCGGTGCCTCTGGAGCACAATGTTCGAGATGTCGATCTCGGAAGACGAGCTCGCCAAGCAGGCGCTGGCGCACTTCAAGTTCTGGGAAGCCTTCCTTACCCGGCACCAGATCGATGTCCTCATCTACGAGCGTCCGTCGATTCTCTCGAGCTGCATCGCCTGGATCGTGTGTCAGGGTCTCGGAATCGATTCCATCGACTTCGTAGACACCGCCGTGGACACGATGACGATCACGAGCAACTGGCGCGGGGACTACGCCGAAGAGCTAGAGGAACGGCTCAACAGCGGCATCGACGAAGAGTCGGTGAGCTACGCCAGGGCGGTGGCCTATGTCGACCGGATGCTGACTCGCCCCACGAAGACCAACGAAGCGATCCTCGCGGGCGAACTTTCGGACCGGCGGGCGGAGGTGTCCGTGCGGAAGATCGTGAACGTGCTTCGCCGGATCACCGAGCACAGTGCGAAGACCGAATACTTCATGTATCGCAACTTCCTTCCCGGGCAGCTTTCCCGAGCGGCGAAGTACATCACCCGATACAACCTCCATCGGCTCTTTCCGGTCTTCGACAGACAATTAGATCCGTCCCGGGAAAAGTATTTCCTGTTCCCACTCTTCATGTCCGGAGAGTGGTCGAATCACGTCTTCATGTCTCTAGGCTACTGGGATCAGGTCGGTACGGTCCGCCACATAGCGCAATGCTTGCCGGTTGGCTCTTTCCTCTACGTGAAAGAGCACCGCAGCATGTTCGCGGAACACAGCTTCCGGTTCTACCGGGAGATCAAGAGGATTCGGAACGTGCGGCTCGTCTCTCCATTCGAGGACACATTCGGGCTCATACGCAACGCCCAGGCCGTCGTGACCCTGGGAAGCACCATGGGCTTCGAGGCCATTCTCATGGGAACGCCGGTGCTCCTCATGGGCGAGCCGTGGTACCGGGTGTTTCCGGGGCTGCGGAGGATCGACACGCCCTACCAGATGGCGTACTACATGCAGCATCTCGATGAGATCGAACGACTGTCTCGCACCGAGGCGATCAAGTTGGCGTACACGCTGTTCGATATCAGCTTCGACGCGGTCAAGATTCCACGTCCCGGCACGCTCTCCGATGAGAACGTCGGAAACTTCGTGAACGCGCTACTGAAGTACCTACCTCAGGCGGCGTCGTCTCCGTGCCCCGCTCGAGTTCGATCTTAGTGTTCTGAAACAGAAGTTGACATAAGTCATGCCATGTAGATTGCAGGTACCCCTACACGAGGAAGCTTATGCGCACGGGTCGCCCAAGGCCGAGTTGGTTCCCACGGGTGCGGAGCAGCGTGAGTTGGAGGCGCTGGCCAAGCGTCGACGGTCGGCGTCGGCGCTAACGCAGCGGGCGGTCAGGTGGAACGCCGGGCCCATGACTACAAGCGCCACGGCACCACGTCTCTGTACGCGACCCTGAACGTCACGTCGGGCAAGGTGACGCCGCGGACCTTCTCTCGGCAGCGGGCGCGCGAGCTGCGCACCTTCCTCAACGGGATCGACGGCAACGTGCCCGAGGAACTCGAGGTCCACGTCATCCTCGATAACGCCAGCGCCCATAAGAGCGCCCTCATCCGAAGTTGGCTCGCTCGCCATCCTGGATTCCACTTCCACTACCGCCCACCTATGCATCGTGGACGAACCTAGCCGAACGCTGGTTCTCGGCCCTGACCACCAAGCAACTCCGCCGCGATGGGCACCGCAGCGTGCGCGAACTCGTCGCCGCGATCCGCGAGTTCATCGATGTCCATAACCGGACCGGCACGCCCTACCTTTGTGTCAAGACCGCCGATGAGATCCTCGCCAGCATAGCCCGCCTCGCTCTGCGCACACACAAGGCTCACGGAGCCTCATGACTCATGCCACGAATCACTGTTACAGGGCACTAGGCGGGGCCCCCTGCCCTAGTCCAGGGGACGCGCAACGTGCGGGTCGACGCTGCTCGCCGCACGGTGAGCTAGCCAGAGGACGACCCCGTAGTTGATCGCCTGGATCGCGAGGTTCGCGTACGCGTACCAGATGAGCGGGCGCCCCTCCCTGGACACAGCCACGTATATCCCGAAACCGAGAACCGTCACCCCGACGGATCCAACCAGGAGTTGGAACTGCTGATCTGCCGCGCTGAGCACGATGCCGATCACGTTCGCCGCGATCAGCACCCCGCTCACGTAGAAGACGAGGACCATGTCGAGGCCGCTGACGTACTCGGGCAGCCACCGATCGAAAACGAGGCGCGCGAGCGGTGTGACTAGCGGGCTGAGGAGCAGCAACGGGATCGCGACTGAGAGCGACGACTTCAAAGCTCGACGATAGACGTCGCTGAGGTCTCGATTCGCCCCGAAGTCGAAAAGAAGCTTCGGCCCGACGTACTGACCCAGGATCCCGCTCCCGATGATCCCCAGCGTCATGGGCATGGAAGCCATCTGGTAGATGCCGACTTCGCTGGGCGTAGCGAACTTGATGAGGAAGAGCCTATCCATGCCCATCATGAGACTCGTGACCACGCCAGCGAGCATGAGTGGCGCGCCGACTCGGATGAGGTGCACGAGGTCCGAGCGGTCGACATGCAAGTAGTTCGCTGGCTGCAACCACAACAGCGTCACGATGAAGAACGTCAGGACGTTGACCATTACGATCGCGAGAATCGGGCCCCGATACGCGAGCCACGGGATGGCCCAATAGCCGAACACCAGCATCAGAAGTGCGGTGAGGGCTTGAAGCGCGGCGAACTCGACCACAAGCTGCAAGGCACGCATCCGGAGGAACACCAGCTGAAGGAAGGGCGCCGACAGCGCCAGCACTCCCCCAAAGAGAAAGGCGTTCCCGATCAGCTCGTCGTCAAACGGAACCATCGATAGGACCACCACGTAGAGCAGGAAGCCGATTCCCTGCATGACGACGAGCGATGTCGTGGTCAGTCCTACCAGGTTTGCTGCTACGTCCGTGCCACCCGCTCCCAGGCGAATCGGCAACTCGCGATTCAAGCCGTTCATGACTCCGAGCTGGAAGAACATTCCATAGGCGGCAATGCTCGTGGCCACGGCGTAGTAGCCCATCTGCTCTGGACCGAGGCCCGCGCCGAACGCGACGGATCGAGCGAACGAGAGCGCTACCGCGCACCCCATGAGGAATACGTAGATCAGCTCGCGGCTGCCCACGCCGAGTAGGAACGCCTTCGACGCGCCGGCATTCTGGCCGCGGTCGCTCAACTAACCTCGTAGTCCTCGCCAGCGTACATGCGCACGGGAATCCCCGCTCGCGCGAGGGCCCCCTTCACCATATTGGGCGTGTACTTGGTGTAGTGATAGAAACTCCCGGCGGCGGCGGCCGACGCACCCCCCTCCTTCACCGCCCTCACGAAGTCCTCCAGGGATCCCGCACCGCCGCACGCAATGACTGGGACGCTCACTTCGTCTGACACCGACCGAATCAGGTCGAGGTCATAGCCCTTCAACATCCCTTCGTGCAGGATCGAGTTGATGAGGATCTCGCCCGCTCCGCGCTCTTGGACCTCCCGGGCCCATGCGACTGGATCGAGGCCGGTGGGATGTGATCCGCTGCGTGTGTAGACCTGGTAGCGACCGTCGTCCTCCTTGCGGGCATCGATGGACACGAGGATGCATTGAGATCCGAAGCGGCGCGCACCGTCGCCGATCAGCTCGGGCGTCTCCACCGCCGCGGTGTTGATCGAGACCTTCTCGGCTCCAGCCTGAATGATCTCGCGCATGGTGTTCGTGGAGCGGATGCCGCCACCAAACGCGAATGGCACGAAAAGCTCCTCGGCGATGCTGCGTACGAGGTCTGGATCGACTTCCTCCTTGTCGATCGTCAGGCCGCGATCCAAGAGGATCAGCTCGTCGACCTGGCGCTCCTCGAACACCCTCACGATCGAGGTCGGATTCGCAACCGTCCGCGGATTCCTGAACTGAACAGGCTTCTTCAGCAGCCCGTCCTGGACAATAAGGACCGGAATGACCCTCGTCTTAAGCACGGGTACGGCAGTACCGCAAGAAGTTGTCGAGGATCTTCAGGCCGAAACGCTGACTCTTCTCGGGATGGAATTGCACCGCAAAGATGGGCGCCCGCTCCACCGCCGCGGTGAAGCCTCCCGCGAACGGACAGGTGGCGGCCACAACGGATTCGTCCATGCACACGGCATGGTAGCTGTGCACGAAATACACGTCGGGCGTAGAGGGGAGCCCCTCGAACAGAACCGTGCCGGGGCGGTGACGCACCTCGTTCCACCCTATGTGCGGCAGCCGGAACCCGGGCTCATCGGACTCCAGCAAGCGTATCGACATCGGTAGGAGCCCGAGACCAGGTGCCGGGCCACCCTCTTCTCCGTCCTGGGCGACGAGCTGCATCCCCATGCAGATGCCGAGCAACGCGCTTCTCCGCTCGAGAACCGCTTCCCGTATCGCTCCGTCTAATCCGCGCGACGTGAGCCCGCGCATGCCATCCTGAAAATGGCCGACCCCAGGAAGCACGAGCGCTTCCGCCCGGGAGATCTCGTCCGGAGAGCTGGATATGACCGCACGCCCGCCCAAGTGTTCGATCGCCTTCTGGACGTTCCTGAGGTTCCCGGCCCCGTAGTTGATGATCGTCAGAGCCGACGACATGCGCGCCTTACGACACCGGCTCGAGCACCCAATCCGCTACCGGGTTGCGGCGAGCGTCTCGGATCCGCTCCTTCAGAACGAGGCTGCCATCGACGTCGCGAACCAGCTCCCCGCCGTCGCGCACGAATAGCGCCTTGTTCGTAAACCCGTCGCAGATCTGATCGAACTCCGCGCGCGGCATACCGAAATGCTCGCAGAACACCTCGACGCACTCCTTCGGATAGCTACCGTCGTAGCGGTCGACCAGACGCACCGCTTCCTCTCGTGAAATCGTGCCGTTCCGAACCTGAATCGAGGCGGAGTCAGTCGCCCGCCCGTACCCGTACTTCAGGTACTTTAGGTAGTCGTGGAGGTTCATCGAGAGGCAGTCGAGCTTTTCGTGATCGGTGTACGAGACCTCGATGCGGCCGCGCCTCCGCCTGAATCCCATCTTCTCGATGATGTCGAGGTTCTCCTCGGTGTTCCATTTCACGTAATAGCCCATGAAGACGCCCATCCCACCCCACTGGGCGACGGCTTCTTTGCTCGGGTACACGTACATCTTCACGTCGCGCAGCGTGATGCCCGTGTTCTCCGAAACGAGGTCCTGCGGTCGAAGCCCGTTCAGGCATCCGTAGTCATTCAGCCAGTCCTCGTTGAAGACGCGTCGGTTCATCTCCGACACCGTCTCCGCCCCTCCGTACTCCATTTGAGGTGACTCTCCCCACAGGATCAACGGGATGTCGAAATTAATCGCCACGTGGACCGGAATGCTCCAGATGCCCATGTGGTTGGCCCACTCCATGTCGCCCACACGCTTGAAGCCCTCGATAATCATCTTCTCGTACGTGATCGGGTCGCGTTTGAAGTGCAACACGTCCACCCCAAGCTTGCTGATGTTGGCGAGGTTGGCCCGGCCGATCTCCGTCGGAAGCGTCGGCTCGAAGCACACGCACAGCGGGTTGAGATCGTACACCTGCGTGGCGTAGTACAGCGTTAGATGGCTGTCTTTACCGCCGCTGACGGGAATCACGCAGTCGTACTTCAGCGGATCGCTTGGACGACGACTGGCGATCAGCGCTTCGAACTCCTTCCCTTTTGCGTTCCAGTCCACGCTGTCGGCGTGCTGACCGTGCTTCTTCTGATAGGAACGGCAGGCGTCGCACACGCCCTCGTCGTCGAAGCGGAGATCGGGCCGCGTATCCGGCGTCACACAACTCGTACAGAATCTCATGTCCTGATCACATCACGTGATAGTCTGCAGGGTCCCGTCGGGACTCTCGAACTCGAGTCGCGACTTCGCGCGTGTCCGATTCCAGTACTCCTCGTCCAACTGCGAGTTGATTTTCATCACCGCGGGGTTCGCCCGGAGGTACGGCACGAACTCGTCTAATCCGAAAATCTCGCCCGGCCTATAGAGCGCCTGGAAGATCCGTCGGAAGACCTCGAAATCCTCGGGATAGTCGAGCGTCAGCCGAGCCTCGTCGAGTTGGTGGTTTGGGCCCTCCGCCCGCACGACGTCCCTCTTCACCAAGCCGGTCTTAGTAAAATAGTAGATAAACCCCGTATCGTTCCGTTCCGAGCGATAGTGTCCCAGGACGACGTCCATCGCTGAGCGAGTGAAGCTCTTGCAGTTCACCCCCAAGGGCAGGCCCTCCGACAGCACGATGCCAAGCTCGGGCTTCGACCGGAGAAAGTCCATCGTCCGATCCATGTACTCCGTATCCGTGAGGGGATCGTCACCGTCCACCTGGATGACGGCGTCGAATCCGAAATGCTTGATCGCGTCGGCGAAGCGCTTGATGATGTCGTCGCGGGAGCCTCTGAAAACCGAGCATCCATACCGCTCGACACAGTCCACCAACGGCAGGTCCGAATCATCCTCGGTAGTGCAGACCACCACATCCCTCTTCGACTCCACGTTGCGGGCTGCACAGACCCTGTCGAGAAGATGCCACACGACCGGACGCCCACTGAGATCCATGAGTGCCTTGCCGGGAAGTCGCTCGGAAGCGAGGCGGATCGGGATCAGGGCCCCGATTCTGTCAGCGCTCATGCGCGCCGGCAACTCTTGTCGAGCTCGCGAATGGCGCGCTTCATGGCCTCGACCTTCGGTAGCGCCTCGTCGGTACTCCCGTAATTGTTCACGAATTGCATGAGCTTCGGCTGAACCTCGTTTGCGATCGGGAACTTCGCGCGATCGAAGACGACATCGCGGTAGTAGGCTGGGGCACGACGCTTCCACTCTCCCGAGGCACAGATCGTCTCGTCGTACAGAAGGGCCCACGCTGCATAGATGCCATCCCCGCCACACTCGATGTACTTATCCCGGAAGTCGTACCAGGAGATGTCGTCCCGTTCCATGGACACGGTGTAGCACCAATACACGCTCTCGGAATGGCTCGGGATCGCCTGCGGAATCAAGTAGTCGCAAGTCGACACCGCCTCCTCGTACATCGCGGCGATCTCCCTGCGAATCTTGATGAAAAAGTCCATGCGCTCGGTCTGCGCCAACCCCAGCGCGGCGGCAACCTCGGGCATGCGGTAGTTGCAGCCGTACGCATCGTGCCGTTTGTAATTGGGATCTTGAAATATCAGCTTGTTGTTGCGAATACGACCATCCTGTGCTTTCAGCGCAGCGTATCCGAGGCTGCCGAACTTGCGACATTTCGCCGCGTGGCCTGCATCGTTCGTCACGATGATGCCGCCGTCGCCCGTGGTGATGTGCTTCGAGTTCTCGAGGCTATAGCTGGTGATCGCCGCCCACTCCGCTATCGGGCGCCCTTTGTATTTCGCCATGTGAGCCTGTGCGGCATCGTGCACCACCGCGATGCCGTGTTCGTCGGCGATCTCGTCGAAAGCATCGAGGTCGCACGGCACTCCGTAGAGCGACACCGGCATGATCGCCTTCGTCTTCTTGGTGATAGCCTTCCTGACCGCGTCCGGATCGATATTGAACGTGTCGCGTTGAATATCCGCGAAGACCGGTACCGCGTTCTGGGCCAAAATGACGTCGAAGTTGCTGATGACCGTCAGGGGCGTCGTGATCACCTCGTCCCCCGGGCCCACCCCGACGGCGTCCAGCGCCGCGTGCAGCGTGCTGGTCCCAGAATTGAAGGTTACCGCGTACTTGGCGCCCACCTTCTCTGCAAATGCCGCCTCGAAGCGCGTGTTCATGCTCCCCGAAGTCGAGGAGCCGAAACCCGAATCGAGCACTTCTCGAACGTACTGGAACTCCAGCTCACCGAACCGCCACGTGTTTTTCACCTGGAAGCGCTCACTGAATCGAAGTGAATTCGTCTGCCATGCAGCCCATCAGAATGTGATCGATGTATTCACCTTCGAACAAGTCGTGGCCACGAAGCACGCCCTCGACCTTGAACCCGAGGCGCTCGAACACTTTCTGCATCCCTGGATTGACGCTCATGAGGCCCGCGGTAAGGCGTCGCAGGCCCAATCGACCCACTAGAAATCCCCCGACGGTGGACAAGGCATCGGTTCCCAATCCGCGTCCCCACGATTCACGGTCACCGATGAGAATGCCGAGATCTGCCGTACGTGTGCGCCAGTTCAGCTGTGCGACCCGCACCGTACCGACGAACCGGTCACCATCCCTGTCGATGACGGCGAAGAACATGTCGTTCGGTGACCGCTGCAGGCCTTCGCAGTAGGCTTTGACTTCGGCGAAGCTCACCGGACGAAGGTAGTCCGCGCGATTGATGGTCTTGATGACGTCGTAGTCGCGTAGCCACTGCAGGTAGTTCGGATCGTGGAGGTGACGGTCTTCGAACGGCTCGAGGACCACCTTCGCGCCTTCTAGCCTATGCATGGTACGCCGCCGTCAGCATCGCCTCCGCACAGCGCAGATCGAAGTCCGTCGCCACGTGAATGCTCCGCTCCTCAGGCATGGTATGCACCACCAAGGGCTCCCCGAAGAAGTTGTTGCGCTCGATGAGAGCGGCGGTGCGCGCGAGCTTAATCGCGCCGTTGGGTCGGAACACCGGAGGAAGCTGAGTCCGCTCACGCAGAAACTCGTCCCGGAAATACATCCGCCACGTGCTGGTGTCCGGCACCATCGCCCAGTGGAAATAGTGCGGGTCGATGGCCGTCACGCTCACCAAGAACGAGGCCCCTGACTCCTCGATTCGCTGCATGGAGTCGCGGAGGTCCTGGGCTGACCGAAGCGGCGACGTGGGCTGTAGGTTGAACATGTACCGAAACTCTCGCCCCAACCTCGCGAGATCGGCCCTCAGGCTCAGGCATGGAACGGTAGACGACACTTCGTCGCCTGCCATGGACTCCGGAATCGAGTGCACGCGCGCGCCGTAACGCTCGGCAACGCCCGCGATCTCATCGTCCTCGGTGCACACGAATACGTCGCTCGAAAGTCCGGACTCGAGTGCCGCGCGGATGGTGTAGGCGAGCATCGGCTGGCCGGCCAGCTCCGCGGCGTTCTTGCGCGGAAGTCGCTTGGATCCACCACGCGCGGGAATGGCTATGAGCACCCCGTCGCTCACGCCCATGTGGACGCGCTCTCAGCCTGCAGACTGGAAATACCTGGCACCGTCAGGTTCCTGGGCGGGCGGATGTTGGGGTCTACGGCCCGTGGTCGCGAGCTCGGACGGGGACCCCCGGGCCGCGAGAAAACGTATGCGTTCCGGGAGTGCGAAAACAAGGCTGTATGCGCACCTACGAGGAGCGCCCCGCTTGAGCTCCCACGCGGTATGCGTCCGTCACCTTTCGAATCGCGGCCACCACGTCGCGGACATCGTGGTCCTGCATCGTCGGAAACATCGGCAGCGAGAGGATCTGCTCGTAAGCACCCTCCGCCTTTGGGCAGCGACCCGCCTTGAACCCAAGCGTGTCACGATAGTAGGGGTGCAGGTAGACGGGGATGTAGTGGACGTTGACGCCGATTCCTTCCGCGCGAAGCGCCTTGAACAACTGCGCACGATCGACCTTGAAAGCGGCAGGGTCGAAGCGGACCACGTATAGGTGGTAGGCGTGTCGGACCCCCGGACGCAGGTCCAGCGGTGTTACTCCGGGCATCGCGGCGAACGCGCGATCGTAGTCCTTCGCGATCGCGTTCCGACGTGACACCCATTCTCCGACTCGCTTCAGCTGGCTGATCCCCAGCGCACAGGCCACGTCCGTCAGCCTGTAGTTGAAGCCAAGCTCCACCATTTCATACATCCACGAATCGCGGCGACTCCGTTCCCGATGGTCCGAGTCGAGGCCGTGGTTGCGGAAACGGCGCATGCGCGCGGCAAGCTTGGCATCGTTCGTGGAGATTACGCCGCCCTCCCCGGTGGTCATCGACTTCACGGGGTGGAGGCTGAAGGCACTCATCTCTGCAAGCGTACCGACCGATCGGGTGCCCTCAAGAGCGCCGAGCGCGTGACAAGCATCTGACAAGACCGTGATACCTCGACTCTGACACAGCGCGTGCAAGTCATCGTATGCACACGGCTGGCCCGCGTAGTCGACAGCGATCACGGCTCGCGTACGAGGCGTAATGTGAGGTTCAATATCAGCCGCGCCAACAAGCAACGTGCGAGAATCGACGTCGCAGAACACCGGCGTGCCGCGCTGATAGAGCACGGCGTTCGAGGTTGCCGCAAAGGTGATGGCCGGCACGATGACCTCATCACCTGGGCCGATGTCCAACGTGGCCATGATCGCGTGCAGCGCGGCCGTACCGCTGTTCACCGCGACCGCGTGCTCAGCTCCAACCACCGCGGCGAAGGCCTCTTCGAACTCCCTCACGCGCGGTCCAGTCGTGAGGAACGCCGACTGCAACGCCTCGGTTACCGCATCGACGTCATCGATTTCGATCGTTTGCCGGCCGTACGGGAGCAGCTCTCTTCGAACCGGATCGCCGCCGTCGATAGCTAGAGCGGAACTCAATCCTTGAAGCTCGACGGATCGACCATCGCGATGAGATCGTCGCGGGTCAGCCACCGGTCGTTTTGGTCGCTGCTGTAAAGGAAGCCCTCCGGGCAAGGCTTGCCCCCGTTGCGATCGCCCCCCGTCGTGGCCCACCAGTCCGACGAGGGCAAGATCTCGAAACGGTTGTCGTACTCGAAGGTGCTACGCGCGTCGTCGCACGCCACCATCACCTCATGGAGCTTCTCACCCGGGCGAATGCCGACGATCTCGATGCGGCAATCCGGAGCCAACGCGGCTGCCACATCCATGATGCTCATGCTGGGAATCTTGGGAACGAAGATCTCGCCACCCCTCATGGTCTGGAGACACTGAAGCACGAAGTCGATCCCCTGCTCCAGAGTGATCCAGAAGCGCGTCATGCGTGGATCCGTGACCGAAATCACGCCCTCGGCGCGCGCACGCACGAACCGAGGAATCACGCTCCCTCGACTGCCCACCACGTTTCCATATCGGACGACGCTGAATCTCGCGGGATGGTCTCCTGAATAGTTGTTGGCCGCTGTGAACAGCTTGTCCGAGGCCAGCTTGGTGGCACCGTAGAGATTGATCGGATTCACGGCCTTGTCCGTGCTCAGGGCGAGCACGCGCTCCACACCGCGATCGATCGCGGCGTCGATCACATTGGCCGCCCCCATGACGTTGGTGCGAATCGCTTCGAGGGGATTGTACTCACACGCCGGAATCTGCTTCATCGCGGCTGCGTGGATCACCACGTTCACTCCGTCGAAGGCTCGATAAAGTCGATCACGGTCGCGAACGTCACCGACGAAGTATCTAATCTCCGGGTAACGCGATTCGGGAAAACGTTGTTGCATTTGAAATTGCTTCAGCTCGTCGCGACTGAAAATCACGAGACGGGCAAGCTTGTAGCGGGCGAGAAGGGTCTCCACGGCCTTCTGGCCGAAAGACCCCGTGCCGCCTGTGACCAACACCACCTTGTTGTTGAGCACAACCACACCTCGTGTGAGAAAGATCCGAGGCGCCTAGCCTGCCTCGACGCCCAAGAGTGACATCGGACGGACAGCGGGCGACAAGTCCGTGACGGACGCGACCTCAGGCCAACGCGAAAAGAACTCGGGTTACGCCCAATCCAAACAAGAAGAGGGGACTATTCGAAATCGGTGGGCCGGTGTCAATGCCGAACCCAGAGCCCACCGGCCGATCTCGGGGAAAATCATGAGCGCTCCCGCTCGGCCGTTGGCCCTGGCTCACCCGTGGCGAGGGGGCGGCGAACGCCGAGAAAGTCTCGACGAACCTCCCCGAGCACGTGCTGCAACTCGGCATACGTGCGGCTGTTGCCGGCCCTCGATCGAAGTGTGTACTCCCGCATCAACGCCGATGCAAACCCGACTAACGTCCCGATCGTGACTCCGACAAGCAGCTTGAGGAGGCGACCACGCCGATTGGGAAGCGCTGGGACCTCGGGACTGTCAACGACGGTCATGACCGGCGTCGTCCGGACCTCGTCGATGCGCGCTCGCTCGTAGACCTGGGCCATGGCCGTCACGACTTCCTGTCGCATCGCAACCCGCCGCTCCAGCCTCGCGTGCTCGAACGTGAGCTGCGGCGAGTTGGTGAATTGACGGTTGTCATCAAGGAACATTCGCAGTGAATCCTCCGCGATCGCAAGCTCAGCCTGCAGCTCGCCCAAGCGATCTTCGGAAAACCGCCGCTCAGCCGACGCCCGCGACTGCCGCGTCTCCAAATCGAACTCTGCGATCAGATCCAAGACACGCTCGCCAATCGCGGCGGAGAGCGGGGCGAGGTCGGTCGTCACGCGGATGGTCACCACCCCGGTCTGGCGCGACAACGAAACGGCCGTGACCTCCTGTGCTAGATACCGACGCATCAGTTCGGTTTCCTGTCCCGCTGACTCGCCCTCGATCTCGAAGTGTTCGGCTAGGTCAACACGCGCCCCACCCACGATGATTGGGGAGGCCAGGAGGCCGTTCAGCACGCGGCGCGAACGCATCAGGTCCTGGTAGAACTCGGGAGAACGCTCCGCCCCGGCGGAGGGAAGGGTGAAGCCGAACTGTTGCGCCAGGCCTGCCACGCTCTGGAATGCGCTTTCGTCCCCACTGTTGGGCAAAAAGGATACGGTCGCCGAGTATTCAATTGGTGTAAGCACGGCCACGACGAATCCCAACAGAGTGCCGAAGAACGTGCACGCGAGGATGATCCCCCTTCGCTTGAGGAGGACGCTCATCAGGTCGAAGAGCGTGAAGTCGTCCTCCCGATCGCGAAGGTCACTAATTCCGTTAGCCATCTCCCATCCCGTGGACGGATTCGAGATTCCCGGTGCGCCAGCGCCGGAGGCAGCTGGGCACAGCGTGTTTTCCTGACCCTATCGTACGCCCTAACACAAGGGGGCGCCTAGCTCTGCCTTTCGCCATGCGTGGGTGAGCCGTCTGCCCCTCTCACGCCCCGTGACACTTCTTGTACTTCTTGCCACTCCCGCACGGGCACGGATCATTCCGCCCCGGCTCCTTGGCTACGCTGACCGGAGCCTTCTGCCGTTCCTCACCCCGATTGGTCGCAAGCTCTCGCGGATCCGGACCAGCGTCGGCTAAGGGTGCCGGCGCCGCGGCACTCGCGCGCGCCGACATACCGAACTCGTCCACACCGGGCCGCGCCGGCGCCGCGGCTACCACGCGCGTCCCCGCCGCCGCCCGCTCCGCCACCCCACCCCCCGCCGCTGCCTCCGACGGCCCAGAGTAGGCCAGCCGCTGAGGCACGCGCTGCCTCTGCTGCGGTGGCGGGCCGAACTGCGCGCGGAAGAAGAAGCTGGCGACGGCCTTCCGCAGGTCCGCCATGAGGTCCACGAACATGTCGTAGGCCTCCTTCTTGTACTCGACGAGCGGGTCCTTCTGGCCCCACCCGCGGAATCCGATGGACGCCTTGAGGTGGTCGAGGTCGTAGAGGTGATCCTTCCACTTGTCGTCGATCACGGAGAGCATGATGAAGCCCGAAATAGGCTCCGCATGCTGGCCGAGCATATCGAGCTTCCGCTGGAACGCCTCGCGCAGCGAGCCGAGAACGATCTCCTCGATCTCGGCGCGGTCGAACTCGTGCTCGGGATCGTTCGCCTCCGGCAGCTTGCCTGCGAGCAGGAAGAAGTCGAGCAGCAGTCTACGCCGTAGGCCCGCCAGGTCCCAGGACGCTGGCGCGGCTTCGGGCGGCGCGTACTCATCGATGGTCGCCTCGGCGGCCGCCTCGACCATCTCCCAGATCTCGCCCTTGAGGTCCTCTCCTCCTTCCAAGGCGAACAGGCGGAGGTCGTAGATCACCTCGCGCTGCTGGTTCATGACGTCGTCATAGTCGAGGAGCCGCTTGCGCGCCTCGAAGTTGTTCATCTCGACGCGCTTCTGCGCTCGCTCGATCGAGCGCGTGACGAGGCCGTGCGTGATGACCTCGCCCTCCTCCGCCCCGAAACGGTCCATGACCGTCGCGATCCGCTGCGACCCGAAGAGCCGCATGAGATCGTCCTCGAGGGACAGGAAGAACTGCGATCCCCCGGGATCTCCCTGGCGGCCGGAGCGGCCCCGCAGCTGCCGGTCGATGCGGCGGGAGTCGTGGCGCTCCGATCCAACGATCTGCAGGCCACCGTCCTCGAGAACGTCGTCGTCTTGCTCGAGCTTCAGCTGCTCGGCACGCACCGGGTCGACCGGCATGACCTTCTCGAGCTCGATGCCCTTGGCGTTCAGCCATCCCAGCGTGCGCGGCTCGGTGACACCTTTGCCGAGTTTGATGTCGGTGCCGCGGCCAGCCATGTTCGTCGCGATGGTGACCGCGCCCGGCTGACCCGCGTCACGGACGATCTCCGATTCCGACTTGTGGTGCTTCGCGTTCAGCACCTGGTGCGTGATGCCCCGGCGCTTGAGCATGCGCGAAATGGTCTCGGACACCTCGACGTTCGTCGTGCCTACCAGGACGGGCAACTCCATCGCGTGGAAGCGCTCGACCTCGTCCATGATGGCGACGTACTTCTCGCGCTTGGTCCGGAAGATGAGGTCGTCGCGGTCGTCGCGGATCACGGGCTGGTTGGTGGGGATGACGAACACGTCCAGTCCGTAGATCTGGTGGAACTCGCTCTCCTCGGTCTCGGCGGTGCCCGTCATGCCGGAGAGCTTGTCGTACATGCGGAAGTAGTTCTGGATGGTGATGGTCGCGAGTGTCTGTGTCTCCCCGCGGACCTCCACCCCCTCTTTGGCCTCGACCGCCTGGTGGAGCCCGTCGCTCCAGCGCCGGCCGGCCATCTGCCGACCCGTGAACTCGTCGACGATCACGACCTGGCCGTCCTCGCCGATGATGTACTTCTCGTCTCGCTGGAAGAGCGTGTACGCCTTCAGCAGTTGGTGCAGGACGTGGATCTTCTCGCTCTTACCCGCATACTCGGCCTCCAACTTCTGGATACTCTCGCGCTTCTCGTCCACGGAGAGCGTCTCGGACTTCTCGATCTCGCCCATCTCCACAGACAGGTCGGGTACAGTGAACGCCTCCGGGTCGCCGGGCGACAGCTCGTCGAGGCCGCGGTCGGAGAGGTGGACGTTGTGCCCTTTCTCGTCCATCGCGAAGTAGAGCATCTCGTCGATCTCGTGAAGCCGCTTGTCCCGCATGTAATCAGCTTCCACTTCGTTCACGAGCGTCTGCAGCGATGGCTCGTCCGCGAACAGCTTCAGCAGCTGCCTGTGGCGCGGAGTGCCGCGCTTCACCGCGAGCAACTTCTCGCCGGCCTCGAACTGCTTCGCCTCGTCGACCTCCTCACCCTCGGCCACGTCCAGTAATTTCTGCGCATCCGCGACCAGTTCGTTCGTGACGCGCAGCTGCTTCTTGTAGAGGTTGGCGACGAGCGGGTTGTATTGCTTGAAGGGCGTCGAGGTGTCGCGCCCCACCGGGCCCGAGATGATGAGCGGAGTGCGGGCCTCGTCGATCAGGATAGAGTCGACCTCGTCGATGATGGCGTACGCGTGCTCGCGTTGCACCCGCTGTTCGAGCCGGTGCACCATGTTGTCACGCAGATAGTCGAACCCGAACTCGTTGTTGGTGCCGTAGGTGATGTCGGCGCGATACGCGGCCTGCCGCGTGGTCGAGCCCGGGTCGTGCAGATCGATGACGCCCACCGTGAGCCCGAGGAAGCCGAACACGGTCCCCATCCACTCGGCGTCGCGCTGAGCGAGGTACGAGTTCACGGTGACCAGGTGAACCCCTCGCCCAGCGAGGGCATTCAGATAGAGCGGCATGGTAGCCACGAGCGTCTTGCCCTCGCCCGTCGCCATCTCGGCGACCTTGCCGCGATGGAGGGCGATGGCGCCGATCAGCTGGACGTCATATGGGACCATGTCCCACGTCATCTTCTGGCCCGTCACGACCATCTCGCGCCCGACCAGGCGGCGGCAGGCATCCTTCACGACCGCGAACGCCTCGGGGAGGATGTCTTCGAGCGCGTCCCCCAGGGCCTGCTTCAGGTCCCCCTGGAGCCCGTTGATCTCGAGCGATAGCCGCTCCCGCTCGGAGGGATCCTGAGAGCGGCGCTTCTCTTCGCGCAGCGCCGCGATGCGGCCCTTCAGGTCCGCCGTCCGCTCCTGGATCGTGGCCCTGAACTCGTCGGTCTTCGCCCGCAGCTGCTCGTCGGTGAGCGAAGCGAGCCCCTCGCAGACCTCGTTGATCTCAGCGAGAAGGGGCTCGAGCTTCTTGGCTTCCCGCTTGTGGTGGGAACCGAGAAGGGCTTTGATGGCGGCTTTGAGCATGCGGCGAATCTTGTCACTCGGGTCGGGGCCCGAGGAAAGTACCCTCGGACGGGCAACTTGGAACCCCAGGTGCGCCCAAAGGGTCGCGGAGCCGTGCCCCACGTCTCAATCGGCCGGCGCCAGTCGTAGCTATCTGATACGCAATGCTGCGTACCTTGCGGCCAACCCTCCGAACCCTAGGTTCCACAGCATGTTACAGACCGCTGCATCGAGCGTGGCCCCCGTTCCCGTCGAACGGGATCGCCCCCCACTGCACTCTCAGGCGAACCCGCGCCTCCGGGTCCAACAGGCCGCTGGTAGCACCAAGCGGCGCCACTTCTATCGAGCCCTCCGCCGAATCGCGGTGTTGTGCGCGGTGGACGCGTCCCTACTGTTCGCAGCGCGCTCCCTCCTGCTCTGGGCGCGAGACCGCGGAGCCTCGATGGCTGGCACGGTCTTCCCGCCCGGATTCATGGGGGGGTGGGCCTCGGTGGCGGCGGTTCTCGTCGGTCTGGCGTTCGTGGGAGCGTACGCGTCAGAAGAGCGCTGGGCCTACCCGGCCACCGTCTTCAAGGGCGTGGCGCTCGGAGTCGGGCTCCCGATGTGGCAGTCCCTCGAGGCTCTCGGGATTCCGTGGACCGTGGTGCGCTGGGGACTCTTTACTCTCGCCCTCGCAGCCATACTCGGAGGGGTCCGTGCGGCGCTCAGGGTGGCCGTCTTGCGCTGGCCGCTAGGCCGCGGCGCGAGCGGCGACCGCGTCATCTTCGTCGGTGACCCGCGCGCTCGTAGCGATCTGAAGGCCGCGCGCACAGTGCTGCAACGACCAGGAATGCACTCGCTCGGGTGGCTCTCGGAGGAGGGGGGAGCCGGCGACTACCTCGGCCACCCGTCCGCAGTGTGGGAAGTTCTCTGCGAGAGGGGCACGGATACCGTCGTGCTCTGCGGCAACCTCTCCGCGGCCTTGTTCGACACCGTGGTGGAGGCCGCCGCGGTGGCAGGCTGTCGCGTGCTCGCCGTCCGCGATCGCGGCACCCTCATGGCCAGCCAGCCGCGTGCCCTCAACGGGGGACGCATGCGCATGCTGGAGCTCACGTTCCCCGCGTCACGGGCGGGGCAGGATGTCGTGAAGCGTGCATTCGACGCGACAGCCGCAGCGGCGCTCCTCCTCCTGCTGTCGCCGCTCCTGATTGCCCTGGGCCTCTGGATCAAGTTGGATTCGCGGGGACCGGTACTCTTCGTACAGGAGCGCGTCGGTCGGGCCGGCAGGGCCTTTCGGATGCTCAAGTTCCGAACGATGCGGAACGGCGCGGACGCTGAGAAGCTCGATCTCGCCCACCTGAACCACACCGGGGATCCGCGGCTCTTCAAGATCCCGAACGACCCCCGAGTCACCCGGGCCGGGCTGGTGCTGCGGCGCTGGAGCCTGGATGAGCTCCCACAGCTCATCAATGTGGTGCGCGGCGACATGTCCCTTGTCGGCCCGCGTCCGTTCTTCGAATCGGACCTCGCCGCTTACGACGACCGCCATTTCCTCAGACTGGCGGTGAAGCCGGGTGTGACCGGACTGTGGCAGGTGAAGGGCCGCAGCTCGATCGTCGACTTCGAGGAGGTCTTCCGGTTGGACCGCAAGTACATCGAGAACTGGTCGCTCGGGCTCGACCTGAAGATCCTGCTGGCGACTCTTCCGGCGGTGCTAAGGCGGACTGGCGCCTACTGACGGTCCTGCCCGTCGCTCTTCTCGGCCGGACATGCGGGCCGAGCGCGATTGACCCGACGTCTGACCCACCTGATCTTGGGCGCTCTCATGAGACCCCATCGAGATCCCCGCCGGATGCCCCGCTGGGGCCACCGCTTGCTCGCGGTAGGTCTCGCAACGATCGCTAGCACTGTGGCTCCCGGACACCCCCTCGCCGCCCAGGTCCCCACCCAGGCCGAGGCCCTCCGCATGGTGCAGGAGGACCCCGAGGGGGTTCGCCAGCGGCTGCTGGCATCGGGTCTTTCAGCCGCCGAGATTCGCGCCCGGCTCCGCGCCGCAGGCGTGCCCGCCTCCGCCCTCGACGAGTTCTTGCAGGCAGGCCCTCTCGACCCCTCTGCAGCCGTCCTGGGCAACGACGCCCTGACCGCGCTCGACGCCCTCGGAATGACCGTCGACACACCGGACGGTGTCGAGTTGGTCCCCCTCCAGTCGGGGCTCCGGCAGCGCACCCCGGTAACGTACTCCATCGACGGCCTGCCGATTTTCGGCCTCGACGTCTTCACGAGAGCCTCCTCGCAGTTCCAGCCCCTCCTTTCCGGGCCGGTGCCGGACGACTACCGCATGGGTCCCGGCGACCAAATGGTCCTGGTCCTCACGGGCGAGGTGGAGCTCGCCCACGAGCTGGAGGTCACGCGGGAAGGCTTCATCGTCATCCCGAACGTGGGCCAGGTGTTCGTCGCCAACCTGAGCATGGCGGAGGTCCGGGCACTGCTTCGCACACGCCTCTCTCGCTCGTATTCAGGGATCCAGCGCGGCACGACCAGCTTCAGCGCCTCGGTCGCGCGGCTCCGCACGAATCAGATCTACGTGACGGGCGAGGTCATGCAGGCAGGTGCGTATCAACTGTCCTCGGTGGCCACGGTCACGAACGCGCTCTACGCCGCCGGCGGAACGACCACGCTAGCGAGCTTGCGGGATGTCCGCCTCCAGCGTCGCAGCGGCGAGACGCTCTCGCTGGACCTCTATCCGTACCTGCTCCTCGGCGATGCGTCGGGTGACGTCATCCTCGAGCAGGGCGACGTGGTCTTCGTGCCCCTGAAGGGTCGACGCGTTCAGCTGCACGGCGCCGTCGTCCGACCTGCACACTACGAGCTCTCCGCGGCAGAGGACCTGGTGGACGTGCTGCGGGCGGGGGGCGGATTCGCACCCGACGCGCTCCGGCGCCGCCTGACCATCCATCGCGTCCTCAGGCCCGCCGAGCGCGGGTCTGGGCTCACCGATCGTCGCGCGATCGACCTGGAGCTGCGCGCCGCGACGGACTCGAACACCCCCGACGAAGTCGGCGGGGTGATCATCCCCCCCGTCGGCCTACAGGACGGCGATTCGATCGTGGTCGACATGGTGCCGAGCCTCGAGCGCGGGTACTACGTGAGCGTCGTCGGCATGATTCAGGCGCCGGGCTTGTTCCCCTGGCACGACGGCATGACCCTCAGAGATCTCGTCGAGCTCGCCAGGGGCCCGACGGTCGGCGCCGACCTCCGCGAAGCCGAGGTGTCGCGCATGCCCACGCAGCGCCAGCTGGGCCAGCTCGCCGAGCGCCTGCGCGTGCCGCTCGATTCGAGCTACCTGAGCCGCGACGCGGCAGGGCAGTTCCACGGCCCTCCCGGACCCCCCTTCCCGCCGGCGGGCTCGAGCGCGGACTTCGCCCTGGAGCCGTTCGATCAGGTGCTGATCCTGAGACAGCCCGACTTCGAGATGCCGCAGTACGTGACCGTCGCAGGCGAGGTAGCCATCCCAGGTCGCTACACGCTGCTGACCAAGCTCTACCGAGTCAGCGACCTCGTGGAGCGGGCCGGTGGCATCCTATCCACAGGATATCCGGAGGGCGCGCGGCTCATCCGCGCCCAGGACGGGCTCGGGCGCATCGACATGGAGATGGTCAACGCGCTCGACGATCCGCAGGGGCGCAACAACCTCATCCTGCAGCCGGGTGACTCGCTCTTCATCCCGCATTACTCGCCCACGGTGAAGGTGCAAGGTGCCGTGAATTCCCAGGTGACCGTCTTGTACCAAGAGGGCCAGGATCTCGCCTACTACGTCGCCAATGCCGGCGGGTATCGCGCCGACGCCGACGTCGGGCGGCTCTCTGTGCGCTACGCGAACGGAACCGCACGCACGCGCGACAAGGTCCTCTTCTGGTCGCGTTGGCCCGAGCCCAGCCCGGGCAGCGAGATCGTGGTGCCGACGAGGGACCCCGCCGACGAGTTCGACACGCGCGGCTTGATCACCGACCTGGTCGCGATCCTCGGATCGCTCACCACCGCGATCGTGGTGCTGGTGCGGTAGGACGCCGCCCCGCGGCGAGCCGTCCAACTCCTGAAAGGCGAGGGGCAGCGTCAGCGGAAGTCGTTGCGTGAGGTGGTCAACCGAGGCCGATCCGGCGGGTGAGTCTGAGATTCGAGTCATCGTGACTCACTCATTGACTCGCGCCAGATCGTTGAGTAGCCTGGAGCGAAGGAGGGTCGCCCGGTGTCGCACCAACTCACGATTCGCTTCGACGATGACTTGGCGCGTGAGATCGACGCACTCGCGAAGCGTGAGGGCATTTCGCGAAACCGTGCTGTCTTACGTTTGCTGCGCGAGGCCGCACACATCGACGAGCCCCACTGGGCGCGCGACAAGATCGGGGACTCACTCGACTGGTTCATCGGCTCTTGGCCCGATGAGCGGGCGCGGGAGCTCGAAGCGGCGATCGCCGACTTCGAGGTCGTCGACGAGGACCTGTGGCGGTGAAGGTCCTCATCGACACGAGCGCGTACTCCAAACTCGGGCGGGGACACACCGGAATCGCCTTTCGCGTCCGCCGTGCCGAGGCCGTACTCATCTCTTCGGTCGTGGCGGGAGAGCTGCTGGGAGGATTCCGGCGCGGAACCCGCTTCGAGGATAACTTCGCTGAGCTGGAGCGCTTACTCGCCCAACCGCGCGTCGAAGTCCTACCCGTGACGTGGACCACCGCCGACCGGTATGGAAGGATCTATGCGAGCCTGCGGCGCAAGGGCACACCCATTCCAACGAATGATATGTGGATCGCTGCTCACGCCATGGAGCACGGCGCCGAGCTCCTCTCCCCCGATCCTCACTTCCAGCACGTCGAAGGGTTGGTTTGGACGAATCCCGGTGAGGAGGGGGAGCCGAACCGGGTCGAAGCGCCCGACGCCTAGCTCTTCACGATCCAGCCCGACCCGACGTCGCGCCCCGTTCGCGGCACCACGTGGCGTGCGTCGACCAAGACCTTCGACTTCTTCAGGATCCGGTCGTAGTCGAACGCCGAATGGTCCGTGATGATGACGACCGCGTCTGCGTTTCGCAGGGCCGCGTCGTTCAGCTTCACGGACTCGAGCAACTTGCCGTCCTCCTTCACGCTCGGGATGTGCGGGTCGTGGTAGTCGACGTGGGCGCCGTCGGCCTCGAGCAGCCGGATCACGTCGAGCGCCGGTGACTCACGCACGTCGTCGATGTCACGCTTGTAGGCGACGCCGAGCACGAGGATGTGCGACCCGTTCACGGACTTCTTGTTGCGGTTGAGCGCGTCGCGGACCTTGTCCACGACGAAGATCGGCATCTCCGCGTTGATCTCGGACGCGAGCTCGATGAATCGCGTCTTGTAGTTGAGCGACCGCATCTTCCACGACAGATAGTGCGGGTCGACGGGGATGCAGTGACCGCCGAGGCCCGGGCCGGGGGTGAACTTCATGTACCCGAACGGCTTCGTGGAAGCAGCGTCGATCACCTCCCAGACGTCGACGCCGAGGCGGTCGGAGATGATCGCAGTCTCGTTGACGAGCCCGATGTTCACCGCACGGAACGTGTTCTCGAGGATCTTGGTCAACTCGGCCGCCTCGGCTGACGAGACCGGCACGATCGTATCCAGGAAGCGCTCGTAGAATGCGACCGCGGCTTTCGTGCACGCGGGGGTGATACCGCCCACCACCTTGGGCGTGTTCTTGGTGTTCCACTTGGGGTTGCCGGGGTCGACGCGCTCGGGCGAGAAGCACATGTGGAAGTCCTTCCCGACCTTGAGCCCCGTCGCCTCGAGGGCGGGGAGCAGGATCTCCCGCGTAGTGCCGGGATACGTGGTCGACTCGAGGATGATGAGCTGGCCACGCCGAAGCGAGCCTGCCACAGACTCGGAAGCGGCGATGATGAACGAGACGTCGGGGTCGCGCGTCTTGGAGAGCGGCGTGGGCACGCAGATGGACACCACGTCGCACTCGGCCAGCCGCTTCATCTCGGTGGTGGCCTCGATGAGACCCTTCTTGCTTAGCTTGGCCACGTCCTCGGACGTCACGTCCTGGATGTGCGACTTGCCCGCGTTGATGCCGGCCACCACGCTCTTCTTGACGTCGAAGCCGAGCGCGGGGATGCCCGCTTTGGCCGCCTCCACCGCCAGGGGAAGGCCGACGTACCCGAGACCGATCACACCACACTTGGTTGCTTTCTCCTGGGCCACGGGTCTTTCGCCCTCGTCGTTCAGGGGTTGGGTTTGGTTTGGTCGGGTGCAGCGCGAACTCAACGATAACGACTGGCCGCGGTCCCGGGGGCCACTTTCTTGCACCAGTCACCGTTCGCCAGGTACCAGTCCACGGTCTCCCGCAGCCCGCGAGCGAACGGAATCGACGGGGCCCAGGCGAGCTCGGCCCGAGCGCGGGAGGCATCGATCGCGTAGCGGCGGTCGTGGCCCGGCCGGTCGCGCACGTGCTCGACGAGCGCCCGAGGCTTGCCGAGGATGTCGAGCACCTCGTGGGCCAGGCTCAGGTTGGTGCGCTCGCAGTCGCCGCCGAAGTTGTAGACCCGTCCGGCCCGGCCCCGCTCGGCCGCCGCGAGCAGCCCGGTGCAGTGGTCCAGCACGTGGATCCAGTCGCGCACGTAGAGGCCGTCCCCATAGATGGGCACCGGCTCGCCCGCCAGCGCCTTGGTGATCATCACGGGGATCAGCTTCTCGGGATACTGGTACGGCCCGTAATTGTTGGAGCACCGGGTCACGACCACGTCCAGCCCGTGCGTGGTATGGTAGGCGAGCGCGAGGTGATCGCCGGCCGCCTTGCTGGCGGAATACGGAGAACGGGGCGCGAGGGGCGTGTCCTCAGTGAAGCGCGGCGCGTCGCTCCGTCCGTCGGCAGGGTCTCGCCAGGGCAGCTCCCCGTAGACCTCGTCGGTCGACACCTGCACGAAGCGCCGCACGCCTGCGTCGAGTGCGACAGACAGGAGCGTGCCGGTGCCGATGACGTTGGTGCGGATGAAGGGTGCATCCTCGACGATCGACCGGTCGACGTGCGACTCCGCCGCCAGGTGGAAGACCACCTCCACGCCGTCCATGCAGCGCCGCACGACGGCCGAGTCACAGATGTCGCCGTGCACGAACCGATGGCGTGGGTCGCCCTCGATGTCGGTGAGGCTCTCGCGGTGCCCCGCGTACGTGAGCGCGTCGAGGTTCACGACTTCGGCGTCAGGCCGCTCCGAGAGCAAATACCGCACGAAGTTCGACCCTATGAACCCCGCCCCTCCCGTGACCAGGTACTTCACGCGGGGGTCATCTCGGTGAGCACCGGGTTGCCGCGGTCGTCCGCCACCAGTTTGGAGGCGCGATGCAGCGACGGGATCGTCCCTGCATCCGTCCACCACCCCTCGACCCGGTGATGCCGGATCGCACCCCATTCGATGTAGCGGTTGTTCACGTCGGTGATCTCGAGCTCGCCGCGCCTCGAGGGCGACAGCGTCTTGATGATGTCGAAGACGCGCGCGTCGTAGAGGTAACACCCGGTGACGGCGAGCCGGCTGGGAGGCGTCGTGGGCTTCTCGATGATCTCCACGACACGCGCGCCGTCGACCCTCGCCACGCCGAAGCGCTCGGGGTCGTCGACCTCCTTCAGGAGGATCATCGCCCCGCTGGGGTCGCGCCGGAATGCATCGATGGCAGGGCGGAGCGGCTGCTGAAAGATGTTGTCCCCGAGAATGACCACGATCGGCTCCCCGGCAGCGAAGAACTCCGCCAGCCCCAGCGCTTCCGCGATCCCGCCCTCCCCCTCCTGGTACGCGTAGCGCAGGTGCTGGAGGCCGAAGTCCCCCCCGTTGCGCAGAAGCTTGAGGAAGTCCCCTGCGCTGTCCCCGCCTGTGACCACCAGGACGTCCCGCACCCCCGCGTGCACGAGCTGCTGCAGGGGGTAGTAGATCATCGGCCGGTCATAGACCGGCAGGAGGTGCTTGTTGGTCACGCGGGTCATGGGCTGCAGCCGGGTGCCGAGTCCGCCCGCCAGGATCACACCCTTCACGTCGCCCTCCTGAGGTCGCCGAGCAGGCTTCGCGCCGCCGCCGGTCCGGCAGCCACGAAGTTCGGGAACTTGGGCTCGCGCTTGTTGAACCCCGGCTCGGAGCCGTCGGCCAAACAGACGACCCCGCCAGCTGCTCGGACCAGCGCCGTGCCCGCCGCCACGTCCCACTCGCTCTTGGGCACCAGCGTCCAGGTCGCGTCGGCGCGCCCGCCGGCGACGAGCCCCAGCTTGTACGCTACCGACCCGCACGCCCGCACGCGATAGCGACCGTCCGCCACGCCCTCCCACTCCCCCCGCTTCATCTCGGAGCGGCTGGCGAGCACGGTGATGGGATCGCCGTCCAACGGCTCGGTGACGCGGGATGAAGAGCCATTGAAAGTCACACCGGTTTCGAGGGAGCCGACGACCAGCTCGTCGCTGGCCGGATTGTAGATGCCGCCCGCCACCGGCACGCCCCCCTCGACGAGCCCGATCGACACGCACCACTCGGGGATCCCCTCGATGAACTCGCGTGTGCCGTCGATGGGGTCGACGACCCAGACGCGGCGACGCGTCAGTCGTGAAGCGTCGTCCGTCGATTCCTCGGAGAGCCACCCCTCCCCGGGCTGCGGCAGGATCTGCTTGAGCACGACGTTCGCCGCGTGATCGGCCTCGGTCACGGGGTCTCCCGTTGCGGCCTTCCGCTCTAACGCAACCGCACCAGGCGTGAACGGGCGCACGGCCGCGGCGGCCGCGAGGAGTCCCTCGCGGATGCGGGCGACGTCGTCGCGCCTCGTCACCGGCTGCCCTCCGCGGCGTGCCCAGATCGACTCCGCAGATACGTCGCCAATGCGTCTCTCCAATGAGTCATCGGTCGGCCGAGGAGCGTCTCCGTCGCCGTCAGGTCGAGCACCGAGTACGCCGGTCGGCGCGCCGGGGATCCGAAGTCCACAGTCGAGATCGCTTCGATCGGTGTTCCGAGACGCGCGAGCTGTAGAGCCTCCC
Source organism: Gemmatimonadota bacterium (assembly GCA_016873995.1). GTDB lineage: Bacteria > Gemmatimonadota > Gemmatimonadetes > Longimicrobiales > Gaopeijiaceae > UBA2982. Next base: position 68,218 of record VGVR01000012.1, read on the forward strand.
GCGCCAGCTCCAGCCGGGTGCACTCGCCTCCCCCGGCCACGTGCCAGATGCCGCGGGCCCGTCGCTCCAGGAGATCGAGCATCGCGGCCGCCGCGTGGGGCGCCCACGTGGGGCGACCCCCTTGGTCGTCGACGACGCGGAGGCGCTCGCCCCGCGAGGCCCGCCGCAGAATCGCCGGCACGAACCCGCTCTCGTCGCCGTAGAGCCAACTCGTCCGCACCACCAGCGCCGAGGGCGCGGCCGCAAGCGCTGCCCGCTCTCCGTCCAGCTTGGTGCGCCCATAGACGGACAGGGGCCCGACGTCGTCGTCCGGCAGATAGGGCGTGCGTTTGCGTCCGTCGAACACATAGTCGGTCGAAACCGACAGCAGCTGGGCGCCGACCCCCGAGGCCGCGCGCGCCACGTGCCGCGTGCCCTCCACGTTGACCGCACGTGCCTCGTCCGGCTCCGACTCGGCCCGGTCCACCGCAGTGTACGCCGCGCAGTGGAACACGGCGTCGGGCCGACTGCGCGCCAGGGCGCGCTCCACGGCCTGCTCGTCGACGACGTCGAGCTCGGGGTGCGACACGGCCTCGACCTCGTGGCCGCGCCCTCGGGCGTCGGCGACCACCGCGCGTCCGAGCAACCCCCCGGCACCGGTGACGAGGATCCGCATGGCCGAGCTTGCTGGAGCGAGTGGGTCCGGCTCAGCTCACCAAGGACTTGTAAAGCTTCCCGAGCTCTGCTGCGACCTTGGCCGAATCGACGGATTGCACGAACGCAGCGCCGGCCTTGAGCACCTCAGCACGGACGCTCGCGTCCTGCGCCAACCGGCCTAGCTCTGCGGCGAAGCGCTCCGGCTCGCCGGAGATCATGGGAAGCCGCTCGCCGAGCTCCTCCGACCAGCCGCCCACGCCCTCCTGGCGCTTCACGGTGGCGACGCCAGCCGCCAGGGCGATCAGCGCCGAGCGAGACCAGGACGACCAAGGTGACGCGTCGATGGCGAGATCGGCGGCCGCCCAGATCGGTCCGGCCTCCGAGCCCCGCCCCAGGAAGTCGGCTTCGCCGAGGCCCAGCTCCTGCGCTTTCCACTGCGTCGAACCCTCGTGCCGACCCGACCCGAGGAAGAAGAGGTTCAGACCCGGGGTGGCCTTGAAGGCCAACACGAGCCCGGCGAGGACCTGGTCCATGCGGGCGCCGGAATCGAAGTCGGAGAGGATCGCGACCGCGACCTCGCCCGCCTTGATGCCCAACTGCGCCCGCGCGTCCTCGCGGCTCGTGCGCCGCACCCGGTCCTGCACGTCGGCGACGTCGATCGAGCGCGGCAAGACCGTGACGTTCGACTCCGTGGCACCGTACGCCCGCTCGGCCAGGCCGCGGCTCCCCTCGTTCGGCACCACGAAGCGTGTGCTCGATGCACGGGAGCGGGCGCGCTTCTCCAGGTACCTGAGGATGCGCCCGCGCAGGTCCTTCTCGTGGTTCGGAGGATGGGTCACGGAGCGCACCACGGACGTGCCGGGAGGCACGGCAAGTTGCGCCACCGCACCACCCCACGAGCCGAACGCATGCACGACGTCGGCCCCGTCCCGCGAGATGATGCCCTTCACCTTCGACACCGCACGGTAGGCGCCGAGTGGTCCTGCGAGCCCGAACGAGTCGGTCTTGACCTTGAGCTCCACGACGCGGCGAAGCAGGTCCTCGCGGCCGCCCAGCGCCACGACACGTGGGTCGAACTCCGAGCGAGGTAGGCGGCTCAAGATGCTGACGATCTCGTCGCCGAGAGCGAGCTGAGAACGTAGAGGATCCGAGGCCGGCTCATGGGATCCTCGTGGCGTAGCTCAGGTCTGGGAGACCGCGACCGGAGGGGCCTTCGTGATCTTGCCGGCGGAGAGACACCGCGTGCACACGCGCACGCGCCGACGTCGACCCTCGCGGTCGATGATCTTCACCGTCTGGAGGTTCGGCAGCCAACGGCGGCGGCTCTTGTTGTTGGCATGGCTGACCTGATTCCCGGAGCCGGGTGCCTTGCCGCAGGTATAGCAGACGAACGCCATCGGACGATTCCTTGTGCCTTAACGAACCAACTCGATCAGGGACATCTCGGCCGCATCGCCCTTCCGGTTGCCCAGCCTGAGGATGCGGGTATACCCCCCCGGCCGCTCGGCATACCGCGGAGCGATGTCGTCGAACAGCTTCCCCAGCACGTCCCGATCCTGAATCTTGCGGCCGGCAATACGGCGGGCGTGTACGTCACCCCTACGCGCGAGCGTGATGAGCCGCTCGGCGTACGGACGCAGCTCCTTGGCCTTGGTCGTCGTCGTCTCTACTCGCTCGTGGCGGAAGAGCGACGTCGCCAGGTTGCGCAGGAGCGCCCGTCGGTGCGTCGAAGTGCGCGAGAGGCGCTTGCCTTTGTTGCGATGCCGCACGGCTACTCCTCCCCTCCGGTGGCCGCCTCGGCTTCCTGTTCGACGAAGAAGAGGCGCCCGTCGTCACCCTGCTCCAGCTGCATCCCGAAACGAAGGCCGTGCTCCTGCAGGAAGTCGGAGATCTCCTTGAGCGACTTCTTGCCGAAGTTCTCGATCTCGAGCATGTCGTCCTCGGAGCGCTGTACCAGGTCCCCGAGGGTCCGGATGTTTTCCTTCTGGAGCGAGTTGCGCGAGCGCACGGAGAGCTCCGCGAGGTCCTCGATGGGCCGCTCGAAGAGGTCCTGCAGGCGCTCAGGCACGACGACCGAGTTCGGGGGCCCGATGTCCGGGAGACCATCGCCGCCGAAGTAGAGCATGTACTCGAGGTGCTTCCGCACGAGCCCCGCCGAATATGCCACCGCAGCCTGCGGATCGACGGAGCCGTCAGTCTCTACGTGCAGTGTCAGACGATCGAAGTCCGTGCGCTGGCCGACGCGGGTCTCCTCCACGGAGAAATTGGCGCGGCGCACCGGGTTGTAGATCGAGTCGATGCGAACCAGGTCCACCGGCGCGCCCCGCGGAATCGGGTGCGCGTCCGCCAGCACGAAGCCGCGGCCCTTGTTCACGTACAGCTCCATCGTGAGGGAGCGGTCGTCCTGCAGCGTGAACAGGTGGTGAGCCGGGTCGATGATGGCGGCGCCCGCCCCGGTATGGATGTTGGCGGCGGTCACGGCGCCGGCCTTCTCGACGTGCAGCTCGAGCACGAGCTCGTCCACGTCGGAATCCAGCGTGATGACCAGGGACTTCAGGTTCTGGATGACCTGATGCACGTCCTCGACCACGCCGGGAATCGTCTGGTGCTCGTGCACGACGCCGTCCACCCGGAACGCCCACACCGCAGCCCCGCGCAGTGAAGAGAGCAGCACGCGCCGGACCGAGTTCCCCAGGGTGTGGCCGAAGCCGCGCTCCAGGGGCTCGATCAGGAACTGGGCCGAACGCGCGCCCGGCCGAGCATCGACCGCCTCGACGCGCTCGGGCAGAACCAGCCCGGTCAGATCTAGATCCACGTTGTCCTCCAGAAGAACCGCGTAAAGTCCGTTGTCGCCGCCCCCAGTGGGTGGCGGCGCTCGCTACTTCGAGTACAGCTCGACGATCAGCTGCTCCTGCACCGGAAGCGGGATGTCGCTTCGGGTGGGCTCGCGCACCATCCTGCCGACGCGTGCCTTCTCGTCCAACGCGAGCCAGTCGAGCAGCGCGGGGCGGGTGCGTGCCTCCAAAGAGGCCTGGACCGCCAAGAGATCTTTCGAATCCGCCCTGACCGAGATCTCGTCGCCGGGCACCACCAAATAGGAAGGCACGTCCACAGTCCTGCCGTTCACCTCGACGTGACGGTGCCGGACGAGTTGACGCGCGGCGTTACGACTGGAGGCGAAGCCCATCCGGAAGACCAGGTTGTCCAGACGCGACTCGAGGGCGACGAGCAGATTGGAGCCCGTGACGCCGGGCATGTGCGCGGCTCTCTCGAACGCGTTGCGGAACTGCTTCTCGTGCAGGCCGTAGATGCGCTTGACCTTCTGCTTCTCTCGCAGCTGGACCGCGTAGTCCGACTGCTTGCGACGGCGCTCCTGGGCGGGACCGTGCTGGCCCGGAGGATAGGCGCGCCGTTCGACGGGGCACTTCTCCGTGTAGCACTTCTGGCCCTTGAGGAACAGCTTCTGGCCTTCGCGGCGGCAGAGCTTGCAGACGGGTCCGGTATAACGTGCCATGCTTCTCGGTCGATCCTAGGTGGTGACGGTGGGGCTTAGACGCGGCGCTTCTTCGGTGGGCGGCACCCATTGTGCGGGAGCGGCGTCACGTCCTGAATCGACTTGATGAAGAGGCCGGCAGCAGCGAGCGCCTGGATGGCCGACTCACGGCCAGACCCGGGCCCCTGCACGCGAACGTCGACGCGGCGGACGCCGAGGCTCACGGCCTCGCGACCCGCCTGCTCCGCAGCCACCGTGGCGGCGAATGGGGTCGACTTCTTGGAGCCCTTGAAGCCCGCCTTCCCGGCGCTCCCCCATACGATAGCATTCCCGGCGCTGTCCGAGATGGTGATCAACGTGTTGTTGAAGGTCGCCTTCACGTGGGCGATGCCCTCCGACTCCACGACTCTCTTCGTCTTCTTGGTTCGCGTTACCACAGTCGATCGATTCCTTGGGTGCGAGCGCTACTTCTTGGTCGCCTTCTTCTTGCCTGCGATCGGACGACGTGCGCCCTTGTGCGTGCGCGCGTTGGTGTGCGTCCGCTGGCCACGAACCGGCAGCCCCTTGCGGTGGCGCAGCCCTCGATAGCAGCCGATGTCGATCAAGCGCTTGATGTTGATCGAGGTCTCGGTGCGCAGCGCGCCCTCGACCTTGTAGTTCCCCTCGATCTGGCGGCGCAGCCGTGCCACGTCGTCGTCGTCGAGATCCTGCGTGCGGCGATCGGGGTTCACGCCACACGCCTCGACGATCTGGCGGGCGCGTGTGCGTCCGATCCCGTAGATGTAGGTGAGGGCGACCTCGATCCGCTTGCCCCGGGGCAGGTCCACTCCGGCGATACGTGCCATGTTCTAGCTCAGCCCTGTCTCTGCTTGTGCTTCGGGTTGCGAGGGCAGATGATGCGCACGACGCCCTTCCGGCGGACCACCTTGCAGTGCTCGCACAACGGCTTGATGCTGCTTCTGACCTTCACGTGGCCCCCAGGCGCCCGGTTATTGCGGAGCTGGATAGTCTAACCAGCGTCTCCTGACCCTTCAAGAACCCGCCCCCCCATCACCGCCGCCCTGGGCGCCCACTACTCGGAACGGCTCCCCGCCCCCACCGGCCTCGGGAGGGCAGTCAGGATCAGCGGCCCCTGGGCCGTAATCCCCACCGTATGCTCGAAGTGGGCGGTCAGGGCCCCGTCGACGGTCACGACCGTCCAGCCGTCCCGCAGGGTCCGAATGCCTGGGGATCCCGCCGACAGCATGGGTTCGATGGCCAGTACCATCCCCACGCGAAGCAGGGGTCCGTGTCCGGGGCGCCCGATGTTGGGCACCTGGGGCTCCTCGTGGACGTCCCGGCCCACGCCGTGGCCCACGAGCTCCTTGATGATGCCGTACCCGGTCCCCTCGACCGTCTTCACCACCGCTGCCCCGATGTCCCCGACATGTCGGCCCGCCACGGCCGCCTCCACCGCCGCGTCGAGTGCCCGCTCCGTGACCCTCAGGAGGGCATTCGCCGCCTCGCTCACCTCGCCGACGGGGTACGTCCAGGCGGAGTCCGAGCACCACCCGTCCAGCCTGACCCCCACGTCCACCGACACGATGTCGCCTTCAACGAGGATGCGCTTCGGGCTGGGGATCCCGTGCACGACCTCCTGGTTGAGCGAGATGCACACGCTGCCCGCGAATCCGTAGAGGCCCTTGAACGCCGGGACTGCGCCCTCGTGCGAGGTGATGTAGCGCTCGCAGAACGCATCGATCGACGCAGTCGAGATCCCCGGCCGAATGTGCGCAGGAAGCTCCTCGAGCAGGCCGGCGATGATGGCGCCGCCGCGCGCCATCACGTCCATCTCCTCGGCGGTACGCAGGTGGATCACCCGGCCGCCTCGACGCTCCCCAAGAAGTCGGCGTAGACCTCGTCCACACCCCGGTCCGCCCGAATGCGGGCGAAGGGCGCTCCCGAGGCCTCGTAGAATGCGACCAGGGGCGCAGTCTGCTCGCGGTACACGTCCAGTCGCCGCTTGACCGTCGCGGGCGCGTCGTCCGACCGGTGCACCAGGTCTCCCCCACACCGGTCGCACTTGCCCTCGACCTTGGGGGGACTGAAGTAGGTGTTGTAGACGGCTCCGCATTCGGGGCAGCTCCTGCGTCCGGACAAGCGCTGCACGATCGTCTCGTCCGGCGCCTCGAACAGCACCACGCGGTCGACCCGGCGTCCAGAGTCCTTCAGCACCTGGTCGAGCCCTGTCGCCTGCGCCGTCGTGCGGGGGAACCCGTCGAAGAGCACGTGGGCGTCGCGAGCGATGCCAGCCAAGTGCTCCTTCACGAGGTCCAGGATCAGGTGGTCGGGGACCAGCTCACCGGCATCCATGTACTTCTGTGCGCGCAGCCCGAGCTCGGTGCCTTCGCGCCGCGCCGCGCGGAGCAGGTCACCCGTCGAGACGTGCGCGGCCCCCAGCTCGTCCGCTAGGCGAACGGCCTGCGTCCCCTTCCCGACTCCGGGAGGGCCGAGCAGGATCAGCACCATATGCAAACCGCCTCGACAGGTCGCCGACCTGTCACATGTAGCGGGTGCGGCCGCGCATCTTCACGCGGCCCTTCTTCATGAAGCCGTCGTAGTGACGGAGCAGGAGCAGCTGTTGGGCCTGCTGGACGGTGTCCAGCCCGACGCCGACCACGATCAAGAGGCTGGTGCCGCCGAAGAAGAACGTCTGGATGTTGAATAGATCGAAGATGAAGAACGGCAGCAGCGCGATCAGCGTGAGATAGATCGACCCCGGCAGCGTGATGCGCGTGAGCACACGGTCGATGTACTCGGCGGTCCGCGCTCCCGGCTTCACCCCCGGGATGAACGCGCCCTGCTTCTTCAGGTTCTCCGCCAGATCGATCGGATTGAAGATGATCGCGGTGTAGAAATACGTGAAGAAGAGGATGAGGAGACCGTAGGTCACGTAGTAGGTCGTCGTCTGCGGGGCGAACATCTCGGCGAGCGTCGAGAGTGGGCCAAGGTCGACGAATGCGGCCATGGTGCCGGGCATGACGATGAACGACTGCGCGAAGATGATCGGCATCACGCCGGACGAGTTGATGCGCAGCGGCACGAAACTCTTCTGGCCTTCGCGGATCCGCCCCCGCCCCACGACTTTGCGCGGTATCTGCACGGGGATCTTCCTGGCGGCCATGGTCATCGCCACCACTCCCGCGCAGACACCGACGATGACCAGGAGCAACGCGACGAGCGCGAAGGCGCTGATCTCACCGAGCGTGAAGGACTCCCACGTGCGACCGAGAGCAGCCGGGAACGATTCGATGATCGAGAAGAAGATCAGCAGCGACATGCCGTTGCCGATCCCTCGCTCCGTGATCTGCTCACCCAGCCACATCACGAAGACCGCCCCGACGGTCAGGGCGATGACCGTGGTCACCGTGAACAGGAAGCCCGGCACGCGCACGGCGCCGGGAATGGACGACAGGAACGCGGCGTATCCATAGCCCTGCATGACCGCCAGACCAATCGTGGCGTAGCGCGTCCACTGCGTCAGCTTCTTCCGGCCGTCCTCCCCCTCCTTCTGCAGCTTCTCGATGGTGGGGAAGACCGCGGCGAGCAGCTGGAACATGATGCTCGCCGAGATATACGGCATGATGCCGAGCGCGAGAATGGTCGCGCGTGACAAGCCGCCGCCCACGAACATGTCGTAGATGCCGAAGAACGTGCCCTGCAGCGCCCCGAAGGTCTGCCGCAGGATGCCCACGTCGAGCCCGGGCACCGTGATGTGTGCGCCGGTGCGGTAGACGAGCAAGATCCCCAGAGTGAAGAGGATCTTGTTCTTCAGCTCCGGGACACGGAACAGGTTCGCGACGGGATTCGTGGACATTGCCTAGTCGCCTATGAGGCCGCCGAAGCCTCGGGCCCGATGACGCTCGCGGAGCCCCCGGCCGCCTCGATCTTGGCCTTCGCAGACCCACTGAACTTGTGTGCAGACACCCTGGCCGCCCGGGCGATCTCGCCGGTCCCGAGCACTTTCACGGGCCGGTGCACCGAGCCGATGAGGCCAGCGGCCTTGAGCGTCTCCGGCGAAACATCGCCCTCGATGCGCTCGAGGTCGCGGAGGTTCACGACCTGGTACTCCACCCGCTCGATGTTCGTGAAGCCACGCTTGGGAATGCGCCGGATGAGCGGAGTCTGACCGCCCTCGCGCCGAGGGTGCACCTTGCCGCCGGTCCTGGCCTTGAGGCCTTTGTGACCCTTGGTCGAAGTGCCGCCGTGACCGGAGCCGTTCCCGCGACCAATGCGCTTGCGGCGCTTGCGCGAACCCGGGCTCGGGCTCAAATCGCTCAGATTCGCCATCTACTCCTCGACTTCCTTGACGTCCAGCATGAACGAAACCTTCCGGATCATCCCCTGCAGCGTGGGCGAGTCCTGGTGCACCACGCTGTGCTGGTGATGCCGGAGCCCGAGCGCGCGGAGCGTCTTGCGGTGCTTCTCCATCCGCCCAGACTCACTCCGAACCTGGGTGATCTTGAGCTTCTTCGAAGACTTCTTCGCCTTAGCCACGACGCGCTCCCACGGTTTCGAGCGACAACCCACGCTCTTCGGCTACCTGCTCGGCGGTCACCAAGCGGGTCAGGCCGTCCATCGTCGCGCGGGCCACGTTGATCGGGTTGTTCGAACCCAGACTCTTGGTGAGGACGTCGCGCACGCCTGCCGCGTCGAGCACAGCGCGCACCGCACCGCCGGCGATGACGCCCGTACCGGGCGCAGCGGGACGGAGCAACACCCGCCCGGCACCCCACTCGCCCACGATGTCGTGCGGGAGTGTCCCGTTCTGGACCGGGACCTTCACCATCTGCCGGCGCGCGCGCTCGAAGCCCTTCCGAATGGCCTCGGAAACCTCGTTCGCCTTGGCCAACGCGACGCCGACATTGCCCTTCTGGTCCCCCACCGAGACGAGCGCGGAGAACGAGAAGCGCCGGCCGCCCTTCACGACCTTCGCGACCCGGTTGATGAAGATGACGTTCTCGACGAGGTCGGACTCGTGCTTGCGAGGCCGCTCTTTCTTCTTCTTCTCTGGCTTGGTCATCAGAACTTCAGACCTCCTTCTCGGGCGCCGTCGGCGAACGCCTTCACCCGTCCGTGGTACTTGTAGCCGCCGCGGTCGAATACCACGGCCTCGATTCCCTGCGCCCGCGCCTTCTCGGCCAGGAGCTTACCGGCTGCAAAGGACTGCTCCACGCGCCGGTTCTTCCCCTCCGCCGAGAACTCGCGGAGATCGGGCCCGACGGTGGACACGCCCAGAACCGTACGCTTGGCGTCGTCGTCCACGATCTGGCCCTCGATGTTCTTCAGCGAGCGGAACACCACGAGGCGCGGCCGCACGGCCGTTCCCCGCACCTTGTTCCGAATCCTGAGGTGTCGCCGCTGCCGCTGCAGCTCGCGGCTCTTCCTCATCTGGCTGCTCTTGATCATCTGCTATGCGCTCCCAGAGGCCGTCTTGCCGGCCTTCCTGCGAATGTGCTCGCCCTGGTACTTGATCCCCTTCCCCTTGTACGGCTCGGGGGGGCGGAACCCGCGGATCTCCGCGGCCGCCTGGCCGACCTTCTGCTTGTCCGGTCCCGAAATGACGATGGTCGTCGGGTTCGGGCACTCGAGCTTCACGCCTTCGACGGGCTGGTAGAGAATCGGGTGGCTGTAGCCGAGAGCCAGTTGGATTCCCTTCCCCTTCGGGTCCGCCTTGTAGCCGACGCCGACGATCTCGAGCGTCTTCGAGAACCCTTCGGTGACGCCCTTCATCATGTTGGCGATGAGCGCACGCGTGAGTCCGTGGAGAGCCTTGTATTCCTTCTCGTCAGAGAAGCGCTCCACCCGCACTTGAGCTTCCTCCACCACGACCTTCAGGTCGCGGTGCACGCCGAGCGTGAGCTCGCCTTTGGGACCCTTGACCTTCAGGGTTCCGTTCGTCTGCTCGACCTTGACCCCCTTGAGGATCGGGACGGGCATTTTGCCGATACGAGACATTCGATCTCTCTTCTTCGCAGTACAGAGACGTTCAGGCTACCAGACGACCGCCAGGACCTCGCCGCCCACACCCCGGTCACGGGCCGTACGATCGGACAACACCCCCGAGGACGTGGACAAGATCGCCATGCCCAGGCCGTTCCGGATGCGCGGGATGTCGTCCTTGCCGACGTACTGGCGGCGCCCCGGACGTGACACACGCTCGAGGTGCCGAATCACCGGCTTCCCATCGTGATACTTGAGGTAGATGCGCAGGACGCCGAAGTGCCCGTCCTCGAGCACCTTGTGCGCGTGGACGAAGTGGCTCTCCTCCAGCAGCCGCGCGATCTCTATCTTCTTGGACGACACGGGCATGTCCACCCATTTGTGGTCCGCAGCGCAGGCGTTGCGGATGCGGGTGAGCATGTCGGCGATCGGGTCGGTCATCATGTTTAGTGTCCTCCTACCAGCTCGACTTGCGTACGCCGGGGATCTCCCCCTTGAGCGCCATCTCGCGGAAGCAGATCCGGCAGATCCCGAACTTCCGCAGGAACGCGCGCGGTCTTCCGCACCGCTTACACCGGTTGCGCCGCCGCACCGCGAACTTGGGCTCGCGCTTCGACTTCTCGATCAGGGCCTTCTTCGCCATTCCGAGCTCCGTCTCCTATGCGCTCGCGCCGATCTGCACCGGCGTTTGTCCGCGGAAGGGGAATCCCAACTCGCGCAGCAGAGCGAGCGCCTCGTCATCCTTGTTCGTCGATGTCACGACGGTGATATCCATCCCGTGGATCCGACGCACCTTGTCGTAGTTGATCTCGGGGAAGATGATCTGCTCCTTCACGCCCATCGTGTAATTGCCGCGGCCGTCGAAGGACTTGGTCTGCAGCCCGCGGAAGTCGCGCACGCGCGGGAGCGCCGTGCTGATGAGGCGGTCCAGGAAGAACCACATGCGGTCCTTGCGCAGCGTGACCGAAACCCCGACCGGCGCGTTCTCGCGAAGATTGAAGTTCGCGATGGCCTTACGGGCGCGGTTCACGTTGGCCTTCTGACCGGAAATCGTGGTGAGCTCTTCGACCAAGCTCTCCAGCAACTTCTGGTCTTTGGCGGCTTCGCCGCTCCCCACGTTCAGCACGATCTTCACGAGCTGCGGGATCTGATGCGGATTCGTGAAGCCGAACTCCGACTGGAGCTTCGGCCGCACATTCCGCTTGTAGTGTTCCTTCAGTCTTGGTTCCATCGGATTTGCTGGTAGGCTGTTCGGGCTACTTGGGCTTGGGGATCGGGTTTCCGCTCTTCACGGCGACACGTTCCTTGGTCCCGTCCTCTTCGACGCGGGTGCGTACCCGGCTCGCTTTGTCTCCCGAGGCGTCGATGAGCATGACGTTCGAGATGTGGATCGGGGCCACCATCGAGATGATGCCCCCATCGGGATCTTTCTGCGAAGGCCGGGTGTGGCGCTTGCGGAGATTGATCCCCTCCACGCGCACCCGATTCTCCCCCTTCATGACCTCGAGGACCGAGCCTTCCATGTCGCGGTAGTTGCCGCGGATCACGCGGACGCGGTCCCCCTTCATGATGCGGCGCTTGAGTGCCATCACAGCACCTCCGGCGCGAGCGAAACGATCTTCATGTACTTCTTCTCCCTCAGCTCTCTGGCCACCGGCCCGAAGATGCGGGTCCCCCTAGGCTCACCGGCCTGATCGATCAGGACCGCCGCGTTGTCGTCGAAGCGGATGTAGGTCCCGTCCTTCCGGCGCGTCTCCTTGGTCGTGCGCACCACCACCGCCTTGGCGACGTCGCCCTTCTTCACGCCGCCGTGCGGGATCGCGTCCTTGACCGTGACGACGATGACGTCGCCCACGCCGGCATAGCGCCGTGCAGAGCCGCCGAGCACGCGTATGCACAGCGCCGTACGGGCTCCCGTGTTGTCCGCGATGCGGAGTACCGATTCCTGTTGGATCATGGATAGTCTCGGTTGGCCTCGCTCAGACCGGGCGCTCGACCAGCCCGACCACGCGCCAGCGCTTGAGCTTGGAGAGCGGCCGCGTCTCGGTGATGCGGACGGTGTCGCCCACCTTGTATTCGTTCTTCTCGTCGTGCGCGTAGTACTTCTGCGAGCGCGCGACGCCCTTGCCGTAGACGGGGTGCGTGATGCGGCGCTCCACCTTGACGATGACCGTCTTGTTGGGCTTGTCGCTCACGACGACACCCACGCGGACCTTGCGCCGCGAGCGCCCGCCGACTGCCGACTCTGTCTCGTTCTCGTTCTCGCTCATGTCGTCTCTCAAGCCTTCTTGGCGAGCTCACGCTCGCGGAGGATCGTCCTCAGCCGGGCGATGTCACGCCGCACCCGGCGCAGGGTCCCAGGATTCTCGAGCTCCATCATGGAGGACTGGAAGCGGAGCTTGAATTGCTCCTCCCTGAGCTCTTTGAGACGCGCCGAAATCTCGGTGTCGTCCCAGTCGCGAATCTCGTCCGCCTTCATGGCCTGCTCGCTCCCTCTCTCTTCGAATTGATCCGATTACAGCTGCGACTCACGCACCACGAACCGGCACTTGATCGGCAGCTTGGCCGCACCGAGCGCCATCGCCTCGCGCGCCATCGCTTCCGTGACGCCCTCGAGCTCGAACATGATGCGCCCGGGCTTCACCACGGCCACCCAGCCCTCCGGGTTGCCCTTTCCCTTACCCATTCGGGTCTCGGCGGGCTTGCTGGTGATCGGCTTGTCCGGGAAGAGCCGGATCCAGACCTTCCCGCCGCGCTTGATGTGCCGCGTAATGGCCACGCGCGCGGACTCGATCTGCCGGTTCGTGACCCACGACGGCTCCATCGCCATCAGGCCGTACTCGCCGAAGGACACTCGATTGCCACGGTTGGCCGCGCCACGCATGCGGCCCTTGAATGCCTTGCGGTGTTTTACGCGTTTCGGTGCCAGCATCGCTCGTCAGTCCCCGTCAGTTCCGTCAGTTGCCACCGGTGGAGTACGTGCGGCCGCGCCGCTCTTCGATGACCTCACCCTTGAAGATCCAGCACTTCACGCCCACGCAGCCGTAGGTCGTGAACGCCGTCACCTGGGCGTAGTCGATATCCGCGCGCAGCGTGTGCAGCGGCACGCGACCTTCGTTGTAACCCTCGGTCCGCGCGATCTCGGCCCCACCGAGACGCCCCGCGGCCTTGATCTTGATGCCCTCGGCGCCCGCGCGGATGGCCGACTGCAGTGCCCGCTTCATCGCGCGGCGGAACGAGATGCGCTGGCGCAGCTGGTGCGCCACGTTCTCGGCCACCAGGTACGCATTGATCTCAGGCCGCTTGATCTCCTCTACGTTCACGGAGATCGCCGACTTGGTGAGCACGGCGAGCTCGTCACGCAGCTTGTCCACCTCGGCGCCGCGCTTGCCGATCACGACACCGGGCCGGGCGGTGTGGAGCGTGACGACGATCTTGCTCGGCTTCCGCTCGATCTCGACGTGCGAGAGCGCTGCGTGTGTGAGCCGGCGCCGCAGGTACTTGCGGATCGTCTCGTCCTCCATGAGCAGCCGCGGGAAATCGCGCTCTGCATACCAGCGCGACCGCCAGTCCTGGACGACTCCGAGCCTGAACCCAATCGGGTGTGTCTTCTGTCCCATGTCTTCTACGCGTCCTTGCGATCGACGACCACGGTGATGTGGCTCGTCCGCTTGCGGATCGGTGCCGGGCGGCCCTGTGCGGCCGCTCTCCAGCGGCTCAGCGCTGGGCCTTCGTCGACGAAAGCCTCCCGCACGATCAGATCGTCTACGTCGAGCGCCCCGCCCTCGCCCTGCGACTTCACTTGTGCGTTCGCAACCGCCGACCGCAGCGTCTTGTCGACGCACTCGGCCGCACCCTTCTTCGAGAACTGCAGGAGCGCGTACGCGTCGTTCACGGACTTGCCGCGAATCTGGTCGACGACGAGCCGGACCTTACGAGGGCTGATGCGGATGTAGCGTGCTACGGCCTTGGCTCTCATGCGGTCGGCGTCGCCTCCGTGCGCTTGTCGGAGAGCTTGCCACCGTGTCCACGGAACAGACGGGTCGGGGCGAACTCGCCGAGCTTGTGCCCCACCATGTTCTCCGTCACGTAGACCGGGATGAACTTGTTGCCGTTGTGCACGGCGATGGTGTGGCCGACGAAGTCGGGCGAGATCGTCGAGGCGCGCGACCAGGTCTTGATCACCCGCTTCTCTCCGCGGGCGTTCATAAGCTCCAGGCGCTGCTGGAGCCGCTCCTGGATGAACGGGCCTTTCTTTACGCTGCGTGGCATGATCCGCTGCTCCTACTGCGTGGCTCTGCCGCGACGGCGGCCGCGCACGATGTCCTTGTTCGACTTCTTCTTCCGCTTGCGCGTCTTCTTGCCTTCCGGCTTGCCCCAGGGCGAGACCGGCGGCCGTCCGCCCGACGACTTGCCTTCGCCGCCGCCGAGGGGGTGGTCCACGGGGTTCATGGCGACGCCGCGCACCTTGGGCCGCTTGCCACGCCACCGATTCGCGCCCGCCTTGCCGATCACCTGCAGCTCATGGTCGGAGTTACCGACCTCACCGATGGTGGCGAGGCACTCCTGACGGACGCGCCGCACCTCTGTGGAGGGGAGCCGCAGCGTCACATAGCCACCTTCCTTGGCGACCACCTGGACGCTCATGCCGGCAGAACGGGCCATCTGTCCGCCCTTGCCCACCTTCAGTTCGACGTTGTGCACCATCGTGCCGAGCGGGACCATCTCGAGCGGGATCGCGCACCCCGTGCGCACGTCGGCCTCGGGGCCCGACGAGATCGCGTCCCCGACGTTGAGTCCCTTCGGGTGCAGGATGTAGCGCTTCTCCCCGTCCTCGTAGTGGATCAGGGCGATGTTCGCCGAGCGGTTCGGATCGTACTCGATGTGCTTCACCAAGCCGCGAACCCCGTGCTTGTCGCGCTTGAAGTCCACGATGCGGTAGCGGCGCTTGTGCCCGCCGCCACGCCGCCGGACCGTGACGTGTCCGTGGTGGTTGCGCCCACCCTTGGACGTCTTCACGTCGAGCAGCGACTTCTCGGGCTCGCTGCGCGTGAGCACCTCGTTCTCGAGGACCGAGCGCTGCCGCGTGCCGGGAGTCACCGGCCTGAACTTCTTGATGCCCATCAGCCCACCTCGTAGAGCTCGATGTGGTCGCCTTCAGCCAGGCGAACCACGGCCTTCTTGTACGCAGCGCGCCGACCCTTGTTGGCGTTGCGTGCCATGCGCCCCAGGAACGAACGCCGGGGCTTGCCACTGTAGCGCATCGTGCGGACGTCCTTCACCGTCACGTCCCAGAGGCGCTCGACTGCCTTGCCGATCTCGATCTTGTTGGCGTTGCCGGCCACGATGAACGTGTAGGTGTTACCGGCTTCGACCTGGTTGTTCGTCTTCTCCGTGACCACCGGAGCGACGATCACGCCGTACAGGTCACTCATCGGAGCTCTCCTCGGCCGCCGCGCCTTCGCCGCGCTCGAGCGCGCTGCGCTCGATCACCACGGTCTCGGCCCACAGCACGTCGTAGACGGATTCCTCGCCGAACGGGAGCACGGAGATGCTCGGGACATTGCGGCTGGAGAGATAGATCTGCTCGTTCTTTCCGTCCGTGAGCAGGAGCACCTTGCCCGCCGCACCCACGGTCTGGAGGAACCCGACCAGCTCCTTCGTCTTCGGCTTCTCGGCCTTGGGCATGTCCGCGATCACGACCTTCTCGTTCTGCGCACGGTCGTTGAGCGCGGAGCGGCGGGCGAGGGTACGGACCTTCTTCGGGATCTGCTGGCGCCACGAGTGCGGCTGCGGCGGGAATACGATGCCGCCTCCCGGCCAGAGCGGAGAGCGCGTCGAACCCGCTCGCGCCCGACCGGTGCCCTTCTGCTTCCAGGGCTTGCTGTTGCCGCCCTCGACTTCGCCACGCGTCTTCGCGGACGCGGTGCCTTGGCGTTGATTGGCGAGATACACCGTCACGACCTGGTGCATCACGCTGTCGTTGACCACGCCATCGAAGAGGGTCTCGGGGAGCTTACGCGCCCGCCCCTTCTTCCCGTCGGCCTTGTAGTAGGGTGCCTTGTACATGTGTCTTCTCGTTACTCCGAGCTCATCATCACTTCGAGATCAGCACATAGCCGTTGCGCGAGCCCGGCACGCCGCCCTTCACGAAGAGCAGGTTACGCTCCCCGTCCACGCGCACGACCTGCAGGTTGCGAATCGTGGTGCGGACGCCGCCCATCCGACCCGGAAGCCGCTTGCCCTTGATGACGCGCGACGGGTCCGTGCCGGGACCCACCGTTCCCGGCGTGCGCGACTCCGGGTGCCCGTGCGACCCAGGACGGCCGCCGAACCCGTGCCGCTTCACGACGCCCGTGAAGCCGCGGCCCTTCGAGTTGGCTGTCACCTTCACGCGATCGCCGACAGCGAAAAGCGTGACCGTGAGCTGCTGGCCCACCTGGTAGTCCACGCCGCTATCGACGGGGAACTCGCGCATGAGGCGCGGCGCGTAGTCCAGGCCGGCCTTAGTCGCATGTCCACGCTCGGCGCGCGTCGTCTGACGGGCGCCCTGGGCTTCAAAGCCCAGCTGGACCTGCTTCTGCCCGAGCTCGGTATCTCGCACCTGCACCACGGGGCACGGCCCGGCCTCGATGACCGTGACGGGAACCTGGATTCCCGCGTCATCGAAGATCCTGGTCATGCCGACCTTCTTTCCAATCAGTCCCGGCATATCCGGTGATTCCTCCGTCAATCGACCTTGATCTCGACGTCGACGCCTGCCGGCAGATCCAGCTTCGTCAACGCATCGATCGTCTGGGGGCGGCTATCGACGATGTCGATGAGGCGCTTGTGCGTGCGCAGTTCGAACTGCTCCCGGCTCTTCTTGTCGACGTGCGGGGAGCGCAGCACGGTCCAACGCTGACGCCGCGTGGGCAGCGGGATGGGACCGCGCACGGTCGCACCCGTCTTCTCGGCGGTCCTCACTATGTCGGACGCCGTCTGATCGACCACCCAGTGGTCGAACGCCTTGAGTCGGATTCTGATTCTGTCAGCCACGTTTTCGTCCTCTGTTGGGTCCGCAGACCCGACACATGCTCCTCCTCAGCCGCTCGGCCGCAGGTTACTCCGCATTCACCGACACTCCCCGCTGCCTCGCTCTGCCGCTACGCGCGGCAGAGCATCGTCGGAACATGTGTCGGATCCGCGGCCCCACGGTCCGCCCTGCTACCTAACCGCACCCACCCTCGCCTGCGTTCGACCAGAGGGCTGGTCGACCTTCCTCCGTCTCGTACTTCAACTGCCACCGCCCTTCTTGTCGCGCGATCTCGGGCTTCGTGCCCGAGATCATTCACTTCTATGTCTACTGGAGAGAGGCGTGGGTCTCGGCGATGAGGAGGCTCGGCGAGGGGACTTGGTCGGCCCCTCGC
>VGVR01000013.1 GCA_016873995.1 Gemmatimonadota bacterium
CCCCGCCCGCCCCTTCCGCCACGTCCCCGTCCGGCCGCTGCCGGCGGGCCGCCTGCGCCGGCAGCTGCGCCACCGGGCCCTGCACCCCGGCCGTCTGCGGCGCCTTCCGCAGGAGGCGCAGCCTCGACGAGCGACTCGAACGAGATCACGCCGCCCACGGGGCCTTGGTGCTTCCAGAGCGTCATGTTGACCTCACGGAGATCGCGCTCACCACGATCGAACGCCCAGAAGCGCACCTCGACGGGTCGGCCGACCGAGGTGGTCAGGCGCTGAGGAGACTCGATTCCCTTGATGCCGATCCCCTCTGGACCGCTTTCCGCAAACCGGACGGTCGGTCGCAGCGAGCCTTCCGCCTGCGGCGTCCAGCTCATCTCGTAGGCGGCCTCGAAGCCGATCAGCCCCTGGCGGGCGGTGTGTGTCCTGCCAGGCACCTTCGTAGTCACGCCGTTCGTGGTCAGCGTCCACCACACGTCACCCTCGAAGTCCGCCGGGATCGTGACTGCGAACGTGCCGCGCTCGCGCGGTCCGCCGAAGCCGCCGTACGAAACCACCGGGAACGTCGTGGGCTGCATGCCGTCGAACTCGCGCGGCTCGATGAAGTTGTTCGGGCCGAGCGGGATCTCGATGAGGTCTTCCTCGTTCCGGTTCATGAACCCGAACGACAGCGTGTGCGAGCCATCCGGGTTCGTGAAAAACCCGTCGAAGTACGGCGCGACGAAATTCGCTCGGGAATTCGGTGGCGCCAGCGGGAACTCTCGCCGCGTCCAGTCCTGCGCTGCCACCGGCTGCGCGGCCAGCGCGGCCAGCCCGACTACCGAAACCGTCACTGCCTCTATGAAGCGTGCCACTCTCCTTCTCTCCTTGGGTGAATCGACTCACTTCGCGTGAGCCGCCTGGGCCCCCGTCCTCGACCCCGAGTGATACCGCCGATCCGTCGACGTGAGCCCTCCGGCCACCCTCAAGACGCGGGAGGGGGCCGTTTTGTTTACGCTACGCCTCCAACACCACGATCGGTGCCAGCGCCGCTACCGCGGCCGCGAGCTGCAGCCCCAGCACCATCAGCGCCTGCCGCGGCGCCCGCGGCAGCCAAGTCACGGCAAACATGCCGATGATCGGAAGCTGCGCCACCAGCAGCAGCTGAAACACCCTCGCCGTGGCGCCCTCGTCTTCCTGTCGGACCACGCCGTAGATCGCCAGAAAGCCGACGACGAGCGCCAGCGCGGCGCCGGACATCAGGAGCGGCAGGAACGCGCCCGGCTTCTTCAGCAGCGTGGCGAGCGTCATCTGGGGGCTGCTTCCGCCCTCGGAGGCGGGGAGGGGTTCGGGGCCGCCGCGCTTCGCGGGCGGCCTTGACTGCTCAGGACGTGGGAGCAACTTGCTGACCGGTCATTAAGTAGGCAACCCACAAGAGCACTTGGATCCCGGGCCATGAAGTCCCTTCCCGATGCGGCGCCCCGCTGGCGGCGGCGACCTACCGAGCGCCCCCAAGAGATCTTGGATGCCGCGCTCCAAGTGTTTTCCGAACAAGGGCTGGCGCGAGCCCGCGTCGAGGACATCGCGACCCAGGCCGGCGTCTCCAAGGGTACGGTCTATCTCTACTTCGACAGCAAAGAGGATCTGTTTCGCGAGTCGGTCCGGAACCGGATCGCCCGGACGGTGGAGATGCTCGAGGCGGCTGCTCCGCCCGGAAATTCCGTCGCGCGTATCCAGCGCTTCATCGACGCGTACTGGCAACACCTACGCCAGCCGATGTTCGGCAGCATCTACCGCCTGATCCTCGCCGAGCTGCCGCAGTTTCCCGGGTTCACTCAGTTCTATGGCGAAGAGGTGTCGGGCAGGGTGATCGAGCTAGCCGCGCACATCGTTCAGGAAGGGGTGGACGAAGGTCGCTTCCGGCCGATCGACCCCATGGTGGCCGCGCGCATGATCGTCGGGCTCATCGTGCAGCACGCGATTTGGACCAGCCAGCCGAGGCTCTTCCCCCGCGTGGGGAACCGGTCGGATGCCGACATAGGGAACGAGATCAAGGCGTTCCTGCTCTCGGCGCTCCTGCCGCCAGCAACGAAGGGCACTGCTTGAGCGCGATGTGACGCGTCCTTCCACCCTCCGCCGGTCGCGGCGGGCGGACGGCGGCGGCACACGCGGAGTAGTAGGTTCGCGCGCGCACCCGCTCAGGTACCCAGCGATTCGCGCACGAGGATCACCCGCACGCGCCGGCGCGGGTCGAAGTGCAGCATCAGCCTCTCCGCCCATACCGAGCTCGAGCCCTGCGCGCGCATCTTTCGGTCCTCCATGGGGAGGCAGTATTCGCGGATGCGACGAAGTCCTTCGTCGACGTCGCGCACGATCTTCTGGTGTCCCACGATGAGCACCACCGAGCCCGCGGCGTACGCGTAGGGGCTCAGCTGACTCCCCGTACCCGACGCGACGAGTAGCTGGCCGTCCTCGGTGACCGCGTGGGCGCTCCCCAGGATGAAATCCGGGGCGGCACCCAACTTCCGCATCTCGCGACCCTGCGTTGAGCGATCCATGCCCTTGAGCCGGGCCCGCACCGAGTCGTAGCGCCCCGACTCGTCGATGTCGGCCGCGAGACCCAGCTCGCGCAGCGTCTCGGAACGAGCCGTGTGCACTTCAGCGCCGAGCGGTAGGAGCTCGAGCACTCGCTCCCGCGCGGCCGCGCCGCTCTCAGCCAGCTCGACGGCGAACCCTAGCTCCGCAAGCGCGCGCAGGACACGCTCCAGTCGCCCCGGGTCGGAAGGGCGAGTGAACTCGAGGTTCGACGGGCTGCGATCGGAGTGGGTCGGACTCATTGGATGGGCACGCCAGGTCGTCGAGGAGAGGAATGGATAGTACGTTCTCCCCGACCCCTGGTAAGGAGAAGTCATGACCCTGACGAAGCGCATCTCCGGACTCGCCGCACTTACAGTCCTCAGCTTCCCCGCAACCGCCGCCGCCCAGGAGGGCGTCGCCGTATGGAGCCGTGAGGAACTCACCCGCCGCGACGCCGCCCTCTCCCGGAACGTGGGCGCCGACCACTCCTCGAGGGAGACGCTCGCCGACTACGGCGACCACCGGTTCCGCTTCCTCTACCGCGACGCCGACGGCCGCCCCGAGCAGCACAACAAGATCATCGACGTCGTCATCGTGCATAGCGGCCGCGGCACCCTGCTCGTCGGCGGCCGCATGGTGAACCCCACCGGAAACGCCGACACCGGTGAGTACCTCGGCACCGCCATCGAGGGCGGCCAGCGCCACGAGCTCGGGCCCGGCTCGGTCGCGCACATTCCGGCGGGGCTGCCGCACAGCTTCCTCGTGCCGGCCGGGGAGCACCTCACCTACGTGCTGGTGAAGTTTCCGGCGGAGTAGGGCTCACCCCACCCAACCACGCCCAAGGGCCCGGCCACCACAGGTGACCGGGCCCTTTGGCAAACTTCCTTGGCAACCTCCCGTGGCGGCCTTCCTTGCCAACCTCCGTGGGCGACGTGCGCAGCATGTCGCCCCACGAGGCGGGTTTCCGACGCGAAGTGTCGGAAACCCGCCGGCTGGGGTTGGCGACGCCGCCGCGGACCGCCTACGAGAAGTCAGCGCGCGGACCGGCGGTGTCGCCAACCCGCTATTGGGTGACCCGACGCTCCTGACTCGCCTGCCGCTCCTCGAGCAGCTGCTGGTACCCCTCCTCGTCGAGGTGCGTCACCGCGAGCCACGCGTGCGACATCTCGTCCGAGGTGCGGTTCCCGTACTCGGCCCACAAATCGGGGTCGACCACGTTCGGGTTGTTCGCCGAGTTGTCGTACCACTGCTTCATGATGATCACGCCACCCGTCGGCACGAGCGGCGCCACCTGCTCATCGTAGATGTGGCTCTGGTGCCAGAGCGCGCTCCAGTTCGAGATCATGCTGATGATTTCGATGCGCCCGGTCTCGGGATACAGGATCTCCATCGACGCGGAACGTAGGCGCAGGTGCCCGTGCGGCTGGAAGCTGTCGATCCGCACCGGGTGGTCGAACGTGAGGAAGCCCTGCGTCATCGCGGTGCCGTGGGGCTTCAGCACCAGCTCACCCTGCCGGATGCCGTACAGCCGCAGGTCCTGGCGGTAGCGATACTGATAGTCCCGCGGATGGAGCCAGAGGCCCATCTCGACGACGTTGTCCTCGAGCACGTCGGTCTGGAGGTTCGTGCCGATCCCGCCGGGGAAGAGGTGGATATCCCAGGCGACGTACGCGTTCGCCGGAAGGAGCCGGCACACGCCGTCCGGAACGATTTCGCCGAGCTTGCCCATGGCGTACTCGGTGGCGTGCTCGCCCTGCGCGCCGACCCGCTCCAGGTCGCCGTTGTCGTTCTCCAGGCGGAAGGTGGAGTTCGCGTGGTGCACGACGGACTTCGCGTCACCGGCAGGCTTCACCTGGATCGCCTTGATGCAGCGGTCTTCCGTGAGTCCCGAGGGGACAATCGGCCAGTGCATCATGTCCTGGCCGCCGAGCGGGACGTCGATCGGCGTGGAGCGGATGATCGCGTCGGGCTGGCCATACTCGCGCACGAACGCCCACTCGTCGGTGTCGATGAGATCGGGCGGAGGCGGCATATCCGCCGGATTGCCGAGCGGCGCACCCTGGTCGACCCACGCGACTACGGTAGCGATCTCCTGCTCAGAGAGGCGCCAGTCGTGCTGGAGCTCCTGGATGCCGATGTCGTTGTCGTAGTAGTACGGTGGCATCAGCCGGTTCGCGACTTGCTCGCCGATGCGGCGCGCGTAGCGGCGGGCATCCTCGTAGCTCACGAGGTCCATGGGTCCGATGCCACCCGGACGGTGGCAGACCATGCAGTTGTTCTGGATGATCGGGGCGACGTCCTTGGCGTACGTCACCTCGGCAGGGGCGCCGGTCGTCGCGAAGCTGACTTGGGCGCTCGCGGGCAGGGCGATAGCCACGACCAGGGCGACTCCCCCGATCACGCGAAGGGGCAGATGAGACACGGTCTCCTCCAGCGGAAGGGTCCAGTACCAGCCCGTCCATAGTGCGCCGGGACTACGGCGTTGGCCAGAGGGTGAACTGGCCTCGATGTGCCATGCGGGCGGAGGTGGCGCCGGCCCTCCCCTCCGCCGAAGTTGGCGTGGTCGGGTCACGCACGGGTCACTTCCAGGGTCGGAGTCCATCGATGGGAATGGTTCAGCGCCGCCGCACCGCCGTCCTCGTCACGGCGGCCTTGTTCGCCCTCCCGCTCGCACTCGCTGCGCAGACGACCGCCCGCCCCGAAGACGTCGGGCTGTCGAGTGAGGCGCTCGCGCGCATCGGTCCCGCCATGCAGGCGCTGGTGGACTCGGGGCGTGTCGCCGGCGTGATGACGCTCGTCGCGCGCCGCGGTGAGGTCGTGCACTGGCAGGCGACGGGGTGGCGTGTGCTCGGCGAAGAGCGCCTGGAGCCAGATGACGTCTTCCGCATCTACTCGATGACCAAGCCGGTCACGAGCGTCGCGGTCATGATGCTCGTCGAGGAAGGTCGCCTCACCGTGGACACACGGCTCGCCGATATCCTTCCCCAATTCGCCAACGTGCAGGTCTGGGACCAGGGTCGCCTCCGCCCTCCCGCGAGCCCGATCCTGATCCGGCACCTGCTCACGCACACCGCGGGCCTGGGGTACGGGGACATCGGCCGCACCCCGGTCGACTCTCTCTATAGGGGGGCGCGCCTCGGCGTCTGGGGAACGGCCGGCAACCTGACGCAGACCGTCGATGCCATCGCGCGCCAGCCGCTCATCTTCGACCCCGGCACGCGCTTCAACTACAGCATGGGCATCGACGTGCTCGGCCGCGTCGTCGAAGTCCTCTCGGGGATGACGCTCGAGGACTTCTTCCGCGAGCGCATCTTCGAGCCGCTCCGCATGGACGACACGGGCTTCCATGTGCTCTGGGAGGACCTCCCGCGCCTCACCGCGGCATACGCGCCGAGCCCGCAGGGGCTGCGGCTGCTCGAGTCCCCTGTGGACGGCCAGCATACGCGGCCCGCGCAGTGGTTCTCGGGCGGCGGAGGGCTCACGTCCACGGCCAGCGACTACTTCCGCTTCGCGTCCATGCTGCTGAACGACGGTGAGCTGGACGGCGTCCGCATCCTCCGGCCGGAGACCGTGCGCACCATGACCGCGAACCAACTGCCACCCGAGCTGACGCCGGTGGCCATGGCCGGCCCGAACCACGGGTGGGGGTTCGGCTGGGCGGTCTCGGTCGGCGACCACGCCGGCGCCTACCGGTGGCTCGGCATCAGCGGAACCACGTTCTGGGTCGACCCCCAGCAAGACCTGATCGCGTTCG
This sequence comes from Gemmatimonadota bacterium, assembly GCA_016873995.1. Taxonomy (GTDB): domain Bacteria; phylum Gemmatimonadota; class Gemmatimonadetes; order Longimicrobiales; family Gaopeijiaceae; genus UBA2982. Next base: position 6,305 of record VGVR01000013.1, read on the forward strand.
CGTGGGACCAGCTGCGCCCGAACGGCGCCGCGCCCATCGAGCGCATCCTGTCGGACATCGTCTACTCAGCGATAGAGAACTGAGTCGTATGCGCGTTGTCGCTCGTCCACCGCTGGTCGCCGTCGCCGTGCTCGCTGCGGGGTGCGCGTCGGGCGGCACTTCCCCGCGTACCGCCGACGGGCCGTCGATCGTCCAGCCGGGCGCGCCGGGCGCGGCAGGGCGCGTGGTGTCTGCGGCCGACCTCGCAGCGGCAAGCGGCCCGACGCACACCGACGCCGACGTGCATTTCTTGCATATGATGGTGCCGCACCACGCGCAGGCGCTCGAGATGGCGGCGCTCGTACCGGCGCGCGCCGCCGGCGAGGCAGTCCGCCAGATGGCGCTCCGCATGGAGATCTCGCAGCGCGACGAGATCGCGTGGATCGAGCGGTGGCTGCGCACGCGCGGTGAGCCCATGCCGGGGGAGCATCACTCGCCCGGGATGCCCATGCCTGCGCTCATGCCGGGCATGCTCACCCCAGCCGAGATGGACCTTCTGCGGGCGGCCCGGGGTGAGGACTTCGACCGGCTCTTCCTCGAGTCGATGATTCGCCATCACGAAGGTGCGATCACGATGGTGGAGGAGCTGTTCGCCACGCCCGGCGCGGGGCAGGAGTCCGAGGTCTATCAGTTCGCGTCGGAGGTCGAGGTGGACCAGAGAATCGAGATCGATCGCATGAACGGGTTGCTACAAACAGGAGGCGGGCGATGAGGCTACGTGCAGGGACCCTGACGACTGCGCTGCTGCTGACGGCGGCGGCCAACGCGGTGGCGCAAGCGGACACGGCCACCACACCGCAGCCGCCGCGCTTTAGTTGGGATCCCAACGACCCCCGCGTGGGGCTCACCGCCGGCTGGGTGGACGCGGCGTCGGCGGTACGTGGACTCGAGCATGTCGCGAGTATCCCGCGACCTGACGGCTTCTTCAACCCGGCCACCCCGGATGACAGACGCTTCTTCAACTCGGATCTGGCGTTCCGCGGCACCAGGCTCTATCAGGGCAACTATCAGGGCTTCCAGGTCTTCGATATCTCGAACCCGTCCGCACCGGACCTGCTCGTGTCGGTGCTCTGCCCCGGTGGGCAGGGCGACGTCTCGGTGTGGGGCGACCTGGTCGTGGTGTCCGCGCAAGAGACGCGCGGTCGACTGGACTGCGGTCTCGATGGCGTCGCAGACTCGATCAGCGCAGAGCGGCTCCAGGGGATCCGCATCTTCGACCTCTCGAACGTCCAGCGGCCCAGACAGGTCGCAGCAGTGCAGGCGTGCCGCGGGTCGCACACGCACACGCTGGTCACCGACCCGGACGATCCGGCGAACCTGTACGTCTACATCCAGGGCACGAGCGGCGTACGCCCCCCGGAGGAGATGCCCGGATGCTCCGGCGCCGACCCTGGAGATGATCCGAACACGTCTCGCTTCCGCATCGAGGTCGTGCGCGTGCCACTCGACGCTCCCGAGCGGGCGGAAGTCGTGAGCATGCCACGCATCTTCTCCGATCCCACGACCGGATCGATTGCCGGTCTCTGGGGCGGGGGCGATCACGGCCCGGGCACGCAGCGTACGAGCGCCACGAGTGCCTGCCACGACATCACGGCGTTTCCGGACATCGGGCTCGCCGGCGGCGCGTGCTCGGGGAACGGCATCCTGCTGGACATCTCGGACCCCGTGAACCCGGTGCGGGTGGGCGAGGTCATGGACCCGAACTTCGCCTACTGGCACTCGGCGACGTTCAACAACGACGGCACCAAGGTCATCTTCACCGACGAGTGGGGCGGCGGGACCGCGCCACGCTGCCGCGCGAGTGATCCCCCGACGTGGGGAGCGAACGCGATCTTCACGCGCACGGGCAGCGACCTGCAGCTCGCGGGCTACTACAAGCTTCCCGTGCCGCAGACGGAAACCGAGAACTGCGTCGCGCACAACGGCTCGCTCATCCCTGTGCCGGGGCGCGACATCATGGTGCAGGCCTGGTACCAGGGCGGCCTCTCGGTGATGGACTTCACCGACCCCGCGAATCCATTCGAAATCGCGTTCTTCGACCGCGGCGCCCTCAGCCAGGAGATGCTCTTCACAGGGGGGTTCTGGTCGACGTACTGGTACAACGGGCGCATCTACGGTGCGGAGATCTCGCGCGGCGTCGACGTCTTCCGCCTCACGCCGAGCCAGCACCTCTCCGAGGCCGAGATCGCGGCCGCAGAGCTCGTCCGTTTCGAGCAGTTCAACGCGCAGCTGCAACCCAGGTTCACGTGGCCGGCCGCCGCGCCCGTCGCTCGCGCCTATCTCGACCAGATGGTGCGCTCCGGACGCATCGTGACCGCGCGGGCAAACGAGCTCGATGCCCTCCTCGACCGGGTCGAGCGGGGCGGGGTGCCGGGGGCGGAGCTGCGCCAAGCGGCCTCGCGCATCGACGCCGACGTGGCGGCGATTCGGGCAGGCACGCTCGGCGGCGACGCCGATCGCCTGGAGCGCATGGCCGAGGTCCTCCGGGGGATCGCGCGCTGACGTGCCGCATCGCGTAGAAATCTCGACCAAGAAGGTCGGCCTCGCGCCAGGCCACGCGGTCTTCACAGGCGAGCGGCGGCTCGAGTCGGCCCAGATCAGCTGGGTGCGGTACCGACTCGACGCGGTCGAGCGCGGCGACGCGCCCACCGCAGCGGACATCCCCCTGCCCGACCCGACGGGCACGAACACCCTCTGGGTCAACGTAGACGGCCTGCACGACGTCGAGCTGGTGAAGGCCGTAGGCGAGCGGTTCGGCATGCATCCCCTCTCCATCGAAGACGTCGTGAGCGTGGCCGGACGCCCGGTCGCGGAGACGTACGACGACTCGGTCTTCACGACCTTGAAGATGCTCATGCTCTCGGAGGATGGATCGGTGCTCTCCGACCACACCTCGATCGTCTTCGGTCCCGGATGGGTGCTCTCGTTCCAGGAGACGCCCGGGGACGTCTTCGGCAACCTGCGGCGGCGGATCGGCGACCCGACCGCGCGCGTGCGCGCCCGCGGGGCCGACTATCTCTGGTACGCGCTGGTCGACTCCGTCGTGGACCACTACGCACTCGTCCTCAGCACGATCGGTGCACGCATCGAGGAGCTCGAGGAAGAGGTATGGGGCGAGGATCCAGGACGCGACCTGGCGCTGCGGGCACAGGATGCACGCCATCAGCTCCTGCTCGTTCGTCGGGCAGTGCGTCCGCTCCGGGAGCAACTCGGGCTTCTCACCGGTGACTGCCCGGCCCTCATCACTGCGCAGACCGAGCCGTACCTGTCCGACCTGGAGACGCACCTCGCGCACCACTCCGACTCGATCGACCACCTGCGCGACACGATCACCTCGTTGCTGGAAGCGCACGTGTCGATCCTGACCATGCGCGCCAACGAAGTCATGCGGGTGCTCACCGTGGTCGCGTCGATCTTCATCCCTATGACGTTCGTGGCCAGCGTCTACGGCATGAACTTCGTGTACATGCCGGAGCTCGGGCACCCGTGGGGCTACGAGATCACGTGGGCGGTCATGCTCGGGAGCGGGATCTCCATGCTCGTCTACTTCTGGCGGAAACATTGGTTATGATCCGCGCGATCATGCTGCTGTTCATCGTGCCCGCGCTCGCCGCCGCGCAGAGCCCACCGACTCTCCCCCTCTTCCCGCTCCCCGACGTCACCCTCTTTCCGAACACGCGCCAGCCTTTCCACATCTTCGAGCCCCGCTACCGGGAGATGGTCAGCGACGCGCTCGCCCGTGACAGCATCATCGGCATGGTGATGCTCCAACCCGGGTTCGAGGCGGACTACGAAGGCCGGCCCCCAGTGGTGGCGGTCGGGGTCGTGGGGGCGATCGTCGGCTCGGAGCGACTCGAGGACGGGCGCTTCAACCTCGTGCTGCGCGGGGTGTCCAAGTTCCGCATCCTCGAGGAAGATCACAGCCGCGCCTACCGGCTCGCGCGCGTAGAGCTGATTCAAGAGCGGGTCGAGGAAGCGAACCGCCCGCTGCTCGCGCAACGCAGGCGCGAGATCGAAGCCGCCGTGCGCAGCCTCTTCCGCGGCGCGCGACTCCCCCCCGCGGTGCTACCCGACGAGGAAGCGATCCACAGCCTCGCCCTCTCGCTTCCGCTCGAGCCCCAAGCGCGTCAGGCACTGCTCGAGGCGGAAGGGCCCGTCGAGCGCGCGGGGGCTCTCCTCCAGCTTCTGCGGCCACCGGCGCGCGCGCAGTAGGCGCGGCATTCGCGCTACCTGTCGAGCCGCGCCCCTACCAGCAACCCGACTGCGGAGAGCGTCGTCTGGGCCGCGTTCAGGCCGAGCCGGAAATCCGCATCGGAGAAGGTCGTGAACACGTCGATCGGCTGGTGCCAGGTCGGGTTCCAGCCCGCGCCCGTGTGCATGCCGCGCTCGTTCTCGCGCAGGCTGATCGACGGTGTGATGTCCATGAACGGCGTCGAGTCCGTGTTCGTCATGTGTGGGCCCACCGCGGCCGGGTAGTCCGTCGCGTAGCGTTCGTTCGCCTCGCGGAAGAAGAACGCGAGCCGCATCGCGTCGTCGGCGCGAAGGGAGAGCGACTGGAACTCGATGTTCACGTCCGCCTCGCGCCGCTGCTCGGGATTCCAGGTGCCGTCGGCGCGCGGCATGCCGTGGTCCCAGAGCATCATGTCGTGCTGGATCATGCCGAGCCATTTGGGCTCTGGGAAATGGTCCGGGTTCGTTGGATCGGGGATGCCTTGCATGCCGGCGCGCTGCACGACGTACGCTTCGGCACCGTCGAGGCCGGTCTCCTCGTTGTTCCAGAGCGCGAAGCGGATCGAACGATCCGTGACGACGTCGGGACTCGAGAAGATGCGCGCGAGCTCCATGACCAGGGCCGTGCCCGAGCCGTTGTCGTTCGCTGCCTCTCCCCACCCGTGCCCATCCATGTGCGCACCGACGATGTACATCTCGTTGGGGCGAGTCGAACCGACCTTCGTGCAGTATACCTGCGAGCGCTCGCCGTTGGTGGCGGGCTCGCGGTTGAGCTCGCGAAGCCGCTCGTCGGGTTGACGCATCGGGTCGGCGTTCACGCCGGTCGGGCTCGTGGTGCCGCGGTAGCGCGAACCGCCGGGTCCGCGGCGCACCTCGCCGCTGGCGATGATAGGGCTCGGCGCCGGACGGGCGCGCGCCGCCGCTAGCGCCTGCGCGCGGGCAGCAGAATCGGCCGGTGAGAGCGGGGCCGGCGGGGGCGGATCGTAGGTGTAGTAGAGCCGCTCGGTCGGGCAGCCGTAGCTCTGCAGCTGCTGCTCGATCCAGTCGACGGCGCGGCGGTTGCGCTGCGTGCCCTGGCGGCGGTCGCCGAACTGCGTCAGCCCGCGGATCGTCTCCTTGTAGCGCTCGAGGTCGAGACGACTGACCAAGGCGGCGATCGGGTCCTCGGCCGCGGGGGGCGGAGGGACGGCCTGCGCGCGCACGGACGCGGCGGTCAGCGCCAGTCCGAGAGCGCAGCCGACGAGGACGAGCGGGGAGGAGACGATCGAACGCATGAGCACTCTCCGGGCTGAACGAGGTCAGCGCGGATGGTGGCGCGAGAGACGGCGGCGCGCAAATGGAATCAGGCTGGAGTTCCCTACCCGGCGGCGACCCGCTCTTGGACCAGCGCCTGGATGCGTCGTTCCAGTACTCCCTTGGAGGTACAGTGGATGGCGGTTGCGTTCGTGCTGCGCGCCGTCGCGAAGGCGTCGACGGTGGTTCGCACGACGCTGATCCCCTGCCCCCCTGACGACAGGTACACGAGCAGGGAGAGCCTCACGTCATAGGCGTCTGCGTAAGGGCCTGTGAGCCCGGAGCCGCATTCGATGTACGTCGACATGGACCGCCGCTCGATCCTCGATCTCGTGTAGCGCGGGTTCCCGATCTGTCCTTGCGCGGCATCGACGAACGTGGGTTCGATGCCGAGCTGCTCGAAGATCGCTGGCAGTGTGCCCCAGACCGTCGGCAACCCCACGGGGACGCTGAACTCCGCCGAAGATGCCTCGTTCCTGACCTCCACCGCCGGACCGCCGCCCAGCGCGCCCACCGAGACAGAGCGAAGACCGGTGCCTCCCTCCTGGATCCCGGACGATTGGGAGGCACATCCAGCTGCCGCCACGATCAGAGCCCACGCGCATCCACGTGCGACCACGGGGACGCAGGTCGCTCGTGCGAACGTCATGGCTGTAGGAACATTGCGCATACCCTACTTCATTGTGTCCTGTCGAAGCAGTCAATCAAAACGCCCGCAGGATACGCCGTACGCAGTGGAGCCGCCAGGGCGTTGCCCGCTGCCGAACCGCCGCGCGACTACCGGGGGCGCGGCGTTACCTGAGTCCGAGCGCCTCGCGGAGCTGCGCCGCCGTCATGTTCGACACGAACACCGGCGTGCCAGGGTCGAAGCGGCTCGCCTCCGAAAGCGGACCCACGTAGACAGGGTCGAACCCCGCGTCGGTCACCAAGTCCGTCGTGGCGCGAATCGCTTCAGGGTCGTCGCCGGCGATCGGAATCCCCACCTTTTCGCCCCTGCGGCGCGCCTCGCTGGTCACGAATCGGTAGTTGATCGCGTTGAACGCGCGGGTCTGACGCACGCCCGGCAGATATTCCGCGGAGACGATGCCCGTCCCGCGCGCGAGCGCGGCCTGGGAGGCCGGTCCGCCGTTCTGCCTCGCGGGGTTGCTCGCGACGATCACGATCTTGCCCTGCATGAACGGTCCCTGGTCCCGCCCGACGTCCGGAAGCGCATCGAAGGGCACGGCGATGAAGATGATGTCGCCCAGGACCGCGGCCTGATTCGGCAGGACCGCCACCGTGCCCACCCCGCCCTGTTCGACGAGCGGGGCGAGCTCCTCGGGATGCCGAGAAGAGAAGATCACGTCGTACCCTGCCGCGGCCCACTCGAGGCCGACGGCTCCACCGATCCGCCCGGCGCCGATGATGCCGATGCGAATGGCCTGCCGGTCCCGCACCGCCACGCTGGCGCCGCCGGCGAGCGGCGCGAGCGCCAGCCCGGCGGTCGCCGTACCGACCGAGGTGACGAAAGCGCGCCGAGAAACGTGCATTCGGTCCTTCTCCGAGCGTGCGGTCATGTTGGCCTCCTGTGGCATCGCTTCACGGTAAGGGCCTCGGCGCAGGATGCGCCACCCCTGGCGACGCGGCACTACATCGAGGCCGGGTGTCCCGAGCTCCGCGAACCAGTGGGTGCCCACCGTGAGCAAGGCGTCCGCGTCGGGATTGCCCAGCTGACGAACAGGGAAGAAGAAGCGTCGCCGGGAAAAGGAACGTCAGCAGCGGCAACCTGAAACTGGAGAGCCTCAGCTCCCTCGCCGCGCTAGCACGAAGTAGGAGCGGTGCACGATGTCGAACGTGGTGGACGCGGCGAAGAACTCGTCGACGGCGCGCATAACCCCCGGGTAGGCTTCCGAATAGTCGTCGACGAACACGAATCCTCCCGGCAGCACCTTAGGCGCGTACGAGCGAAGGTAGGATGCGACTGCCTCGTACGAGTGGTCGCCATCGATGACCAGGAGGCCGACACGGTCGGCCACGACCCAGTGGGCATCCCACGACAGTGAGGACAGGGGGAGGCACCGGTGGCCAACCCCCGCCGCCTCGATGTTGCGGACGTACCGCCGGTACCGCCCCCGAGCGCCTGCGCGCCCGCGACGCAGGCCCCACCACGTACGCGGCCGATGGAGCCGCTCGAACGGATCGACGCTCAACACCGGCGAGTCGAATCCGGCATGCGCGCGGACCGTCGCCAAGAAGACGGTGGTGCGACCCATGTGGCAGCCGATTTCAAGCACGAAGGCGTGCCCGCTCCAGTCAAAACGTAAGATACACGCGGCGAGGTAGGAGAGCTCGTGCGCATCGAGCATTCTCGTGCCGGACGCCTCGGCGAGCGCATGGATGGAAGGCGGCAGTGCGAACTCGACGCCTTCCATCTCGAAGCGGACCGCGGACTCGTGGCCGCCCGCCTTTCCGATCGTCGAGGCATCGGACCCGGAATCCACGCCGGCGGGCTGGCGTCGTTCGGTTCTCAAGCTCGCCGCCACAGGTGCACGTCTGACGTCATCGTCCCTCCAGTCCGGCGGGGGGCGGCTCCCCCGGGCTGTGAATTTAGCTACGATGGTCGTGCCGAGCGGCGCGCGTCCCAAAGCCTCGGGCTCGAGTGACGCAGGCAACGTACTCGCGCCGCGTCGCGGCCAGCAAGCCGAGCGATGCGACACAAGCACGGAGTTCCTTCGTCCCGCCGCGAGCACCCTCAGATGGCCTGCGTACGAGGCTCCCCGGGGCGATTCCCGCACGAGTTGATTCCGCGCCGTGGCCATGCGCGAGCGTCGTACTGAGCGCGTGTCCCTTTATGGCCCGATGAGCCGCATTCGGCCCCCACCCTCGCGCCTCCCCCCATCCCACCCCTAACTTCGCGCGCCATGACCCTCTCCCGCCGTGACTTGCTCAAAGGCACCGCGCTGGCCGCGGGGGGCACTTTCGTCAGCGCGCTCGGCTTCGACCTGAAGCCGGCCTATGCCCAGTCGCGCGAGCTGAAGATCTCCGGCGCGCGCGAGTACAAAACCGTATGCCCCTACTGCGCCGTCGGGTGCGGCACGATCGCTTACGTGCACGGCTCGGGCGGACTCAACACGACGCGCTCGGTCATCCACGTCGAGGGCGATCCGGACTCGCCCATCAACGGCGGCACGCTCTGCCCGAAGGGCGCCTCGCAAATGCAGCTCGCCATGAGCCCGCGCCTCGAGCACACGCCGAAGTACCGCGCCGCCGGCTCGACGGAGTGGGAGGACGTGGACTGGGAGTGGGCGATGTCCTGGTTTGCGCGCAAGTACAAGGACTCGCGCGACGCCACGTTCGTCGAGCGCGACGCTCAGGGGCGTCGCGTGAACCGCTGCGAGGGGATCGGCTGGGTGGGGAGCGCGACCGTCACGAACGAGGACGCGTATCTCATCACGAAGACGCAGCGCGCGCTCGGTATCGTGTTCATGGACCACCAGGCGCGCATATGACACAGCCCCACGGTGGCCAGTTTGGCCGCGAGCTTCGGTCGGGGGGCTATGACCAATCACTGGAAGGACATCAAGAACGCGGATGTCGTCCTGGTGATGGGCGCGAACCCGGCGGAGAACCACCCGTGCGGCTTCAAGTGGGCGCTCGAAGCACGCGATAACCGCGGCGCGCAGATCGTCACGGTCGATCCGCGCTACACGCGCACGTCGACCGTCGCGGACCGGCATCTCCAGATCCGCCCGGGCTCCGACATCGCGGTGATCGGCGGTTGGATCCACAAGGTCCTCGAGGAGGAACTCTACCACGACGACTACGTGCGGCTGCACACGAACGCATCGTTCATCGTGTCGGAGTCGTACCGCTTCGAGGACGGGATCTTCGCAGGGTTCGACGAGGCGACGAGCACGTACGACCGTACGCAGTGGAGCTACGAGCGTGGCGCCGACGGCTTCGTGCGCCGTGACCCGACGCTCGAGCACCCGCGCTGCGTTTTCCAGCTCCTCAGGGCACACTACAGCCGCTACACCCCCGAGGTGGTCGCGCAGATCGCCGGTTGCTCGGTCGCCGACTTCGAGGCGATGGCCGAGATCGTCTGCTCGACCGGCACCGCCGACCGCGCGGGCACGATCATGTACGCGGTCGGCTGGACGATGCACACGGTCGGCAGCCAGATCATCCGCGCGGCCGCCATCCTGCAGCTGCTTCTCGGCAACATCGGGCGCCCCGGCGGCGGCATCAACGCGCTCCGCGGGCACGCGAACGTCCAGGGCGCGACCGACCACGCGATCGTGGCCGCGAGCCTGCCGGGATACCTCACGGTGCCCCAGCCGGCACAGACGACCCTCGCGGCGCACCTCGCGGCCTACACGCCGCGCCCCGCCGTCGCGGGCTCCGTGAACTTCCTGTCGAACTACCCGCGCTTCTTCAACTCACTCATGAAGGCGTGGTTCGGCGACGCGGCCACTCCGGCAAACAATTTCGCGTACGACCACCTGGGTAAGCCGGCCGGCGACGCGACGTGGCTGTCGATGTGGGACGAGGCCCATCAGGGCCGACTCGAGGGCCTCGTGGCGCTCGGCTTCAACACGCTGCTGGCGGGTCCCGACGTGCCCCGTCTCATCCGCTCGATGACGAACCTGAAGTGGAAGGTCGTCATCGACCCCTTCCTGCACGAGGCCGCGGAGTTCTGGAACGCGCCCGGCGTGGACGCGAGCCAGGTCCAAACCGAGGTGCTGTACCTCCCCGCCGCACACTGGATCGAGCGCGGCGGCTCGTTCACCAACTCGGGGCGCTGGGCGCAGTGGAAGGAAGCCGCCGTCGACGTCCCCGAAGGCGTGCGCTCCGACACCTGGATCCTCTCCGAGCTCTTCTGGCGCGTGAAGGAGCTGTACGAGGATGAGGGGGGCGCGTGGCACGAACCTATCCGCGACCTGACCTGGAACTACGTGAACCCGCGCGAGCCCTCGCTCGAGGAGCTGGCGCGCGAGATCAACGGGTACGACCTCACTACGGGCCGCCTGCTCGACTCCTTCGCGCAGCTCCGCGATGACGGCACCACCAGCTCGGGCAACTGGATCTACGCGGGGAGCTGGACCGAGCAAGGGAACATGATGGCCCGGCGCGGGACCGAGGACCCGAGCGGCCTGGGCTTCCACCATGGGTGGGCGTTCGCCTGGCCGCTCAACCGGCGCGTGCTCTACAACCGGGCGGGGGCCGACGCGAACGGTGAGCCGTGGGATGCGTCGCGCGCGGGCATCCGCTGGAACGGGACGCGATGGGTGGGCGACGTGCCCGACTTCGGCGCGACCACGCGCCCCGACGCGGCGGGCGCGTTCATCATGACCGAGGAGGGCGTCGCGAGGCTCTTCACGACGGGACTCGTCGACGGACCCTTCTCGGAGCACTACGAGCCCGCGGAGAGCCCGACGGCGAACATCCTGCACGAGCGCGTAGCCGTGAACCCGACCGTGCGCTGGTACGACGGCGTGCGCGAGTCGCTCGCCCAGAGCACCGACGAGTTCCCGTACGCCGCGACCGTGTACCGCGTCGTCGAGCGTGAGCACTTCGTCACCTCGCACGTGCCCCTCCTCGTCGAAACCATGCCCGATTTCTTTGTGGAAGTGCCGCATGGTCTCGCGCTCGAGAAGGGCGTCGTCAACGGCGAGCGCGTGCGCGTCTGGTCGCCGCGCGGTGAGGTCGAGGGCGTGGCGATCGTCACCAAGCGCATCAAGCCGCTCACCGTGAACGGCCGCACTCTCTGGACCATCGGCATTCCGGTGCACTGGGGCTTCAAGGGGATCACCACGGGAGCGATGGCGAACTCGCTCACGCCGTTCATCGGGGACGCCAACACGCGCTGCCCGGAGTTCAAGGCGTTCCTGGTGAACATGGAGCCGGTGGCATGAGCGCTCAGCTTCCCGCCAACGGACTGCGCATTCGACGCGCTTCGGCATCCGCGACGCCCGCGCCAGGCATTCGAGAGGGCCCCGAGTACGCGAAGCTCGTGGACATCTCGCGCTGCATCGGCTGCAAAGGGTGCGAGGTGGCATGCAAGGAGTGGAACGAGCTCGGCATCGAGCCGACCGCCAACTTCGGGTCGTACCAGAGCCACCAGGACCTCGGGCCGAACACCTGGCTCCTGATGCGGTTCACCGAGTCCGAGGTGGACGGCCAGCTGAACTGGCTCATCAAGAAGGACGCCTGTCTCCACTGCGAGGAGCCCGGGTGCCTGCTCGCCTGCCCGGCTCCGGGCGCGATCGTCCAATACGAGAACGGGATCGTCGACTTCAACCAGGCGAACTGCATCGGCTGTCAGCTCTGCGTGTCCGGGTGCCCGTTCGACATCCCGCGCTTCAGCACCGAGACCCGCAAGGTCTACAAGTGCAACATGTGTATCGATCGGGTCGAGGCGGGGCTCGAGCCGGCGTGCGCGAAGACGTGCCCGACCAACGCCATCGCGTGGGGCACCAAAGAAGACATGGTCCGGCTCGCTGAGCAGAAGGTCGAGGGGCTGCGGGCACGCGGCCTCGCCAACGCGATGCTCTACGATCCACCCGGTGTCGGCGGCACACACATGATGTACGTCGTGCCGCACGGCGATCAGCTGGAGCAGTACGACCTGCCCGCCGACCCGACCGCGGGCGCGGGAGCGCTCGCACTCCTCGGCACCGTTCGGAAGCTCGGAGCGTCCGCCCTCGGCCTCGGGATCCTCGCGGCTGGCTTGCACTACCTTGGCTTCGGGCCGCAGGCGCCGGAGGAGGACGGGAAGTGACCGCGCCGCAGCGCAGATGCAACGTCGCGGAGTCCCGCTCATGAAGCACAGCGGCATCCAACGCTTCACGTTCGTCGAGCGCGTCGTCCACTGGGTCGTGGGCCTGTCGTTCCTCTTCCTGCTGCTCACCGGACTCGCGTTCTCGCACCCGCGGCTCTACTGGCTCACCACGTTCGCCGGCGGGGGCCCGACCGCGCGTTGGTTGCACCCTTGGGTGGGCGTCGCCTTCTCGATCTCGTTCGTGGCGATGTTCTTGATTTGGCTGCGCGACATGCGCGTCGACGCCGACGATCGCGCCTGGCTCCGCGCGATCCGCCACTACGCGGTGCACGACAAGGCCAAGGTCCCCCCGGCCGGCAAGTACAATGCGGGCCAGAAGATGTTCTTCTGGACGATGACGCTCCTCGGTGTCGCGTATTTGGTGAGCGGCCTGCCCATCTGGATGCCCGCCGGCATCCTCGGCATCGGGCCGTTCTACGGCGGCGTCGTGAACGTCATGCGCCTGGTGCACTACCTCGCCACCATTGGCGGCGGGCTCTTCCTGATCGTGCACGTCTACCTCGGCACGGTGGCCTATCCGGGCACGATCGGCGCGATGCTGCACGGCCGCGTGACACGCGCGTGGGCGAAGATGCACCACGCGCGTTGGGAGGGGTGAGGAGGGCTCGAGGTAGCGCCGAGCCCGAGGGGCCGGCCGCCTGTGCCATTGCTTGGAATGGGTCCCTCTGGACGCTGAATCGGGAAGACTTCAGCGACGTGCCGGACCTGCGGCTGTAGTGAGGCCCTCCCTGAACGCTGGCAGCTCAGCGTCACTGCCGAGCAGTCGGAGGGCGCCCGTCCGACTTCGACTAGCGCTGACGAACCCCGCAGTCCATGCTGAACTCCGACCCAACCGGAGGAGCCCCGTGAAGACCCGAGCACTGCTCTTGGCGCTGACCCTCGGATCGGCGAACGCCGCCGGGGCCCAAGCCCCGCCACCCGCCGTCGACGTGACAGCCGCCGCGATCGATGCGTTCATCGACGCCCTGCCCAAAGACCGCATCAGCGACCTTCCCATTCGCATCGCGGACGTGGGTGGCTACAAGGTGGGCGTCTACGGCGTCTTCCGCCCTCGCACGCAGCCGGGTGGCTCGATTCGCCACCAGACGAGCGTCACCGAGATCTACTACATGCTGGAAGGCGCGGGCACGTTGGTCACGGACGGCACCATCACCGGAGAGCGGAGCACGGGAAACAGCCCGAACACCGGGCGGCCGAACTTCGGCGGCAACGGCATCGCGGGCGGGGTGACCAGGCGCATGGTCCCCGGCGACGTCGTCATCATCCCGGGCAACGTTCCGCACTGGTGGAGCGCCCTGGAGAGCGACATCCGCTACCTGATTTTCAGGCCCGACCCGGAGGGGTTGCAGCCAGTGCGTTGAGCACTTGCCGACGAATTCCCCCGTGCCCATCATGCCGGGATGAGCGAGTCAGCCGCGCTCGACTTCCTCGCGCTCCAAGAGGCGCTCGCGGGTCGGTACTCGCTCGAGCGAGAGCTCGGGCGGGGCGGCATGGGCCTCGTCTACCTGGCGCACGAGGTACGCCTCGACCGCCCGGTGGCGCTCAAGGTGCTGCCGCCGGAGTTCGCCGCGCAGCCCGGCTACCGCGAGCGCTTCCTGCGGGAGGCCAAGACTGCGGCCAAGCTCTCGCACCCACACATCGTGCCCATCTATGCGGTGGATGAGGCGGGCTCGTTCGTGTACTTCGCCATGGCGTATGTCGAGGGGCAGACCCTCGGCCAGCGCGTGCGTGATAGAGGTCCCGTGCCGCCGCGCGAGGCCGCGCGCATCTTACGCGAGGTCGCCTGGGCGCTCGGCTATGCACACGCCCAGGGCGTCGTGCACCGAGACGTCAAGCCCGACAACATCCTGCTCGAGGCGGGCACGGGGCGGGCTCTGGTGACCGACTTCGGCATCGCGCAGGTGACGGGCACCTCGGGCCTGACCGCGTCCCGGGAGATCCTCGGCACGGCGGAGTTCATGAGCCCCGAACAGGCGAGCGGGGACGCCATCGACGCGCGGAGCGACATCTACTCTCTAGGGGTGGTCGGCCACTACATGCTCGCAGGCCGGCTTCCCTTCGAAGGCGCCACGGTCGCGGCCACGCTCGCCAAGCACATCACTCAAGTGGCACCGGCGCTCGCGTCCGTGGCACCGGAGGCGCCGAAGCGCATCACCGACGCCATCGACCGTTGCCTCGCCAAGGATCCTCAGGAACGATTCGCGGCAGCCGAAGATCTCGCCGAAGCCGTGGGGCAGGCGCTCGAGGAGCGGCGCGACGTGCCGACGGCGATTCGCCGCTTCATCGCGAAGAACATCGAATCGACGAGCTCGATCGTGGCGCTCTGGCTCATGGCGTGCTTCCTCGCCATATCGTTGATCCCCTTGTTCCTCGCCGGTGCGCCGCCCTTCGTCGGAACGATCAACCAGGTCCTCCTCTTCGCGTTCACGCTCACGCCGGTTTGGATGCTCGCGCAGGCAGCTCGGCGCCTCATGGGGGCGGGGTACGATCACCAAGACCTAATGCGCGCGCTAAGGAGTGACGTCGAGCAGCGCCGTGAGGAGCTCGCCTCGGAGTATGGTGCGGACCCGACGCGGTTAGACCGCTGGGCCAACCGCATGGTCGCCGGGGGAATCGGGGTTCTGCTCGCCGCTTTCGTCCGTGCGTTCCTGCCAGGCGTGCCTCTTTCCATCATCGATACGCTGCTCGCGGTCTCGATCGTGCCCGCCATCTTCGCCACGGTCGGCTTCGGGCTCGTCGCGGCGGTGAGGTACGAGCTCAGGCTCCACGTGCCGGAGGAGCGCTGGCTCCAGTTCTGGGCAGCCGTGCGGGGCGTTGGCTGTTCAAGCTCGCGGGGCTCGGCCACAAGCACGTCCCCACGAGCGGGGAGTATCGACCCACGGAGATGGCCATCGGACTGGCCGCGGACCGCCTGTTCGCGGATCTCCCCGAAGAGGTCCGCGCCTCGTTCGGCGAGCTGCCGGAGGTGGTACGCGCGCTCGAGGCGCACGCCGACGAGGTTCGCGTTTGGATAAAAGAGCTCGACGAGAGCCTACGTGAGGTCGAGGGGGCCGAACGTTCGATGTCGGGACCGGGCAACGCGTACGCGGACGTCGCGGCGAGGCGCGAGGCCCTGATTGACGACTTGCACCGCGCACGCGAAGCCGCGGACCGCCGGCGCACGGAGGTCGTGGCGGCGCTTGAAGCGATTCGGCTTCAGCTCCTGCGTCTCCACGCCGGCGTGGGGAGCGTCGAGGGCATGACTGCTGACCTCGGCTCGGCGAAGGAGTTGACCGCGCAGCTCGTCGAGGCGAGTCGCACCGTCGACGAGGCGCTCGCGGTCGGGCGCCCCAGAAGGAGTGGCCATACGCCTCCGGCGGGAGCCGCGGCAGTGACAGCGTCGTAGGGCGCGGGGAGTCTAGGGGCGGGTCTTCTCGCTATTCTCCACCGACTGCTGCAAGCGCGCTCCAGGTCCACATCGCCGCGATCGCATCCACGACGCCGAACAGGATCAGCGGCCACTCCACCCAGCCCTCGAGGATGAACGCGAGGAAGAAGACCGGGACGGTGAGGCGGGCCAAGACGGTCGCCCACATCATGGCCGGCGGGGCCTCCACACGGGCGGCGACGTAGTAGTAGAGCGCCAGGAAGGCCGTGAGCATGCCCACGACGCGAATCCACACCTCGGTGGTCGTCGCCATCCCCATGGTGCTGAGGAGGACGTTGGGAGCGAACAGGAGCGTCAGGGACACGACGCCGAGGTACAGTGCGAACACGTAGAGCGTGCGGGCAGATCGGCTCACAGGGCGGCTCCGCTGGGGGACCCGGGCGAGAAGGTGCCGCGCTGGCCCCCCTAACGAAAGGCTTACCTAGGCGCGCTGGCGGCGTAAGCCGGCGTCCCGCACTTTGCCAGCCCACCTCGAACGAGCTCCACCACGGGAGGGTTTCGTGATTCGCGCATTGGTACGTCTCACTTGTCTCGCGCTCGGCACCGTCGTGCTCCCAGCCCCAGGTGCGGCACAGGCCGGCGGCTGGACCACCCTCTTCGACGGCACGAGCCTGAACGGGTGGCAGATCGTCGGAAACGCGAACTGGCAGATCGGCGACGGTGCCGTCACCGCCACGAGCGGGAGCGGGTTTCTCGTCACGCCGCGCCCCTATACCAACTTCGAGCTCAGTCTCGAGGTCTGGGTGGACGAGCCTGCGAACAGCGGCGTCTTCTTGCGCTGCGCGAACCCCTCCGTCATCGGGGACCGCAACTGCTACGAGGCGAACATCTACGACACGCGCCCGGACCAGACGTACCGCACCGGAGGCATCGTCCACTACGCCTCGCCAAGCGTGCAGATGAACGCGGGCGGCCGCTGGAATACGCTCCTGATCCGCGCCGAAGGCACGCGCCTGGTCGTGACGATGAACGGAACGCAGCTGGTCGACGCCACGAACAACCTGTTCGCGAGTGGCCCGATCGCGCTCCAGTACGGCGCGGGAACGGTGCGCTTCAGGAACGTCCGGATCCGAGATCTCTGAGTCGGGGTTCAGTCATCGCCGCTGCTTCGTAGCGGCGCCGCCCCTGCCTGCCCCCGCCTAGGCGCCGGTGCCCGGGCGTGCCCGGATCGTACCTGACGTCTCGCTGAGTGCTCTACTACGGAGGACGCCCGATGTGGAAACCCGTGTCCGTTGCCGTTCTCACCGCCCCGCTCGTCCTCGCCGCCCCGGCCGGCGCGCAGACGTTTCCGACGGACGATGCCGTGATCAGGCGAATCTGGGAGGAGGGGATGACGCAACGGTCCCAGGTCCTCGACCTGTCACAGGCGCTGATGGACTCGATCGGTCCCCGCCTCCAAGGCGCACCCTCGTACGACGCGGCCGCCGACTGGATCGCCTCCCGCTACGCCGCGTGGGGGATCGAGTCGGAGCGGCACGTCTACGGCACGTGGTTGGGATGGGATCGTGGGCACACGCACATCGACTTGATCTCGCCCCGCAAGCGCACGCTCTCGGGTATGATGCTGGCCTGGAGCCGCGGCACCGACGGCCCGGTCGAAGCGGACGTGATCATGCTTCCGCGCTTCGCGAGCCGTGCCGAGTTAGATGCCTGGCTGCCGCAGGTCCGGGGACGGATGGTGGCGATTACGCTGCCTGAGCCGACGTGCCGAGAGGATCGCTCGTGGCAGGACCATGCGCGACCTGCTTCGCTGGCCCGACTCCAAGAGGAGCGCGCCCGCGCTCGCTCCGAGTGGACCGCCTCGCTGCGTGCGATCGGCCAGGACTTCATCGCCCGCATCGAAGACGCGGGCGCCGTCGCGGTGTTCGAGGGGCTGTGGTCGGGGGGTTGGGGCGTCGACAAGATCTTCGATGCATCGACGACGCGGATTCCCGGCATTCATCTCTCGTGCGAGGACTACGGCCTCGTCGCTCGCCTGGCGGAGCGGGGTCAGTCGCCGCGCATCCGCCTCGACGCCCGCGCCGACTTCCTCGGCGACGTGCCAGCGTACAACGTCATCGGGCGCATCCCGGGCACCGAGCGCCCGAACGAATACGTGCTCCTCTCGGCGCACCTCGACTCATGGGATGGTGCCTCCGGCGCGACGGACAACGGCACCGGAACGGTGATGATGATGGAGGCGATGAGGCTCCTGCGCGCCGCGGTCCCCAACCCACGACGCACGATCCTCGTCGGTCACTGGGGCGGCGAGGAGCAAGGCTTGATCGGCTCGGCCGCGTACGCCGCGGACCACCCGGACGTGATGCGCGGACTCAATGCCGCGTTCAACCAGGACAACGGGACGTGGCGAGTCGACTTCATTCGCATGATGGGCTTCACCGCCGCGGGAGGGCACTTCGCGCGCTGGTTCTCGGCGATGCCCAACGAGCTCACCGACCCCATCGAGCTCGACGTGCCGGGGCTCCCCGAGTCGAGCGGGAGCGATCACATGTCGTTCCTCTGCGTTCCGGCCCCGGCCTTCAGGCTGCAGTCCAACTATCCGGACTACCGCACGTACACCTGGCACACGAACCTCGACACCTTCGACAAGGTCGTGCTCGACGATCTACGCCACAACGCCACGCTCGCCGCCATGCTCGCGTACCTGGCATCCGAGGATCCCGAGCTCATGTCCCGTGAAACGCGCGAGCTTCCCGCGGGCCCCTCGCCTCAGGCAGCTCCCACCAGGCGGACGATGGCGGCCAGCGCCACCGGGGCTTGGCCGGCCTGCCGGGCTCCGCGCAGAAGCATGTAATAGCACTCGCGCGGCGCCTGCCCGCGAAACCCTTCGGGCTCAGTGAGCGTGCTCGACGTGCGCCTCGCCGAGCATCTCGCCGTAGAAGGCCTCGAGTCGATCGCGCAGCGCCGGGAAGGGGATTGCAGCCAGGTTCTGGGCACGGATCTGCTCCCATTCGGCGATCGCCGCGTCCGCCGCCTCGTTCCACGCCGCTTCGTCCTCCGCGCTGTCGGCGACGACGAGACGCGGAATGAGCGCGCGGATCCGGTCGCGCTCCGGTTCGGTCCTCGCCCGCACGGCGTCGGCGAACCGGCGGAGAAGCCCGGTGTCGTCCTGCCCGAGCTCGACGGTCTCGGCGAGCGCGAGCGCGAGCGCCCTGATGCGTCGCGAGTCTTCGCCGTCCGCGAGGCGTGAGGCGTCGGGAGCCGTGAGCCCCACCGCCCAATAGGGGAGGAAGGGGTTGTGTCCCGCGAACGGACCGTCGGGTGAAGCGACGAACCAGACGTGGAGCATAGTGAGCTCCTGGCCGGGCGGAGAGATCTCGGGGTGCGTGTGCCACGCGTCCAGGTCCCCTGCGAAGAGGTCTGGCCTCGATTCGCCGGGACGTGCCTGATACGCGAACGCCACACCGACGAGCCGTTGCTCCCCGTTCACCGGGGAGAACATGAGGTGCTCGGGGCGCTCGAGATCGCGCTCCGCCCGACTCCGCATTCGCTCCACGCTGACCCAGTGAGTGCCCATCGTCGGAATCAGGCCGAGCACCGGCCGGAAGCCTCCGGCACGGGCCGCATCGGGTGACGCGAACTGCTCGACCGCGTGCCGCACGGTCTCGATCTGCTCGTGAGCCGGCGAGAGCTCAGAGGTCGCGTGTAGCGCCGCGTGATCGGCGGGGTGCACGTGGTCCGCGTCGTCGACGTGGTCGTGCGCCTGAGCCGCGAGCGCGCCAGGAAGTAGCGCGGCTACTGCAGCCAGATGGAATGAGCTCCGCTTCATGATGTCCCCGACAGCTTCTATCGAGCCTGCGACCGTCCGGTTCCCGCAGACGCTCCCGGGTGGGGAGAGCCGGCGAGGTCCCGAGCGCTTTCGCGCCCTACCCTGCCCTACCGCCGTCTAGCCTGGAGCTCGTCGTAGGCCACGCCGACCACCAGCGGCAGGCGCGGCGCCTGGCCGCCGAAGTGCTCGAAGCCCGCGAGCGTCGTGAGCGAGATCGCCTGCTCGCGTGAGCGGCCCTCGCGGATGGCAGTGGCGGCGACCTCGATCACGGCGAGGAAGTAGTCGCGCTGGAAGGCGAGATCCGTGCGGGTCCCGGTCGGCGGATACCCGGCCTCGTTGTGCCCGAAGATGTAGAGCGCGTCCGTAGGATACTCCTGCATGATCGTCTCGAGGACGCTCACCCAGCCATGCACGCTGCCGCCCGCGGGCGCGTCGAGGTTCGGCCAGCCGCGGTTGTTCAACAGATCGCCGAGGTGCACGATGTTGGCGCGCTCGAAGAAGATTGCCGCGTCCCCACCGGTGTGCGCAGGACCGTAGTGGCGGAGGCGAATCGTCTCGTCGCCGATCGAAACGCTCCAGGACGTGGAGAACGGCGTGTCCGGCAAGCCGCTCATGTCGCCCGGTCCTCCCTGACGCTGCGCCGCGGCGTTGCGGAGGTTGGCAATCGCGCGCTCGTGGGCGACGATCTTGCCGACCGATGGACGCATGACCGCGTTCCCGCCCGTATGGTCGGGATGTTGGTGCGTATTGATGAGCACGTCGATCGGCAGGCGTGTCCGCTCCCGGATTCCCGTGACGATCATCGGCGCCGTGTCCGCGAACTGGCTGTCGATGACCGCGACCCCATCGTTGTTGATGAGCCACCCGACCGTCCCTCCCCGCTCGGTGAAGATCCCCACGTTCCTCCGCAGCGGCGTGAAGACGTTGCGACGGGCACCGAAGACGGCCTCGGGCCGAACGAGCGACGCCGCGCCGATGCCCAGCGTGGATGCCTTGAGAAAGCTGCGGCGGCTGTACGTCATAGGAGGCCTCGGATCGGGTTGTGATGCGGAGCTGCCCTGGTGGGGCAACGCCGAGCATTATGGGAGCCGGGGCGTCGGACCGAAAGCCAACCAGAGCGCTTCACGCTGTTGCCGCCACGGATTCGAGTCGTCGACCGACGCGGTGGCGCGAGGCCCTGCCGGGCCGCGAGGCCGTGGACGCGGGTATCAGCGTCGACGCCCGCCCGAGGAGCCCCAAGCAGTGGCCCGCAAGTAGCCCTCGATTTGGCGTGCAGCCAAGTCGTGTCCGGCCGCGGTCCAGTGCGGGTCATCGGAGAAGTAGAGGGGAGAAGCAGCCGGATCCTCCACCGCCGACCTGAAGGCGGCCAACGGAACCAGGCAGTCGAGCTCACGCCGCTGGCAAATCGCCTCGAGCATGTCGGCGTCGGCGCGGGGGCTCCAACCCTCGTCGTCCATCGCGTTGGCGCGCCGCACCCTGCGCCATTCCTCGTCGTCGACCGCGGCGACCGTAGGGACATAAAAGATCAGGAAGTCGCTGCCCACCGCTTCGACTTCGTCTCGCAGCCGCGCGAGTAGAGCCTCCGTCAGGGCCCATGCGCGCTTCGTCTCACCGTCGGGACTCCGTCGCCAGGGGCCGAACTCGCCCGGCACATGGAACGCCCCAGCGCGGATCGCAAGCCCGGAGATGGTCGGCGAGCCCTCGACCGCGTCCCGAGCCAGTCGGTAGAGCGCCGATGCGGGGCTTAGCCGCGCGTCGAGCCGACGAAGCATCTGCGCCACGGCTGGCCCGCCTCGGTCGAGCTAGGCGCCACCCGCGGCGGGGCCGGGCGGCGGCACGGGAACGCCCCTGAGCGCCAGCCCGCTGTCCGAGAGCTCGTACCAGGGCTTCGCGCCGCGCCAGTAGCTCGTGCGGACGTTGTAGTAGACGTCGTTGACGTAGAACAGCAGGATGGTCAGATCCGGCTGAAACTCCGCCCCTTCGAGGTCGAAAATAGAGGAGCTCCTGGTCCGTTGCCCAACCCGCGGTGCCCGTGTTCAGAACCTCGACCGCGGCAACCGAGCTCTCGAGCGCATGCTCCAATCGAGCGGACACGATTTCGTCGTCGGCGACTGTGTACCCCTCGAGAAACGAGTCACCGAGCATGAGGATGCGTTTACTGCCAGTAGGCTTCGCGCGCGTGGTCTCGGGCCCCCGCAAGCCGAGGCTGTCGGTCGTGACGACCGTGCTGTACTCCAAGGTGCGGAACGGCACGCTCGTGCTCGGGCGCTTTCGCCAACCGAGCGCCGGGTCGTGGACATACAGGTTCTGCCCGGTCGAGTCCCTAGGCGCGAGCCCCGTCTGCGAGGCGGCGGCCAGACGCGCGAGACATTCTGCCAGGGCGAGTGCGAGCAGCACGGAAGCAAGCAGCAGCGCCGCGGTCAGGGCGCGACTGCTCACACGGGACGCCGCATCGGCGGGCGATCGGCGTCCTGCACTCGCGCCGCCAGGAGGGCTCGATGCTGGATCCTGATGTGTGGCCACGTCTCACCAGCCCTCGGAGCGACTAGCCCCCGCAGAAACCCTCGAAAGGGATCCGGCGCGCATCGAACGCTTGCTCGATCACTCGCCCGCCCTCCAGCTCGACCCGCGCCCAGCCCAGAACGCGATCACCGTTCTCCTCCTCGCGATCGAAACGAATCCTCGCGGCCTCACCCGTCGCGCATGCCTCCTCCGACTCGCATAGCGTGATGAAGCCGTCGCTCGAAGCCGATCCTGCCCAGCTCGCAGGTAAACACGCTCGGGGAGGCCGTGCGCGTCGGCACCGGATTCTTCGGCATCTTCGGCACCATGTTCACCGTGTTCGGCGGCGCCGCCCTCTTCTTGGCCGCCGTCGGCCTCTACGGCGTGCTGTCGTTCAGCGTCAACCAGCGCAGGCGAGAGCTGGACGTGCGCATGGCGCTGGGCGCCACGCGCGGCCGCGTGGTGCGCCGCGTGCTGGGTGAAGCCGCCGGCCAGCTCGGGCTCGGCGCGGCCATTGGCGTCGCACTCTCCTTCGCGCTCGGACGCGGCCTCGCGTTCATCCTCTTCGAAGTCGAGGCGATGGATGCGACGGTGCTGATCGGAGTCGTGGGGATTCTGACGCTCACGGGGCTACTGGCATGCGTGGTCCCGGCGACGCGGGCCACGCGGGTCGACCCGGCTGTGGCGATGCACGGGGTGTAGGCGGGGATTACGGCTGCGTCGGCTCGAACCGGTCGATCGTGAACGGCCGGCGCCGGCGAAAAGCTCCCAACCTACATCCGGTTGTTCACCACGTTGTTGAACGGGGAGCCGAACCGGTACGAGAGCCCGAAGTTCACGCGCGCCCGGTACTGCGTCTGCTCCTGCTGGAGCCTGAGGAGCCGTTCCTCGTCGGTGAGGTCGCCCCCGCGCAGATAGATCTGATCCCGCACGCGCTCGTAGGAAGCGCCCATGTTCATGTCCAGGCCGCGCACGATTCGGAACTCGAGGTTCCCATTGAGCTGGACGTTGTTCTTCTCGAGGTCGTGCATGTACGTCGAGCCGCGCAAGTTCACGCCCGCGCTCCCCCAGGGCTGCCGCTGGGAGAACGAGAAGGTCAGCGCCTGCTCGGCGCGCAATTCCTCGGCCTCATCGAAGAGCGTGCGCTCGAAGTAGTGGCGATAGACGGGTCCGATCTCGTAGAACACGGTGAGGGCACGACGCGTGGCCTCTTCGTACGGGAAGAAGCTGTACTCGACGGCCGGATTGAACTGCCCCCAGATGTCCTGGTTGTTGTTCGTGTTGCGACCCACGTTGCCGCTGACACCGAGAGACCAGCTCTCGGCCAGCGTGTACACGACGCGCCAATTGACGCCCCAGTCGTGCCGGTTGTCCACGAAGGCGGGCCGATTGTCGAACTCGATGCGCTGCGAGCGTCGATTGAAGTTCGCGGAATAGCTCTGCTTCCAGGTGGGTGTCACCCGATCCACGTTGAGTCCGGTGTTGACGCGCCACTCGTAGCGGCTGGACTGCCCCTCGTAGTTGCCGTTGGCCTGCACCCGGAAGACCCACAGGTTCCACGGATCGTCGACTTGGTCGGCGGATACGATGCCGGCCGGCGCTGCGTCGCGGCCTACCTCGTCCGACGCCACCGGCTGCAGCGCCACCAGGTCCCGGTACCCTGCCTGCGTGGCGAACTGCGCGAGCGCCAACCCCATGGCGAGCGCGATTCCGTCGAGCCGCTCGCGCTGCGTGTCCGTGGGGCTCGCCCGATAGCGCGCTCCGAGCCGGAAGTCCCCGTTGGCGCCGCGCCCCTCGAGGTCGAGCAGGTACTCCCGGCCGCCGTTCCCCATCTGCTGGCTGGTCATGAGGAGGTACACGTCCGAGTCGGCCTGGTCGCGCACCCACGACACCCACGCGATCTCGGTGCGGTAGTAGGTGCCGTCGCACTCCTGACTGCGGCAGTCGAGGAACACCCGCGGGCCCGCCGCGGCTTCCTGCGCGTGCACGATGCCCACCGCGCCGAAGAGCGCTGGTGCCATCGCGGCGATCAGAGCGAGCAGGGTGGTTCGCATTTCCAGGAGTTCTCGGGAAACCTGAAAGAACGCACAGTCTGCAGGGACACCAAAGGGGCGGACAGTGCTGGAGGGGTCGCCGACGCGGCGTCAGGCGCGGCGTCACGCCGCCTCGAGCGATCTAGGCGAGACCCAGAAATCCTCGCAGCGCCGCATCGACCTGCCCGAGCGTCTCTGCGTCGAGGTGCCCAAGACGCCTGCCGATTTTCTCGCGAGGGATCGTCATGATCTTGTCCACCTGCACCTCGGAGGCGACGCGCAGGCCGGTGGCCCGACTCGGCGAGACGGGGATCCGCAGGAGCGGCAGATCGCGTAGATCGCTGGTCAACGGCAACACCGAGACGGACGCGAGCGCATTGAACGCATCGTGCTGAATTACGAGTGCGGGCCGCGTCTTGCCGTATGCGCCGGGCAGCACGACGGTGACGAGGTCGCCCCGAGTCATGCCTCGTCCTCACTCCACACCCACTCGTTGGCGAACTCCTCCAGGTTGGCGTCGAGCGCACTCATGACCCGGGCCTCGTCCGACCCAGGGTCGCGCGCCGCGTCGCCCAACACTTCCGCGGAGCGGCGCGCCTCTCGCTCCCACGCTGTCCGCTCTTGGTCGGTGACGTACCGCTCGACCACCTCGCGGACGAGCTGACCGAAGGTCTTGTCCTGTTCGTCGGCGAGGCGCTCCAAGGCCTGCTTGTAGCCCCTTCCTAACCGGAAGTTGACCGGCTCCTTGGGGTCCGTGCTCATGCTGGTCTTTCGCCTCCTAGCTGCCGTAATCGCCATTGTAATACATCAATGTAATACATAGCGCAGCGCACCGCCCGTCCGGGTCCCATTGGCTTCGCACCACCCGCCGCGCCGATTAAGATCCCCTCCCCCGCCAACGCCGCCGCAACCCACCCAGGAGCGCCGTGCCGAACCCCGCTCTCCGCGCGACCGGGCTGGTGAAGCGCTTCGGCGCGCTCACCGCGGTGGATGGGCTCGACCTGGAGCTCGGGGCGGGCACTTGTCTCGCGCTCCTCGGGCCGAACGGCGCCGGCAAGACCACCACGATCGAGATGCTCGAGGGGCTGACCGAGCCCGACGCGGGCGAGATCGAGATCCTCGGCCGCTCTTGGGCAACGCACGCCGACGAGATCCGCGAGCGCATCGGCGTGCAGCTCCAGGAGACGCGCCTGACGGAGAAGGTCAGCGTGCTGGAGACGCTCGAGCTCTTCCGCAGCTTCTACCGTAACGGTCGCGACCTGGCCGAAGTGCTGGAGGTCGTAGGCCTCACCGACAAGCGCGACGCGCGCGTGGAGACGCTCTCGGGCGGGCAGCATCAGCGACTCAGTCTGGCTTGCGCGCTCGTCTCACGTCCGGAGTTGCTCTTCCTCGACGAGCCGACCACCGGTCTCGACCCGCAGGCCAGGCGCCGCGTGTGGGAGATCGTCGACGGCTTCAAGGGCGAGGGCGGGACGGTGCTCCTGACTACGCACTACATGGAGGAGGCGGAAAAGCTCGCGGACGACGTGGTGATCGTGGACGCGGGGAAGATCATCGCCCAGGGCACACCCGCGTCGGTGATCGGCAGCCTGCACGCCGAGAGCATCGTCGAGATCCATCCCCGGGACGGCACGGCCGACCACCTCGTCGACGCGACCCTACTCGCCATGCCGGGCGTGAGCGAAGTACGGCGCGAAGGCGCGGCGCTCACCATCGTCGTGACGGACACGCAGGCGAGCGTGGGCGCGCTGCTCGCTCACTTCGCCCAGGTGGGCGTGGAGCTCGAGTCGCTGCAGACGCACTCACCGACGCTCGAGGACGTATTCGTCGCTCTCACCGGGAAGCATCTCCGTGGCTAGCCCCTTGCCACGCTGGCCCGAGCTGGTGGAGCTGACGCGCCACCGCATACTGACGTTCCTCAGGCAGCCCGAGAGCGTCTTCTGGGTCTTCGCGTTTCCGCTACTGCTCTCCGGCGTGTTGGGCTTCGCGTTCCAAGGCGGGGATCCCGCGCCGAGCCGCATCGGTGTCATCGGCGAGGCGCAGGGGTGGGCTGCGCGCCTCGCAATGGACCCGAGCATCGCGCTCGTGCGCTACGCGACCCGTGAGGAGGCAGAGCGGGAGCTGGCCGGCGGACACATCGACGCGCTGGTGCTCGCGGTGGCGCCCGCGGAGCTGCGCCTCGACCCGTCGCGCGCGGAGGCGGAAGTGGCGCGGCTGCGCGTGTTGGTCGCGCTCGGCGAGATCGACCAGGGTCAGCTCACCGTCGCTCCCGTCACGGAGCGGGGCGCGCGCTACGTCGACTTCCTCTTCCCGGGGCTGCTCGGCATGAACCTCATGGGCACGGGGCTCTGGTCTATCGGCTTCACGGTCGCCGACATGCGCCAGCGCAAGGTGCTCAAGCGCCTCCTGGTGACCCCCATGCGGCGGTCATCGTTTCTGTCGTCGCTGATCGGTGCGCGCCTCGCGTATCTCGCGGGCGAGCTCGCCCTCCTGACCGCGTTCGGCGTCTGGGTGCTGGGCGTGCCGTTGCGCACCTCGCTGTTCACGTTCTTCGCGGTGTCGGTATTCGGGGCGGTGGCGTTCTCGTGCCTCGGGCTCCTCGTCGTCTCGCGCACGAAGACCATCGAGGGGATCTCGGGCCTCGTGAACCTGGTGATCGTGCCAATGTGGCTGGGGTCGGGCGTGTTCTTCAGCTACGAGCGCTTCCCCGAGGCGATCCATCCGCTCCTGCGTGCGCTCCCGCTCACCGCGTTGAACGACGCGCTGCGCGCCGGAATGATCGACGGCGCGGGGCTCGGGAGCATGCTGCCCGAGCTGGCGGTCTTGGCGGCATGGATGGTCATTCCGTTCGTGCTGGCACTCAAGGTCTTCCGCTGGGCGTGAGCACTTGGTCGGCGCGCCGCGCGCGCGCACTCGCGCTCGAGTCGGAGTCGCCGCACGCGGCCGAGATCCTCCGCTGTTACGCCGACGTGTTGGGCGTCCAGGAGCGGACCGCGGCGCAGGTGCCGGTTCGAGAGTGGCTCGCGACCGTGCAGAGCAGCGACGTGGGCGCTACCGCGCTGAGCCTGGGACGCCTTCCGCTCGGCGAGGTCGTGCCGCGCTTCGCCGGCTTTCTGGTCGCCATGGAAGCCATCGGCACCGAAGTGATGAGGGCTGAAGCGAGTCGCATGGCGGCGTCCGGTGACGCGGAGCAGAGGTTGGCCTTGGAGGCGGCGCTCGCGGTGGGAAGTGATGACGAAGTGGCGCCGTTCCACGCGCGTGCGTTCATCGAGGCCGTCGCAACCACGCTCGCGGGGCGTGTGCTCCCTGCGGTGGCGTCCGAGGATCCCGCAGCGACGACGTGCCACGTGTGCGGCGCGCCGCCGCTGGTGGCCACGCTCCGTGACGCCTCCGGTGCCCTGGGCGCGGGTGGGCTCGTGTGCTCGAGGTGCGGCACCGAGCGGCGCGTGCGCCGTCTCACGTGCGTCTTCTGCGGCGAGTCGGACTCGACTCGGCTGCGCATACACTCCGCAGAGTCCGTGCCGCACGTGCGCATCGACGAGTGCGAGAGCTGTCGTCGCTACATCAAGACGGTGGATCTCCGCCGCCGAGGGGACGCCGTC
This sequence comes from Gemmatimonadota bacterium, assembly GCA_016873995.1. Taxonomy (GTDB): domain Bacteria; phylum Gemmatimonadota; class Gemmatimonadetes; order Longimicrobiales; family Gaopeijiaceae; genus UBA2982. Next base: position 34,020 of record VGVR01000013.1, read on the forward strand.
CCGATCGTCGAAGACCTGGCCACGCCTGAGCTCGACCTGTGGGCGCGGGATCAGGGGCTCAGCAAAGGGCGAGCGAACTTGTTCGGGATGTAGTGCCGAGGGCGCTCGATCCCGAGAAGAAGCGCCCTCCGGCTCCTCAGAACGCCTGGCGGCTCAAGATCTTCGACTTGATCTCGTTGAACTCTGCGTCGCTGATGGCGCCCGCGTCGAGCAGCTTCTTGGCTCGCTCCAGCCCTTCGAGCGCGGACTCGCCGGCGGTTCCCCCGCCGGGCACGCCGCCCAGGGTGATGCCGCCGCTGGTCGCACGCGCCTCCTCCATCGTCCGTACGCGACGCTTCTCCTCCCAGGCCTGCTCCTGCTCCTGCGCGGTGGCGTAGATCTGCGAGGCGAGCCGCCCGTCGATGCCGTCGATGACCAGACGGTCCTGCGACTCGACCTGGTCGGTACGAATGGTGAAGCTCAGGCGCGACCCGAAGAGGCTCGGGAGAACATTCTCGGAGAGGTTCGCGTCATGCAGGTCCTTCCATTGATAGTCCTTCATCGTGAACCCCCGGAGCAGGGGACGCCTGATGAGGATCACGCGGCTGTCCGTCGCCGCCACGAGGAGTCGCCGCGACCAAAGCGCGCACAGGCGATACTGGATCGCCTCGCTCGACAGCCGCTCCGTGGACATCAATGTGCTGCTCAGCTTCTGGCTCGCGGTCGCCTTACGCGCGTCGAGTCCCCGGAGGACGATGGCCCAGTACGCCAAGACGAGGACGGCGTACGCGGCCACGAACGGCACGCCGTACCCCACCCGGCTCACCGCCACCACGACGGCCGCGAGCAGCGCGGCCCCGAACAGGACGAACCAGGCGAGATTGGTGAGGGGCTTCATGGGCGGAGGCGAAGCTAGTGACAGGCGCCGCCGACGGACAACTCGCGCATGGTGACTCGATTGGCCGACGGAAGCCGGGGGACCGCGCTGCCCGAAGCTCGTCGGCCGTCGGTATGGGACGAGGTCACGTTTGACGCCCAGGTGCCGTATCGCATAAGGTACCGGCGGCATCCAGAACACGAGACAAGGGGACGGCACCATGACGAGCGAGCCGACGCGCCGGGACGTGGTCAAGCAGGGTATCGCCCTCGCCGGACTGGGCGTCTTCGGTCTTCCCGACTGGGCGCTTCCGGCCGTCCCGCAGGAGGCGACCGTCGTGCCCTTCACGGACATGCCCGAGACGCTAGTGCTCGAGCGGACGCCGGAGTCGCGCATCATCGACGTCCGCACCATCGACCGCGTCTTCACCGCGAACGACCGCTTCTTCACGACGCAACACTACGGCCATCCGCAGATCGACCTGGCGACGTACCGGTTGCGGGTGAACGGCTTGGTGGATCGGCCGCTTTCGCTATCGATCGAAGACCTGCGCGCGATGCCGGGCCGCGACCTCGTGTTCGGGTTCGAGTGCTCGGGCAATCGCGGCCCCACGAACGGCCTCGCGAGCAACGGTCGTTGGCGCGGCGTGCCGCTGCGAGCCGTGCTGGAGCGCGCCGGCGTGAGGCCCGAGGCCCGCGAGTTCGTGTTCTTCGGTGAGGACAAGGGTCAGGAGGAGGTGGAGTTCCGCGGCAACACGTTCAGCGTGGAGCAGCACTACGGACGGAGCCTGCAACGCGACCAGGCGTTTTCGGACGAGCCGCTCCTCGCCTATTCGTTGAACGACCAGCCGCTCAGCGTGCATCAGGGACGTCCGCTCCGCCTGCTCATGCCCGGATGGTACGGCGCGCCGAACGTGAAGTGGCTGGGCGAGATCCACGTCCAAGAGGACCAGTATCTCGGCAGGTTCCAGGCCCGCTGGTACCGGACGCTCATGGGACGGATGGTGGACGGGCAGATGCAGTGGACGGAGACCGCGATCACCAAGATGCGGCTGAAGTCCTTCGTCGCGCTGGTTACCCGCCTGGGGTCCGACCGCAACCGTCACAACGTGTTCGGCGTGGTCATGCACGACGGCACGCCGCTCCGGTCGGTCGAGGTCAGGATCGACGACGGGCCGTGGCAGCCGGCGACACTCGATCCCGCCACCGCGGGCGAGAGGTACGGCTGGAAGTTCTTCAACTACGAGTGGCGCAACGCGACCCCCGGCGAGCATACCGTGACGTCGCGGGCCACCGACGTGAACGGGAACGTTCAGCCGACCGCACAAGAGCTCGAGTCCAAGCTCACCTTCCTGGAGACGAACTCGCAGCTCGCGCGCCCGCTCGTCATCGTGTAGTCGCGGCTCGCGTCCGAAGCCTATGCTGGACGCAGCGGGGCGAGGCCTTCGCGTCGGCCGAGCTACGACCGACGTTCGACGAGCACGAGCCGCGGAGGCCCATCGTCGGCCTCGAGCCGTAGCTCACGCTCCTTGTCGTCTTTGCGGAACGTGCGGAGCCGACCGTCGACCACCGGCGTCGCGGTCGCGTCGACGCTCGACCAGCCGTCCTCCTCGCACTGCTGGTCGACGCTCGCCACCGCGGTGTAGACGTCGCCGACGTCGTGCCAGCTCACCGCTTGGTCGAGCGTGTTCACCGTGGTACGACAGTTGGGCAGGAACGGGAGCGGCGCAGGGTAGCCGTGCGGCCGCCCCGGAGAAGGCGGGTACTCCTGAACGGATACGGAATGCCGAGAGGCCCCGGCCACGAAGTCGATGCGGAAACCGAGCGCGTTGGTCGGGTCGCGCACCAGATGCGCCGGCCCGTTGGGCGTCATGATCTCCTCGAAGTCCGACTCGCCCGAGCGGAAACGGAGCGCCGCCTCCTGCATGCGGCGGAAGAGATCCTGGTCGATTTGGGCCACGGCTGCGCGGCCCTAGGTGGCGTCGTGGTCAGGCATGCCGGGAAGGGTGTCCCGACTGGACGCGGGACGCAACGCCCAGCGCGGCGCCCGGCGGCGCGTCAACCGAGGCGAGATGGCGCCGGAACCAGTCCTCGGCGAGCTCGGCCACCTGCTCGAGCGCGCCCGGCTCCTCGAAGAGGTGCGTCGCACCGGGCACGATCGCCAGCTGCTTCGGCGTACGCAGGCGGGCGAGTGCATCCTCGTTGAGCGCGATGACTTCGTGGTCGAGGCCGCCGACGATCAGGAGCGTCGGCGCGCGCACCTCGGGGAGCGCTGCGCCCGCGAGGTCTGAACGGCCTCCGCGCGACACGACAGCAAAGACGCGCTCAGGCCGTCGTGCCGCCGCGATGAGCGCGGCAGCCGCACCGGTGCTCGCGCCGAAGTAGCCGAGCGACAGCTCCGCCACACCCGGCTGGCGAGCGAGCCAGTCGGTCGCCCCGACGAGACGGCCCGCGAGCAGATCAATGTCGAACCGCAGCTCGCGCGTGTACTGGTCGACGGCCTCCTCGTCGGCCGTGAGGAGATCGAAGAGCAGCGTGGCCAGGCCGCCCTCCTGGAGGACGCCCGCCACGTAGCGGTTCCTCGGGCTCTTGCGGCTGCTACCGCTCCCGTGCGCGAACACGACCAAGCCGGTCGCATCCGGCGGAATCGCCAGGTCGCCAGAGAGCAGGACCGAATCGCACTCGAGCAGAATCGCGCGCTGCATCGTGGCCATGCGCACACCTCCTCGGTCGTTCCGAGCTTCGATTCCTGAGCCAGCGCCTCCGTGCTTTTCTCACTCCGGCAGGCTGAAGACGTAGAGCGCGTTCCCATTGTTCGGGTACCGGAGCTCCGACGACACGGTGCGCGGAACCTGGCGCGGGCTGGTCCCGCCGAGCGCGGCGGTGACGCCGATGTACTGCTTGCCGTCGACCGAGAACGTGAACGGGTGCCCCTGCGCCGACGTGCCGAGCCGCGTCTCCCAGAGGATCTCGCCGGTGCGCACGTCGAACGCACGGAAGCGCCGGTCCTCGTCGCCCACGAAGGCCACGTTGCCCGCCGTCGTCAGCACCCCGGTGAGGAAGCTGGCGCGCTGCTCGTAGCTCCACACCTCGCGGAGCGTGCTCACGTCGTAGGCGCCGAGCTTGCCGAGGTTACCGTCGGAGCCCGGCATCTCGTAGAACGTCCGCGCGGAAGCCGTCCCGCCGCTCCCGACGCGGAGCTCGACCGCGGCAGCCCGGTTCTCGAGGCAGGTCTGGCTGAGCGGCGCGACGAGCACTCCAGTCGGCCGGTGGTAGCTCATCGAGTGCCAGTCCTTGCCGCCGGCGCTGCTCGGACAAGCGGGCGTCCATTCGCCAATCTGTGCGTTGATGATGTCGTCGCGATACGTCACCGCGCCCGTCCGCGGGTCGATGTTCGTGAAGACGTTCTGGAACACGGTCTCCGTGTGCCCGAGGAACCGACCCGTGACCCGGTCGTTCTTCCACAGGATCCCGTGCTTGCCGATGGAGAGCACCATGCGCTGACCATCGCGGTCCACGAGCACGCGCTCGAAGACCTCGTCGAGGTCCAGCGCCTCACCCGGCACGTGCTGGAACGCCCAGCGCAGCGCGCCGGTCTCGACGTCCACGGCGACCGTCGCGTTGGTGTGGAGGCCCTCGTCGAAGATCGACATGTGCCGGCTCGCGGGCACCCACGGCTTCGCCTGCGCGGTGCCCCAATACGTCAGGTTCAGCTCGGGGTCGTAGCTGCCTGTGATCCAGGTCTCGCCGCCCTTCCGGTAGACGTTGTCGAGATCACCCCACGTGTCTCCACCCGGCTCACCGGCCTCGGCGATGGTGTTGAACCGCCAGAGCGGCCGACCAGTGTTCGCGTCGTACGCGCTGATGAAGCAGCGGTCCGGGCCGTATGTGGCGCAGCTCGCGAGCCCCGAGATCACTTTGCCGTCGGCGACGATGGGGCCACTCGACAGTGAGTTGCCTTCCTGGATGAGCGTCTCCCAAACCTGCTCGCCGGTGCGGGCATCGAGTGCCACGATGCGCGCGTCGGTGGTCCCCTGGATGATCTTGTCGCCATAGATGGCGATCCCGCGCATGTCCTGGTTGTCGTCCGGGGTGGACGAGTCGTGCTCCCAGATGAGATCGCCGGTGCGGCCGTCGAGCGCCTGGATGACGTTGCCCGGGTTGATCAGATAGATGACGCCGCCGTACACGAGCGGGGCGGGCTCCGAGTTCCCGTCGTGCATGTTCCACACCCACTCGAGCTGCAGCCCGCGAACGTTGCCGGCGTCGACCTGGTCGAGCTCGCTGTAACTGTGCGCGAGGTAGTTGCCGCGCATCATCGGCCAATCGGCGGGGTCGGTGTTCCGGAGCATCTCGGCCGTGACGGGCACGAAGTCGCGCATCAGATCCGCAACAGTGAGCGAAGTCGGCGCGTAGTTCGCCGCCGTCTCGCCGATCACGTCCGTGTCGTAGATCCAGCCGCGCAGTTCACCGTTCGAGTTCCCTTGGCTGTGGATCTGCACGTAGAGCCCGTCGGCGCGTAGCGACGTCACCTGCGCGGGCGTGAGATCGACCGTCCCCGAGATCTGCCCCTCGGCCGCCGCGGTCACCTGCAGGGGCGCGGCAGTCGGCCCCGGCTGCCCCGGCGGTCCGACGTGCAGGTGCGCCACGGTCGCGGGCGAGCTCATCCCCCGGAACTCGCCGGTCAGCGTGAGGCGCGTGCCCGACAACGTCGCGCGCACCTGACCCACCCCCGTGATCGAGCGCACGGTTTGGCCCGCCCGGGGCAGCGGCGAGAGCCGCGCCCGATAGGCCTCGGTCTGTGCCGCGGCGCGCGCGGAGGCACGTACCGCGGGCTCAGCGAGCGTGGCGCCGAGGAGGATGGAGAGCGCGAAGATGGAATCTCGGGCGAAGCGGGCGTTCATGATTGCGGGACCTCGGTGTGCGCGTGAGAGGCCCACGCTAGGTGCAGCTGTAGCCCCGAGCAAGGCGAATCGGCGCCGAGCGCCGCCGCCATCAGGGTCTGCCCGCCTCGCGCACCCTCGTCATCGCGGGGAGCATCGTCATGCCGCCGCTCCACCCGCGCACTTCGATCGGTCGCGTGCTCGAAGCCACTCTTCCGGTCGCGCGGTCCGTCACGGTGACCGAAACACGGTAGCGCCCGACGGGCAGCGACGACTCGACGCGCCGGAGCTCCGCCAGCGTTCCGTCCGGACCTGCCTGGGACTCGCCGCTGAAGCGCGCGCCCACGGCACCGGCGTCGTTCGCGCGGCCGTCGAGCCGCTCGATCTCGATCTCGGTCTCGTAGGGTCGCCCCGTCGGCAGGTTGTAGATCTCGTAGTAGACGTCGAACGCGCTTTCGGGAAACTGGCTCGTCGGCAGCAGCGCGACGTGGTGTCCGTGGCGCGACCATCCCGAGGTCGCTCCCGGAAGACCGAAAGCCATGTCGGAGAGCATCAACTCGTCGCCCGCGTAGTCCGGAATCGGGAAGGGCGACTGATGTAGCTGTCCAACTCCGGGGCGGGTCGCGTCCGTGACGACGATGCGCTGTACGGTACCGTCGGACGGCGGGGCGTCGATCTCCACGAACGTGTGCAGCAGATGCTCACCCGAGAGCGGGCGCGACATGCTCACGTACACGGAGTCGAGCGATCGCGACACCACGCGCTCCACGGTGTCGGCCAGCACGAAGCGCACGTCGAAGCGGTAACGGAAGCGGCTGTCGACGCGCTCGCGCTGCAACCCCTCGACCGGCACGGCCACCGCCGCGACCACCGAGGTCGTGCGATCGTCGTTTCGGAATGTGTACAGGTCGTAGTAGAACGGGAGCGGAGCAGCCGCGGCGAGCGCGCGTGGGGCGTGCGCGTCCCCCATCGGGCCCCAGGCCGCCGCGAGCGCCGCCGCGGACACGACGCCGAAGAATGCAAGCAAGGTGCGTGTCATCGCCTCACCTCTCGACCACGATGGGCCGACTGATCACGAGCGGCTCGCGGCCCGTCAGACCGAGACGCAGGTGGAGCGTGTACTCGCCAGGATCCAGCTCGGGGAGCGCGAGCTCGGCGGCGCGAAAGACGTACTGCACGCCGTCCGGGCCCACGTCCTCGAACGTGATGTCGACCGGCTGCGGTGGTTGCAGCGCACCGAGAAACTCCCCCACCCGCTCCAGGAAACCGGGGCGGCCGCGGCTGAACCCGAGCGTGACGCGAACGGGCTCCCGCACGCGCAGCCCGTAAGCCTCCCAGAGGACCACGAAGCGCTCCCCGGCGCGCAGGCGCACACCACGCCGCAGGTGCGGCATCGCCTCGTCGAGTGACGAGGGCAGCGGCGCGCCCGACTCCAGGAGCATGAGGTCCGAGACGTCGACCATGCCGGGCTCGAGAGGCCGTTGGACCACACCCTGACGTGCCCGCCACGCCCTGCGACCCTCGACGTTCACGACCTCGAGCGCGCCCACGTACCGACCCGGCTCGGCTTCCAAGGAGAGAACCCCCTCCGGGTCCTGGGCACGCACGTAGAGGGGCTCTCCCCCGTCGACCGGCAGGAGGAAGAGCCCCGCGTGCGCAGCGCCTTGCACGCCTCCCTGAGGTCCGAACGCGAGCATGCGCCCGCCCGCTTCGGCGACGAGCGTCGGGCGGTACGCACCCACTACGAGCATGCGCTCGTCCCGCCGGAAGCGGCCCACCTGCGTCTCCAGCCCTTCGACATCGGGTGCATACAGCGGAGCGTACCAGGTACGCGATTCGCGCGGCGCGGTGATCCAGCTCTCCGGCGGAATGTCGGAGGGCGACGCCAGGAAATCCTCGGGAAAGAGATAGCCGCGGCTCTTGGGGTGGTGATGCCCCACCATGCGGCGATTATCTTGCAGTCCGAACTGCGCCCGGTTCGGCGTGCGGCTGTAGCCGATGTTTCGGCCATAGCGGATGAGCGTCTCGTCCAGGTCCTCCCCCCACTCCAGCCCGAGCGGGTCCGCGGCGCCGCGGCGGTTCTCGGCCACGACTAAACGTGCGTAATGGTCGGTGAAGTAGTCGTTCCCTTCGACCAGGAAGAGCGGATCCGAGAGCCGCCAGAGCAGCTCCCACGCCCGCTCGCGCTCCAGGTCAGGAAGCTCGTCGAAGGCTTCCCGCGCACCGGGTGTGAACACGTAGCGCGGACTCTTCCAGGCTCGGTGAACGGAGTCGGGCATCTCGCCAAACGCCTGCCTGAAGGCCGCCTCGGATTCGACGTACTCACCCCGTACGTGCAGCGTGTAGCCGCGAAGCGCCTCACACCACCACGTCTCGGCGACGTTGCACTCGGTGGAGACGCGCTCCGCTTCGTCGAAGTTGCGGCTCTCGACCAGGTAGTGGACGAGCTGCCCCAGGATCCAACGGTCATGGGCGATGTCGAAGGCGGCGAAGAGCGAGCGGATGAGCTCGACGCGCGCCTGCCCCACCTCCCGGAGCTCAGCGGGGAAGCGCTCTTCGTCCGCGCCGCCGTACCAGATGCAGATACGCCCGATGCGCTCGTCGCACGCGCCACCGATCGGCTCCTGCTGCAGGGGCGTCCGACTCTCGCGATAGCGCTCGAATTCCTCCTGCGCCTCGCGCACTTCCTCGAGCAGCTCGACCGAGTCGGTGGGCAGGGACTGAGCGGCGGTGGGCGACGCGGCTGCCGACAGCAGGACTCCCGCAGCGGCCGCCCCGGCAAGAGCGGGGCGCGCCCGCCTTTGGCGTGGCCGCTCGCCCGTGGCCTGCACCCGCCGAGGTTCGCTCCCACCGCTCCGCATCGCGTTCTCCGTGACTCGCCCTCCCGACACACTGCTAGGACGGCGACGGCCGCGAAAGGCACACATGCCCCGAACGTCGGGGCGGCTTCGGGCCTACGAGAGCTCGACGCCGCTCCGACGCAGCACCGCGCGGACGCGCGCTTCTACGCGCTCGGCCACGACCGGCTGTTGGATATAGTCGTCCGCGCCCGCTTCGAGGAGCTCGATCTCCTCCCTAGGATCGGACGAAACCGAGAGTACGATCACCGGAAGCGACTGGGTCACCAGGGACTTGCGGACCTCGCGCAGGAGGTCGCGCCCGTTCATGTCAGAGAGGTCCGAATCCAGGAGCACCAGCGAGAAGTCGTGCACCCGCTCGTCGAGCAGCCGCTTCGCGCTCGCGCCTGTCTCCGCCTCGACGACCTGGAAGCCCATGCCGTCCAGCACACCGCGCAGGAGCGTGCGATCCTGCTCCTCGTCGTCGACGACGAGCACGGGACCCGCCGAGGAAGCCGTCTCCGAGTGCAGCGGCACGATGCCGACCACGCGCTCGATCTCCTCGATCGTGGTCAGACCCTGCGAGGCCAGGTCGAGCCCCACCTCGGCGAACGTCCGCATGCCGTCCTTCCGCGCGACCTTCAGCAGGTCGGCATCGGAGGGGTCCGACGCGAAGAACGACTTCACCGGATGGGTGAGCTCGAGCACCTCCGCCAGGGGGATCTGGCCCTTGTAGCCAGTGCCCGCGCACGACTTGCATCCCACCGCCCCGAACGCGGGCTTCACGCCCAAGCGCTGGGCGAGCTTCACCTCCCGCGACGGCGGGTCGGCTGCCGGGTCGACCTTCTTCCTGCAGTCCTGGCAGAGCTTCCGCACCAACCGGAGCGAAATGACGGCATGGCACGACTCCGCCAGGCGACCCGCCTCGATGCCCATGTCGCGCAGGCGGCGGAGTCCCGACACCGCGTCGGAGGTGTGCGCGGTGCCGAGCGTCTTGCGCCCGGTTACGGCCGTGCGGATCGCGATGCGCGCGGTGCCGAGGTCGCGGATCTCGCCGGCGTGGATGACGTCGGGACTCCGGTCGAGCAATCCCTGCAGCGTCTCCGAGAACGACTTGCCAGTGGAGGAGTCGTAACGGATCTGCACCACGCCCGGCACGCGCAGCTCGATGCGCGTCTCGAGCGAGATCACGCTCAGGCGCTAGAGCGCATTCAAGCACGCATAGATGAAGCTCGTGGTGCCGGCGCGCGCGGGCCCGGTCACCAGGATGAGTCCATCGCGGCGGCGCAGCAGCTCCCGAATCTTGACGCCTTCCGGACCGCCGAAGCCGAGATTGTCGAGCGTCGGGACTTCGTTCGGGTCGACCAGCCTGATCGAGATCAGCTCGCCCTCTGGCGTCGGCGTCTTCAACAGGTGCCCGATTCTCTCTTCGCCTTCCGGCGTCACCCCGAGAGACTGCGGCGTGGCAATCGCCCTCGCCGTGTCGATCCTTCCCGTCCTCGAAGGGATCAAGTGGTTGGGGCGCCACGGGCATCTCGGCGAGCTGAGGTAAGCAGCGGACGGCCGCCCCTTGCCGAGGGCGGCACGCAGCCGTTCTATCGTCGCTGAACCGTCTTCCTGGAGATCCGATGAGCCGTGCATGGCGAGTGGTGTTGGGCGTCTCGATCCTCGGCGTGCTGGTGGCCGCAGAGCGCAGCTTCGCACGCGCAGCGGACGAGGAGCAGTCGGCCGCACCGAGCTATCAGGTCGATCCGTTCTGGCCCGCGGTGCCGGACGGCTGGATCCTCGGACAGGTCGCGGGCGTCGCTGTGGACTCGCGTGACCACGTGTGGATCGTCCAGCGCCCGTGGTCGCTGAATTCCGACGAGGTAGCGGGCAACCCCGAAGCCGAGTGCTGCCGCCCGGCGCCCCCTGTCATGGAGTTCACGCAGGACGGCGTGTACGTGCAGGGGTGGGGCGGCGAGGGCCAGGGCTACGAGTGGCCCGCGGACGAGCACGGCATCCACGTCGACCACGCCGACAACGTGTGGATCTCGTCGGCGGGCGGGCCGCGCCTCGGCGACCGGACCGAGAACCACCTGCTCAAGTTCACGCGTGACGGACGCTTCCTGCTCCAGATCGGGAAGCGCGGCGCCGCCCAGGGGAGCCTCGACACGCTCAACCTGAACAACGCAGCCGACATGTACGTGTATGCGCCGACCAACGAGCTCTTCGTGGCGGACGGGTACGTGAACCGCCGCGTGATCGTCTTCGACGCGAGCACCGGAGCCTACAAGCGCATGTGGGGCGCGTACGGCGAGCGACCCGACGACGACGCCCCCAACCGGCCCGTCTACGAGGGCCCGGCGGTGCGGCAGTTCAACACGGTGCACGGGATCCGCGTGTCGGACGACGGCCTCGTGTACGTAGCCGACCGCCGCAACAACCGCATGCAGATCTTCCGGATCGACGGTACCTACGTTCGCGAGGTGTTCATCGAGCGGCCTACGCGCCTGCTCGGCACTGCGTTCTCGGTGGCGTTCTCACCCGATGCGGCGCAGCGGCTTCTCTACCTTGCTGACGCCGGCAACGGGAAGGTCCACATGTTCGACCGGCAGAGTCTCCAGGAGGTCGGCTCGTTCGGGCGCATCGGGCACTACGCCGGCCAGTTCGTTTTCCTGCACAACGTCGCGGTCGACTCCGACGGGAACGTGTACACCGCTGAGGTGGGAACGGGGCGGCGGGTGCAGAAATTCGTGCGGGGGTGAGGCGTCGTGTCCGAACAGCTGATCTCGATTCTGGTCTTAGTCGCGGTCTTCGTGATTGCGACTGTGCTATCGGTCCACATGGGTGCCCTTGCGCTGTTCGCCACGTTCGTGGTCGGCTACTTCTTCTTCGGCGCCGATGGATACGCCGACATGATCTACGGGTTCTTCCCCGGCGATCTGTTCGTCGTCTTGGTCGGCGTCACCTACCTGTTCGCCATCGCCAAGAACAACGGTACGATCGCCTGGCTGGTGGGTGCCGCGGTGCGCGCATCCGGTGGCCGACTCGCCCTCATTCCTTGGGCCATGTTCACGGTCGCCGGCGCGCTGACCGCGATCGGAGGCGTGGTCCCGGCGGTGGTCGCCATCATCGCTCCGATCGGCATGGCGTTCGCCCGTCGCTATTCGATCAATCCCGTGCTGATGGGTCTGTTCGTAGTCAACGGCTGTACCGCGGGAGGCTTCTCACCGCTGTCGATCTTCGGCTCGATCACGAATGCCGTCGTGAGGAGCAACGACCTACCTGGCAGCCCGAGCTTCTTGTGGGGTGCATCGATCGTGGCGAATGTGCTGCTGTCGGTCGTCGTGTTCTTCCTCTTCGGTGGCAGCAGGCTCCTCGGCCACGCCACCCGCGTATCGATGGACCCGGCTGCTGGAAGCGGGGAGCATGCCGACAGCCAACCGACGGCGACGCTCGGACGGGACGCGCTGCTCACCCTGATCGGCCTGGCCGTGCTGCTGTTCGGGGCGCTCGTCTTCGGCCTCGAGATCGGGATGATGGCGATCGCCGTCGGGGTCGTCCTCTCGATCGTCGCACCGGCAGGCGCCAAGGGCGCAGTCGAGCAGATCGCCTGGGAGACGGTCCTGCTGATCTGCGGTATCGTCACATTCGTCGGTCTGATGCAGGAGATCGACACCCCCGGATGGCTAGGGGACAACGTGGCCCAACTCGGCACCCCATTGATCGCCGCACTGCTGATCTGCTACATCGGTGGCGTCGTCTCCGCCTTCGCGTCGACGACCGGCATCCTGGGAGCGCTGATCCCGCTGGCCGTGCCGTTCCTGCTGGGCTCGGACGCGGTCGGAGCGATCGGCCTCATCACCGCGCTCGCGCTGTCTTCCTCGATCGTGGACGCCAGCCCGTTCTCCACCAGCGGCGCCCTCGTTGTCGCCAACTCGACCCCGGCCGAGCGAGACGACGTGTTCCGCACTCTGATGATGTGGGGGTTCTCGATGGTGGCTCTGGTCCCGCTGCTGACTTGGCTAGTCCTGGTCCTCCCCGGCTGGCTGTGAGCACACCTCGCATGCGCGATGAAGGTCGTTGGCGCCGCCCTTGGAGGCCTGCATGAGCACTCGTGGCGCACCTGGGCCGCCCCACGACCTGCCGCCGCTGGCCGGCATCAACGTGCTCGAGGTGGGCGTGTTCATGGCGGGGCCTTTTGCGGGCATGCAGCTGGCAGACCTCGGAGCCCGGGTGATCAAGATCGAGGAGCCCGCTTCGGGGGACCCGGTTCGAGCCAGCGGACCCTTCCTGGACGGCGAGAGCTCGCCGTTCTTGCGGCTGAACCGGAACAAGGAGTCGGTCGCGCTGGACCTGAAGTCCGCGCCGGGCAAGGCGGCGTTTCTCGCGCTGGTCGAGACGGCCGACGTCGTCATCGAGAACCTGCGGCCCGGCGCGATGGCCCGGCTCGGCCTGGACGCCGCGACGATCTCGACGGTCAATCCGCGTGTCGTCTACGCGTCGTGCTCCGGCTGGGGGCAGGATGGACCGCTGGCCTCGCTCCCTGGGCTGGACATCATGGCGCAGGCGCGGAGCGGTATCATGAGCATCACCGGCACACCGGGCGGCGACCCCGTGAAGGTCGGCGTTCCGGTCTGCGATCTGGTGTGTGGACTATACGCAGCCCTGGCCGTGACGGCTGCGTTACGCGAGCGCGACCGGACGGGGCACGGCCAAGCGATCGACGTCTCGCTGCTCGAGGCCGGCGTCAGCCTGGGCGTTTGGGAGGCCGGCACGTACTTCGCCACTGGCGAGACCCCCGGTCCGCTGGGGTCGGCGCACCAGGTCCAGGCGCCCTACCAAGCGTTCCGTACCGCCGATGGTTGGATCACGATCGGCGCGAATACGCACAACACCTGGTCCGCGCTCTGCCGCACGCTCGACATGGCTTCCGAGCTCGCCGACGAGGCCTACGCCAACGCCGCTCGCCGCCACGCCCGCCGGGGCGAGCTGGCCGCCGTCGTCGAGTCTCGCACCCGCACCCGCACCACCACAGATCTGCTGGACGCGCTCGGCAAGGCCGGCGTGCCGTGCGCGCCCATCAACGACTACGGCCAGGTCTTCAATGACGACCACCTGAACGCTCGCCGCTTCTTCTGGGACGCCCCACACCCTACGCTCGGACCGGTCCGTCAGATCGGATCGCCGATGCGTTTTTCGCGCAGCCCCGCCGTGCGCGGCGCGGCCGGCCCGCCACTGGGTGCAGACACGAGAGCGGCGCTCCAGCGGTCACGCGTGCCAGCCGAGATCATCGACGCGGTCAGCGAGCGAGGAGAAGCGGAGTGAGCGACATCGAGGTCACCCAGGACGGCGCCGTCCTGACCGTGCTGTTCAATCGCCCCGAGGCGCGCAACGCGATGACGTTCGCGATGTACGATCGCCTCGAGGAAGCGTGCGCTCAGGCCGACGCAGACGAGTCGGTGCGAGTTCTGGTACTGCGCGGCGCGGGCGGCCAAGCGTTCGTAGCCGGCACCGACATCGCACAGTTTCTCGATTTCACCAGCGGCGAGGATGGCGTCGCCTACGAGGCGCGCATCGAGCGCGTGGTCAACCGACTCGAGGACGTCACCGTACCGACCGTGGCTGCGGTCGAGGGCGTCTGCGTGGGTGGGGGGCTGGTACTCGCCGCCGCCTGTAAACTGCGCGTGGCAACCGAGTCGTCCCGCTTCGGCGTCCCCATCGCCCGCACGCTGGGCAACTGCCTGTCCATGAACAGCTATTCGCTCTTGATCCACCACCTGGGTCCCGGGCGAACCCTGGACATGCTCCTGCGAGCGACGACGCTCTCGGCCGACGACGCGCATGCCGGAGGATTCGTCTACGAGGTCGTGCCCGACGGCGGGCTAGACGGGGCGCTCGCGTCGCTGGTGGAGACGTTGTCGAGCCACGCGCCGCTGAGCATGAAGGCAGCCGGCCAAGCGCTGACCCGCCTGCGCCGCGCCCACCTGCCCGACGGCGACGACCTCGTGCGCGAGGTGTTCGGCAGTGAGGACTTCCGGGCTGGCGTGTCGGCCTTCGTCAAGCGGGAAAGAGTCAGGTGGACGGGGCGCTGAACGGGATGAACGCCGAACCGCTGCTCTCGCAGGTCGCCGCCCTGCTCAAGAAGCGCCGATTGTCCGCGGTGCTCATCGGCAACGCCGCCGCGGCCCTCCAGGGCTCGCCGGTGACGACGATGGACTTGGACTTCATGTTCCGGAAGACGCCCGGCAACCTGAAGCTCGACTTCATGAGCAAGGTGGACGGCATCCGGTCGCTCGAGTCGCTGGTCGAGCAGATCAGGCGCCAGTCGGCGCTTCCGCCCGAACGCCGAACCAACTTCCTGCGCAAGCGGCTGCCCGGGGGCGGATCGGCGCTCTAGGTCGGTCGGCCGCGACGGGCACCGATGGTCATTCGGCCACCCACACGAACGTGCCGTCGCGGTTCTCGAATTTGCCGCGACCCGGGAACGGGAAGTGCACCGCGTAGACGAGCTGGCCGCTCGCCGCCGCGGAGGCGAGCAGGGCCTTCCGGCTCTCTTGCGCCAGCGGAGCATCCCCGTCGAAAGCGATCGTCCAATCAGGCCGCTGCACCGAAATCACCGAGTGGTGCATCGTGTCGCCGATGTAGAGCAGTGAGGCCGGTCCCGAAGAGATGAGGTAGCCGGAGTGGCCGGGTGTGTGGCCCTGAATGTCCACCGCCACGACGGTGCCAGGGACCAGATCGGCACCGGGCGCGAACGTTGCCACTCTCGGAGAGATCGTCGTCACCAACGAGGCGAGCTGCGAGTTGGCCTGCATCGCGGCCCACTCGTTGGCGGAGATGTGGATGGCGGCGTTGGGGAATGCCAACGCGCCGCCCGCCCCGGCGAGCCCATTGACGTGATCGCCGTGACTGTGGCTGATGAAGATGTCCGTCACGGCGGCTGGCTCGACGCCGGCGGTCGCCATGGATGCGGATAACATTCCGGTTGGGCCCGTGCCCGCGTCGAACAACAGCACGCGATCCGGGGTGCGGACGATCAGTGGCTGCACGCTGAGCTGTAGAACGTCCGTGGCGAGACCCGCCGCGGTCAGCAGGGCGTCCACTTCTGCTTTCGTCTGATTGATAGCGAGCGTCCGGTTGTCGTTCGCCGGAGAGAAGGCGGCGTCTTTCAGGGACGCGGCCTGGAGTGAGCCGATGGTGAAGGGTGACGCATTCTCACCCGCGCCAAAGGCGGAGATGGCGGGTGCCGCGGCCTCGGCAGCGTCACCGGAATCGCCTGCAGGCGAACAGGCGGCGAGGTTCGCTGCGATCATCATCACTAGGGCTGTCGCGGTTCTCATGGTGCCGTCTCTCGACCCGAGCGCTCGTGCGCATGGGGAACGTGGTAGAAGGACGTCGGGGGTGGTGCAGTTGGTTGGCGACGGGAATTCTGCTGGCATCGGCACGTAGATGACAAGGCGCTCGGCGTGGCTCACCCCCGGACTCGCTCACGACAGCTGCAGCCCCCACGTCTCGGCGGGTGAGGACTCGGTGGACTCCTCCGGAACGGGCTCGAGCTGAAACTTCGCCGCGAGCGACGCCACCGCGGCCGGATCGCGGCCCGGCGTCGGCCTCGGGGCTCGGCACGCACGCCAGTCGCGCCGATCCTGGCCGGAAGGCGATGAGGGCTGCCGGCCTCTTGCTCGGCGGCTCGCGCGAGCGTCCTTTGCACCTTCCACCGAGTCGTGATGAGACTGAGCCGATGCGCCTCCTCGTGAAGAACTTGAAGACAGTGCTGCCGATCCTGGCTGCTTTCGCCATCTGCGTGGCGGGGCTGGCCGGCCAGGAGGCGAGCCCGTCATCGCCGCACGTGACGCACCTGACGAGCTCGTTCCCCGCGGGTCCAGGGGGGCACGGTCTGGTCGTGATCGCTGCCCAGGAAGCGAACACGGTCATGATGCACGCCAACTTCGCCGCTGGGGATCCCGCGAACCTCGAGGCGATGAAGACGCATGCCGGGCACGTGCTGCACGCCCTCGACCCGCAATCCGGGAGCCAAGGACCCGGCCTCGGATTCGGGCTCGTGCCTGCTGTCGAGGCCATCGTGGAGCACCTGCAGCTCGCGAGGAGCGCCCCGGGCGCGTCCGCAGCGGTGCGGACGCAGGGGCCCGACCTCGAGGCAGCGGCGCGCGCAGTGGGCGTTCGCGCGGGGCGGATCGCGGCCCTCGCCGGACGCATCCGAGCCGCGACGACGGCAGAAGAGGCCGCCCCGCTGACCGTCGAGATGCGCACCCTCGCCTTGCAGCTGGATACCGGCGAAGGAAACGACGTGGGGGCCGGACAAGGCGGGCTCACGCACGTCGAGGCGCAGGCCTACGAGATCCTGGTCGGCGAGGGCCTGCTCAGGGTTCTGCGATAGGCAAGCGATGGCGGGTGGCGCTCGCGCCGCCCAGGGACCGCGCGTAAGCCAGCCCCCAGGGGAAGACCGAGTCCCGGTCGACGCTCAGGCGCTCGGGGCTACGCGCGGGACGTGCTTCTCCAGCATGCGGCGACGGACGACCCCTCCGTACACGTTGCCGTGCGAGTCGAACCCCACGGCCTCGGCTCCGCTGTGCGAGATGGTGGTGGACTCGAGGTCCTCGATGAAGTGCTCCACGGTCCCGTCAACGGCGCTGCCGATGCGGATCCCCTTCTTCCAGCCAGGATTGTGGAAGTCCCAGGATTCGGAGTCGGCTACGTAGATGCGGTCATCGGGGGAGATCGCGATCCCGCTGGGCCGACCGAACTGGTACCAGAGGTCGAGGAAGTTCCCTTCCTGATCGAAAATCTGGATGCGGTTGTTGTTGCGGTCCGCAACGAACACGCGGCCCCGGGAGTCGAGGGCGATCGAATGCGGGGTGCTGAACTCGCCGATCCCAGGTCCCGTTTTCCCCCACGACTTCAGATACGTCCCGTCCGGGGCGAACTTGGAGACGCGGGCTACGCGCGCATCCGGGCTGTTGTTGTGCCCCTCCGTGATGAAGATGCTGCCGTCCGGCGCCACCGCGACCGCGGTCGGCTCGGTCAGCGCCGCCGGCGGATCACCCGGGGTGCCTCGTGTCCCGATCGTCCTCAGCAGCTCGCCCTGGTTCGAGAACGCGAACACGACGTGCGCCCCCTGGTCGGCGACCCACAAGTTCCCTTCGCCGTCCATTCCGAGCCCGTGCGGGAACGTCATCATTCCCTCTCCCCAGGACCGCAGGAGCCGGCCCTCCGCGTCGAGCGCCATCATGGGCGGCTCTTGGCGCCCTTCGCACGAGTTGCCCATGCAGCGCGACAGCGCGTAGAGCGTCCCGTCGGAGCCTTCGACCATCCCTATGAACGACGGCCTCGCCTCGTAGTCGGCCGGATCGATCGGGCCGGTGGGCAGCTCGGCCCAGGGCCAGACCCTGTCGTACGGATTCGGGAGGTCGTTGACAGGAAGAACGAGGCGCTGCTCCGGATAGGCCACGCCACCGAACGTGAGCGCCTGGCCTGGCGCAACCGCCTGCACGGCGCTCGCCCCGATCGGCCCGATCTCCGGCGCACTCTCTGCGCCCGAGCAAGCGGCGAGCAGGGTCATGAGCGCGCCGGGGGTCGCTCCGTGCCTACGCGCTACCGCTACCTCGACACGAGCCGGCATCGGGGGCCTCCTCCCATGGATATCGTCTTCGCGGGTGGCTAACGATGCGTGCTGAAGCGAGCGCACCACCTCTCGCGGCAGTTTGGGGGCGGCTGGCGGCGGAGACAAGCCGTCGACTTCGCGACGACAGGTGAGCACCATCCCTCGGCATCTGTTCCGGGCCGGCTTCATTGCTCTCAGTCGGCGACGCGATGCACCCCTCGGTGATTCTGGGACGCCATCCGACGACGACCCCGTGGCATGACGCGACCGAGCCGTCGTGGCCGCGCATCCGACGCATTTCTAGACGATCTTCCCCACCTGGGTCCCGCGAAATCCGTCCGCGAGCGGGAAGCCGTTGCGGGCGCGAACACCGCCCTGGGCCGCGTCGACTCTTCCAGCGCTGCCGGCTCGGCGATTCAGGAACCGGCCACCCACGCCACCCCCATCATCACCGCCGTCGCCAGCACGCTTTGCACGAACACCCGCCGCGCCTGCGCGCGCACCACGGCCAGCTCGGCACTGTCTCCAATGCGCTCGGGCCTGCCGTCCAGGTCGCGCAGACCGCGCGATGCGAGGCGCATTCAGGTCTTCGCACGCGACTGGAAGACTCCCGAGAAGCCGACGAAGAAGAAGACGGCCGAGGGCAGGAGGATGGTTCGCGGAAGCACGGCCGACCACGCGCCCAGCACGACCACGACGCCGACCGCCAACGAGACCACGCCCAGGTTCCGGCGCCTACGCCGCTGAGCCGGCCCGATGTTGATGACGCAGACGGTGTCGTCCACCTTCGGTCCGTCGTCGTCCGCGTGGCCCGCGCCTATCGCGCGGCCGCCGTGCCCGCGATCGCAGGCGTATGCGCCCCGCTCGCCACGTACGCCTCGATCGACTCGCGCAGCGTCTCCAGGATCCACGCGCGCTTGGCGTCGTTCGCCTCGAGCAGCGTGCCGCGGAACCCGTGGTGCAGGCACTGGAAGCCGGTGAGCGGCACGACCACGATGCCGGTCGCGCCCATTAGATAGTAGACGAAGCGCTTGTCGGGCTCGACGCCGGCCACCATGCGCTCGACGGTGGCGAGCACCTTGGGGTTCTCGATATGCAGGACCTGGTCGCCGTTGAGCACGCCCGGCTTGAACATGACCGTGTAGTAGAACGCGCCGCGCGGCTTGTTGACGATGACGTGCTCGCAGCCGGCGAACGCCTCGGCGATCTCCTCGGCGCGCTCGGCGAACATGCGCTCGCGCGCGGCGAGGTGGCCGGGGTAGCGCGGATCGCCCATGACGAGCGGAATCGACATCTGCGGCAGCGTGGTGGACGACACCTCGAGCCGCTTCGCGGCGATCAAGCTGTCGACGTACTTGCCGAACGTCCGGTCGTGGCCCTTGTTGAGCACCTCCAGCCAGCCGCAGCGCGCGCCCGGCCAGGGATACTCCTTGCTGATGCCGCGCATGGCGATGCCCGGCACGTCGCCGATCCACTCGCTCATCGTGAGCCGGCCACGCCCATCGTACACGATGTTGGCGTAGATCTCGTCGGCGATGATGAAGATGTCGTGCTCGCGCGCGATCGCCGCGATCTCCTCGAGCACGTCCCGCGGATACACCGCTCCGGTCGGGTTGTCCGGCGACAGCAGCAGGATGCCCGCGATCGAATCGTTGTACTTCACTTTGTTGCGGATGTCGTCGAGGTCGGGCATCCACCCGTTGTACGGGTCGAGCTCGTACGTGACGTGGCTGTATCCGGAGTGCGCGGCTTCCGCCGACGAGTGCGTGCTGTACGCGGGCGACGGTCCGAGGATGCGCGCCTCGCGCGACAGGAACCCGTAGACCTTGGCGACCGCGTCGCCGAGCCCGTTGAAGAAGAGGACGTCGTCCGCGGTGACCTTCACGCCGTTCCGCCGGTTGACTTCGTTGGCCAGGAACTCACGCACGTGGGGGACGCCGCGCGTCTCGCAGTACGCCCACGACGATGGGATGTCGAGCAAGCCGGCCACGATGTCGCGGATCCATTCCGGCGGCGCCTCACCCTTGGCCACCGGGTCGCCAATGTTCTCCCACGTCATCTCCTGCCCGAGCGCACGGATCTCGTTGCCCGCGCCGACGATTTCGCGGATCTCGTACTTCAGGTTGGCGACCCCTGCGTGCAGGATGTTCCTACGCATGCATTCCCTCGTGAGTCTGTGGCGTGGGAGGCCAAGAACCGTGCGGCCGCCGCCCGGTCCCAATATCGATCGGCGGAGCGCCCTCCCGGAATAGCTCCGTGCAAGGGTCGTTCCCGGCGCTGGCGGCCCGAACATGGCCGGGCACGGCCCGTTTCCGGCACCGGCGGCCCTGGGGCGGCTTGTCGGACCGGGTGGCGCCGGCGAGCTTCCGGGCATGCGAAGGCCGCTCGCCCTCCTCGCGCTCGCCGTCCTGACCTGGTCGAATGCGACCGTTCTCCGGTGCGCAGCGTCGACGCAGGACGACCTGGGATCCGAGGCTGCGGCTGCGCAGCACGCCCACCACGGACCTGGCCAGCCACCGGCGCGGCCCACCAGTGAAGACGCCTCTGATCACCATCACGAAGGTCCGACCTCACATCCGGCTGGCCAGGACTGCGGCGTCCTGATGGCGTGCGGCACCGCCCTCAGCTCACCCACCGCCGCACCGAGCCCGACGCTTCCGGAGACCTTCGACACGATGCGTGCGTTGCCGCTCGCGGCACCGAGCGCCGTCGACCTCTCGCTGGATCCACCCCCGCCCCGCCGTCTCGCCTGACACCCTCCCCGCGTCCGTCGGACGCGGCCTCAGGCACCTTCAAAACGGCGGTTTCCTTACATGAGAACGTTCCGCACGACGTGCGGCATCGTCGCGGCCCTATGCGGGGTCGCGAGCGTCGCGCTTCATCCTGGTGCTGCACACGCCCAGACGCCCATGCAAATGACGAGCGTCGGGCTCGGCGGAGGCTGGCAGCTCACCGGCATGGCACAGGCGTATCCGGTCGTCACCATCGGCGCGCCCGGCGAAGACGGCTCGCCCCTCCGTGAGACCGGCTGGTATCTCACTCAACCTGCGCTCATGGGACACGTCGAGAGCCCGGGTCAGCGCATCGTCCTGCACACGACGCTGAACTTCGAGGGACTCACGCAGGAGGACGGCGAGCTGACCTTCGGCGGCTGGGGGGAGAGCTTCATCGACAAACGTCACCCGCACACGCTCCTCCACGAGCTCATGCTGAGCGTCAACTTCTGGCAAATCGCCGCGGGGACCGCGTCGATTTCGGCGGGCAAGGGATTCGCGCCCTACGGCACGTCCGACCCCATGGTGCGTCCGGGACTCAAGTATCCGACCAACCATCACCTCTCACAGATCCTCGAGCGCTGGACGGTGAGCACCGTGTACCAGCGGGGGGCGTGGAGCGTCGAGGCCGGCGTCTTCGGCGGCCAGGAGCCGGAGGGCCCTTACGACCTATCCAACATCGAGAGCTTCGGCGACTCGTGGTCCGCCCGGGTGGCGAGGCGATGGGGCGCTGCCACGCCCTCGGCAACGCAGTGGGAGGCGTCGCTCTCGGCAGGCAGTATCACCGAGTTCGCGCACACCGTAGAGGAGACCACGCACTTCGGCAACGCGGCCGTGGTGCGGTCGGCGCCGCTGGCCGGCGGCCAGCTCTACGCGCTCGCCGAGGTGTCGCGCAGCTACCTCGCGGACCACGACGACTTCTTCTCTTTGCTCGCCGAAGCACGCTGGAGCGGACGTGGTCACCAGCCCTATGCGCGCGTCGAGTACGCGTCACGACCGGAGTACACGCGCGAGGGGCCGGCAGGCGACGCTGAGTTCTTCCACTACGAGCACGGAGTGGATCCCATCGGTACCACACGCTGGCTGATCGCAACGGCAGCGTACGCGTTCGAGGTGACGCCGAGCCCGTGGAGCGTCCGCCCGTTCATCGAGCTGCAGCACCACCAGGTGCGCGGGGACTCGGGCCCCGTCACCGCCACCGGCCTCTTCGGCACGACGAGGTTCTGGGCGCTCTCGGCAGGGGCCCGGATCTTCCTCGGCGGCGAGCCGATGCGCATGGGGAGCTACGGCGTGCTCGACTCCATGACCGAGATAGAGATGACCGGCGCGGCCCACGTGCATTGAGGCCGGCGGCTACGTATCCTGATCACATCCACGAGCGACAGCAGAAAGAGAGGACGACGATGAGCCGGGCATCACGCAGACGTGAAGAGCGCGGGGGTGCGGAAGCAGGCGGCGCACCGCGCAGGAACAGGGCACCGTTCTACATCATGGGCGGGAGCGTTCTGGCTGCGCTCCTGATCCTGGCGATCGTCGCTCAGCAGGGTAGCGGGCCGACGAGTCACCATCCCATGCCGCGCGTCGATGCGCAGGCCTCTCAGGTCATGCCCGCCGCGCGCTACGACACCTCACCGAGGGTGGCCGAGACGTACCGTAAGGCGGCCGAGATCGTCTCCATCCTCGACGGCCTCTACTGCTATTGCTTCTGCCGCGAGACGTTCCGGCACTACTCGCTGCTGGACTGCTTCAAGGACGATCACGCGGCCAGCTGCGACGTGTGCCTGCGCGAGGCGGAAATCGCGTACGACATGAACCAGCAGGGGCGCTCGCTCGACGAGATCCGCCAGACGATCGACGGGATGTACGGGCGAACGTAGGGGGGGAGCGAGTCGCCGGCGTAAACCCTCAGCGTCCCCGGGCAGCACCAGGTTCTCAAGGTCGCACCCACGGGTGCCGAGAGGCGCTACGCCGGTGTCGCCGCAGAAGACTCTGGGTCACTTGATGAGCCTGTTGGTACTTCGAGCCAAATGGCGCGGCCCGCCGGTTCGGCGGGTCCTCGGTCGACAGCAGGTCGCGCCACTGCGCGTCGGGCGCGGCCAGCAACTCCTCCCTGCGCCCC
The DNA here is from genome assembly GCA_016873995.1 of Gemmatimonadota bacterium. Lineage (GTDB taxonomy): Bacteria > Gemmatimonadota > Gemmatimonadetes > Longimicrobiales > Gaopeijiaceae > UBA2982. The sequence continues at coordinate 57,095 of VGVR01000013.1, forward strand.
GCGCGATAGCGGTTCAGGTGCGGCATGGTGACCATCGGGTTCGTCACCTGCACCCACATGAAGCGCACGTCGCCGCGGTCGAGCGCGCGGAACATCTCCACCGTGTGGTAGGTGGGTGCCGAAGGGATGCGCTCGTAGGGCACGCCCCAGATGTCGGCGGCGAAGCGCCGGTCGGCTTCGTTGGTCACCGCGCCGCGCGGCAGTCGCTGCGTGAGCGTGCCGACTTCGCGCACGGTGCCACACGCGCTCGGCTGACCCGTGAGGGAGAAGGGGCTGTTCCCCGGCGTGGAGATCTTCCCGAGCAGCAGGTGGATGTCGTAGACGAGGTTGTTGATCCACGTGCCGCGCGTGTGCTGGTTCATGCCCATGCACCAGAGCGACATGACCTTGCGGCGCGGGTCCGCGTAGACCGACGCGAGCCAGCGGATGTCTTCCGCGGGCACCCCGGAGATCTCCTCGGCCCGCTCGGGCGTGTATTCTGCGAGGAAGTCGACGTAGTCGTCCCAGCTGGCATCGCTCGCCTGGTCGTCGAACCGGAATCCGTCCTCGGTGCCGTAACCGATGTCCGTGAGCCCCCGCTTGAACGCGACGTGCCGGTCCACGAAGTCGCGGTTCACCCAGTTGTTCACCGCGATCTCCCGGCAGATCGCGTTGGCGATCGCGAGGTCGGACTGCGGCGCGAAGAGGAGTGAGCGATCGGCGGCGTAGCTCGTGCGCGTCGCGCGCGTGGCGAGGTCGACGATGATCGTGCCCGGAACCTGGCGCCGCCGCTCGAGCAGCCGAGAGAAGAGCACGGGGTGCATCTCGGCCATGTTGTTCCCCCACAGCACGAAGACGTCCGCGTGCTCGATGTCCTCGTAACACCCCATCGGCTCGTCGAGCCCGAAGCTCGACTGGAAGCCCGTGACCGCGCTCGCCATGCACAGCCGCGCGTTGGCCTCCACGTTGTTGGTGCCGATGCACCCCTTGAACAGCTTGGACGCCACGTACCCGTCGGGAATCGTCCACTGCCCCGACCCGTAGATGGAGACGGAGTCCTTCCCGTATTGGTCGATCGTCTCGCGCATGCGGGACGCCACCAGGTCGAGCGCCTCACGCATCGGCACGGGCACCAGGCTCCCGTTGCGACGTACGAGCGCCTGCGTCAGCCGGTCGCGGCCGTACAACGCCTGCACCGAGTGGTATCCCTTCACGCAGCAGAGGCCGCGGTTCACCGACGACTCGGGGTCGCCGCGCACGGCGACCGCGCGCCCATTCTCCAAGCCAATGAGGAGCCCGCAGCCGACGCCGCAGAAGCGGCACGGGGACTTCCGCCACTCCACCGCGTCGAGCTCGGCCTCGTCCGCGTCCGTCAGCCAGTACGTCTCGCCGCTCGCCCCCTCGGGCCACGCGGTCGCGGCCGCACCCGCGGCGGACGCCAGGGCGACCTGCTTGATGAAGATCCGGCGGTCGAGCGGGCTCATGGCGGGAACCGGGTCGGGGCGTGGGTAGCGCCTACACGGTACGCCCGCGGTCCGGCGCGCGGTTGTCGGGAGCTGGGCGCTCCCGGCCGTGGGGAGAAACCCCACCTGCGGCGTGATTCGCCTGGCTCCGCTGCACCCCGCAGCCTACGTTGGGCCGTCCAAACCTGGAGAGTGCCCCTTGCTGACGATCCCACGCGGTGCAGCGCTTGCCGCCTCCGTCCTTCTGCTCGCAGGCGCGCGCGCCAACGCACAGGTCACGCGTCTCGACGTCGACGTAGTCGAGTCGCCTGCTTTGGGCGGGGAGCGCTTCGGCACCGTGGGGCAGTACGAGCGGCTGCGCGGCATCGCGTATGGCGAGGTCGACCCGAGCGACCCGCGCAACCAGGACATCGTCAATCTCGAGCACGCGCCTCACAACGCGCGCGGAATGGTCGAGTACAGCACCACGGTCGAGATCTACCGTCCCGTCTACATGAGCCGCTGGAACCGCGCGATCTACCATACCGTGCCGAACCGGGGCGGAGCGACCGGCGACGAGCCCAGCTTGAGGGCGATGGGCTTCGCATTCGTGCGGGTAGGCTGGCAAGGCGACATCCGTTCAACCGACCGAAACGTGGTGCCGTTCCTTCCCGTTGCGCGCAACTCCGACGGCTCGCCCATGGTCGGGCGGGCGCTGGAGGAGTTCATCTTCGGCGACCAGGAGCGCGTGTCGCGCGCGCCCCTCACGTACCCGACGGCGTCGCGGGATCCCGCGAAGGCGACGCTCACCGTGCGTGCACTGCAAAACTCTCGCCGCTCCACTCCGGCCGACCTGCGCTGGAGCTGGGTGAGCGACACCGAGATCTCGATCCAGCGCCCCGCCGGGTTCGACGGCGGTGCCATCTACGAGTTCGTCTACGAGGCCAAGGATCCCGTCGTCATGGGAATCGGCTTCGCCGCGATGCGCGACGTCATCTCGTTCCTCCGCTACGAGCGTCATGACGCGGAGGGCAATTTCAATCCACTCGACGAGCCAGCGACCACCGCGCTCTCGCTCGGCATCTCGCAGAGCGGCCGAGCGCTGCGCGACTTCCTCTATCTCGGGTTCAACGAGGACACGCGCGGGCGCATCGTGTTCGACGGCATGCACGTCGATATCGCGGGATCACGCAAGACGTTCACGAACTACGCGTTCTCGCAGCCTGGGCGCTGGCAGAAGCAGCACGAGGACCACGTGTATCCCGGTGACCAGTTCCCGTTCACGTACACGATGCTGCGTGACCCCATCGGCGGTGGGGCAGATGGCATTCTCGTGCGCTGCTCGGCCACGGACACGTGCCCGCGCATCGTGCACACGGACGGCGAGGCCGAGATCTGGCAGGCGCGCTCCTCTCTCGTCGTCACGGACCCGACGGGCAACGACATCGCGCTTCCGGACAACGTACGCGCCTATCTTGTGGCCGGGGTCCAGCACGGCGGTGGGGGCGGCGTGCATACGATGCCACGTGCGGGCTTCTGTCAGAACCCGAACAACCCCATGCCCCTCCGCGACATCCGCACCGCGCTCTCGGTGGCGCTGTACGAGTGGGTCGCAAAGGAGCACGCTCCGCCGGCGAGCCGCTTTCCCACCGTGGGCAACGGCGGCCTGGTGGCGCCCGCAGCCACGGGCTTTCCATCCATCCCTGGCGTCACCTACTCGGGGAGCGTCAATCAGCTGCACCTGATGGACTACTCGACCATGCCGCCCAAGGAGGGACCGGCGTATACAGTGCTGGTCGGCCGAGTAGACGCCGACGGTAACATGCTTGCGGGCGTGAGACATCCGAACCTCGTCGCGCCCATCGGCACGTACACCGGCTGGAACCTCAGGGCCGAGGGGTTCGGAGAGGGCGATCAGTGTGCCGGTGCCGGCTCGTTCATTCCGTTCGCGGAGACACGCGCCGAGCGCATGGCGAAGGGGGACCAGCGTCTGTCACTCGAGGAGCGCTACGCCGACCACGCGGCCTACGTGCGGGCAGTGCGCCAAGCGGCCGACGCGCTCGTGCGCGACCGGCTGTTGCTGCGTGCGGACGCCGACGAGATCGTCGCCGAGGCGGAGGCGAGCTCGATCAGGCGGTAGAGCGGCGCAAGACGCGGGAGTCAGGGCGGAGCGTTGGACATGCGCGGAGGTGATGCGCCCAGGATTCGTGGAGTAGCCTGCGTCGGTTTCGCGCTCTACTAGGAACCCGTGCCTCCGTGCCGGCTCTCGACGAATGCCCTGAAGTCCGGGCGATAGCTTTCCCGCAGGAACTCCCACGAGTCGCGGAAGAGGGGTGTATCTCCACCCGCGAACATGTCCAAGGCATCGGCCTCCATGATGCCCTCCTCGACCTGGCGATAGATCGTCTCGAGGACGCGAATCAAGGACGCGTATCGCAGCAGGTACGCGTTGCGCGCATCCTCGGGAAGATCGGCGAGTGGAACGCCAGAGTCTGCTTCAAGAAACGCCTTGGCTGCGGGAGGGTCGCCCGCCCAGAGGTGGAGCATCCGAGCCCAGCTCAGGGTCACTTCTCGATAAGCCTCTGCCCTGGCGATGCGATTGTTCTGCTGCACTTGGTGGCCGACATAGAGCAGCGAGGCGACCACCGCAGCTGCTCCGGCCCACTCACCGAGAGCAGCGATCATGGTCCAGTTCATGACAGGCCCTCTTCGTGGTCAGGGTAGTCAGTTTGGTTCTTCAGGGTCGGGACCCCGGCCGGCCGGCTCCATTGCTACCACGTCCGGACCGTGGCTCGCGAAAGTAACCGGCGCCTGCCAGGGCGCCCATGGTCGGGGATACCTGGCGCTCCCGTCCGGTCGGGCTCACCGTTGAGCGCCCTGCCCACCTCCTCGCTCATCAGCAGCGTCGGCCTTGGATAGAGAGGACGTGACATGAGATTCGCCCTCAGGACGCTCCGCGCGGCGCCTGCCTTCACCCTCGTCGTGGTCGCCACGCTCGGCCTCGGGGTGGGCCTCAATACGGCGATCCTCAGCCTCGTCAGGGGCATCCTCTTGAGGCCGCTCCCCTACGCGGATCCCGAGCAGGTGATGACCGTGTGGGAGGCCAACCCCCAGCTCGGCATTCCCCAGGACGGTGTATCCGCCGGAACCTACCGGGACTGGACCGAACGCTCCGAGTCGTTCGCCGCGCTCGGTGCCTACAGCTTCGATTCGTTCATCCTCGGCGGCACCGACGAGCCCGAGGAGCTCTCGGGTGCGCTCGTCAGCCCATCCGTCTTCGACGTGGTGGGCGTTCAACCACCCCTCGGGAGGGCGTTCCGGACGGACGAGGCGAGTCCGGGCGACGACCGCGTGGTCATCCTCTCGCACGGGTTCTGGACCCGGCGCTTCGCAGCCGATCCCCTGGTCATCGATCGCACCATCACGCTCGACGACCAGCCGTTCACGGTCGTGGGCGTCATGCCGCCGCGCTTCGAGTTTCCTCCGGACGCGGGCGAGGTCGATCTCTGGCGGCCGCTCGCGATCGATCCTCGGCTGTTCGACGTGCGCGCCATGCGCGTCTACAACGTCGTCGGCCGTCTGGAGCCGGACGTGTCCCTGGAGCGGGCGCGCGAGGAGATGGATGCGCTCTCGCTCGGCATCGCCGAAGAGAACCCCGAGACGAACCGCGGCTGGGGCGCCGACGTCACGCCGGCGCTGGAGCAGCTCGTGGGAGACGTGGCCACGCTGGTCGCGGTGCTCGCCGGCGCGGCTGCGCTCGTCTTGCTGATCGGTTGCGTCAACGTGGCCAACCTCGTGCTCGCGCGCTCCGCCGTGACGCAGCGGGAGTTCGCCATCCGGGCCTCCCTCGGCGCCGGCCCAGGTCGACTGCTGAGACGGTCTGTGAGCGAGACGTTGACGCTCGTGCTCCTGGGCGGCGGCTTCGGGATCGCCCTCGCGCTCGTGGGCGTGGCCATCCTGAAGCGCGTCCTGCCGCCTGATCTTCCGCGCGTCGACGAAGTCGGCATCGACACGCCCGTGCTCCTGTTCGCCGCGGCGGCTTCGCTCTTCGCGGGTGTGTTCTTCGGGCTCCATCCGGCGGTGCGCGCCATGCGCCCTCGGCTCGCCGAGGCCCTCCAGGACGGAGCGCGCGGCAGCTCGGTGGGCCGAGGTGGCCGCCGCTTTCTCAACGGCATGGTGACCGCGCAGGTCGCGCTCGCCCTCCTGCTCCTGCTCAACGCCGGCGCGATGATCCGGAGCTTCTCGCGTCTCCTCGGCGTCGAGCCCGGATTCCGCACCGAGGACGTCGTGGTGGCGGCTATGACGCTACCGGACAACGCATTCCCCGGACGCGACAGCCAGATCCAGTTCTGGACGCAGTTGGTCGAGCGCGTGGGCGCTCTCCCGGGCGTCGAGGCCGCCGGCGCGGTGTCTGCCCTGCCCATGAGCCCACTCGGGCAGGACTTCGACCTGCCGCTGCGCCTACTGGGGCGTGAGGCGCCGAGCATCGCCGAGCAGCCCAGGGCCGGGTACCGGTCCGTGCTCCCGGGCTATTTCGAGACGATGGGGATCCCCCTGGTCAGGGGACGTCTCTTCGATCGCTTCGACCGCGAGCAGGGGCGCCCCGTGATGGTGATCAACGAGAGCGCCGAGCGCCTGCTCTTTCCGGGGGAAGATCCGCTGGGGCAGATCCTAGGGGTACCGATGGCCGGCACCATCGAGATCGTCGGCGTGGTGGGAGACGTGCGCCACGCAGGTCTCGACTCGCCGCCCGCCCCCGAGGTCTTCGTCGCCTTCGAGAACTTCCCGGTGCGCAGCATGCACCTCGTCGTGCACGGACAGACGGACGGCGGAGAGCTCTCGCGCGCGATCCGCGCCGAGGTCGCGGCGCTCGCGCCGGCCCTCCCGGTAACGCGCGTGGCCACGATGGAGGAGCTCGTCTCCGATTCGCTCGCGCAGCCTCGATTCAACATGGCGCTGCTCTCGGCGTTCGCGCTGTGCGCGCTGATGCTGGCGGCGGTCGGCATCTACGGAGTGGTTTCCTACTCGGTCGTGCAACGTACGGGGGAGATCGGCCTGCGCATGGCGCTCGGAGCGGACGCGCCCCGCACCTTCCGCCTCGTCGTGGGGCAGACGCTGGGCTACGTCCTGGCCGGGGGCGTGTTGGGCACGATGGGCTCCTTCTTCACGAGCCGCCTCGTGCGGGGGCTCCTCTTCGAGGTGAGCCCCCTCGATCCCCTCACCCTGCTGGGTGTCGTCGTCGTCCTGGTCGTGGCGGCGGCGCTGGCGGCCGGGCTGCCCGCCCGCAGGGCGACCCGGATGGACCCCGTCACGGCGCTGACGAAACAGTGAGCCCGTCGGAGGCGAGCGGCCAGGCGGCAACCGAAGCTAGCGGCTAAGACGCGCCGCGCCGACCCTGCTAGCGGGGATCCGACGAAGCGCTCAGCGGACTGAGCGCGTACGCCAGCCGCGACCCGAACTCGTATTGTGGAACCGCACGCAGCTCGGGGGAGATCGAGTCCAGCACCTGCCGCAGCAGGAGCGTGCCGAAGGAGTAGCGCCTCCTCTCGGGCCCCTCGTGGCCCACGCTCCCCGCCACGAATGCCGCACGCGGCCGCACGCCCGAGAGGCGATCGTCCAGGCGAAGGCGTCTGAACCGCCGGAGATCCTTCAGCAGACGCTCGACGTCCCGCTCGCGCGCATCGGGGACGACGGTGACTCTCCGCACCGACCCTTCATCGAGAAAGTACAGATCGAGGATGGTCCGCCACTGGATCGCCTCGGCGATCGTGGGCCCGTGTCCGCTCGCGACGGCCCTGTCGAGGTCGGTTTGCCTGGCCTGCAGCGACCGGTCGGCCGGGGGGCGACAGAAGACGCCCACCACATCGGCGTCGTAAGGGATAGTGACGCCCTCGTTGCGGAACGACGCCTGCAGGTACGATGCGTCGAACACCAGGGACGAGACCGGGTCCGGCCATGGGAGGCCGACCAACGCCGAACCGTTCAGAATCGTGAGGGTGAACCCGGTGCTCCCCAGAGCGGTCGCGAATGCGGCAGCCTCCTCGGGGCCCGACGCCATCATGACCTCGGGCGCGGGGAACTTGGCCTTGAGGCCCGCGGCAAAGGGGTCGATGGCCAGCAGCTTCGCCGCGGCCTCGAGGTCCACCTCGCCGTGCGGCGGATTGGACACGACTAGAGTTGGGATCGCCAAAGGGCTCGAGATCAGCTGCGCGGGAGTCGGGGGTCGCATGCCCAACATGCTCCCCCGTTGCGCCCAAACCAAGAGGGAGCCTGCCACGGCCCCTCTCTAACCGTCCGATGGTCGAGGTTCGCCTTTTGACGCCTCCCGGCAAGAGCTCCAGGGACCTCGGTGCGCCTTCCGCCTGCCACCCGAAGCAGAGACCGCTCGCGCAGCAAACCGATCGTGAGCGGTGCCCGCCCTACACGACGCCCGCCTCGCGCAGCCTAGCCACCGCGCGGGCATCGTAGCCGAGCTCGGCGAGGACTTCCTCCGTGTGCTCGCCGAGCGTGGGCGCGCGGCGCCGGATCCCGCCCGGGGTCGCCGACAGGCGGATCGGCGTGTCGGCCACGGGCGCGGCGCGCGTCAGGCCCGGGTAGTCGACAGGAAGCATGAAGCGGATGGCGCGCACGTGCTCGTGGTCGAGCGCCTGCTGCGGAGACAGTACCGGCGCGGCGGGTATGCGTGCGGCCCCGAGCTCGGCCAGGCACCGCTCGGTAGAACGCTCGGCGCACCACCGCCCCATGCGCTCGCTGATGAGCCCGCCGTGGTCGCCGCGCGAGATGTCGTCCTTGAAGCGGGGGTCCTCCAACCAGTGTCGCTCGCCCATGAGCCGCACCCAGCGCTCGAAGAGCGGCTGCCCGATGGTGAGCACGATCACCCAGCCGTCCGCGGTGCGAAAGCAGTCGTTGGGTGCGGCGGTCTGACTGCGGTTCCCGGTCGCGACCCGGTCGCGTCCGATCACACCCTGCTCGATCAGCATCGCGTTCCCCACCGTCACCGCCGACATGAGCAGGGAGCCCTCGACCTGCTGACCGCGCCCCGTCGAGCGCCGCTCCATGAGCGCGGCGAGCGTACCGAACGCCGACATCATCGCGGTGGTGAAGTCGACCCAGGGGTACGCGAGGCGCATGGGCTCGTCGGGGTGCCCCGTCATGTACATGGCGCCCGACATGGCCTGCGCCACACCGTCGAAGCCGACGCGGTCGCTCCAGGGACCGCCGTGCCCGAACGCCGACACGGTGGTGAGGATGATGTCCGGCTTGGTGTCGCGGAGCGCGGCGTAGTCGAGCCCCATCTGCGCGAGCGTCTGCGGCGGCAGGTTCGCGACCACGACGTCGGCGGTCGCGACGAGGTCGCGCACGACTTCGCGCCCTCCATCCGTCATGGGATCCAGCGTGATGCCGCGCTTGTTGCGGTTGACCTGCAGGAAGAGTGCCCCCTCGCCCCCATCCGCCACGGGGGTCGTCCAGCGGTCCTCGCTCCCCTCACGCTTCTCGACACGGATCACGTCGGCACCCATGTCGCCCAAGAGGGCAGCGCAGTACGGGCCAGCGATGAAGCGCCCGAAGTCGAGCACGCGGACGCCGTCGAGGACGTGGGACATGAATGGAGGACGGGCAGAGGTGGCGCCGAGAAGGTTGCGGTCCATGCACTCTCCGCGATCGGGGCAGACTTCGCTAGACTTCGCCTCCCTGGACGCTGCGCCCGAGCGGCGCTCCTGTCCCAGGCGACGACGGACGCCCATGCACGCGCACGCCCATACCGAGATCTCGCTCGAAATCCTCCCGCAGCCCACGGACGAGACGTGTGGGCCCGCGTGCCTGCATGCCGTGTACCGGTTCCACGAGGATCCGCTCCCGCTCGACCAGGTGGTCGCCGAGGTCACGCGCCTCGGGACAGGCGGGACTCTCGCGGCCTACCTCGGCCTGCACGCGCTCGAGCGCGGCTACCGCGCCGCGATGTATACGTACAACCTCAAGCTCTTCGACCCCACTTGGTTCGAGGACGCGGAGCCACGGCTCGAGGAGCGCCTGCGGGCACAGGCGGAGGTGAAGCCTTCGGCCCGCCTGCGTGCCGCCACGGACGCGCACTTGGCATACCTCAGAGCAGGTGGCGCCGTGCACTTCGAGGAGCTGACCCCGGATCTCATCCGGCACCCGCTCTCTCGCGGCCTCCCCATCATGACCGGCCTCTCCGTCACCTATCTATATGGATGTGCGCGGGAGCTGTACGACACCGCCGGGCGCGGCACGTACGACTCCGTGCGCGGGTTCCCCACGGGGCACTTCGTCGTCGTGCACGGCTACGACGCCAGCACCGACTCGGCGCTCGTCGCGGACCCGTACCACGACAACCCGCTCCCAGGTGGTGGCTCCAACTACCGCGTCAGCGTGATGCGCCCGCTCGGCGCGATCATGCTCGGCGTGCTCTCGTACGATGCGAACCTGCTCGTGATCGAGCCCGTCGGATCACCGACGAAGGCCGAGGACGAGTGAAATCCCTCGTCGTCGTCGAGAACATCAAGCGCTGGCCGTTCCACTTCGAAGCGGTCGAGGTAGTCTCCGCGCGTGCATACCTGGTGGAACGACGCTTCGCCGAGCTCAAGCGCGCGGCCGTCTACAACATGTGCCGCCGCATCGGCTACGGGAGCGTCGGCTACTATGTCTCGCTGCTCGCGGCCGCGCGCGGCCACCGCCCCATGCCGTCGGTGTCCACCTCGCAGGCGCTCGGCCACCTACCCCTGCTCCGCGCGGCGTCCGAGGAGCTCGAGGACGAGCTTCGCCGAGTCCTGGCTCCGCTCAAGGGCGAGGAGTTCGTCCTCAGCATCTACTTCGGACGCAACATGGCGAAGCGCTACGACCGCCTGGCGCGCGCGCTCTTCAACCAGTTCCCCGCCCCCATTCTGATCGCGCGCTTCCAATGGGAGCACGACGAGTGGCGCATCGCGAGCCTCAGGCTGGGCAACCCCTCCGAGGTGGCGGAAGGTCACCGCCAGTTCGCGATCGAGGCGGCCGAGGCGTACTTCGAGCGCCGCCACGTCGCGCCCAAGAAGTCCGTGTTCCGCTACGACCTCGCCATCCTCTGGTCGGAGGACGATCCCAACCCGCCCTCGAACGAGCGCGCCATCAAGCGCTTCATCGGTGCCGCCGCGCGCCATGGCATCCAGGCTGAGGTGATCGGGCCCGAGGACTACGGTCGCATCGAGGAGTACGACGCGCTCTTCATCCGCGAGACCACCGCGGTGAACCACCGCACGTATCGCTTCGCCACGCGGGCCGCGGCCGAGGGCCTCATCGTCATCGACGACCCCGAAGCCATCGTGCGTTGCACCAACAAAGTCTACCAGGCCGAGCGCTTCGCGCGTCACGGCATACCCGCGCCCCGCACGCACGTCATGCACGAGGGGAACGTGCACGAGCTCGCGGAGCGCGTGGGCCTCCCCTGCGTGCTCAAGAAGCCGGACGGCGCGTTTTCGCACGGTATGGTGAAGGTGAACACCGCCCAGGAAGCCGAGGAGCGATTGAACGAGCTGCTCGAGGAGTCCGAGCTGATCGTGGCGCAGGAGTTCGTGCGCTCCGACTTCGACTGGCGCGTGGGCGTGCTCGACCGGAAGGCGCTCTTCTTGTGTCGCTACCACATGGCGCGCGGCCACTGGCAGACCGTGTCGCGCAAAGGTCGCACCGACCGCTACGGCAAAGTCGAAGCGGCAGCCGCGGAGTCAGCGCCGCCGGGCCTCGTACACACCGCGGTGCGCGCGGCGTCGCTCTTCGGCGACGGACTCTTCGGCGTGGACGTGAAGCAGGTCGACGGCCGCCTCATGGTCATGGAGGTGAACGACAACCCCAACGTCGACGCCGGCTACGAGGACGCCCTGCTCAAGGACTCGATCTACGATGAGATCGCGGTCTGGTTCCGGTCACGTCTCGACCGCCGCGGCGAGGGACCGGCGCTGTGAGCGCCGACACCGCGGGACCGGGGGCGCTGGACGGACCGAGAGTGGCGAGGGCGCCGGCGCGGCCGCGCTTCGGCCTCTTCGAGGCGTACGGCGTCGAGATCGAGCTGATGATCGTCGATGCAGCCACGCTGGACGTGAAGGCCGCGTGTGATGCGCTGCTGGAGGGCGTGGCGGGCGAGCCGGCGTCGGACGTGGAGCTCGGAGACGTGACCTGGTCGAACGAGCTGACGTTGCACGTGCTCGAGCTGAAGACGACGCGGCCGGCCCCGTCGCTCGCCGGGCTCGCGCGCAGCTTCCACGCGAGCCTCACGCACGCCGAGCCCACGCTGTCGCGACTCGGCGCCCGGCTCATGCCTGGCGCGATGCACCCCTGGATGGACCCGCACGCCGAGACGCGCCTCTGGCCGCACGAGAACAACGAGGTCTACCGCACGTTCGATCGCATCTTCGGGTGCGCGGGGCACGGGTGGGCGAATCTGCAGAGCACGCATCTCAACCTCCCGTTCGCGGACGACGAGGAGTTCGGGCGGTTGCACGCCGCCATCAGGCTGGTGCTCCCGTTGATTCCGGCGCTCGCGGCCTCGTCGCCGTTCCAGGACGGGGCGGCGGGGCCGGCGCTCGACGGACGTCTGCTGGCGTACAGGGAGAACTCGGTGAGAGTGCCGAGCATGAGCGGGCTCGTGGTGCCCGAACCCGCGTTCACGCGCGCGCAGTACGAGCGCGAGATCCTCGGCCGCCTCTATGCCGACCTCGCCCCGCTCGACCCCGAGGGGGTGCTCCGCGACGAGTGGGCGAACGCGCGCGGCGCCATCGCGCGCTTCGGGCGCGGCACCATCGAGGTCCGCGTGATCGACGCGCAGGAGTGCCCGACCGCCGACCTCGCGGTGGTCGGCGCGGTCGTGAGCCTGGTGCGCGCGCTCACGGAGGGCCGTCTCGCCCAGCGCGACGTCGCAGCAGACCCGTCCACCGAGGCGCTCGCGCGCGTGCTCGACCGGGCGATCTACCATGGCGAGCGTGCGGTGACGGACGACCGCAGCCTGTTGACCGCGCTCGGTGTGCGGAAGGAGGCGGTCGCGCTCGGCGAGCTGTGGGCCCGCCTGCTCGACGCGTTCCCGCCCGACGATCCAGACCGGGAGTGGACGGCGCACCTCCAGACGATCCTCGACCGCGGGCCGCTCGCGCGCAGGATGCTCGCCGCCGCAGGTGCCGACCCGGGCCGGCCGGACCTGCGGCGGGTGGCCGACGGGCTCTGCCGCTGCGTCGTGGAGAACGCGTCCTTCTCCTCCGCCGGGGTGTAGATGGCGATGCGGCCGACAGCCGTGCTCGTCACCTGTGAGCACGGCGGCAAGGAAGTACCGGACGAGTACCGGGCGCTCTTTCGCGGGCGGAGCGCGCTGCTCAGGTCGCACCGGGGGTGGGACCCGGGCGCACTCGATCTCGCGTCCCAGCTGGCGACGGCGCTCCAGGCGCCCCTGGTCGCGTCGACGGTGACGCGACTGCTCGTCGACCTGAACTGCTCGCCACACAACCCGCGCGTGTTCTCCGAGGTGACGAAGCCCCTCCGGCGCACCGAGCGCCTCGCGCTGCTCGAGCGCTGGCACCGCCCGCACTGGGATGCGGTACGGAGCGCACTAGGCGCCGCGCTCCGTGCGCACGGGTGCGCGCTGCACCTCGGCATTCACTCGTTCACGCCGGTGCTCGACGGAGTGAGGCGGCGGGCCGACGTCGCAGTGCTCTATGATCCGTCCCGCCCCGTCGAGCGGGAGCTCGCGGTCGCTTGGGCGCGCGCGCTGACCAGAGAGATCCCGGCGCGCGTAGTGCGACGTAACGATCCCTATCGAGGCAACACCGACGGGCTCGCGACTGCCATGCGGCGTGAGCTGTCCCCGTCGCGTTACGTAGGCATCGAGATCGCGGTCAATCAGAGGCACGTCGACCCCAGCGGGCGCTTCTCCGAGTGGGTGGCCGACGCGCTCCTGCACACGCTCGCGGAGGTGTTCGCATGAGATACGTCGCCATCGATCCCCACAGCGGCCAGGAAGTGCGGAGCTTTCCGACGCTGGCGGCCGCCGAGGTGACCACAGCGCTCGAGCGCTCCGAGCGCGCGGTCCAGTCGTGGAAGCGCACGTCGTTCGAGGCCCGCGCCGCGGTCCTGCGTGCGGCGGCGAAGCGACTGCGCGAGGAAGCGCCCGCGCACGCGCGCCTCATCGCCGAGGAGATGGGGAAGCCGATCCACTCCGGGCAGCCCGAGGTGGAGAAATGCGCGTGGGCGTGCGACTACTATGCCGACGACGCCGAAGCCATGCTCGCCGACGAGGTCGTGAAGACCGATGCGCGCATGAGCTGCGTGGCGTACCGGCCACTCGGCCCGATCCTCGCGATCATGCCGTGGAACTACCCGTACTGGCAGGTCTTCCGCTTCGCGGCACCCGCGCTCATGGCCGGCAACACCGTGCTGCTCAAGCACGCGCCCAACGTGCCCGGGTGCGCGCTGCGACTCGAGGAGCTCCTGCGGCAGGCCGGGCTGCCGGACGGCGTGCTTCAGAACCTGTTCCTCACCAACGCACAGGCTGCTGCCGTGATCCGCAACCGACGTGTGCGTGGCGTGACGCTCACCGGCAGTGTGCGCGCCGGGAAGGCCGTGGCGAAGACCGCGGGTGCGCACATCAAGAAGACCGTGCTCGAGCTCGGCGGAAGCGATCCGTACTTGATCCTCGAGGACGCCGACGTCGAGCACGCCGCCGCCCAGTGCGTGCGCAGCCGCCTCTCCAACTCCGGCCAGAGCTGCATCGCGGCCAAGCGGCTCATCGTGGTCGAACCGCTCAGGAAGCGCTTCACCGAGGCGGTGGTCGAGCACATGCGCGCGGCCCGCGTCGGCAATCCGCTCGACCCCGCCACCGAGGTTGGCCCTCTGGCACGCGAGGACCTGCGCGCCGCGCTGCACGCCCAGGTCGACGCGAGCGTCGTCAAGGGCGCTCGCGTCCTGCTCGGCGGGAAGCTCCCCGCAGGCGCCGGGTGGTACTACCCGACCACCGTGCTCGACGAGGTGCCGCGCGGTTCACCTGCGTACCGCGAGGAGCTGTTCGGTCCCGTGGCGTCAATCCTCGCCGTGCGCGACCGCAAGGCGGCCATCCGGGTCGCCAACGACAACTCGTTCGGCCTCGGCGCCGCGGTGTTCACTGCGGACGTGAAAGAAGGCGAGCGCATCGCGCGCGAGGAGCTCAATGCCGGGTGTGCGTTCGTGAACTCCTTCGTGCGCTCCGACCCGCGCCTGCCGTTCGGCGGCACCATGGACAGCGGGTATGGCCGGGAGCTCGGGCGGCACGGCATCTTGGAGTTCGTGAACGCGAAGATGGTGCAGGTGGGGTGATGGGGGTGGCGAGGTCGGCCGACGGGGCCATCCAGTGTCGACCCGCCAGGCCGGTCCTGGGGCTGCGCGCTCCACGCGAATCTCGCTATCATGCGCGGTTGTCCCGCATCCGTCCCGCCGAGGTCGCGATGAACGTTCCCGATATCGTCGTCGTCTCGGGCGCGCCGATCCCGCCTGCCCAACTGCGCGTGCTGGTCGAGCGCTTCTTCGACGACATGGTGAAGTATGTCGTCGACGTGCGACGCGAGGTCATCGCGGTCGGTGGCGAACTCCATGCGGATGCGGAAGCGATATTGCTCGAGCAGGGGAGTCGGCAGGACGACGTCTGGGGAGCGAACTACTATCCGGCGCGCGGCGAAGAGGCGTGTATCCAGTTCACCTCGCTCATCAACATCCGTCCGGGGCAAGGCAACCGCAGCATGGAGATCTCGAGCGAGGAGATTCGGACTGAAGTGCGGCGCGTCACGTTCGCCCTGATCGGACGCGGGGAGCCCCTGCCGTGACTCAGCACTCCTCGCTCGGCGAGGATCGTTGGTCCCGGTTCGACCTCGGCCAGCAGATCTTGATGATCGGGAACGAGATGAACCGAATCGCCGCGTCTATCGACGCGGGACACGTCGAGTCGCTCGGGCGCGGCTACGAGCGCGTCCTACGTCTCACCGACCTGACCGTAGCCGGGCCGCTTCGCCCGACGTTCCGTCGAGAGCTCCTGCGTTGGCGCGACCTGGCGGCGGAGCTGTATCTGCGCGATGCCGCCCACGCCGCGGCGCACCGCGACGCCTTTCGCGCGCTCCTGCTGCTCACCCCTGTCGCCGCCCGTCAGATCGAGCTTCTGCCCGCGACGCGCTCAACCCCGCCCACAGCCTAAGAGTTGGCCATTTGCATGGCGTCGGCTCGTAACGCGCCCCCGAATCCCGTCGTGCTCGATGCGCGCGTCCGGATGCGCGGATCACCAACGATCATCCTGTGGACGGCCCTCACCGCAGGGGTAGTCGCCGGCTGCGCCGGGTCGCTCCAAGGACCCGCAGGCTCGGGCGCCGAGCCCTCGGACGAGCATCTCGCGGCGATGGAGGCGATTCCTCTGGCTGCGGTTCGGCTCATGGAGGGACCCGGCCTCGCCCTGGATCACTGGGAGTACCTCGACCTCTCCGTCGACCAGCTGCGGAGGCTGGAGGATCTCGACTTCCGCGTCCGCAGGGAGCGCGCGGCTCTCTTGATCGGCGTGGAAGCCGCGCGCCAAGAGCTCGCGGCCGCCACCCAGGGCCCGTTCGACGAAGCCCGCGTTCGCGCGGCCCTCGACCGAGTCGCCGCTACCCGTACCGAATCGAGCCTCCTCACGTTGCGAGCTCGGGAGCAGACGCTCGCGCTTCTCACCGCCGAGCAGGCCACGCTCCTGGACGGCTTCGCCCGCGAGCACCTGCACATGATGATGATGGGCTGGGTCACCGAGCTCTGCTCCGGCGCGTCGGGCGCGGACGGGGAGCCGACCGACGCCCTGGTGTCCGATGCGACCGGTGCGATGACCCCCTGCCTGCCGATGCCGGAGGCAGCGGACGACGGGGACTTCGAGGCCGGCCCGTCGCACGTGCACTAGCGGTCACGTCCTCCTAGAATCCGACGGCCACCTTCCTCGGACGAGCCATCGACACGCTCGTGGACGCTCAATAGAGCCGAGGTCGCGGCACCCATTGCGGCGGCGGCGCGCTGAGCCGACGAGCCGTAGCCTCACCCAATGGCTTCGGGCGTCCCACCGGGAACAGCCTTCGCGAACGCGAGCTGAATCGCCTCCTCGGGATCCCCGGTCGAGGCGAGGACGCAGAGTACGTCCCCCTCCTGCCAGAAGACCAGCGTGCGACCGTCCCGTCGGTAGATGCGAAACACCACCCCGAGGTTCTCGCGCACTTCGAACCCACTGGGCAGCTCATCCGAAGTGGCCTCGAACATCTGACACACGAGGTCCTCTCCGTTCTGGCCTTCGTAGGCGAACAGCGCGCTGCTTCGGCCTTCGAGCTCTCCCGCCTGGCCGCCGACCAGCGCATAACCCATCATGCCGAAGTCGAACACGCGAGTCGGGAAGTCGAAAGCGGCCGAGGCCAGGTGGGCTTCGAGCGCCGCCGGCTCGCTGGTCTCGAGAGTGAGCGCGAGCGTTCCTGCCATGTACGCGACGAGATCGCCGTCCGCGCCCGCGACGAAGTCGGGTGGGCTCGGTCGCATGACGATGAAGATCACGACCGCCGCCGCGGCGAGCGCGATCGCCACGCGTCGGCCTGGCGCACGGCGAGGCGACGTCGGGGCCCGCCGGGCTTCGGCGTCCACCTGGTCGATGGTCTGCGCTACACGCGCCCGGACCGCGGCTGGCACGGGAGACAGGGCACTGTGCTGCCGCAGGCGCGCCTTCAGGTCGCGGAGGTCAGCCAGTTCCGCCTTGCAAGTCGCGCACGAGCTCACGTGCGCGTCCACGCGCTCGCGGTCTCGATCGGAGAGCCGACCGTCGACAAGGAGGTGCAGGTCGTCGCCGACGTGATCGGTCGAGGGGGTCATGGCTCAACCTCCTTCAGATGTCCTGTGCGCACTGCGTATCCGCGGAGCGATTCGAGCAACAGGCGCCGACCGCGAAACAGACGGGAGCGAACCGTGCCCACCGGCGCACCGACCACGAGGGCAGCCTCTTCGTAAGAGAGCTCCTCGACGTCGACCAGGACGACCACGGCACGGAACGGCTCCGGCAGCGATCGCAGGGCGGCCTCGATCTCCGGCTCCTGGATCGAAGTCGGCGGCTGCGCCACCGGATCGGCCGGCGCCGTCGCCGCCGCACCCAGGAGCGTGTCCGGTTCATCGAGCATGTCGAGGCGAACGTGTTGGGACTCGCGCTTCAACTTCTTCCCACGGTTGATCACCACGGAGTACAGAATGGTGAACAGCCAACTCCGTGCGTTCGTGCCCGCGCGGAAGTTCTCGAACGTTCGATACGCGCGTAGGTAGGTCTCCTGCACCGCGTCGGCGGCCTCCTCGGGGTCCCCCGTGAGTCGCAGGGCAACCCGATGCAGCGGTTCCATCAGCGGTAGCGCCACCGCCTCGAACCGGGCCCGCAAGTCGTCCACCGGGTGCATCGAAATGAGCTCGGCCTCGAGGCGGGAATTTCCCGCGCGGTTCGACTGTTTACGGTAGAAAGGCGCCCGTGTCGGGCGCTGTCAACCCGATCGGGAGACGACCGATGAACACGTTCCACGGTAAGACCCAGGCCCTCACGCTCGCCATGGTCACACTCGCCGCGAGCGCGTGCGACACGCAAAGCACGGCCGGCCCCATGCTCACTGACGTCGCGGTGGAATCCGTCGCGTCCTTGCAGGGTCCGCCGCCGTTCGTGTTCCCCGATGGATGCTGCTTCTACGACGGCACAACCGTACGCACGGTCGTTCCTCCCGCGGCGTCTCCGAAACGCGGACGCGACGACTTCTACGCGTTCCCCGGCGCGGCCGCGCCTGGCCAGAAGGCAGTCGTC
This sequence comes from Gemmatimonadota bacterium, assembly GCA_016873995.1. Taxonomy (GTDB): domain Bacteria; phylum Gemmatimonadota; class Gemmatimonadetes; order Longimicrobiales; family Gaopeijiaceae; genus UBA2982. The sequence continues at coordinate 75,344 of VGVR01000013.1, forward strand.
GCGGTGGCACCCGGTGACCAGGGCTATCACAGTGGGCAGTGGAAGTTCCACGCTGTGACCTGGATCGCGGCGCCTACGTTGCTCACGTCGGCGGCGGACATCCTCCAGGCGGCCCAAGACGGGCTGCTGACCATCACCCGGGTCGAAGCCAACGACTTCAAGTGCCCGATTCAGCCCTGAGGGGCGGCGGTCGCCGCGGGGGCCCCGATTCAGCGGGGGTCCCCGCGGTGGTGCCCTCGAGGTGACCGGCGGGAGTGGTCCCTTGTCAGAGGTCCAAGAACGATCCGGGAAGCGCGGCACCGCAACGCGGCACCTTCACGGCCTGAAGAGCCGCGTCACCTTGATCACGAGCCCGCGGTTCGAGAGGTCCGACCAGCGGTCGCTGCCGAGCAGGTCGGTGTTGCGATCCTCCGTGTAGACGAGGAAGAACTCGCTCCCGGGCGCCCACTCCCACCGCAGTCGGAAGTTGCCGCTCACCGTGTTCGTGCCCGACGCGTATTGGACGAGTCCACTCACGTACGCGCGCGGCGTGAGCGTGTAGGTCGTGCGGAGACGGGCGACGTGCTGGTTGAACTCTCCAGGGGTCGTCTGCTGAGGCAGTTCGAGCCAGTTGAACTCGAGGCTCGGCTCCATGGAGAGCTGGGGCGTGACCTCGATCCGTCCCTGGTTCACGCCGATGGCGAACCGGTCCCCGGTGTAGAACCCGCCCCAGCGCACGCTGAGGTTGCCCTGGTAGGGGCGCTGCGGGCCGAAGCGGTAGCTCACCTGGTACTCGTCCCACTCGTAGCGCCCCGGCGCGAAGGGCGCCCCTGAGATGCGCGCCGGAGCCACGAGGTTCTCGTAGCTGTTCGAGTACTGGGTCGTGAACGCGTCCCCCCGCGCCAGGTCGACCTGGAAGCGCCCGCCGTAGCTGCGACTCTCGACGAGCCCGGTCTCCTGTTCGGTCAGGTAGCTGCCGTCTGTCTGGAAGATGAGCTGACGAATCCAGCGGATGGCGGCGGGACGGGGCGAGAAGCGCAGATTGCCCGAAGTGACCTCGAAGCCGCTGCGGCGCACGAACCCGACCTCGGGGTTGAAGTCGTCGCCCACGGCGAGGTAGTCGATGCTGCCCCCGAAGAGGTCGGCGTCGTGACTCAGCTGGGCGCGGTAGCTGTCCTGCTTCCCGGTCAGTCCCGGGGTCTCGGAGCGGGCGTAGTAGGAGATGAAGCTCAGATCCGACGTGAGGCCGAACGTTCCGTCGAAACCCCACGCTTGATTGGACCCGCGTCCCGCGACGATCGAGTTCGAGCGATTCTGCAAGAGGAGCCCAACGCTGCTCCTGGCCAGGATGTCGCGGCGTAGACGCAGCACGGAGAAGTTCGTGGACTCCGCTCCGATCGATTGCTCCTCCCTGGTCTGCATGGTCAGCGCGCCCACGTCGAACGCACCCACCTTACCGGTGAGGCGGACACCCCCGAGGATCGGCACGGGGGTGGAACCCTGGAGCCCCATCCGCCGCGAGTAGAACATCCTCGGCGTGTCTCCACCCCCTCCCCCCGGGCCGCTGAAGCCGAAGCCACCCGTGGCGAAATTGAAGATCCCCTGGCTCTCCAGGAAGAAGTCCCGCTTCTCGGGGAACGAGAGCCCGAAGCGCGTCAGGTTGACCTGCTGCTCGTCGACCTCGACCTGCGCGAAGTCGGTGTTGTAGGTGAAGTCGGCGGTCAGGTTCTGCGTGATGGCGTATTTCACGTCGAGGCCGACGTCCGCGTCCACATCGTTGTCGACCGGGGTGGCAACCGTGTGGTCGGTGCGGAGGCCCGAGGTCCCGAACGGCTTCACGTCCAGGTTCCGACCCACCGGCGGGGCCTCGATGCCGACGAGGTCGGCGTAGAGCGACACGCGGAACACGCCGTTCGGGCCACCACCCGCGAACTGGATCGGGATGGGCGTGAGGTAGTTCCATTCGTTGTCGGCGAGCACGGACCTGCGAATCTGGACGCCCCACACCTGCTCGACACCCGGGCGGTAGCGGAGCGACTTGAACGGGATCCCCATCTCGATGGTCCAGCCCCCGTCGAAGCGACCCGTGCGGATGTCCCAAACGGCGTTCCAGTCGAAGTTGGGGCTCCCCTCGTTGGTGATCTGCACCTCCGCGAAGCCGCCGATCGGGTTGGCGAAGAAGCCGATCGCATTCCGCCGATCGTGGTACGTGTCGAAGTAGAGGCCGAACGAGTCGTTGGCCCTCAGCTGCTGGGAGTCCCGGCGCATCTCGTTCGCGATCCAGCGGGATTCACCCCCCGCATACCACACGCGCGCCGCGACGTAGAGGTTCGCGTCGTCGAAGGCGATCCAGATCTCCGTGCGCTCCGAGGGGTCGGCGCCCGCGACCGGCACCGCCTGGACGAGCTGATCGAACATGCGCTCCGCAGTGTAGTGGCCTTCGTCCAGGCGGCCGTCGACGTCGATGCGCCCCTCCACGCGGAAGGCGCGCACAGTCATGCGGCCGTCGGGCCCGGTGGTCATCGCCCCGCCTCCCGCTGGAGTCTGCGCGCCGCCAGCCGCCGGTGGCCCGGCCGCTGGCACCTGCGCGCCGGCCGCAGCGACGAGCGCGAGCGAGGCAAGTGCGGCAACGCAGAGAGGTCGGAATCGCATGGGAGGGTAGAGCGTCGGCATGGGGTGGAAGTCGTAGGTCGGCGCAGCAGGGCGGAGCCGCGACGCCGAAGCTAGTGTGTCGCTTCGACCCTGGGGAGCAAACGCCTGTTGGGCTCGGCTATCGATGCTCCGTAATCGGACGACCGCCGCGAGCAACACCTCTCTCGTTCCAGGTCGGCCGAGGATCGCCGTGCGAAGTGTCGTAGAAGCCGACGTCACCCTTCAGCAACTTCGTGATGACGATGATTTGGCCGGTGTGCATCGAGAAATGCTCCACGACGTGGTAGATCGCCCTCATGACGTCGGTGTCGAAGCTCTGTATACGGATCGCCTCCGTGAGCCGATGCGGAGGCAACGCGGCAAGAACCATATCCGCTTCGAGCACGGTGTCGGTCAGGCGCTCGAGCAACGGCGCAGCAGGAAGCGCGGCGCGCTCGTCGAACTCTTCCTGCCGGCGTCGATGATCCTCGGCGCCGCCGATTCCGCTCACGATCCACTGACGAACGTTGCCGGACAGGTGCAGGAGGAGGTTGCCGATGCTGTTGGATTCCGCGTTGGGACGCCACCAGACTTCGTCATCCGACAGCCTCTCGACGCAACGCTGGATGCGAGGCAGGTGCTCGTGGAGGAGCTGCCTGCGGGACTCGGAGATGAACGGGCGCGAGATGTCCGACATGACTCTCCTCGGCTGGTCAGCCGACCCTCGACGCGTGGTGACGGCGATTTCCGTCCGGGGACGACGCCGAGGTGCTATGGCCAGCGGTGCTAATCTACGGGCTCGGCCCAGTTGACGACGATCCGCTCAGTGACTGGAGGCCACCCCTCGAGGTGTTCCCGAAACCGTTGAGCAGCGCCCTCCACACTACTCGCCTCCCTGTCGGCACGATCTTCCTGGTCGTCTTCGTGCTGGCCTCCGCCGGCCCGTTCGGCGTCGAGGAGATGGTGTCCGCGACCGGACCGGGGCTGGCGCTCACGCTCCTTCTCATCGTCCCGCTCGTGTGGGGCATCCCACTCGCGCTGGTGTGCACGGAGCTCGCCTCGGCAGTCCCGGACGAAGGTGGCTCGTACGTCTGGGTGGAGCGCGGACTCGGTCGCTTCTGGGCGTTCCAAGCGGGCTGGTGGTCGTCGCTCTCCGGCGTCGTCGACACCGCGCTCTACGTGGTGCTCGCCGTCACCTACGCGAATACATGGCTTGGGCAGCCGCCGCTCGTGGCCTGGCTCATGTCCGTCGCTGTGATCGTGTTGTTCGCGACTCTCAACGTGCGCAGCCTACGCGGCATGGCGCTCTCCACCGCCGCGTTCGCGGTGATCATCCTGGTGCCGTGCGCCGTGCTCACCGTGCTGGGCATGGCCGCCTGGAGCCAGAATCCCTTCGTGCCGTTCGCGCATCCCGAGCAGTCTACGCCGACCAGCCTCGGCCTCGGCCTGACGGTGGCGATCTGGTTCTACTCGGGCTACGAGTCGATGTCGACGATGGCCGGCGAAGTCGCCGAGCCTACGCGGGTGATCCCCCGCGCGCTCGTCCTCGCCCTCCCCGTGGTGATCGCCATCTACTTCCTGCCGACGTTGGTCGGGCTCGCCAGCGTCGGCCGTTGGGCCGAGTGGAGTCCCGACGCAGGCATCACGCTCGTCGACGTGGCGGCCGAGCTAGGCGGGCCGATGCTGGCGGCAGCCATGATGGCGGGCGCGCTCGTGTCGAGCCTCGGACTGTACAACGCCTACCTGGCGTCGTGCGCGCGCACGACACTCGTGATGGCGGAGCGGGGCCTGCTGCCCAGGACGTTCGCGCGGGTTCACCCGCGCTACGGGACGCCGGTCGGCTCCATCGCGATCACAGCGGTCTTGCACGCGATCCTGGCGATGGGCTCGTTCCAGGCGCTCCTCGTCATCGACGTCTTTCTCTTCGTGCTCAACTATCTGCTGGTCTTCGCGGCGGCAGTCTCCCTGCGGAAGAAGGAGCCGCAGCTCGAGCGACCCTTCCGGATTCCGTTCGGCACGGCGGGACTCACGATGCTGGTCGCCGTCCCCAGCGCGGTCGCGTGCCTGTTCCTGGTGGCCAACGGCGCGCAAGCGCTCGCGTGGGGCGCGGCTGCCGCCGCGACCGGCCCGCTCGCGTACGGACTCGCGCGGCGCTGATCAGCGCTCGTTTTCTTCGTCGGACCTTCCCCTGGACCCGACCGCGCGGACGCTGGTACTCCTTGTTGCCCCGGAAAGCGCCAAAGGGCACCACCTCCGCTGGAGAACGTCCCGATGCGCGTGCCGCCGGCCTCCGCCTGCCGATGACGCCCGCGTCCGACGATGCCCCGGCACCCGCACCCCGCGAGCTCTCATCCGCTTCCCGGCGGGCTCTCGTCCTCGGCCCCATCGCAGGCTTCGCGCTCATCCTGCTGGCGACAGGGCTCTTCGACAGCCCCGCGGCCGCGGGTTTCATCGCGAGCCTCGCGGCGGGCACCTTCGTGGGTGGCGGCAAGCTGGTCATCCTCGCGGGTGCCGTGGAGCAAGCGCCCGTGGGGCACTGGGAGCTGGCCGCGTTGGTCGTCTACATCGACGTGGCCACAGCGCTCGTCATCATGGGCGGGATCCACGTGCTCGATAGACTCCCGATCGTCGCCAAGCGACTGGCAGCCGCCGGTGAGTCCAGCGGGCGCGTGCTCGAGCACAACCCGTGGATGTTCCGTGCAGCCTGGGTCGGCCTCGCCCTCTTCATCGCGGTGCCCTTCAACGGCACGGGTGCACTCGTGGGCTCGATCCTAGGACGGCTCCTCGGTCTGTCGCGATTCTCCATCGTGTCCGCCACCGGAGTCGGCTCGGCCACAAGCGCGACCGCACTCGCCCTCGCGACCGGCATATGGGCCGAGCGCATCGACGCACTCGTCGGTCAGCCCGCGCTGGGGTCGCTCGTCATCGCTGCCGCCGTCGCACTGACCTTCCTGGGGTCGCGGCTCGCGTTAGGCACCCCGCGAGCGGGCGAGAAGGGCCGGTAGCGGAAGCCCGAACGCGTCGCGAGCCGACCTCGCGGCGGCTCAAGAACCCCGGCGCCGGGTCAACAGCGTCGGCCCCAGTAGCGGCGGGGTGAGTCGACGGGGCGCAGCGGCGGGTGGCCGAATGGGCGAGCGCGGCCTAATCTCAGCCGCCGCGCATCCGCGAAACCGTCGATCGGAGCACACAGATGCCGATGAAGAACGCCCTGCGCATCGCGACGCTCGCCGCGTTCGCCCTCGGCCAGGCGTGCGTGCCGGGTGGCGACCAAGACGCGGCCGACGCAGGACCGCGCACCCTCTACCAGGGCGCGCGCCTGATCATCGGCGACGGGACGGTAGTCGAGCCCGGCGCGATGCTCGTCGAGGGGGACCGCATCGTGGCGGTCGGTCCCGCCGGGGCGGTCGACGCCCCGACTGGCACCGCAGCGGTGGACCTCTCGGGGAAGACCGTGATCCCGGCTCTCATCGACGCGCACGCGCACCTCGGCTACGATGGGTACACGACCTGGAGTGCCGACAACTACACGCGCGAAAACATGATCGAGGACTTCGAGCGCTACGCCTACTACGGCTTCGGCGCGGTCTTCTCGGCGGGGAGTGACCCCGACGACTTCGCGCTCGAGCTGCGCGCGGCTCAGGAGGCCGGCACCGTCGGGGGCGCGCGTTTCTTATTCGCCGCAGGCATGGCGCCTCCGGGCCAGGGCCCCAACAACCAGTTCCTGGTGCACGTGAACACGGTGGCCGAGCGCACGGGGATGACCGTCCTGCGGGGCATCGCCTCGGAGGCCGACGCGCGGGCAGCGGTGGCCGCCGTCGACGCGAAGGGGATCGACTTCGTGAAGATCTGGGTCGACGACCGCGGCGGATCGCAGCTGAAGCTCGCACCCGATCTCTACCGGGCGATCATCGCGGAAGCACGCGGACGCGGCATGTCGGTGGTGGTGCACCAACAGAACACCGACGACATGCCCGGCCTCTTGGACGCCGGCGTCACGGGTTTCCTGCACGGGCGCCTCGGCCCCTCGCTCGACGCGGCGCTCGCCGCGCGCATCCACGATGCGGGCGCCTACCTCGTGCCGAACCTCGGGCTCAGCGAGCTCCGCCGTGAGCGCGTCTTCGACGACCCGTTCCTCCAGGAGACCGTGCGCTCGGAGGTGATCGCGCGGCTCAGGGAGGCGTTCGACCGAGGCCCGCAGGCAGGTGGCGGTGGCCGCGGCGGGGGCGGCACCGGTGGGGGCGCTCGTGGCGGCGGCGGCGCGATCGCTGGGGGTGCGGGCGCTG